>NZ_JAPQKX010000007.1:0-314879 GCF_026800125.1 Pectobacterium jejuense | reverse complement strand
CTCACCGAGTTACTGCCTGCGCTGCTTGATGCTCAACCCGGTACGCTGGTCAAAATCACACCGACGCACCTTGCCGCACTCGGTCAGGAGTTGCAGTCCGCCCGCAAGACCTGCCCGGACCTGCTCTTTGTCGTCGGCGGCGAAGCGCTGTCCCCTGCCACCGTCGCACTCTGGCAGACGCTCTCTTCCGGCTCCCGCATCATCAACGAATACGGTCCCACCGAAACCGTCGTCGGCTGTATCACCTTTGATGCCCGTACCCCCAATTCGCTCATCGACAGCGTCCCCATTGGCCGGCCCATTGCCAATACCCGCCTCTATATTCTCGATGCGAAAGGCCAGCCCGTACCGGTCGGCGTCGCCGGCGAACTCTACATCGGCGGAGCCGGCGTCGCCCGCGGCTACCTCCACCGTCCCGACCTCACCGCCGAGCGCTTTATTGCCGACCCGTTCTCTGACGCAAAAGAGGCCCGGCTGTACAAGACCGGTGACCTCGGCCGCTGGCTGCCTGACGGTAATATCGAATACCTCGGCCGCAACGATTTCCAGATTAAGGTGCGCGGTTTCCGCATCGAACCGGGGGAAATCGAAGCCCGACTGCTGCAGTGCCCCGGCGTGCAGGAAGCGCTGGTCATTGCCCGTGAGGACAGCCCCGGTGATACCCGGCTGGTCGCCTACCTCTGTCCGCAGCCCGGTATTGAACTGATGCCTGCCGAGCTACGTCAGCAGCTCTCGACACATTTAGCCGACTATATGATCCCGTCAGCCTTTGTCATGCTGGATACTTTCCCACTGACGCCAAACGGTAAACTGGACCGCAAGGCGCTGCCCGCACCCGACCAAACGGCCGTCGTCAGTCATGGCTATGAAGCGCCACAAGGCAAGGTGGAAACCGCGCTGGCCGCTATCTGGCAGGAGCTACTGGGTCTGGAGCGCGTCGGCCGCCACGACCACTTCTTTGAACTTGGTGGCCATTCACTGCTGGCAGTACAGTTGCTCAACCATATGCGTGAACAGGGTATGGAAGTATCACTCTCCACCCTCTTCTCTCATCCCACGCTGTCCGAGCTGGCCTTCGTGGTTGGCAGCGATACCTCACCGACATCAGAATCGCCGTTTGATGTGAATCCTGTGCCGCTAAGCCCTGAAGGGAATCTCCTGCCGCTATTCCTGATACACGAGTCGACGGGAGATCCGTTAGTTTATTCAACCTTCGCCACGCTGCTACCACCAGCCTTGCCCGTCTACGCGCTACAGTCGCTAGGCCTGCATGCGCTGCCGTCACCGCCAGCGTCTATTGAGGAACTGGCGACGGACCATCTGAATGCGATCCGTCGTATTCAGCCTCATGGCCCTTATCGCCTTGCCGGATGGTCATTAGGTGGATCGATTGCCTATGAAATCGGGCTACAGCTGATTAATAGCGGCGAGGAGGTCGCGTTTCTTGGCATGATCGATTCCTATAACTTCAATCGGACAGACGCGCAGTCTGGTGAGCCAAAAAGCGTCTATTTCCACAGGGGCTTAAGCGACGAACAGGAAAATATCAATATCATCCTCGTCTACTTACGTAGTCACATGACGACAGCCGATGAACACGAGTTGGAGGATCTGCGCACGCTGGGAGACATCGAGCTAATCATTGCGCGCTGTCATGAACGTCAATGGCTTCCGTCCGGTATTACAAAAGAGGATATTCTTCTACGCATCAACAGCCAAAGAGCGATCTTGCAGTTGTCTGAACATTACCGGGCTCCGGCTTCAATCCTGCCTGTTCACCTCTACCGTTCGGAACACACCACCGATGACGACATTTGGGGGGAATGGCAGGGCATCGTCGGTAAGGATTCCGTGCTTCATCCTATCGGTGGAACTCACTACACGATCATGCAGCCGCCGTTACTGAATCAGGTTGCCGACTCGTTTAGCGAATTCCTGTTACCGAATGACTATGTGCCAAACATCGTTATCCAGAACGGTACGCCGGGCGCGCCTCCGCTCTTTTGTATCCCTGGGGCGGGAGCCAATGCTTCAAGCTTTATTGAACTGGCGCTGGCGCTGCCGACGCAACAACCCGTGTGTGCCCTGCAGGCGCGCGGCCTGACAGAAATCAACCAACCGCCTTACATCAGCGTAGAGGGGACTGCACGAGCCTATCTCCAAGGAATACGGCAAAAGCAACCTCATGGGCCTTATCACCTGCTCGGGCATTCCTTTGGCGGATGGGTCGCCTTTGAACTCGCATTACAGCTACAGGCACAGGGAGAATCGGTTGCCAGTCTGATACTGGTGGATACCGATGCTCCCGACATTCAGGGGTGCCCGCCAAAATCAATCGATCGCGTTGAGACGATCATGAAATTGATCGACATCTACAACATGATTCTGACGCAGCCTTTAGCGCTGACGCGATCTCAGTTTGTGGATATGGCCCCGGAGGAACAGATCAAACAGCTGCACCGCGCTCTGGTAAAAGCCGGTATTTTCTCTACGCACACGACCACATCGCTGTTGCAGGGAATTGTTCAGGTTATGCAGGCCAATCTGAACACGGTGTATACACCACGCACTCACTATGAAGGTGACATCTATCTGGTCAGTGCCAAAGAGGGGGATACCGATGAAAGAACGACGAACGACAGCGAATGGAGGAAGCATGTTACCCAGTTAGACCCGGTATTGATGCCGGGCAACCACATGACGATGCTCTCTATGCCACAGGTAGAACGGCTTGCCGACTGGTTATGGCAAACCCTAAACCCTAGAAAATAGCGAAAGCAGGCTGTTGACGCGGCCAGCGTATCAGGCTGGTCGCGAATCTCGGCATCGTGTACGTCTCAATAACGTGTGGACATAATAATATGAAAACGTCGACGACCAAAAACCCAGCGATACAGCTTTTACTCTCACTGTTGTTCGATTCACGATGGATACTGACGGTTGCCACAGTAGCCAGCGTCACCAATGGTATTTCCAGCGTTTTATTGATTACCTTAATCAACAAAGCGCTGCTGACACCCACCGATGACTATGCACCGCTCGCCTGGTATTTTGCCATATTGACTGTTCTGGCGATTGCCTGCCGTATTCTCAGCGGCGTCATTTTTGCCAGACTGAGCCAGGGAACCATGGCGAAAATGCGCGAACTTATTTCAAGCCGCGTGGCTCGTGCGCCCTTCCGTCAGATAGAAGAACTGGGTGCCTCGCGTGCGCAGTCGATCATCACGGATGACTCCACCAATGTCTCGCTCTTGTTTTTCACGCTACCGAACATTGTGATGCAAGGTTCTATCGTCATCGGCTGCTTGGGATACCTTGCCTGGCTATCGCTCCCTATCTTCTTTTTAGCGCTGGCAATTGTTGTCATTGGCTCGCTGGGTTACAGCCTGGGTGGAAGCACGGCGTTCACCTCTCTGAGAGCCGCTGGGCAGGCACAGGATCGCTTGTTTACCCACTTTAATGCGCTATTTTCTGGAGCAAAAGAGCTCAAATTACACGTCTCCCGCGCACACGCATTTCTCAATCAGTCACTTGGTAAAGAAATCGACACCGTACGCAAAAATCGTACCCGCGCCTTCGGTGTTTATGCTTTCGGCGTTGGCTGGATCCTCTTTCTGTTCTACAGCTTCCTTGGCCTGGTCATTTTTTCTCCCACCGTCATACCTGGGCTTGAATCAACCGCGCTGGCGGGCTACGTCATCGTATTTTTATTCATGCTGATGCCGCTGGAAGGATTACTTAATAGCGTTCCAACGTTAAATTCTGCCCGCGTCTCATTACGAAGAATTAGCGCGATATTATCTGAGCTGGACGAGCGAGACGCCATCGATCATACCGTCTCCGCACATGAATTTGGCAATGCAGAAACTATCCGTCTGTCCGGTGTCCTCCATAGCTATTACCGTGAGAAAGAGGACCGGGTGTTTCAGCTAGGGCCTATTGATATGACGCTCAGGAGGGGGGAAATTACGTTTCTGATTGGCGGCAACGGAAGCGGAAAAACGACACTTGCCAAACTGCTGATCGGCCTATATACGCCGGAAAGCGGCACAATTACCGTTGACGGTCACGAGGTCGTTGACAGTAATCGAGCCAACTATCGACAACTGTTCTCCGCCGTATTCTCTGACTTCCACCTTTTCGAATCACTGATTGGGTTAAATGATACCGACTCAACGCTGGACACTCGCGCTAATGCGCTGCTGGCCAAACTGCATCTGGAACATAAGGTCACGGTGGAAAACGGCTATTTTTCTACCCGCGACCTCTCGCAAGGACAGCGTAAACGCCTCGCGCTGGTCGTAACCTATCTGGAGGATCGCCCTTTCTATCTTTTCGATGAGTGGGCAGCCGATCAGGATCCCTTATTCAAACGCGTCTTTTATCAGGAACTTCTGCCCGAATTGGCCGCGCGTGGTAAGGCAGTATTGGCGATCACACATGACGATCGCTTTTTCCACTTGGCCGATCATTGTATCAAGCTCGAAAACGGTCGGCTCATCGCTGATGAAGGTAATGCTGTTTAGCCATGGGGTTCATGCTGGTGGTCTTGACAGAAAAATTAAGATTTATATTATTTATTAGCTAGTTACTGGCAAAGACATTCCCATTCAGGAGCCAAATTTAAACAATCCCGCTTAAGGAAACCTAAGCGGGATTTTTGTTTTTATCACTTTATTCAATACCTTCACGTGCAAACGTCTTTGCGGTGCACATTCCGCTTTTCCTCTGCATCGCAAGAATATGATGGTCAGATTGAGGGTCACGTTGGTTCGATAACGGAGTGCCCCCCAATTGTCTCTTAACAACTCAAAAGTAAGCGCTATCGCACTTGCTCCCACCACCGGGTAAACGTTTGTGTCTGGTCGTCTAAATAAATCGCGCGACCAATTTCTGGCGTCCATAGCGCATACCCACGCCCGGCGCTTGCCGTTGTGATTCGCTTAAATGGGTCATCCCAGTCGTGAGGCGAGATTGAGAAGCGACCTGCATGGCCTGGTGTAAACGTGCGTGCCCTCAAATCCTCAGCGGCCTGAGCAGCCTCTTCGGGATTCATATGCACATAAGCCCAGCGCTGGTCATACTGCCCTGTATCGACCGTTGCCCAGTCAAAGGGGCCTAATTGCTGGCCGATTGCGGCGAAATGCGGGCCGTATCCGGAATCTCCACTAAAGAAGATACGACGTTGCGGCGATACCAGCGCAAAGCCAACCCAGAGTGACTGGTCCCGCGTCAGCGTACGACCGGAAAAATGTCGGGCCGGAACAACGTGGATATCCAGCTCAGGAGATTCCTTGACGATGTCATTCCAGTCAGCTTCCTGAAGCTGGTCAGCAGAGTAGCCCCAACGTTTAAAGTGCGCCCCAACGCCAAGGCCAGCGACCACTCGTTTGACCTTGTCTCGAAGCGCCAGAACGGTGGGATAGTCCAGATGGTCGTAGTGATCGTGGCTGATCAGCAATACATCAATGTCAGGCATGTCCTGTGCGCTATACAGATTTGTGCCTTCGAATGCCTCGTTGGCCCACGGGATTGGCGCAGCGTTGGCACTGAATACCGGATCAATCAGGATGCGTTTCCCGGCCATTTGTACAAAGTATGACGAATGCCCCAGCCAGACTACCAAATCCCGTTTTGCATCAAGGGCTTTGAGATCTGTTTTCATAGCAGGGATCACGCCAGGAGGCCGCGGATTGCCATTGTTGCCGAAACTGTTACTTAACATGATTGAGAACTGTGATTCATCGGTTGTCAGTAACGGCGTTTCGAGTTGGTTTCGGAATTCACCCTCAAGGTAGTTCCGCGACTGCGTGATGCGTGCCAATTGGTCTTCAGATGGAAGCTGACCAAACAAGGGATGCTGCAGATAAGCAACCACGGCCAGTACAGACACAAGAGCAATAATCAGCCCCACTTTGATCACAAACCAGATATTGAAAGCTTTCACTGATGAACTACCTCGGGTGTAAGACCTAAGCCAAAAACCTTTGAGTGGAAAATAGCGGCCTGCTGTCCGCCATTCCCACCGCTGCGCCAGTGACCAGGGCAACTTTTCCTTTGAGGTTGTAGGTGATATCCATATACCCCAAATTTATCGGTTTTACAGGTAATTATTGAAGAACGTCGCCATCGCGTCGAAGGGAATCTTGTCCATACGATCATACAGATCAATGTGGCTGGCACCTTTAACGATCAGGAGTTCTTTCGGTTGCGCGGCGGCTTCATAAGCCGTTTCCGCAAAGTAACGCGAGTGAGCCTTTTCACCGTGGACAAACAGGATAGGACGTGGCGAAATTTCCTTGATGTAAGTCAGGATCGGCATATTCATGAACGACAGCGGCGTGGTGACCGTCCAAGAGTTGCCAGAGTTGACAGCCCTCGGGTGATAACCACGTGGCGTCATATAGTAGTCAGCGTAATCAACCAGAAACTGCGCTTCGCCGCCCTTCAAGTGGTTATAGGCCGGTTGGTAAGCCGGTGTTTTGTTTGCTGCATCTTCCCAGCGCTGCCGACTCAGTTTCTCCAGCGTCTGCTCCCGTTGTTCAGGCGTCACGCTGTCGTTATACCCTTTAGACATGACACGGCTCATGTCATACATAGTACTGGCGACAACGGCTTTAACACGCTTGTCGGCAGCCACGGCATTCAATGCCATGCCGCCCATACCGCAGATGCCGATCACACCGATACGCTCACGATTGACGTAGGGTTGCAGCCCGATGAAATCCACCGCCGCCATGAAATCCTCAGTGTTAATATCCGGTGACGCTACGTTACGTGGCTCGCCGCTGCTCTCCCCTGTATAGGAAGCATCGAAGGCCAGCGTGACAAAGCCGCGCTCGGCAAGCGTTTGTGCGTACAAGCCCGATGCTTGTTCCTTCACAGCACCGAACGGACCGCCAACCACCAGCGCAGGCAGTCTCTGATTCTCACGGCTCTTCGGTAGATACAGGTCGGCGGCGAGGGTGATGCCATAGCGATTTTTGAAGGTGACCTTCTGGTGATCCACTTTCTTGCTCTGGGGGAAGGTCTTGTCCCAAGTTTGGACCAATTGCAACGGTGTGCCTGCGGTAGACGCCTGGGTCTCAGCCATAGCTGACTGTACGCCGACCATTGATATAGCACTTGCGATGAGTGCAACTTTGAAGAAATTCGTTGGAGAAAATAAAAGGGTCATGGCTTTACTCCTTCAGGATCAGGTAAATAGTGCTCGCCTCACAGCGCGCGGTTGAGAATATCTGTCACGACATGGGGGAGATAGGCATCTGCGATGCTGATCGGCCCGCGAGGTAAGAGAGAACGGCAGTCGCAGCAAGCAGAAGTGCACTGACTTCGAACGTCGCCCGGTAGCCGAGCGTGTCAAAAAGGATTCCGCCGACGGTGCCTCCGAGAGCAATCGCGAGTTGGCAAATGGCAACGAAAAGGCCACCACCTGCCTCGACGTCATTCGGAACCGAACGTGCAATCCAGGTGAACCACGCCACCGGCGTCGCCGTCGCGATTAGCCCCCAAATAACCAGAAGTACTGCTGTCGTTAACATGGCATCGCCATATTCCACCAGCGCCAGGGCGATTACCGCCATCATGATCGGCACGCTGATCAATGTTCTGTACAGGCCACCGTCTTTCAGGAAGGCTCCGATCAGAAACGTACCGATAAGGCCACCGACGCCGATCAGCAGCAATACGAAAGACACCATCGAGATATCGAGTCGGGTTACCGTTTCAAGGAAAGGTCGCAGGTACGTGAACAGCATAAACTGGCCCATGAAGAAACCCGCGACCGCTAACATCCCTAATGCGATGGGCGGCTTCTTGAGAAGCAGGAGAACATTGCCCGAGCCTGACGATGTGGGACGAGGTGCCAGTCTGGGCATGCTGAGCATGAGCCACGCAAGAGCTATCATGGCAACCGGAACCACGGTAAAGAATGCCCATCGCCAGCCGATGAAAGCGCCGAGGTAGCTGCCCACTGGCGCTGCAATAACTGTAGCGAGTGCATTGCCACCGTTGACGAATGCAAGGGCCTTCGGCACTTGATGAGCTGGAACAAGACGAATGGATGTGGCAGCGCTAAGTGACCAGAAACCGCCAATTGCCACGCCGATGAGCGCTCGTCCAACCATGAACATTTCGTAGTTGGCAGCGAACGCGACTATTGTTCCAGAAATGACCATCAGCAGGATCATAGACAGCAGTAGGCGCTTGCGTTCCACTTTGGCGGCGACTGGTGTAATCAAAAGCGCGGTGAACAGGGCAAACAGTCCGGATACCGAGATACCCATACCTGCCTGACCCTCGGTGATCAGTAAGTCAGTTGCCAGAGGTGTTAACAGGCTGACAGGCATAAATTCCGAGGCGACTAAAGCGAAGGCGGCCAAAGACATCGCAACTACGGCGCCCCACGCTTTTCGTTCTTCGCCATGAAAATGTTGGCTGCTGCGATCTAATAACACGTAAGTATTTCCTCATTACTGGTAGCACAGGAGATGCTGGCATGCCGTTGACGTCCCCATTTTGTTCATTGATTTGGTACTTTGCCGATGAGCGTTCCAGCGCAACCTACAAACAGTTCTGGTAACACGGCCACTGTTCTGTTTTATCTAATCCAGACCCAACCGCTACCACGGCTCGGCCTGTTGACGTGTCTACTGGTTCCAAGCGCCGAGGCGTGCTCGCTCTTGGTGTGAGGATTGTAGAATCTTTGACCTGAGCGCCATTAGCATATTTCTATGGTTTACATGCCTAATCCTATGAACCTTTGCTGCTCCTATAGGCTTACGCGTTTCAGATAGGCTACAGTGAGAAGTGAAATTCGTAGAGGAGCGAGCCAAGATGATTTCTGCACAATCCCCCAAGAAACAACGAGATGACTACCTGAGTGCGCTGATTAGCGACATCAGCGAGCGCACACCTGATACAGGCGATTTCGGCACTGCGATTCCGGGTTTGGATCTCTTTCGCCGCAATGCACCCGCTCCACCAGTCAATTGTATGGTTCCCCCCAGCATCGTTCTGGTTGTAGATGGAGCCAAGAAGATGTGGGTCGGTGGTGAGGGTTACGAATATGATTCATCGCGATTTTTGGTCACATCGCTTGACCTGCCCGCGAACTCAGAAGTCACAGAGGCAAGCAGTGATCGGCCGTGTTTAGGGCTAGCATTCAAACTGGATCAGCGGGTTCTGGCTGAGTTGATCGCCCACGGCAATTTGTCGTCTCGAAGGGATAGATCAGTAAGTACTGGCGTAGGTATTGGTACCGTCACAGACGCGATCTTAGCGCCGTTCTGCCGTCTAGTGGCATTGTTGGATGAACCAGAGGCCATCCCCATTCTTGAGCCAATGATTCAACGTGAGATTCACTACAGGTTGTTGATGAGCGATCAGGCTGCCAGGCTGCGACAAGTTGCAGCCGTCGATGGCCATGGGCACCGGATTGGAAAGGCGATAGATTGGCTCAAGGTGAACTTTGCATTGCCCTTGCGGGTTGAAGAGTTGGCTCACCATTCTCAGATGAGTACGCCATCATTCCATCAGCACTTTCGGCAACTGACAGCGATGAGTCCAATTCAGTATCAAAAATGGTTGCGCCTGAATGAGGCGAAACGACTGATGCTGAACGAGCACCGTGACGTTTCAACGGCGGCTTTCGAGGTTGGATATGAAAGTCCATCACAATTCAGTCGCGAATACAGTCGTATGTTTGGCGTTGCCCCAAAGCGGGATATAGCAACGCTGCGAGAGAAAGCGAGAGAAAACGTCGGCATAAATGTAACGGCCTATGCCCAAAAATCTAAGCCTAATACCGCGACGCTTTAGCCACCCTAGGCTTATTTCCGGAAATTTGCTGTTCGAGCTCATACCGTGTTCAACAACTGCCACATCGAGTTGCTCCGGTGATGGCGTGTTATTATTTCATACAAGGCCTACCACGACCTTTTTATCACTTGATATCGACTCTAATCCACCCTCAGAAATTGCCATCCTTTATTAAATGGCAATTTCTTTTGGGCTGATTAGCTCTTGGTTAAAACTTAAGGAAATTGAAACTTCGCGTATTAATAACGCTATTTACCCTTTCGTTATTCCTTTTCTTTCTCTATAGAAATAATGGTATTACCATAACGATTGACAATACATCTTAAAGAGCCAGTCTCAGAATTTCCCCAACCTTCTCAGTCGTGATAGTAGTTTTGAAGAAGCTGCGCCGTTGTTGTATGCAGGCATTACTACCTACTCCCTTCTGGCTTTTAATAGCCTGCTGCCTGAAAACAGATACATTTTACGGAGCCAATTCTTTAGTATGTAGAGCAAAAAATGAAAGTAGATCTTCCATATCTGAGAGGATGCAATATTGGATCTGAATGCGCTTAACATGTTCGTCATGGCCGCCCGGAGCGGCAGCCTGACTGCTGCTGCACGAGAGAACAACATCCCGCTGCCGACCCTAAGTCGCAGGATTCAAGATCTGGAAAAAGAGCTCAAGGTGCTGCTGCTTGAACGAACAGCGAAAGGCTGCAAGGTAACGGAAGCCGGGAAAAGATTACTTAACCACGCAAGCTCTGCGATGGATATCCTTAACGATGCTGAACAGTTTATGGCACCAGGTCATCCCCATATCACCGGACGCCTGCGATTGACGCTTCCCCAGTCTATGGGGCCCTGGTGGGAAATCATCAGGCAGTTTCAGCAGGCATACCCACGCATTGCGGTAAATGTGTATTCCACCGAGAGAAGAGTGGATCTGATATCAGACGGGGTCGATGTTGCGTTACGGGTGGGTAGCATCGCTGATGATTCCGTTGTTGCACGACATTTAATGGATTTTCGCCATATTCTTGTTGCCAGCCCGGGATTACTGAATGCGTCACCGCCCCTGCGTGAACCATCTGACCTAATGAGATTCCCATGTGCAGCCTGGGGCTCTGTTATTGACGCGCGTCCGGTGTGGATGCTGGGCAATCACGCTTATGACGTCTCAGCCGTATTGACAGTAAATGATTATCTTCACTTACGAGCAGGTGCCCTTGCCGGGGATTTCATCACCGAGTTACCCGCGTTTTTCGCTGCTGAATATATTAAAAGAGGAGAGCTAACCGAGCTGCTTCCAGAGTACCCGCTGCCCTATTCGTCTTTGCATCTGGTATACAAAAAGCAGCAGCACATCTCTTCAACGGCCAGAGCCTATATCGATTTTTGTACAGCGCACATCGCCGAATTATCAGAACAATGTCGCGTTCCGTCTGACTCGTATTTTAGGGAAGAATGATGTTCGCAGAGAGTAAAAAAGACAGTAAAAAACAGGGAAAACTAAGTAAGGCGGTTGAATTAAACCAACAGCGCCTAGGCTTATGACCCTATCCTCTTTTCAGTAGATAGGATCGCATTGACCTACTTTGCCATACGATTGTGTAAATACTCATGGCATTCGCTAACACAGTGCCTCAGGGCGTCTTCTATCGCGCTTCGATGTGAGTGAAACCGGCTGGTAGGGACAACAACCGATATAGCGAGGGGAAGCTGGCCTGAGTTCATGAGAGGAAGACCAATCGCACATGAGCCCATTGCGTGCTCTTCAATATCGTAGGCAAATTCCCCGGCCCGAATGGCATTCAACTGTTCAATTAAATCATCAACATTAACGACCGAACAGGGTGTTGCTCTCTCCAGAATATCCGTTCCATACCGTGCATAGACGTCATCATCAGATAACGTTGAAAGTAATGCTTTCCCGTTTGCCATTGTATAAGCGGGATAGGTCACACGCACATCCGGAACCGCTCGGATGCGCTGCTCTGACAGAAAGCGATCCATAAACAAAACGGACGTTCCATCTAACGTTGATAAATCAACGGTTTCTTTTGTCTTTTCGTACAGTCGATACAATGCAGGACGGAGATCGTGAGCAGGTCCTGGACCTGATATCTCCCCCAAACGCCGCAGCCCCCAGCCAGGGCGAACACCCTTGGCACCAGCCTGAACGAGATGTTCACTTTCCAGCGCATCGACAATCCGCTGGACGGTCGATCGAGCTAGCCCTGTCAGTGCAGCAAGCTGTCCCAGGCTGAGGCCGTCTGGGCTCTCACAAACTTCACGCAAGATAGCCGCGGCCCGTGAGATAACCTGAATACCGCCCCCAGATTTATCGATCATAACAGCTCACCTTGAATCACTATGTGGTACGGAAAGTGTATCGCATTGTGATACACTATTCATATTACATGCCGACACGCTACCGTTCTTCATCCTCAGATTCTCACTGCGTAGTGACACAGGAGACAGGACTCAGTATTTCTCTGCTCAGGAATAAGCAAGGCATTAACCGCCCAACTCTTTAATCAAAAAGGACGATATTTCATGAAACTGAACGCAACATTATGCCTCCTACTGACAATGAATTGCATTCCCAATATTGCAAACGCAGTGGATATACAGGAAATAAGCAAGAAAACTGATCTCTATCTCAATCAGCATTACCCTCAGTTGGATAGCTTATATAAGGATATTCATAAGAATCCTGAACTCGGGTATCAGGAAGTCAGAACAACCAAACTTCTTGCTGATAATATGCGCAAGATCGGTTTCCAGGTGACGGAAAATATCGGCGGCACAGGGTTGGTTGCCATATTCCAGAATGGGGCTGGCCCTACCGTCATGGTACGCACAGAACTTGATGCTCTGCCCATGCAGGAAAAAACGGGGCTGCCATACGCCAGTACCGCTAAGCAGACAGGTCGGGATGGGAAAGAGACATTCGTTGCGCACTCCTGCGGTCACGATATTCATATGGCATCATGGTTCGGCACCGCCTCTGCACTAATAAGTATGAAAGACAGCTGGAAAGGAACCTTAATGTTTGTCGCTCAGCCCGCTGAAGAGGAAATTACGGGTGCCAGTGCAATGATTCAGGACGGTATTTTCAAAAAATTTGGTAAGCCAGATTACGCCTTTGCCCTGCACACTTCCCCAATGGAATACGGACTGGTTTCTTTTAAACCCGGCGTCCAGACATCCAACGGCGATTCATTCGCCATTACCTTTAGCGGAAAAGGGGGACATGGTTCCATGCCGGAAAAAACCATTGACCCCATTATTATCGCTGCACGATTTGTTACTGATGTCCAGACGCTAGTCAGCCGTGAAACGTCCCCTAACGCGTTTGGCGTTGTGACGATAGGCGCATTTAACGCCGGATCATCCGGCAATATCATTCCTGATACGGCGAATATTCAAGGGACGTTGCGTACTTACGATGAGAACGTACGTAAAAATTTGATTGAGGGTATCACTCGGTTTGCCAAGGCGTCTGCCGACATGGCCAAAGCACCAAAACCGGAGATTGTGATTGGTCAAAGCAAAGTTGACTCTGTCGTGAATGACGACAGGCTATCCGAATCTACCGCGAAGGTGTTTAGCCAACGATTCGGTCAACATTTCATACAGGCGAAAGAACCCAGCTCTGCCAGCGAAGATTTCTCTGTCTTCGTCAACAATGGCATTCCGTCTGTCTATTTTAACATCGGTATTTATTCGCCAGAGCAAATTAAAAAATGGGCAAATGAAGGCGTCGAAATACCCAGCAACCATTCCCCACAGTTTGCGCCAGTGCCGGAACCGACCATTCGCACTGGGGTTGAAGCCATGACGCTAGCGGTAATCAATGCCATTGATAAAAATGCGGAAAATAAACAATAGCATCAATATTTTTTCATGCCGCTCTACGCCGCAATAAGAGAGGTGAGAGAACGCCGCTATCAGTAAACGCCGTGGCAGCGTTCTCTCGATAAGATTAATGGCCGTATTTAAAATTAAAACCTAATGCATCACCCGTGGTGTCGTATTCGCGGAAGTTGTAGATCAGAGGCTTCCATTTTGACGAATCAACAACGTCATTTGCTCCTAATAGCTCACTCTCAACCCAGACATTCACAATGTCCAGTTCGACAAGAATAAAACGCCCTTTGTCCGTCGTGCTGACGGTCTTACATTCCGCTTGGATAGGACATTCAATCACCCGAGGCGGCGTAATATCGGTAGACGCTTCAGTGTGAAGGCCAACTTTAGAAAATTTGTCGTGGCAGACCTCAACGCCCCATTTAATCTGGCCTTCAGATAGCGTATCGCTTCCGGTCAGCTTACCCAGCGCTTCAACTTTCTCCCACAGCTTGTAATCAGGAATATTGATGACAACATCAGATCCAGATAATAAGTTATTGTAGGTTTTACTTCCTTTCGTGACACCGATAATAATTTTATCGCCGAGAGAAATTGACGACGATATAGAAGCGACATTGACTTCTCCGTTGCTATTATCTGTTGTCGTAACAAGAAAAACGGGGAAACCATAATAAAACGAGCTGAGCTTTACGTTCTTTTTCATTTGAGTTCAAACCTCACCAGAGAGTAGCGTTATATTTTCTCATTTCTACTCTTTTGATTTATTTTTAACAATAACTCTAATTGAGTAGCGGCAAGGGAGATTTATTACATTCAACATCCCTAATAAGTAGACCATCAAAAAATCACTTAATGTAACTATTCCTTGATGTTAGTTTTCGCCTCCCTTCCATAAGCGCAGAAAAATAATCGATATGAGAAACGTCGAACCTTGATAATACAGCCTTTCTGCGATGTGTGCGGTATTGTAAAAAATTAATTAGCAGAAAATAATTCACAAACATTAAAACAGGTATATGATATGCACTATATGGTTTTTCCTTCCTGCCCTGCAATGTAGCCGGGTAAAGCATGAGGTTTAAACATGGAACGAATTGTTATACCAGCGAATTATGTTCATACCCGCACAACGCCTTTCTGGACAAAAGAAACTGCCCCAGCGTCTATCTGGAAGCGCCATTTGGATGCAGGGACGCGTCAAGGCGTCTACCCACGCTTGTGCGTGATGCAAGGGACGATTCGTTATTATGGTTACGCCGATGAGACCAGTGCTGACCCCGTAGAAACGCTAACTATCGAAGCCGGACAATTTGGCGTCTTCCCCCCAGAGAAATGGCACAGAATCGAAGCGTTATCTGATGATACGCTATTTAACGTGGACTTTTATGTCGATCCAAAAATTTTGATAGAAGGTTGAGGTAAACATAATGACAAGTGAAAATAAAGGCTATTCATTAACACTGTTGAACCGCGAAAATAATGAAAAAGCAGAAAAAGTTTATCTTAAACCGATGGCTTTTTATGTACCAGATTTCGCCGCAGGTGCAGTCGTGGAATTACTCAACGAACTGCCTTCAGCCAGTGAGAATAAAAAAGGTTTTTTGCTGACAGTCACGAATAATAATAACGGCGTGTCCGTTGATAAAGATCTCGCTACAGTCGAAGAATTAAAAGACAAGGCGATTTCAGCTGACGCAGTAAAAGATCTGGTTAATATCGTGCGTGGCTACGATGCGGATGAAGACACTAACGTCTGCGGTTGGTAACACAGTATAGACTCGTCATATTTCAAGTTGTATGTGTATCGATTTTCCGCAACGCGGATTATTTAAGCGTTACCTTTCGTACCCCTACTCATTAAAAAACAGGCGCTGGATGTCTTTTGACTTAACAAGCGCCCCTGTACCCTACCCACGCGCCATACAACCCAAAATGCCTGAGCATGCTCATCAGGCAATAAGCCGATGATTACACCCACACAGGAATTTACGACTGTGCTGTGATGACGTCAAAAGCGCGAGTTTGATCTTTTTTTCGCATCACTTTATTGGCGTACATTGCGGCATCGGCTCGACGGATCACAGCATCAGGCTCCTCGACGGAAGGATCGGCCATGACGATCCCCATGCTTGCGCCTAAGTATTCGATGCTGACCGTACCGAGTGAATAATTCCCCTGTAGCAAAGGCGTAATGTCGTCTCTGAAGGAAGAAATCACGCGTTCGTTCTCTTCCGGCGCAACGTTGACCATACGGGCAAAGACAAATTCATCACCACCAAGACGCCCGACAACATCCCCCGGATTCCCCCACGTCAGCAAGCGTCGACCGACCTCTTGCAAGAAGATATCACCGGCTTCGTGGCCGAACTGGTCGTTAATTCTCTTAAAGCCGTCGAGGTCAATGAATACAATGAGCGCCTGCTGATGGTCATTCTTTGCCTGAGAAAACATCGCTTCCAGCGAGTAAAACACGCCCCGGCGATTAAGCAGTCCGGTCAGTGAATCGGTGTAAGAGTATTCATGTAATGCGGCATTAGCAGCCGTCAATTGCTGCACCAACCACTCTTTCTGCACCTGCTGAGCAATAAGCTGCGCGAATAGACTCAGGATCTGTTCACCCTTGGTTGTCAGCGGCTTATGGTCAGAGCTCGCAGCACAGAGCGTACCGTATAATTGCCCGTTATCCATACACACTGGCGTACTGGCATAGGTCGTAATACCTAACGCTTGCGCCGCCTCAGAATCCCCCCAGCATTCGGCCACGTTAGGCGTGTAACTTTGCCCTTCGTCCAACGCACGCTTGCACAACGTGTCATGCCACGGAACCGAGGCTCCTTCAGGGATGTTGAGCGTTTTCGTGTTGTGAGCAAACAGGATATTTTGGAAACCCGCTTCGGTGTCAACCTGCGTCAGGTACGTCGATTCCAGATCGGTGACCAACTCCAGCATGACCAATAACTGGCGAACCAACCCCTCGAAGGTATCCTCTGAACGTAATGCGTTCGAAAGGTGAGAAAGCAAATCATCAGTCATAACAGTAGATCCCAACGGTAAGTATTTTAATAAAAAACAATCAACTAACTAAAACATGGCGTACACCAACCTATCGTCTGTGCAAACGGGTAACTTCCCCTTACGACAGAAATCCTACGCGCTTTTCGCTTCTCGCTGACCCATTTGCACCTGGCGAGTTTATCTCGTTCTGTTTTCTATAATCGGTTAAAAAGCGCCATATTTTATGCAACATGCCTGAGATTCATCGGCGCTGTCAGGCTAAACCCTCCATTCTGCTATTGCCATCACACTTACCCATTAAGGCTGCACGATCTGTTTGACTTTCCCGCGTGCGAGGACTTACAACAGCAGCACAGGCGTGTAACTAGTTTTCTAGGCAAGACCTGAAGCTCTCCCACTCAACATCATGGGAAGTGCTTCAGGTCTTTTTTCGTTTCTGGACCAGGGGAATCGTCGTATGAGCCACACAGCAGCAGATAATAACGCGACAGCCTATGCCACTACCGCTGAAAAAATCATCACGTTAGTCGGTGGAATTGACAACATTGAGCATATTGAACACTGTTCTACACGGCTACGGCTCAGTCTTTATGACAACCGCCAAGTAAACCAGAACGAGCTGGAAAAGGTACCGGGCGTGCTGGGCGTTCGGGTTAACGTGCAGTGCCAGGTGATCATCGGCAGCGAAGTGATGCAGGTGTACGACGCGGTGCAGAACCTCGCGGCAGGCCGTAAGAAAACAGATCGCGCCGTGCCAGCAAAAGCTAACCGCACGGCTTTTGTTATCGATTTTATCATCAGCGTTTTTCAGCCGCTGGTGCCTGCAATTGCCGGTGGCGGCGTGCTCAAATCGCTGTTACTGCTGCTGGACCTGCTCGGCTGGCTCACCAAAGACAGCTCAACGTATAAAGTGTTGGATAATATCGGTTCTGCCCCGCTCTATTTTCTGCCGATTCTGGTGGGCATCACCACCGCGATGAAGCTGAAAGTGAATGTGCTGGTTGCCGTTTCCGCCGTCTCTGTGATGGTGCTGCCGGCCATGTCTAAACAGCTGGCGGAAGGCGCGGAATTTCTCTCTTTCGACTTGAAAAACGTCGCTTACGCGTCGCAGGTTTTCCCGGCGATTCTGTGCGTCATTTTTTATGCGCAAACCGAAAAGCTCTTCAATCGCTACTCGCCGAGCGCGCTGCGTATTTTCCTGTCACCGATGCTGTCGCTGCTGGTCACCGTTCCCGTCACGCTGTTGGTACTTGGCCCGCTCGGTTATGAACTCGGTGCGGGTCTGGCTAGCGTGATCCTCTGGCTGTACAGCAAGCTGGGTTTTGTGGCGACGGGGTTGCTCGCCGCTGCGCTGCCCTTCATGGTGGCCTCGGGAATGCATAAGCCGATGCTGCCCTATGCCGTTTCCTCCTTGAGCCAGTTTGGTAAGGAAATGCTCTATCTGCCTGCGTCGCTCGCACACAACATTGCCGAATCGGGTGCCTGCATGGCTATTGCGCTCAAGAGCAAAGACAAAACGCTAAAGTCGACGGCGATTTCAGCCGGTATTTCTGCCCTGTTCGGCATCACCGAACCCGCGCTATACGGGATTACGCTGCTGAATAAAAAGGCGCTCTACAGCGTGATCGCGGGTAGCCTGGTCGGCGGTGCGTTTATCGGTTGGATGGCGATTGAAGCCTTTGCGCTGGTTGGCCCCGGTCTGGCTAGCATCTCCATGTTTATCTCACCGGAAAATAGCTGGAATATCGTCTACGCCATCGCCGGTGCCGCGCTCTCTTTTGTCATCGCTTTTATCTCCGCCCTGTTCCTCTGGCGGGAAGAGAAGCCTGCCGTCGCCGTAGAAGAAAACCATCATGCGATTACCGAGTGCCAGTTCGCCAGCCCGATTGAAGGCAAAGTGATTGCGCTGGACAACGTGAATGATGAGATCTTCTCCAAACGTATTATGGGTGACGGCATTGCCATCATCCCCGAGAAAGGCGTGCTCTACGCGCCGGCGAGCGGCACGATTGAGAACGTGTTTGAAACCGGCCACGCCGTCAGCATGCTCACCGACAGCGGTGCCGAACTGATTTTCCATATCGGTATCGATACCATCAAACTCAATGGTCAGGGCTTTCAGCCGAAAGTCACGGCCGGCCAACAGGTTAATACCGGCGATGTCCTCGTTGAATTTGACCTCGATAGCCTCATCGCGGCGGGTTACGATCCCGTCGTCATGATGGTTATCACCAACAGCGAGCGCTTTCGCGTGATACCGGAAGCCACTGAGGTCGTCATCCATCCCCACACCATCATCATGACCTTAAAGGAGTCTGTGTAATGGATAAAAACATCGCATTCCCGGAACACTTTTTATGGGGCGGCGCGATTGCCGCCAATCAGGCCGAAGGCGCATGGAATGAAGACGGCAAGGGGCCGTCAGTCGCGGACGCGATTACCTGGAAACCGAATCTCGACCTGAAGAATTACCATGCCCACATGGCGCTGACAGATGAAAACATCGCCGACGCGCTCAACGGAAAAAATGACGCGTTCTATCCCAAGCGGCGCGGTATCGATTTTTACCACCGCTACCAAGGCGATCTGGCGCTGTTTGCCGAAATGGGCTTCAAGGTGCTGCGCGTCTCTATCGCCTGGTCACGCATCTTTCCAACCGGAGAAGACAGCGCGCCGAATGAGGCCGGTTTACAGTTTTACGACGACCTGTTCCGCGAGATGCGCAAGCACGGCATCGAACCGCTGGTGACGCTTTCACACTACGAAATGCCGCTGGCGCTGAGTGAGAAATACAATGGCTGGGTGCACCGCAACGTTCTGGATGCCTTCGTACGCTTCAGCAATGTCTGCTTCGATCGCTATAAGGATCTGGTGCGCTACTGGCTGACCTTTAACGAGATCGACAGTATTCATCGTCATCCGTTTACCACCGCGGGTATCCGTGAAGAGAAAAGCGCGCCGGGGCAGGCCAAGCAGGATATTTATCAGGGGCTGCATCACCAGTTTGTCGCCTCGGCTATTGTCACCCGCGACTGCCATGAAAAAATCCCAGGCAGCCAGGTCGGTTGCATGCTGACCAAGCTGACGACCTATCCGCACTCCTGCCGCCCGGAAGACGTCGAAGCTGCGCTGAAAAAGAACCTCGAAAACTACTTCTATGCCGATGTGCAGGTGTTTGGTGAATATCCGCCGCTTATCAAGCGCGACCTTGAACGCCGTGGTATTCACATCACCATGCAGCCCGACGATCTGACCATTCTCAAACAGCACACCGTTGATTTTGTGTCGTTCAGCTATTACATGTCGCTCACCGAATCCACACAGCCGGACGCAGAGAGAATTCCGGGCAATACCGTTCTGGGCGTGAAAAATCCGTACCTGCCAGCCTCAGACTGGGGATGGCAGATCGACCCTGTCGGGCTGAAAATTTCCCTGCTAGAGCTTTACGATCGCTACCAGAAACCGCTGTTTATTGTCGAAAATGGGCTGGGTGCGAAAGACGTTGTCGAAAACGGCAAAATCCACGATCCTTACCGCGTTGACTACTTCCGTTCACATTTCGAGCAAATGCGTGAAGCGGTTGGCGAAGGTGTTGAACTAATGGGGTTCACCAGTTGGGGCGCGATTGACATCATCAGCGCGGGCACCTCACAGATGTCCAAACGCTATGGCTTTATCTATGTCGATCAGGATGATGAAGGCAACGGTTCTCTGGCGCGGCTGAGAAAAGATTCGTTCTACTGGTATCAGAAAGTCATCGCGACCAATGGTGCCGACCTCACCTGACAGACAGCGCTGCCGCAGGCTACGTGCGCAATGACAGGAAAGACGGTGATTGGGAAAACGTAATGAGAAAACCAGCATGATTGGAAGAAAAACGTGATTAAAGTGAAAAAAGCGTTAAATAACAGCATGCTGTTAGTCGACCATGAACAGCAGGAGATGATCCTGTTGGGTAAAGGCATCGGATTTGGTGCCAAACCCGGTTCATTGATTGATGTGACGCACGTTGAGCAGGTTTTCATTCCGCTGGAAAACCTGAAATCACGGCATTTTCTTTCATTGACCGACACCATTCCTGCGGCTTTTTTTGACATCACGCATGAGATCGTCACGCTGGCGCAAAGTCAGTACGCCGAAAAGCTTAATTCGGTGCTGTTCTTTACGCTGGCGGAACATCTCTATTTTGCGGTTGAACGTAGCAAAACAGGCAACCACTTCATCAATAAGCTCAGTTGGGAAGTGAAACGCTATTACCAAAAAGAGTACGCCCTCGGCGTGCAGGCAAAAGATCGCGTATCGACACGCTTTAACGTCACGCTACCCGATGACGAAGCTATCAATATCGCGTTCCACCTCATCAATGCCGCCGGCAGCGCCGAAATTGCCGATGCCCACCAGCAGGTTCAGTTGGTGAATCGTCTGGCGGAGATTGTCCGCTATAAGTTAAACAAGAATATTGATGTCAACGCCGTCGATTACCTGCGTTTTATCACCCATCTACGCTATTTCTCCGAACGGGTAATTGCCCGCAAAATCGCGCCGGGACGTACAGACGATTTCTATCAGGAACTGCTGAAACACTATCCTGACGCGATGGCGATTTCCTGGGCTATCAGGGATTACGTGCAGGAAAAATACCAAATGGCCTTACCTAAAGAAGAACTTACGTGGCTGACCATGCATATCAGCAGGCTGGCCGAAAGCCAGACGCCATAGCACTCGCCTCACGCAACCTCATCAATCGCTGCTATTTTTATCAACGTGCTGAAAAATAAAGCAGCGGTTTTCTCTCTCAGTAAGTCCGTATGTTGACCCTCATCACGATCGCGGATCGTGTAGCGCAATGAGATTGAAAACAAGAGTGATTATCATATATAGTTTTTGTCACCTGCAGAAAATATCTCCTTATTTTATTAATTTAGCCCCACATTCACTCTGGAGAAGATAACAACATGTCAAAAACGCTGTCTGTTCTGCGCAAAAAAGCGCGCCTGCTGACGCTGGCCTCATCGCTGATGGTTGCCTATGCCCTGCCTGCCGCCGCCGCAGATGACTCTCTTACCCTCTACACCACGCGTGAGCCCGGCCTGATTCAGCCGCTGCTGGATGCATTTACCAAAGAGACGTCGGTTAAAGTTAATACCGTGTTCATCAAGGATGGCATGCTGGAACGCGTGAAGGCGGAAGGCCAAAACTCACCGGCTGACCTGCTGATGACCGTTGATGCTGGCAACCTGATCGATCTGGTAGAAGCCGGTGTTACACAGCCGATCCAGTCCAGTGCATTAACCGAGGCTATCCCGGCGGCGCTGCGTGACAAAGATAACCAATGGTTTGGTCTGTCAATGCGCTCTCGCGTTCTCTATGCAGAAAAATCACTGCCGCTGACCGGCATCACTTACGAAAATCTGGCCGATCCAAAATGGAAAGGCAAAGTGTGTATCCGTGCGGGTCAGCACCCATACAATACCGCACTGGTTGCTGCGATGATTGCTCACCACGGTGAAGCCAAAACCGAAACCTGGCTGCGCGGAGTGAAAGACAACCTGGCGCGTAAAGCGACCGGTGGTGACCGCGACGTGGCGCGCGACATCCTCGGTGGTATCTGCGATGTAGGTCTGGCGAACTCGTATTATGTCGGCCACATGAAGAACGCCAAAGAAGGCACCGATGCCCGTAAATGGGGCGATGCCATCAAAGTCGTTCAGCCTACCTTTGAAAACGGCGGCACACACGTCAATATCAGCGGTGCAGCGGTTGCACGTCATGCTCCGCATAAAGATCAAGCCGTGAAATTGATGGAATATCTGGTCTCCGCTCCAGCTCAGCAGATCTACGCTCAGGCAAACTACGAATATCCGGTTCGCAAAGGCGTCACGCTGGATTCCACCATTGGCAGCACGATTGGTGAAGTTAATGTGGATAGCACCCCGCTGACCGACATCGTTAAATTCCGTAAACAGGCCAGTCAGTTGGTAGATAAAGTTGGATTCGATCAATAAGACCAGTTCGTCAACCATGCGCGGCGCCTTCGGGCGGCCGCGCCTCTTTTTTTCTCCGCTTCGCATCGCTGCCGTCATCATTGCACTCGGCGTACTGGCTCCGCTGGTTTCCCTGCTTTGGCTAGCGGCTGGCGCAGGTGTTGGCCATTGGGATCACCTGATGCGCTACGTGCTACCCGATGCCGCACTCAACACGCTCATTCTGCTCGTCGGCGTCGGCGCACTCGTCATGGTGATTGGCGCAGGCTGCGCCTGGCTGGTGACGGCGTTTGATTTCCCCGGCAGGCAGTTCGTTAGCTGGGCGCTGCTGCTACCGCTGGCGATGCCAACCTATATTGTCGCTTTTGCCTGGCTCGATCTGCTGCATCCTATAGGGCCGATTCAGGAAGCGATCCGCAGCGTGCTGGGTTACGACAGCCCGCGTCAGTTCCGCCTGCCGGATCTGCGCTCCATGACGGGCGCGATTCTGCTACTCGGGCTGGTGCTCTATCCGTACGTTTATCTGACTATGCGCGCGATGTTTATCAGTCAGCCTGCACACCTGCTGGAAGCCGCACGCACGCTGGGTTTGAGCGCAACGGGCACTTTCCTGCACGTCGCCCTGCCGATGGCGCGTCCTGCGTTGGCCGTCGGCACCAGCCTGGCCTTGCTGGAAACGCTGAATGATATTGGTGCCTCCGAGTTTCTTGGGGTCAATACGCTGACCGTGACGGTTTACACCACCTGGGTCACCCGTTCAGATTTACCTGCCGCCGCGCAAATTGCCTGCACGATGCTGACGGTCGTTATCCTGCTGCTGACGCTGGAGTATTACGGCCGGAAAAACCAGCGCTACGGCACCAGCCGACAGATGCGCGGCATCATGCCCGCGCCGCTGAAAGGTGTACGCGCCTGGCTGGCGACCTGTGCGACCGCATTACCGATTCTGCTCGGCTTCATCGCCCCTGCCCTCTTTTTGGCATGGGAAAGCGCGAAACGGCTGGGCGATAGCGTGACGATCTCCGCTGGCCTGATACAGTCGTTGCAGAACTCGCTTCTGCTGGCCGTTGGCGTCACGCTGGTCGTCACGTTCGTTAGCCTGATTATTGCGTGGTATGCCCGTCATTCAGCTATCAATGATCGTTCACCAGAACGCCGCCGCACCATACTGAGAATTGCCTCACTGGGCTATGCCGTGCCCGGTACGGTACTGGCAATTGGCATGCTGACGCCCGGCATGGCGACGGATAATTTCCTCGCTGACTTGATTGGCTATAAAGGACTGCCGCTGCTTTCCGCCGGTGTCCTGCTGGTGGTCTGCTGCGCCATTCGCTTTATGGCGATTGGGATTGGTGCACTTGATGCCGGGCTGACGCGCATTCCCCCGGTGATGGAACAGGCATCGCGTCTGCTCGGCGAAAGTGAATTCGTCACTTTTTTTCGCGTGCACCTTCCCCTGCTGCGTCCGGCGCTGGTGACCAGTGCGCTGCTGGTGTTTGCCGACGCGATGAAAGAACTCCCCGCCACGCTGCTGCTGCGGCCGGTCAATTTCGAAACGCTGGCGACCGTTCTGTATGCCGAAGCCGCCAGAGGCACCTACGAAGAAGGGGCGATTGCCGCACTGCTGATTGTGCTGGCGGGTACGCTGCCCGTTGTGCTGCTGGCTCGCAGTCAGCTAAAAACGTCGGTTGAGAAAGAATGAAAATCATGAGGAAGAGTCAAGGTGTCTGAGGCTACACTCGTTCTGAATAATGTCCACGTCGCCTACGGGCACAAGCATAATGTTCATCACGTGCTGAACGGTTTTTCCATGGAAGTTGCTGCTGGTGAATTGGCCTGCCTGCTGGGCGCATCAGGATGCGGTAAAACCACGGCTTTACGCGCGATTGCGGGTTTTGAGCACCTGACTCAGGGAACGATTCACGTCGGCGGACGCTGTGTGGCTGGTGCAGATGTGCATCTGCCACCGGAACAGCGCAACGTCGGGATGGTGTTTCAGGACTACGCATTGTTTCCCCATCTGACCGCCGCGCAGAATATTGCCTTTGGCCTGAGAAAACAGCCGAAAGATCTTCAACAGTCGCGCGTCCGCGCCATGCTTGAGTTGGTCGATCTTGTCTCGCTGGCACAACGCTACCCGCATGAGATGTCCGGCGGACAACAGCAGCGTATTGCACTCGCGCGGGCGCTGGCCCCGCAACCTGCCGTGCTGCTGCTCGACGAACCCCTATCCAGCCTCGATCCCGACAGCCGCAAACGGCTGGGACAGGAAGTGCGCGACATCCTGCGCGACGCAGGACAAACCGCGCTCCTCGTCACGCACAGCGAACAAGAAGCCGAACTGATGGCCAGCCACATTGGCTATTTGAAAGCAGGCAAACTCGATAATATTTCGGTGAACCGAGACGCTTGATTCAGGTTGTTCAGCCCTGACAAGATGGGAAATAATGAGTATGATTAAATCCTATCGTTAAGTTCAAGGGGTAGGCAATGAGAACAACACAGCAGATGAGTATAACGTTACCGAATGAAATGGCTGCACAGGTGAAAGCCCGAGTTGCCAGCGGTGAATATGCGTCAGAAAGTGAGGTCATTCGGGAAGGACTTCGAGCGCTGATTGCACGCGATAATGCAGTAGAAAATTGGCTGCAGGAACAAGTTGTTCCCGCTTGGAACGCGCTGCAACGCGGTGAAACAGAAAGCCTCAACAGTAGCGACATTAGGAACAGATTAAAAGCCGAGTTCAGGAAGATGACCGGAGAAGAGTAATGGATTACAGGGTAGTATTCGCACCGGAAGCGGATGAACAACTCGCAACACTATACCGCTACATCGCGAGGGTTTCGTCACCCAAAACAGCTCTCAGCTACACCGAAAGCATTGTCAGTTACTGTGAATCACTTGAGTTATTTCCTGAAAGAGGAAACCAGCGCAACGATATTTTGCCTGGACTGCGCGTCACTAATCACAGCAAACGAACACTCATTGCTTTTATGGTGGAAAAAGAGAAAAAAACGGTAACGGTTCTGGGCATTTGGCATGGCGGACAGGATTATGAAAGCGACCTGCTGTCAGATGAAACTGATTAACAGTTTCGGGTTAGCTAGCTAACTTCCCCAAGTACATTATGGCAGTAGCCTACAGGTTACCCATAAGCTACTGCCCATGCTTACGTTCGTTTGCCTGTATCGCTACGCGTTGCCTTGGCTATGCTTATCCGCATACTCGGGGCTGTTGATCCACTGATGATCCGCTTCCCAGGTGAAACGCCACTGGCGCGTCGGGCCGGCCATCACATTCAGATAGTAGCTGTCATAGCCTGCGATAGTGGCGACCGGGTGATAGCCGCGCGGCACCTGCACCACGTCCCTATTGTAGACCGCCATACATTCATCTAATGAACGGTCATCGGTATAGACACGTTGCAGGCAGAATCCCTGTTCTGGGTTCAAACGGTGGTAGTAGGTTTCTTCCAGATAGGTTTCCTGCGGCGGACTATCGACATCGTGCTTGTGGCTGGGATAAGAGCTGGTGCAGCCTTCATCGGTGTACACTTCGACCACCAGCAGGCTGTCGGCCGCTTTGTCCTCCGGCAAAATATTATGCACATAGCGCTGGTTATTGCCGACGCCACGCTGCTCGGCGTCGATATCCTGCGGGGCGATCAGTCGGGTCGGGTGCGTGCCGAATCCCGGAGCGGCGCAAACTGCCAGTTCCAGCGCCGTGTGCGCTGTCACCGTAATCGTCTCACCCGTCGTGACATAAACCGCATACGGTTTTCTGCGCTCAAACGGGCTCATTCTGTCGCCAATCTGCTCGAAGCGCTCACCCGGCGTGACAACCGTTGCTTTGCCGCTGACTAGCACCAGACAGCGTTCGTTATCGCTGGCGGGCAGCGATAGCACCTGTTCCGGTGCCAATTGATATACCTCGAACCCCACGTATCGCCAGCCCGCCGTTTCCGGCGTGATGTGCTGTATACGCCCGTGTTCGTCAGGGGTGCGATGGCGTGATAACAGTCGGGACATCTTTTGCCTCCTTATCTCCCCCTACTTCAAGCTGCCTGCTCGTTGGTCTGCTGGCAGCGTGAAGATGCGGGGATATCACCACGAATCAGATCAAATCCGCCTGCTGGGCGAAACGCTGCAAGTTATTGTAGCCTAGCGTCGCGTACGTCAACGGATGCGCAACGGCCGGATCCTGTTCTGCTTCGACCACCAGCCATCCGCTGTAGTTATGAGCCTTCAGGATGCTGAATACCGCCGGATAATCGACGCAACCATCGCCCGGTACGGTAAAGACGCCGCTCAGCACCGCGTCCAAGAAGCTGGTCTTACGGTTTTTCACGTCTTTCAGCACATCTGGACGAATGTCTTTGCAGTGAACGTGATTGATGCGGTTAATCCAGCGATTCGCCACCGCAACCGGATCGGCACCCGCAAACGTCAGGTGACCAGTATCCAGCAACAGCCCGACTTCCGGCCCGGTATGTTCCATCAGATTATCCACGTCCTGCGCGCTTTCAATCACCGTGCCCATATGGTGATGATAGGCAATCTGCACGCCCTGACTTTGCGTGTAACGCGCAAACTCGGTCAGCTTTTTGCCGTATTCCGGCCAGCGTTCTTCCGGGAAACGCGGGCGCAAATGAACGGGTTTCTGTTGGTCGCCGTGAATCGCGCCCGTGACTTCGGCAAACACCAGCACCGTCGCGCCGAGATCGCGCAGCAACGCCAGATGCCCCTGCACCGCTTCAATCTCTTCTTCTACTGAACGAGTGAGCAGTTCGCCGGAATACCAGCCGGAAACTAAGCGCAGATCGTGCGCTTGCAGGATCGGCCCCAGCACGCTGGCCTGACGCGGGAATTTATTACCTAATTCAAAACCGGCGAAACCCGCCTGCCGCCCTTCGCTCAGACAGGTTTCCAGCGGGGTGTCCGCGCCCAGAGAAGGCAGATCGTCATTGGTCCAGGTGAGTGGATTAATACCAAGTTGAACGGTCATGTTATGTCCCTTATTCAAACACATAGAAATAGGTTAACCGCGCTGACGCCAGACGGCGATCAGTTGCAGGTAGTTATGTTTAACTTGCTCAATCAATTCGGCGTCGTCGATCTCGTTACGCAGCCACTTTTGCGCTGGCTGGGCAAACAGGGTGCGACCGACAGCAAAGCCTTTCACAATCGGGAAGCCCACGGCGGCGCTGAAACCCTGTTGCAACGTTTCCAGCGGCGCATCCAGCCCCAGAATCACCACGCCCCTACAGTAAGGATCGCGCTGCGCCAGCAGCGGTGTCAGTTGCGCCCAGCCTTCGGAGGACAGCGGCGGCAGTTTCCACCAGTCAGGCCGTACGCCGAGGTTGTAGAAACGTTGAATCGCGCGCAGATAAAGCGCATCGCTGTGCGGCATCCCCGCCGGCAGAATGACTTCGAGTAGCAGTTCATGGCCGGACTGGCGACAGGCCTGATAGACTTCCATCACCTTCATTTCCTGCTCGCGCCTTAGCGCGTGGGCATCTTCCGGGTGGAAGAACACCAGACATTTCACCACGTGCTCTAGCGGCCAGCTCACCAGCTGTGAGCCAATATTGCCGCGCTCCATCATTAACGGGCGCGATCCCGGCAGCTCAATCGGTCGGCCGATCCACCAGCCTTTTCCGGTGATGTCATTCAGCGCATCCTGTCCGAACGTGCCGTCGCACAGCAAACCCGCTTTGCCGTCCAGCCCTGCCTGTTGTGCCGCGTCATAGCTGGCACGCAGAATCAGCTTTTTCAGTGCCGGAATACGGCTGATTTCAGTACCGCAGTTCAGTGCCATGTCTTCCAACTGGCTGCGGTGATCGAACGCGATCACACACAGCTCATGCCACTGTTTACGACGCGTCGTAACACGATGCAGATGGTTAAGTTCTTCATCCAAATCGGGACGCGGGACACTTGCCGCGCGGGCTAAATAGTTATCCAGTTCGATCTTACTTGGCATCGCGGGCGCACAGCCGTGGCGTGACACCACCAGCGCGCCGCAGGCATTGGCGTACGCACAGGCTTTTTCCCAGCCTTCGCCGTTGAGATAGCCGCGCAGCAGGCCGGACATAAATGCATCGCCTGCCCCCAGCACGTTCAGCACATCCACGCGCACGCCTTTGATCGTAATGCCTTTATCCAGATGGTCAGGAATCGCGTCGCTAAACACCGAGCAGCCCAGCGCCCCGCGTTTGCACACCAGTTCCGCCTGCGTGTGCTGCCGCACGGTGCGCAGCGCCTGCAAGGTATCCGTGCTGCCGCCCGCAATGTGGAACTCCTCTTCGGTGCCGACAATCACGTCGAACAGCGACAGCACCTGCTGCAACTGCTCCGTGACCGCCTGCGCTTCAACAAAACGGGTTTCGCCATCGCCCAGCGACGTCAGCCCCCACAGCACCGGACGGTAGTCGATATCCAACGCTGTTTTCACCCCATTGCGCCGCGCGTATTGCAGCGCCGTCAGCACCGCTTCACGCGTGTTAGGGTGCGAGAGATGCGTGCCGGTAATCGCCAGGCAGCGCGACGACGCAATGTAATCCTCGGTGAAATCCTCTGGAGAGATCGCCATATCGGCGCAGTTATCGCGGTAGAAAATCAGCGGAAAGGTATCGCGATCTTTAATGCCCAACAGCACCAGCGCCGTCAGACGTTCCTTATCGGTAATTAAATGGCTGGTATCGCAGCCGACCTGATTCAGTTCTTCACGCAGGAAGCGCCCCATATGCTCGTCGCCCACCCGCGCCAGCATAGAAGAACGCAGCCCCTGTCGCGCCGTGCCATAAGCTACGTTGCCGGACGACCCGCCCAGATACTTGGCAAAGCTGCCCATATCTTCCAGACGCGCGCCGATTTGCTGCCCGTACAGATCGACAGCAACGCGCCCCATGCAAATCACATCAAACGTCTTTTCCTTATTCATAGCGGCCAATCCTGTAAAAAATCCTGCAAAAAAGAAGAAATCACGTCAGCTGGCTGATTAGCCCACCTCATCCACGTTCACCCAGCGCGCCGTTTCGTGTGACTGCACGATCGCATCCAGAACTCGCGAAACTTTCCAGCCCTCTTCGAAATCCGGCCACATCGGGACATCAGCCGCAATACCGTCGATCAGATCGCGCACCTCTACCGTTTTCTGATCGTTAAAGCCAATACCGTGTCCGGCGCTGGCGCAGAAGGCTGCATAGTCCGGATGCTGCGGTCCGGTCAGCAGCGTTTTGAATCCCTGCCGGTTCTCCGGTTCGTCATGCCGATAGAGCTTCAGCTCTGCCATGCGTTCCTGCGTGAAACTCAGCGTGCCTTTCGTGCCGGTCACCACGTAGGTCAGACCCATTTTTCGGCCGCAGGCAATGCGCGACGTTTCAATCACGCCGCGTGCGCCGCTGGCGAACCGTACCATCGCATGCGCCTGATCTTCATTCTCCACCTGTACGAATTCGCTGCTGCCCGGTGCCGTCGGACGCTGCGTAATCACCGTTTGCAGGTCACCGCAGACGCTGGCGATATCACCTACCAGATACTGCGCCATGTTGACGATATGCGCCGCCAGATCCCCCAGCGCGCCCAGCCCAGCCGTTTCTTTGAAACAGTGCCAGTCGGCCGGTTTGTTCGGATCGGCCAGATAATCTTCATTATGCGTGCCGTAAAAATGCACCACGTCGCCAATCTCGCCGCTGGCGATAATCTCTCTGGCCAGCTGTGAGGTCGGGTTCTTCATGTAGTTGAAGCCCACCAGCGTTTTCACGCCGGCCTGCTGCGCGGCGTCGACCATTTCTCGGGCATCACGCGCGTTCAGCGCCAGCGGTTTTTCTGAGTAAACGTGCTTGCCGTGCTGGATGGCCGCCATCGCCATCGTCTTATGCAGAAAATTCGGCGCACAGATATCCACCACATCAATGTCTGGATCTGCCACCAGCGTACGCCAGTCCCCCGTGGAGCGCAGGAAGCCAAACTCCTGCGCCTTTCGGGCTGCCAGCTCCGGCGACACTTCTGCCAGCATCGCCTTCACCAGATTGCCTTTCAGCGGGAAGACCGTCGGCGCCTGCGCGTAGGCGATGGCATGCGCACGACCGATATAGCCGGTGCCGATTAACCCAATGCGTACATCCTTCATATCCACCTCGGTGCGAAAAGAGAGTCGGTACGGGTGCGGCTTAGATAGCGCCGCGACGGCTCTTGGCGTAGGTATCAAACGCCACGGCCAGCACGATAATTAACCCGGTGATAATCTGCTGGTAGTAGGCCGATACGTTCATCAACACCAGTCCGTTAATCAGGATCCCCATGATGATCGAGCCGATAATCGTGCCGCTGATCCGGCCGTAGCCGCCCATCAGCGAGGTACCACCGATGACCACTGAGGCGATGACGCGCAGCTCGAAGGTGATCCCCGCGACCGCTTCTGCGCTACCGAGACGGGCGCTGAGAATGAAGCCCGCCAGCCCGGCCAGACAGCCAATCACGACGTAGACGCTGACCAGTACACGCTGCACGTTCACCCCAGCCAACCGCGCGGCTTCGGTGTTGCCACCGATGGCGTACACGAAGCGGCCCCAGCGGGTTTTATGCAGCGCCAGATAACCCAGCAAAGCGACCAGCGCGAAGATCCAGATCGGCACCGAAATACCCAGGATCTCGCCTCGTCCCCACCAGCGATAGCCGGGATCAAAGCCAGCTATCGGCGCACCGTCGTTCATTACCAGCGTTAACCCGCGCCAGATCGTCATCCCGCCCAGCGTGACGATGAACGGCGGCAGACGCAGTTTGGTGACCCCCAACCCATGCAGGAAACCAATGAAGGTGCCCATCGCCAGACAGACGCCCAATGCAACCAGCCAGCTCAAGCCGTACCAAGCATCCGGATCGACGGTGGTGAAGTTGTCACCTTTAATGACCGAGGCGGCGGTGATGGCGCACACCGCCAGAATCGAGCCGACGGACAGGTCGATCCCGGCGGTCAGAATGACGAACGTCATCCCCACGGCCATGATGCCGTAGATGGAAACTTCGGTCAGGATGTTGGTGATGTTGCGCTCGGACAGAAAATTGCTGTTCTGCGACTGAAAGAAAATCAGCAGCAGAATCATGAAAATAAACACACCAAAGCGTTCAAAAAAAGCAATCGGATCAAAACGTCCACGCGGATTGGACGGCGTAATGCTCTTAGAAAGCGGCTGCTGGGACATGCGTCACCTCCGTTATGCTGCGTGTAATGCGTCGTGGCAAATGGCCATCATCGTCATCAGTTTTTCTTCTGTGGCGTCATCGCCATGAATTTCCCCGCTAATCCGCCCTTCGCTGAGCGTGATAATGCGGTCGGAAATCGCCATGATTTCCGGCAGGTCGGAGGAAATCACAATCACGGCGACGCCCCGTTTCGCCATATCGAACAGCACCTGATGCACCTCGGACTTGGTGCCAACATCGATGCCGCGCGTGGGCTCATCCACAATCAATACCTTGGGATTCAGTGCCATACAGCGGGCAAGAATCACCTTTTGCTGGTTACCGCCCGACAGCTTGCGCACTTCCTGCTCGCTGTTCACCATCTTGATATGCAGCGCCTGACGGTAGGCCTCAATCAGGTCGTCCTCCTTACGGGGGTCGACAAACCAGCGCCAGCGCATCAGCGACGAGAGGTTGGAAAGCGAGATGTTTTCCCTGATCGACAACCCCAGCACCGCGCCCTCTTTCTTGCGGTCTTCCGGCACCAGTGCGATGCCTTGCGACAGCGCATGCAGCGGCGTGGAGGGATAATAGGGTTCGTCATCCAGCACAAATTCACCGGTAGAGAACGCGTCGGCACCGAACAGGCAGCGCGCGATTTCCGTACGTCCCGCGCCCACCAGCCCGGCAATACCGAGCACTTCGCCCGCATGCACCTGGAAGTTGATGTCCTTCAGCGCGATGCCGTGCGCATCCAGCGGCGGTTTTTCCCGGCTTAAGCCCTTCACTGCCAGCCGTACTGGCTTATCCTGATGATGCGTTTCCGATGGCGGACGGCGGTTGAACACCACATCACGGCCGACCATCAGGCGAATAATTTCCTGCACATTCGTGCTGGCAACATCGCCGGAACCGGTGTAGCGGCCATCCTGAAATACGGTAAACCGATCGCACAGTTGGAAGACTTCGTGCAGACGGTGCGTGACATACACTACGCTCACGCCACGCCCTTTCAGCTCGCGCACCACACGGTGCAGGCTGTCGACTTCACTGTCGCTCAGCGCCGCCGACGGTTCATCCATCACAATCAGCTTGGCGTTCAGCGTCAGCGCTCTGGCAATCTCCACCATCTGCTGCTGCGCCACGCTCAAACGCGCCACCTGCGTCGTCGGCGCAATGTTCAGTTTCAGATAATCCAGTACCGCTTTCGCCTCGCGATTCACCGCTAGCGCGTCCACGAATACACCTCGGCTCTGCGGCTCGCGTCCCAGGAACATGTTCTCCGCTACGCTCATATTGGGCAGCAGGTTAAATTCCTGATAAATGGTGATAATCCCCCGCTTTTGGCGCTCAACGGGCGATTCGAGCGGTAACAGCGTCTCGCCACCAAACCAGATGTCGCCGCTGGTCTGCGGCTGCGCCCCTGCCAGCGCCTTCAACAGCGTCGATTTACCCGCGCCGTTTTCTCCCAATAGCGCATGAATCTCTCCCGGCTGTACGGTCAGCTGCGCGTTGCTCAACGCCCAAACGCCGGAGAAGCTCTTTGCCAGATTGGTAATGTTCAGTAGGGGTTCCGTCATGTTTACCTTCCTCCCGCAAGGCCGCGCGGACGCGGCCTGCTGAATACCTTTATTGATTACGTAGAAAACGGCTTATTTACCCGCTTCGCCAATACGTTCAGCATCGTTCAGGTTATCTTTGGTAATCATGGTCGGTTGGTAATCTGCCCCGGTGATAGGCGCTTTACTGCGGATGTTATTGGTCAACTGCGTCAACGCGGTAGTCACCGCGTATCCCGGACGTTGATCGGCAGTCACGGCCAGCCAACCGTCGCGTACGCGAGCCAGCGCTTCCGGCACGGCGTCAAAGCCGGTTACCATCACGTCGCCGGGTTTCAGACCTTGCCCTTGTAACGCTTCAATCGCACCCAGCGCCATGTCGTCATTTGCTGAGAGGATCACCTGCGGGCGTTTAGGCAGCGAAGGAAAAACGCTTTCCACGATGCGCATCCCTTCGGAACGCATCCAGTTCCCCGTCTGGTCAGCGACAATGTGGTATTTGCTCCCGCCAGCTTTCAGGCTGTCGCGAATCCCCTGCGTACGCTCGATGTTAGAAGACGACCCCGGTTGACCGGTCAGCAGAATGATCTCTGCGCCATCTGGGAATTTGGTTTTGACATAGTCGGCAATCGCCTGACCGCCTTTATAGTTATTGGCACCAAAGTGCGGTACCGCTTTTTCGGTTTTTACCGAACGATCCAGCGTCACCACGGGCAGCTTGGCATCCTGAATATCGGTAACCGCACTGGACACCGCGTTGACATCATTCGGCGATACAACAAAGCCCTGTGCCCCACGCGTAATGGCATTTTCCAAGTCGGCGGCCTGCTTCGGTGAGCTACCCTGCCCATCCAGCACCTGCAAATTCACGCCCAGTTCTTTGGCGGCTTTAACGGCGGTGCGCTGCATATGTACTTCAAACGGCATAGCGAGATTCGGCGTACTGAAAACGATTTGTTCATTTTGAGCCTGAGCAAAACCAGACAGACCCAGTGCGATGGCGATTGCGGAAACGCTGATGATCTTTTTCATATGTCTTTTCTCTGCTTCTGTTATGAGTATGGGTGTAGGGTTGAAAGCAGGTAAACGCGATGTGCCGATACGGTTACACGGCGACCTCCTTGCCTTGAGCCAGTGATTCAAAGGCTTTATCCGCCAGATTCAGTGCACGTTCACCGTCCAGCCCGGAGCATTCCGGCTGCGTGCGGCCATTCAGCACATCGACAAAGTGCTGCCACTCTGCCGCGTAGGCGGCGTGATAGCGTTGCAGGAAGAAGTATTCGGGTTTTGCCGCCAGACAGCCGTCGTCGGTCCACTGCTCGACCACGTTTTCGCGGATGTTGCCCGCGCTGAGCACGCCTTTCGCGCCATGTAATTCGAGACGCTGATCGTAGCCGTAGCCAGAGCGGCGGCTGTTGACGATGGTCGCCATCGCACCAGAGGCGAATTTCAGCACAATAAACGCGGTATCGATGTCGCCCGCTTCACCAATCGCCGGATCGACCAGGTTGCTGCCTTGCGCAAAGACCGACACCGGTTCTTCGCCCATAATGAAGCGCGCCATATCGAAATCATGGATCGTCATGTCGCGGAACATGCCGCCGGAAACGCGGACGTACTCAGCAGGCGGCGGCGACGGATCGCGAGAGATAATCAGGAGAGATTCCGGCTTGCCGATGCGGCCTTCACCCGCCAGCGTTTTGACACGGCGGAATTGCGGATCGTAACGGCGGTTGAAGCCTACAAACAACGGCACGTTCTGCTGTTTGACGACGGTCAGGCAATCGCGAACGCGGGCGATATCCAGATGCACGGGTTTTTCACAGAAAATGGCTTTGCCATGTTTGGCGGCCAGCTCAATCAGGTCGGCGTGCGTGTCGGTTGCGGAGGCAATCAGGACGGCGTGTACCGCCGGATCGTTCATGACCTCATCCACGGTTTGCACTTTGGTGTGGTAACGTTCGGCCAGCGCCGTGGCATTGGTTGGATTGGGATCAACCACCGCGTACAGGTTGGTTTCTTTGTGTGCCGCGATGTTCACTGCATGGACCTGACCGATGCGGCCCGCGCCCAGTAAAGCGATGTTAAACATAGGTGCTCCCTTGCTGCCTGAGTGGCGTTTAATGCCAGACTGAAAAAGTGACGGATAACGGCTAGTCGCATTCTCCCCAGCCCCATCATCACCCGCTCTTTACCGCGAATCCTGATAGATAAAATAAAACATTTATTTCAGTTTTGTATAAATTGAAAATTATGTTTTTGCGCGTCAGTTAACATTTTCATGACATCTTCGCTGTTTTCTGCAACCCCAATCACACATCGAATGAGTACGTTTATGGCGGTATACCGGAATGTCAGAGGATCGGTCAGATGCTGGCGCACCGCGGGAGGGAAAATGAAACCGTGGTTTATAAATGAAATGAATATTTCAGTTAGATTCGGGAGTATAGGGGAAGGATTAGGCAGCACTAAAGATCGCAAACCTCATCTGCACAGGCGGTCTCTTCGTCAAATTTTATGCAGATTCAGAGACCGTTTCGTGCGCTACAATACTGCCATTCCATGCCACCTCGTAGCACGCGCCCGACACAGGGCGTCTCAGTCGCCGTCGCCCTGTGAACCCTGGCTTTTCGGCGCTAATTATGTCGCTGCGCGATGCCTTCGTCGGTATCAGGCTTAACGGACCGCTTGCGACACGTTCCATACGTGGCGCAAGCTTTCGCCGCGTCCATGCGGCTCATCCTAAACCTGCTATCTCCTCAGCATAATTTTTTACGCCAGATAACGCCCAACCCCACTAGCGACCCTACATCATTGTGACTAAGAGACAGTGACGCAGGGAGATCACCTAATACTGACGTGCGCGGGAAAGCGCAGCTTTCACACTATTGGCCGCAGACTCAATCTCTGGGTTGTCGGCAACCTGCGCCGTGCCAGTGCGCCACCAGGATTCGTAGCCATGCGTCATGGTCTTCGGCAGCACCTTGATGTCGAGCAGCACGGGCCCCGAATGCTGGCGTGATTCCGTCAGCGCCTGCCTGAGCGAGGCTTCATCATGTACCCGCCACGCCTTGCAGCCATAGCTTTCCGCATTCTTGGCGAAATCCACCGGAATAAGCGCACCACGCAGCTGCCCCGATTCTGCATCACGGTAGCGGTTTTCCGTACAGAAGCTGCCCATTCCCTGACTCATTTGCAGGTTGTTGATACAGCCAAAGCCCGCGTTATCGAATAGCAGCACGGTGATTTTGATGCCCTCTTGCACCGCCGTTTGCAACTCGGTATGCAGCATCAAATAGGAGCCATCACCGACCATCGCGTAGACCGGCTGCTGCGGTGCCGCAAGGCGTGCACCAATCGCCGCCGCAATTTCGTATCCCATGCACGAATAGCCGTATTCCAAATGATAGCTGTCCGGCGTTTTCACCTGCCACACGCGCTGTAGATCGCCCGGCAACGAGCCCGCCGCGCCCACCACAACCGCGTTGTCTTCCAGCTCTTCATTCAATATGCCCAACACGCGCGTTTGCGTCAGATGGGTATTCAGCATCTGACGATATTCATCCAGCTTGTCTTCCAGACCGTCCACCACTTCCGGCACCAGCTCGCCCTTGTCCTGCACGGTAAACAGCCGCTGTAGCTCGCGTTCCCATTCTGCACGAGCCTGCTCAACGGCCTGCTGCCAGCCGCTGCGATACGATGCTGTCGCCAGCCGTTCGGCCAGCGCCTCCAGCCCGACGCGCGCATCGGCGATCAGGGGCAGCGCATCCAGTTTTAACGCATCGAATTCGGCAACGTTGAGCAGTAAAAATTCGACGTTCGGGTTCTGAAACAGCGATTTGGAGCCAGTGGTAAAATCAGTTAAACGCGTCCCGACGCCGATAATCAGATCCGCCTCGTGCGCCAGCCGATTCGCTGCCAATCCGCCCGTCACGCCAATACCGCCACAGTTCAGCGGATGTGAGGAAACAATCGCGCCTTTGCCCGCCTGCGTTTCGCCAAACGGAATCGCAAACTGCTCGGCAAACTGCGCCAGCGCCTCATGAGCGCCGGAATAACGTACGCCGCCGCCGCAAATCAGCATCGGACGGCGCTTGCTCGCAATCAGCGCCGCCGCCTCATCCAGCCTTGCAGCGTCCGGCGGACGGCGTTCGAGGTGATGGACACGTTTGCGGAAAAACGATGCTGGATAATCCCAGACTTCCGCCTGCACATCCTGCGGTAAACACAGCGTTACCGCGCCGGTATCTGCCGGATCGGTCAGTACGCGCATGGCGTTAATCAGCGCGCTCATCAGCTGCTCAGGGCGATTAATGCGATCCCAGTAGCGGGACACCGGTTTAAAGCAGTCATTGGTGCTGATCGACAGATCGTGATATTGCTCGACCTGCTGCAGCACCGGATCCGGCTGGCGGCAGGCGAAGAGATCGCCGGGTAGCAGCAGCACCGGAATGCGGTTGGCGGTGGCGGTCGCGGCGGCAGTCACCATATTTGCCGCCCCCGGCCCCACCGACGAAGTCACCGCATAGATTTTCCGCCGCTTATGCTGTTTAGCGAATCCAACGGCAATGTGCGCCATTCCCTGTTCGTTGCACCCCTGATGCACGGTGAGACGATTCGCCTCCTGTTCCAGCGCCTGGCCGATGCCCAGCACATTGCCGTGACCAAAAATGGTCATGACGCCCTGCACAAAGGGGGATTCTTCACCGTCTACGCTGAGGTATTGCTGGTTGAGAAACCTGACCAGCGCCTGCGCCATGGTGATGCGACACGTATCCATTGATCTACTCCTACCTGTTTTATCCAGACAGCTAGCCACCGTGTTGGCCATAGAAACGATTTCTATGTCAGTCGGCATAAAGTTTCGTGCGTGTTACGCAAGTTACTTCTTTTCCACACTGCTGCACACGCCCGACACGGGGCAGCTCAATCGCCGCTGCCCCATGACCCCAGGCTTTTCCACGGGAAATTGCGTCGCTACGCGATACCTTCGGCGTGCGTGCCCGTGGCCGGGCCACCAGTGACGCGCTTACTCGCCCCATAAACGGGGCTCGCCCTTCGGGCCAGCACAAGTGCTGTTCAAAAACGTCTCTGACGTTTTTGTCCGACGCGGCACTGGCTTTCGCGACATCCTTGTCGCTCACCCGACGGTCACGCTACCTCAGCGCAATTTTTTACGTGAAAGGAAAAACAATAAAAATCCGCACAACTATTTATCGTAATAAGCCAGCCGGAGGTTTAGTTCTTTCATGACATCCTCACTCCAGCGTGGGCATGACGAAGCTGCTGGTGTGGTGTTCCAGACGGACGCTGGCGGGCCAGCGGCTGGTGACGGTTTTCATGCGGGTGTAGAAGCGCACGCCGTCGTTGCCGTGGACATTCAACGGCCCAAAAATGGAGCGCTTCCAACCGCCGAAGCTGTGGAATGCCATCGGCACCGGAATCGGTACGTTCACGCCGACCATGCCCGCCTGCACCTCTTCGCAGAACTGACGCGCCGTTTCACCGTCGCGGGTAAAAATAGCGGTACCGTTGCCGTATTCATGGTTGTTAATCAGCGTCACCGCCGTCTGGTAATCCGGCACGCGCACCACGGACAGCACCGGACCAAAAATTTCTTCCTGATAGATCTTCATCTCCGGCGTGACGTTATCGAACAGCGTCGGCCCGATAAAGTAGCCTTGCGGGTGCCCCTGTACGGACAGCGTGCGGCCATCGATGCGCAGCGTCGCGCCCTGATCGACACCGCTTTGAATATAGTCGGCAATCTTCGCCCGGTGCGGGGCGCTGATCACCGGTCCCATTTCATTTTCCTGCCCGTCAACCAGACCTGGCCCGACGCGCATTGCTTTGATTTGCGCGCTCAGGCGCTGATGCAGCGCTTCCGCTGTCTCATCACCAACGGCCACCACTACCGACAGCGCCATGCAGCGTTCGCCCGCTGCGCCAAACGCCGCGCCCATAATCGCGCTGGCAGCCATGTCCATGTCAGCATCCGGCATCAGGATACAGTGGTTTTTCGCCCCGCCCAGCGCCTGACAGCGTTTGCCGTGCGCCGACGCCGTCTGATAAATGTATTCCGCCACCGGCGTCGATCCCACAAAGCTCACCGCCTGCACGCGCGGGTCGGTCAGCAGGATGTCCACCGCTTCTTTGTCACCCTGAACGACGTTAAACACGCCGTCCGGCAGACCCGCTTCTTTCAGCAGTTGCGCTAACAGCAGCGAGAGCGAAGGATCTTTTTCCGACGGTTTCAACACAAAGGTATTGCCGGTCGCCAGCGCGATCGGGAACATCCACATTGGCACCATCGCCGGAAAGTTGAACGGCGTAATCCCGACGCACACTCCGAGCGGCTGCATGAGTGAATGGCTATCCACACCAGTGCCGACATTCGCCGAGTGTTCACCTTTTTGCAGATGAGGAATACCACACGCAAATTCAACGACTTCCAGACCGCGCGTCACCTCCCCCACGGCATCGGAATAGACCTTGCCGTGCTCCTGTGAAATCAGCCGGGCCAGCGTATCCATGCGTTCTTCCAACAACGCTTTGAAGCGAAACAGTACGCGCGCGCGGCGGAGCGGAGAGTGTTTTGACCACGCAGGGAATGCCGCCGCCGCGCTGGCAATAGCCTGCTCGACTTCCGCCTTATCAGACATCACAACCTGGCGAATCTGCTCGCCCGTCGCTGGGTTATACACCGCGGCGTAGCGTTGGCTGTTGCTGGAGGCAATCGCCCCCTGAATGAAGTTAGATACGGTTTCCATGTTTACACCTTTGTGGGTTTTGAGGAGACAAACGGCTGACATCGGATTACAGTATATGAAATGAATATTCCATTTAACGTAAAAATAAAATAAATGTTGATTATTGTGATCCGCTGCGAATTTTTATGTAAACTTGAAGACAGCTGTCCATAAAGACAGGCGAGCAGCCTCTGAAAATAGCGTTATCGATAAAAGGTGTGCCGCCAGAAATGTCGTACAGATAAAACAACCGTATCCAGAAATGAATTTTCTGTTCCGTTTCAGGCGCCAGTCATGAAATCGCCCTAATGGGATAGGTTCTTATACGTCTTTGGGAGATAACCCGATATGCCCATGGCAACCAGCCTGAGAGAATTACAGGAACAGATCCGCGAGCGTTATGATTCGCTCAGCAAGCGGTTACAGCAGGTGGCGCACTATGTGCTGGATAATACCAACAGCATCGCTTTCGATACCGTCGCGGTGATCGCCGAACGCGCTGACGTTCCTCCCTCAACCTTGATTCGCTTCGCCAACGCGTTTGATTTCAGCGGCTTCAATGAAATGAAACAGCTGTTCCGTATGAATCTGGTGGAGGAAACGGCCAGCTATACCGACCGGGCACGGCTGTTTCGGGCGATGGAGGCTGATGCCGTACCAGAAACGCCGCTGGATATTCTGCATGAGTTTGCCCGTTCAAACGCGCAGGCGATGCAGCAGCTAGCGGCACGTACTCCGCAAGAGGATCTGCAAAAGGCCGTCGATCTGCTGGCTCAGGCGGAAACGATCTATATCGTCGGGCTGCGGCGCTCGTTCAGCGTCGCCACTTACCTGACCTATGCGCTTAGTCATTTGGAAAGCAGCCCCATTCTGGTCAACGGGTTGGGAGGCATGTTTCGCGAACAGCTCAGTCGTGTCAGTTCACGCGATGTGGTGGTTTCCATCAGCTTCTCGCCCTACTCACAGGAAACCGTGATGGTCAGCGAGATGGCCGCGAAGGCCGGGGCGCGACAAATCGTGATTACCGACAGTCAGATCAGCCCGCTGGCGACGCTCAGCGACGTCTGCTTTGTCGTGAAGGAAGCGCAGGTTGATGCGTTCCGTTCACAGTCCGCCACGCTGTGTCTGGTGCAATCGCTGATGGTATCGCTGGCTTACCGGCAGGGAAACGGCGCAGATCAGAGTGAAAAACAGCAGCGCGGCTAGCCGGAACCGTTTACTCAGCAGGACTCACAGAGAGGGAGAGCCGTTTTATGCTTAAAGTGATCGCACAGGATTTTATTAAACCTGAATGCATTGAGACAGTCATGCCGCTGTACCGCGAATTAGTGGAGAAAACCCGACAGGAGCCGCTGTGCATCTCCTATGAGCTGTTTATCAATCAGAAAGATCCGGGGCATTTCACCTTTATCGAAACCTGGCCGGATAGAGCCGCACTGGATATTCACTGCCAGACTGAGCACTTCCAGCGGCTGGTTCCGCTGATCAATAGCCACCAGCGCGCCGAGTGCACCTTCCTGCTGATGGATCCGTTTGACAGTGCTTTCCCCACCGTTTGAATTAATCCGGCTTTAGGTCGCAGGGCGGCCTAAATATCGCCGCAATTCCCTGTTATTGTGCTTCCTTTCACGCCAAATTTTAATTCATTTTTTTTGAATTAAAATCTCAATTTTTTCTCATTTAACATTATTCACAACTGGATAACATACGCAAACCCGCAGATAGCAGCCAGATTAACCGTTATCTCAGCAGGGTAATGACTATCAAGCAAATTAAATAATTTGATAATCATTCAATGATTCTGCTTATGCACGCTTATCTTGATCAACAGCGACAAGGATAAAAAGTGCGTCGGTAGAAACGGCTCTCATTCAGGAGGAATCGATGTTTAAACTAAAACAGGTGGTCGCATTTACGGCGCTGATGGCGACGGCAGCAGCCAGCTATGCGGCAGTAGAGGCCGATAAACGCCCGATTAACGAGCTTTATCAAAATGCGTTACGGGAAGGCGGTATCGTGACCGTCTACGCGGGCGGTGACACGCCAGGCCAGCAGGATGGTATCAAGCAGGCGTTTGAAAAACGCTTTCCGGGTATGACACTCAACGTCATTGTGGACTACAGCAAATTCCACGATGCTCGTATTGATAACCAGCTGGCGACGAATACGCTGGTGCCGGATGTTGTACAGCTACAAACCCTGCAGGATTACCCACGCTGGAAAAAAGAAGGCGTGCTGCTGAACTACAAACCTATCGGCTGGGACAAAGTGTACCCTGCATTTAAAGATAAAGACGGCAGTTGGACCGGTGTCTTTGTCGATGCGTTCAGCAACGTGGTCAATACCAAGCTGATTGCCGAAAATGCCTGGCCAACAGAAGCCAATGACTATTTACGTCCCGATCTGAAAGGCAGCATTGTCTTAACCTACCCGAACGATGACGACGCTGTGCTGTTCTGGTTTAAGCAGGTCGTAGATAAATACGGCTGGGAGTATGTCGCTAAATTCAAAGAACAGAACCCGGTTTATGTTCGCGGTACGCAGGCTCCCGCAGACGATGTTGAAAGCGGTAAATCAGCGGCGACATTCTCAACCGACGGCGCACTGGCTCCCGATCAAAACGCGAATTCCCGTTTCGTTCTGCCTAAAAGCGATCCGTTTGTTTCCTGGGCACAGCGTGCCGCTATTTTCAAACAGGCTAAACACCCAGAAAGCGCCAAGCTATATCTAAGCTGGCTGCTGGATAAAGAGACGCAGAGCAATGTCTGGTATATGTGGTCGGTGCGAACTGACGTTACGCCACCCACTGGCTATAAGCCTATCTGGGAATATAAGAATACCAGCCCGCAGGCTTTTGCCGATTTCATGAGCGACCGTGCGGCGGTGGAGTCATTCCGTGCCCAGATCGGTTTGTACCTCGGCGAAGTGAAAGGTGAGCCGTCTCCGGGTCACTTGGGGCTGCATCCCAAAGAAGCCTTGCCTCATTAATACGCGACCTAGGTTCTTATAAATCTAGTTGCTTCTTATAAATCTAGTTGGTTCTTATAAATAAAGAAAAAGCCCCTGTCACCACCCAATGGCGATAGGGGCTTCTTTTTATTAGCAGTAAATACACAAAAGATCAGGCTGTAGTTTGGTGTATTCAGGCAACTTCGGTTCGGCGGCGGCCTTTGTTTTTTGCCCGATAAAGAGCCATATCCGCGGCCTTTAACCAGTCAATATATTGATCCATTTCCGGTGAAATCTCCGCAATGCCGACGCTGACAAACACCGCCAGCTGCGGGGTCTGGTTCAGGAACTTCAGCGACAAACTCTCCCGAATGCGATTCACGGCGTCCAGCGCCTCTCCCGCGCTAGTCTGCGGTAAAATAACGGCAAACTCATCTCCGCCGAATCGCCCAATAATATCCGTTTCCCGAAAGCCGGATGTCAGTTCACGCGCCAGCAGCAATATCGCCTGATCGCCGACGTTATGCCCAAAGTTATCGTTAAAATCTTTAAAATGATCGATATCAAACAGGACTAACGTCGCCGTACGCTTATAACGCTGGCAAATATCATACTCATGTTTCAGCAGACGTTCCCAGTGGTGGCGGTTATAGAGGCTGGTCATTCCGTCATGAATACTGACTTCCATCAGCATACGTTTGTGCTCCGCCAGTTTCAGCGCGGTGGTGTAAGTGACATAACCCAGAAAAATCGGGTAGACCAGCAGCATCGGTAGGCAGGCATAAAGCTGTAGCGGTGTGGTATCCAGCGATACAGGTACGGCAAATAGCACAAGGACCAGCACACAGGCAACACACTGTAATACGATGCCCTGAACAAGCAGCTTTACCCCACCGCCAGCCGTACAGTTCATCCCTACCATTGCCGCAATCAGGGCACTGGGCAGAAGATTCATGCCCATAAACCCAATCCAGATGCCACCAAACACCACATCAATCAGTAAATTACGCTTCTCGCACTGCATCGGGTCGCGTGACCGCAGGGACAGCATGTAGGCAATGTGAGGCCAGATAAAGGTGTTAAGAAAAAGCAGCACCCACAATAGCGTCGGGATAGGTCGGGTAATCAGCACCGAGGAAATAAAGAGCGCGCACAGTATCGTACCGACAATCCGTGGAATATAGACTCGCTGGGAAAAGCGTAGCCCTGAGCGACGTACATCTACCGTCAAAAACATCGGCGGCGAGGCTGACATAACGACCCCCATGCGGTTCACTAACAAATAGCGAGGAAAAAGAACATTATGGCTGAAAGCATGTCAGCAACAGTGAGCAATTTTTGAATTTATTTTGTTACATAACGAAACGAACGGATCTCGTCAGGGTTGGAGAGAGTAGCACGGATGTTATCGGTAGCTGGTCTTACCCGTGACTTTCGCCCCATTCCGATTATTGCCGTAGACGTCCCCATCATGATAGCCCATGTTATTAAGCTGGAGAGGGCTGTAATCGGTTAATGTGAATGGTTAAAAACATGATCTCATCAGTGGTGAGATGGCAGGCGTAATTTTTTTCCACATAGTCATACACCTTCATCGCACAGGCATAGGCCCGCGGCATCAATTCGGTAATCCCCTGATAGATAGAGTCATCACCGTGGTTCACCGTTTCTCGATTTAATAAACGCAGAGCGAAAAATTTCAGATGTGTAATCAAACGTTGATAATTAAGAGAATGTTCATCGAACGTGATGTGTAGATCGTATTTCAGAATGGTCAGAATATCTTTAATAATCCCCGCGCTTTGCATCGTGCTCTGCATATCGCTGTTATTTGTTGCATTCGCCAGATGCAGCGCAATAAACCCCGCTTCATCCTCCGGTAAATCGATATCCAGTCTGCTGCGAATCAGTTCCAGTGCCTCTAACCCAACGGCAAACTCACCGCGATAGAACTGGCGAATATCCCACAGCATCAGGTTCTTGATCGTCTGCCCTTTTTTATGGCGTTGAATAGCAAAATTAATGTGGTCGCTTAAGGCCAGAAACAGCGTATCCTGCACATCAAGCCGCAGCGTTTTTTGCGCCAGCGTAATGATCTGCTGCGTGACCGCCAGACAGTCAGGCGGAATATCCGCCAGCAGTTGTGACAGCACATCCGCTATGCCGTCGCTTTTTTTCACGAACTGGCTTTCAATGCGCTGCGGGTCGATAGGGTCACCCACTTTCTTGCCAAAGCCGACGCCTTTGCCAATCGCCACAATTTCCCGTTGGTCATCTGCCAGCACCAGAACGGCGTTATTGCTCAGTATTTTTTCAATGATCATCGCATCAGCCGTCCTGTCTGACGGGAAGGCACACCGGCCTTCCCTACCGTTTAGCGCCTCAACGTGATATCGATGAGGCGTCTTCTTTCATTACTTAGCTTCTGAGCTATCCAGCCCATTGTTTTTAATCACATCAGCATACCAGTATGCGCTTTTTTTACGGATACGCCGCAGATCTTTCAGATCGAACTCTTCACGGTTAACGTAAATAAAGCCATAACGCTTCGAGCATCCCTGATGGGTGGAAATAAGATCCAACGCCGACCATGGCGTGTAACCGAAGACATCCACACCGTCAGTGATCGCAAGCTGGATTTGCTCAATGTGGCGTTGCAGATAGTCGATGCGATAATCGTCGTGAATCTCACCGTTTTCATCCAGCGTATCAAACGCACCCAGCCCATTTTCCGTAATGATCAGCGGTAAATGGTAGCGATCGTGCAGCTCACGCAGCGTATTACGGAAGCCAATCGGATCGATCTCCCAGCCAAAGGCGTTTTTCTGCAACCACGGATTGGTTGCGCCGCGATGTACGCCTTCTTCACCTGATTTCAAATGCTGGTCGCCGCCGCGCGCCGTTTCATCCTGTCCGTCATTTTTACTGGCTTCAACCGTTTGCGAGGTGTAGTAGTTAAAGGCGATGAAATCGGGTTTGGCCGATGCCAGAATATCCATATCGCCAGGCAGAATCTCCGGCGTATAGCCTTTTTCTTCCATATAGCGCCAGGCCGCTGTGTTGTAACGCCCATATACCGCCATATCCAGATACAGCCAGTTGCGGATCGCGTTATAGTTGAACGCCGCCATCACATCTTCAGGCTTCGATGAGGCCGGATAAATCAGTGCAATGTTGGGTGCCGGACCAATTTTCGCACCGGGCACTTTTTCATGCAGCGCATTCATCGCTTTTGCCTGCGCCACCAGCATGTGGTGGTTCTGCTGATAGAGATTCTGCTTCGGATTTTCCAGCGTAGGATCCAGTGTCCCCAACGCAGAACCGTGCAAAATCATCATGTTTTGTTCATTGATGGTCAGCCAGTACTTCACCTTGTCGCCGTATTCATCAAACAGCACGTTGGCGAAGCGCTCAAATGCATCCACCGTTTCCCGGTTATACCAACCGCCTTTTTCCTGTAACGCCTGCGGCAGATCGAAATGGTACATCGTGACAATCGGCACAATACCGTAATGCAGCAATTCATCGATAAGATTGTGGTAAAACGCAATGCCCGCGGGGTTTACCTCGCCGCTGCCATCGGGAATGATACGGCTCCAGGCGATGGAAAAACGGTAAGTTTTAAAGCCGATATCGGCAAACAGTGCGACATCTTCCTTGTAACGGTGATAATGGTCGCTGGCGACTTTAAAGTCCGTTGTACCCTCAGGATAGGACGTTCTGGCATCAATCACTGACGGCCCTTTGCCGTCTTCATTCCATGCCCCTTCAACCTGATAAGCCGATGTCGCCGCGCCCCATAAAAACCCTTCAGGGAAACGTTTAAGATGACGGTATTTCACGGTTTTTCTCCTTTTCTCAACGAGATATCACTGATGTTATGGGTGGCACGCGATCGGGCTGGATTCAGGCAAAAAAAAACCTGATACGAACATGTCTGAATAACATGCGTCGTATCAGGTTTCGCTCGGGCCTTAGCCCGATCACGTCCTTCTTATCGGGTTATATCTGCTAACCGCCCTAGACTCAAACCAAGGTCGGGCAATCTGTGATGAATATCACCGATAATGTCCTCGTCTGAACAGGGTGTGTCCCTGCACCAGCCCTCTCAGGCAGGCAGACTCACCGCTCGTGCTTATCATCGCGGTCGTGCACGCCATTACCATTGAGCCTCACGAGCCGCTTCAACAGCCTTAGCAGTTTCATTCCATCCGGCGACCCCAATCCCGTGCAGGCGTCCCATCCTTCAGAGGCGACAAATGCCCCATTATTTCCCCGCACGATATCCTTGCAGCTATTACGATTACGGTACAGTAAGGGAGGGATAAACAGCGATGCCGAGTGGGTCAACGCCAGCATTCGCGCCAATAACCCTGCCCACAGCGGGGCAACCGCGCTGGTTCCCCCAACAACCCCTTCCCGTCCGTTAACTTCAATCAGATAGCCGGTTTCGGGATCGGCATTGCCGCTGACGTCTGGCACGCCGCGGTGTTGTAAGGGATGATGACCGCCATATTTGTCGACCAGAGACATCCCTAGCTGCCAACCGGGCAACGCAAAGTGCTGGCTAACGCCACCGCCCGTCGCGCTGCCGTCTCGGCTATGCCAGGTGGTTTCTTCCATCGATTTTTGCAAGCGAGTGCCGCCACAGGCTAAAACGTAGGGGCTGGATGCCGGGAAATCGACGTGCAAACCATGGGGTTCCCCATCCTGTGATCCATGATCGCCAGACGCCACACACACCGTAATCCCTAGCGCCGCGGCGGTCTGAAAGGCCTGGTTGTACACCTGTAATGCTTGCGCGGTCCATTCTGACTCGCTGGCTCCCCAGCTAATCGAAATCACCGACGGCGCATTTTTCTCATCATGAATCGCCGCGTTAATCGCCTCTAAAAACCCGGCATCGGTATTCGGCGCAAAATACACCACCACTTTAGCGGCGGGTGCCAATGTACCCGCGATCTCGATATCCATCTGCACTTCGATATCAATCGGGTTCACCTCTTTGTCGTCATCTGACGAAGCAAGGGCATTCTTAGCACCGCCCACACAAACATCGACGATCTGCGGCGGGTTGACACCCATTCGCTTAAAATAGTGCTCCAACTGCGGTAAGCGATATCCGCCCCCCAGTTCAATAATGCCGATGCACTGCCCCGCACCGTCATGCTCCGGGAAGTGGTATAGCTCCGCCAACTCGAGCGGCGTATAGCCCGACAGACGCTTTGCCGTAGCAGAGAACGCGTCATTCATACGCAGGTAACAGTTCGATGCCAGACGCTCATCAAGGCCTAATACGGCGATTACCACGCCCTGTAGGTATCCCGGCAGATAAATTCCCCCCGCTCTGCCACGAAATGCCCCGTTTTTGTGGTCATACCGGGCTAAGCTCACGCGAAACGCCTGCTCCATTTGCTCCACCGTCCCCGTCAAGAATACGGTACGGCTGGCCGCATGTTCACGCTCGACAGATAACTTATAATGCCGCGCAAATGCCCGAACATGCTCGATATCGGCCTCATCAGCGCTGAATTTTCTGGCGTAGCTGGCTCTCGATAGCGGTTTATTGGCGCTGATACCGCCAAATTGCGGATCGATGCTATCGTGTAGTTCGGTGTAGTACTCATCATCTGGTGTCGTAAAACGCAACACCAGCATAACTCTAACATTTTCATTAACATCGCAGCGTTCGCGGTACACGGCGTCAGCGATATTTCCGCGTTCACTCCCTTTCAATAATTGGTAAGTCATCGTCTTCTCTCCACTCAGCTATTTGCCGTCTGGTTCAATTTGACTCAATGCCGCATAAATCTGGCGTTTGTCGTTCTGTGACAGATGCTCAACATTAATAGAAGAAAGAAATGTAGCCTCTTGCTGGGGCGCAAAATGTCCGCCATTCGCAAGATAACGTTTAATACTCACCAGAAGCTGGTCATCAATCGTGAGTAGCGTGGGTCTAATGGTGTCGTTCAGCGAAAGCGGCGTCCAGTCGCTCTCCGGTGTCGCAAGCCAGTCCGCCATGTAACGATACTGAATCGCTTTGCTGGCATTCATTAATGAAGTAAAAAACAGCTGTGTACTCTGAGGGGATAAACCAACGGCAGCAGATTTCTCCCGCGCCTTACTCAAAATACGTTCCTCTTGTTTTAGATCCTCAACGGGTAGGTGTTGACGGGCCTTATACCCCGCGACATCTTTCATCAACACCATCCGCTCCTGAATCAGTTGATAGATACCAAGAGGATTGTCCTGCGCTGTGGCATAGAGAGGAACACACCAAACAGAGCTCATCATTAACGAGATAACGGCGGAAATAGGCAAATTCATCGGGTTGCACTCTCCTGTTAGCACTACCATGAAGATTTATGGCTATGTTTTATTTCACCATTGCGGCAGGAGATAATAGGTTTCGCTATATGAATCTTCCATGACGAAACTATTTCAATCATTACCCTCAGGACACACTTCGTCTTAAAAATGCCCCGACTCGTTACGACGCTCGTGGTTAAGCTATTAAATTATCATCAATTTATGGCTAAAGGCTCAGAAGCGTCATCCGCAGTACGACATGATTAAGATACAAACGATAACTAAATGAAATAGTTCATTTTAGTTATTAAATGGATTTACTCTGCAAAGTAAACACGCACAAAAAAGCCCATCACGGCACTCGGCGATGACGGGCTTGATTAACGCCCTAAACGAACGGGGATCGATTAGTGGTCGGTCAAGCCATACAGCGAGTTGCGACGCTGTAGCATTTGACCACCGTCACGCGTCAGCGGCACCCAACCAACGGCTCCACGTTTCACCGTCGGTTCGGTGAACAGCAGGTCAAACGGTATCGAGACGTAGAAGCCTTTAGTAAAGCTTCCTTCACCATATTCAGCGGCGCTGACGTTGGTTTTGGTCGCAAAGGCACCCGCAATGATTCCACTATCAAAGCGGCGAGACAGATCGAGAGTGACCCCTTTGTCCCCGGCCAGATAACGACCCACGCTCACCTTCGCTACCGCACCTTCGACAAACGGCAGTTCCCAGTAGGCGGTCAGATGGCCTGTCACCACATCGTAATCGGCCATACGCATGATGTCGTTCCAGTCACGCTGTTTGACATAGTTCACATCCATCCCCAGTGCCCAACTTTTACCGAACGGACGATACAGCACTTCAGATCCGACACCTGCATACATCATTTCCAGATAGCCGCCGTAGACCTGGGTATACCAGTCCTGCGCGGGATTATCCCTGCGGGTCAATTGCAGGTTGGTCAACAGCAGATCGGAAGAGGTAATGTATTCACGCACCCAGGTTCTGACACGTGGCAGCGCAGCGCCATCCGCCGGTGGTGTTTTGTAGTTGAACTTGTCGTAGTTATTCACCAGGTTCAGCGTTGCCGTTCCGCCTACGCTCCAGTGATCGCTCAGACGGTAGTCCACGTTACCTTTCAAGGCGACCTGATACATGTAGAAGGATTCAGGACCACCGAAAGACTGCGTCAGCGTCGGATCTAATGAATACGTCAGACGATCGGGCTCTGCGAGCAACACCTGCTGACCACGCACATCGGATACCGGCTCTTTGCGATGCGTGACTGGTTCCGGTTGACCCAGTGGAATAGCAGCCTGTTGAACCTGATTGAAGGCTTTGGCATCGACCTCCGTGCTGGCAATCGGTAAACGCTGGCTGCGCTGAACAATGTGGTATTCATCAATACTGCCCGGTACATGATTTGCCAATACCGTTGCTGCACGCTGCGTCGCCTGTTCACTATCACGATACTTGGTCTGATCGGCAACAATGGTGACCTGCTTTTGGTCCGCGTAAATATCGGCGTCCTTAAAGCCTGCCTTATCGTTCAGCTCTTTCGACACGAGCTGCCAGTTTGTGCCTTTGCCATCCTGTACTGGCGCATAGACAGGTGGTGCATCGTCTAAATAGTTTGGCTTCAGATCGTTGAAATTAGTGCGTAGAGTAAAGCCCCACATCAGGGTATTGCCGCGCTGCCACGATAACGTAGTATCCAGCACATCGCCGACGCGATAGACCGCACCAATGTTGAAAGGAGAATCGTGTTTCAGCTTCTGTGGCACACCATTGGATGACGTTCTTTCTGCACTGTAATCGTTGCCGTCATATTCAAGCTTCAGGCGTAGAGGATCCCAGGGTGTCTGGTACTCAACACCACCAAACAACGCGGCAGGACCATGGAAGAAATTATTGACCTCAAATTCCCCACCGCCACCTGAAAAGCTGTCACTACGCTGGCAGAAGCTGGCTTTCAGTGAACAGGCAGGGTTTTTAATATTGCCGCTCTCAGCCATATTGCCCCAGCCCATACCCAGCGTGAAATCAAACGGCCCCATACGCTTACTGGCCACCAGATATTCGCTATCAAACAGGCCTGTACCGGCAATATCACGCAATCCTACAGAAACATCCGGCATCCAGTAGCTTTCTTGCCACAAACGCGCTTTGACATCGAATGACTTATCTTTGTAGGTTTGGCTACCGCTGAAACTAGGGTCAAAACTATAAGGACGAGTCCGAATATCGGTATAACGCACCGTCGTTTCCAGCCAGTCAAAGAGCTGGAGCGATATGGAATAGCGCCGATATTCTTCGTTATCGCGGTAATTAAGGCTAAACTCGCCCGTTTCCGCCATACGCGCCGTAGGCATCTGTAACAGACCTGTGCCACCGAAATCAGACTGTGATACCCCCGCAGGCTGAAAACGCAGATTCGGGTTTGTCGCAGTACGGCTGCTTTCGGTTTCAGCAGCCATCGCCTGTGCGCTCAAGATGCTGCCAATCGCCAACGACAGACAGCCTAGTTTAACGTTTCTATTCTTTGTCATTCGAGTGGCGTCCGGTTAGCGAGGTAGTCAGCAAGCTGATCGTTGAGTGATGACATATCCTGTGGCAAAACTGAGGGATTAAAACCAATAAAGAGCGTTTCGCCCGCAGCGGGTTCAACATGCTGGCGGTTCCACAATGCCAGCGGCACTTTGCGCCACTTGCCATTGCCCGCAATCAGATAGCCATAACTGTTATCGGCTCCCGCGAGAAGTCGACGTCCAGAGAGATAATTTTCGACCGACCATCCGGCACGCAGCGCCACTTTCCCCGATGTCTCCAGTTCTCCCACATCAGCGGCGGTATTTACCAGACCGATCAGGGACAGCTTGTCATCATGAGGCGCTACATACAGTGCATATTCCCCCACCAGAGGGCGATTATTTTCTACATAGACACGCACGTGGTCAGGATCCAGATCGGTACGGATACGACCTGCAACATTAATCGGGTTAATGGTCTTTCTCAGTAGCCAGGCGGAGATCGCCAGATCGCCATCGCCTGAATTACGCCAGCGCGTTTCCAGTTCAGCCAGCTTTTGCAGCAGGACATCCCCTTGCGCACGAACCTTCTGTGTCGTCGCAAAATCAGAAATAAACGCCGTTTGCCAGTTGATATTCTGTGGCCAGGGAACCTGTTCGTAAAATTTTTCAAGACGCGTGCCATCATCCAATTTGACGACGGCAATCGTCTGTTGAGGCGATTTCACAGTCAACTGCGCAGACGTCGCAACACCGGAAACCAGCAGCAACAAGGTAGCGATACGATTGAGTGCCAACATTGCAGCCCCTTATTGGACGTAGGGTTTTAATACGGTGAATTTGACCAATGCCATATCTGGCCCCATATACTGCTGGCTTTGAATGACATTTCCGTTAGTCGGATCGAGCCAGTAGCTATTGGTGTAAGATTCATTCAAGGCAGGGACGGTCACCTGCTCATCAAAACGCAGCAGTTCACGCGAGGTATCCAGAATTTTTACGGTTTCTTTGCCGCGGGCCTGGAAAACGGACCGGGTCTCGTAACCACCGCGGAAGACCTGCGCCCACTCAACCCGGCTTTGCCATGTCATTGGCGTTGATGCCTTCAACAGACCTATTGTCAGGGGATCCTGCTGCAGGTTATCTACATAGGTAATGTCTTCGCCGAAACCCTGCGTTTTCACTAAACGGCCATGTTGGGTCGCGACCATGTTTTTATCAGCCCCAATCCACTTCAACTGGTTCTGATCGGCAAAAGCAAGCACGACAAACGCCTGAGGCGCTTTACCCACCTTCAGATAGGCCGACGCATACGGTGTATTGGCAACCTGTTTAGCGGTTACGTGGGTGTCATCCTGCCCAACGAAAGCTAACTTGAACGTTTTCCCTACCGAATTCATATTCTGGGAACAGCCGACCAACAGAATGGATAAAAAAGGGATGGCAAGAAGCGAATTCACCTTTGCTATTCGTTTTATTTTTGTCATGGAATGCAGTTCTCGTTGAACAGCGTAGCCCGGAAAAAGAAAGGCCACCGAAGTGGCCTTAGAATTGAAACGGTATTAACCGGCAGTACCAGTCGTAGCCGTCGTTGTGCCCGCAGGAGAGCTGTCATCGTTGCTAGAAACAGCAACAGCGACACCAACAGCAACAGCGGCAGCAACACCCACAGCAATCAGTGCAGTGCTACCCGCAGCAGCACCAGCACCCGCAGCACCAGCGGCACCAGCAGTGCTTACGCTGGTAGTCGTGGTGGTACTGGTGCCAGCAGCCGTAGCGCTAGAGACGCCATCAACAGCAAACGCGTTTGACGACATGGCCAGTACAGCGGCCAGCGTGATTAACGTTTTCTTCATTACGATTTCCTTTTTAACATGAAGTACTTCAGGGTGGAGTACCGTCGAAAAGACCATACCCCGTCCTTCATTCCAGCCAGCACAACGGCAAACTGATTTAGTTTTGCGTCGTTACCGACCGTTACCGGGATCCTCCCAGTAATGAGTTACAGTTCAATGGCGATAAAACCATCTATGAGATCAAACCACCTCTGACAAACAACACCAGAAAGCAAAACTACAACTCAATTTTTGCAACACCGTTAAAAATAGCAAGATCCCGATGTAATAAACAGCAATGATCTCGGTAAAAAAGCAGATTTCTTTAAGGAAATTTACAGTGTTCCAGAAAAAAAGTCATAGATATCCTAACGATATCAATCCGATGATTCATCAATACAAAAAACGCCAGATATTTCCTAATCTGGCGTTTTATTAACAAACGGCACTATTTAATCATAAGAAACGACTATTCCAGCCACTCGGTATGGAATACGCCTTCTTTATCCGTACGCTTATAAGTATGTGCGCCGAAATAGTCACGCTGAGCCTGAATCAGGTTAGCAGGCAATACGGCTGAACGGTAGCTGTCGTAATAAGCAATGGCCGCAGAGAAGGTTGGCGTCGGAATGCCTTGCTGAACAGCGTAAGAGACGACGTCACGCAGAGCTTGCTGGTATTCATCAGCCACTTTCTTGAAGTAAGGAGCCAGCAGCAGGTTAGCGATATCGGCTTTCTGCTCATACGCATCGGTGATTTTCTGCAGGAACTGCGCACGAATGATGCAGCCAGCGCGGAAAATCTTGGCGATTTCACCGTAGTTCAGATCCCAGTTGTTCTCGTCTGATGCCGCTTTAAGCTGTGAGAAGCCCTGTGCATAAGAAACGATTTTCCCCAGATACAGCGCACGGCGCACTTTCTCAACAAATTCGGCTTTATCACCACCGAATGGCTGAGCCGTCGGGCCAGTCAGCACTTTAGAGGCAGCAACACGCTGATCTTTCAGTGAAGACAGGTAACGGGCGAAAACAGATTCCGTGATCAGAGACAGCGGTTCACCCAGATCCAGAGAGCTTTGGCTGGTCCATTTGCCAGTGCCTTTGTTAGCCGCTTCATCCAGAATCACATCAACCAGATACTTACCTTCTTCATCTTTCTTCCTGAAGATATCGGCAGTGATCTCAATCAAATAGCTGCTTAGTTCGCCTTTGTTCCACTCAGAGAACGTCGCGGCAAGCTCGTCGTTGCCCAGATCCAGTGCCTGCTTGAGCAATGCATAGGCTTCAGCAATCAGCTGCATGTCGCCGTATTCAATGCCGTTATGCACCATCTTGACATAGTGACCTGCGCCATCAGCGCCAATGTAGGTCACACAGGCTTCGCCATCAGCACGCGCGGCAATCTGTTCCAGAATCGGAGCAACCAGCTCATACGCTTCTTTCTGGCCGCCAGGCATGATGGAAGGCCCTTTCAGCGCGCCCTCTTCCCCACCGGATACGCCTGTACCGATGAAGTTAAACCCTTCAGCGGACAGTTCGCGATTACGGCGAATCGTATCTTTATAGAAGGTGTTACCGCCATCGATCAGAATATCGCCCTTTTCCAGATAAGGTTTCAGAGATTCAATCGTTTTATCGGTTGCTTCACCGGCCTTCACCATCAGCAGAATACGGCGGGGTTTTTCCAGGGATTCGACAAACTCTTCAACGGTGTAAGACGGCACCAGTTTTTTACCCGGATTTTCCGCAATAACTTCATCGGTTTTATCGGAAGAACGGTTAAAGATGGAAACGCTATAGCCACGGCTCTCAATGTTCAGCGCCAGATTGCGCCCCATCACCGCCATACCGACAACGCCAATTTGCTGTTTGGACATTAAAGCAACTCCTGTCTGAAGGATAACCTGCCTGCAACGGCGACAACGCCTCGCATTGCGACCTCGCAAGCAATTTAAAAACAGGCCAACATGGTAACTCAGCTTTGCGTGAGTGGGTAGTGATTGGTTTGATAGCGAAAGCTCACCCAATCGGAACGTATGGTGGGAAAAAGAAAAAACCGCAGAACGATTCAACGATCTGCGGTTTTACAGCGAGTTATCACGCAATATTACTTTTTCAGCAGTGCCTTAATACTTTCTTTAAATTCGGCACCAAACTCAGGATTGCGTAATCCATAGGACACAAATGCCTGCGCATAGCCCAATTTACGGCCGCAGTTAAAGTTCTTGCCTGACATTTGCACAGCATCAACCTGCTGAGTCGCAATCATGTCGGCAATGACATCCGTTAACTGAATACGCCCCCATGCGCCGGGGACCGCTTTTTCCAGCAGTGGCCAGGCATCGGCCGTTAATACATAGCGCCCGACCGCAGAAAGGTCAGAGCCGGTTTCAGATGGTGCCTCAGGTTTTTCAATCATAGATGTAATCGCTGCGGCATCGCCCGGGTTCACCAGCGGTTTGTCACAATCGACGACAGAGTACTCAGGCAACACCTCATAAGGACGATGTTTCACCAACACCTGGCTACGCCCTGTTTCTTCAAAGCGGGCAATCAGCAGCGCCAGGTTTTCCGTCGTCTGATCGGCCGTGCTTTCATCCAGCACCACATCAGGCAACACTACCACGAATGGACTATCGCCAATGATTGGGCGAGCACAGGAGACCGCATGCCCTAACCCCAGCGTTTCTCCCTGACGAACGTTCATGATCGTCACACCTTTCGGGCAGATGGACTGTACTTCGGCCAGCAGTTGGCGCTTTGCACGTTCTTCCAGCAGAGATTCAAGCTCAAACGAGGTGTCGAAGTGGTTTTCAATTGCATTTTTCGACGCATGCGTCACCAGAACAATTTCTTTAATCCTCGCCCTCACACACTCGTTGACGATTTTCTCAATCACCGGGCGGTCAACCAATGGCAACATTTCCTTAGGAATTGCCTTGGTCACTGGTAACAAATTCATCCCTAAACCTGCTACAGGGATAATAGCTTTCAATGATGTCATGGATTGACTCTCTTCAATCTGATGGTTTTTATCTGGAGAACGATTTTGTTTTATCGAACACTTTTCACTTAGCAGCGTAATCCCACAACGCCATGCATGACACTAAGATTACACCCAATCTGTGACAAAGCGATCTCAGCTATCTGACTTTTTCTGATACGTCAGACAATTCTGGTGAGGTAGAGTGATATACTAGAACAACTATTTAAAGATAATTTTTAACGAAATAAAGGCGGAGTTATTGATGAAAGGGATCGTCCTTGCAGGGGGAAGTGGTACTCGGCTATATCCGATTACTCGCGGCGTTTCTAAGCAGCTACTGCCGATTTACGATAAACCCATGGTTTATTATCCGATTTCCGTTCTTATGCTCGCCGGTATTTGTGACATTTTGATTATCACCACGCCTGAAGATATGCCAGCATTTCAGCGCCTCTTGGGTGATGGTAGTCGTTTTGGTATCAAGCTTAGCTACGCGATTCAACCCAGCCCTGATGGACTTGCCCAAGCTTTTATCATCGGTGAAGAATTTATCAATGGGGAACGCTGTGCGCTGGTACTCGGTGATAATATTTATTTCGGCCAGAGCTTTGGTAAGAAACTTGAATCCGTGGCGGCAAAAGAAGAAGGCGCAACGATCTTCGGCTACCAGGTCACCGATGCCGAACGTTTTGGCGTTGTCGAATTTGATCAGGATTTCAGGGCGCTGTCGATAGAAGAAAAACCAGTAAAACCGAAATCGAACTGGGCTGTCACTGGGCTCTATTTCTACGATAAGAATATTGTAGAAATGGCGAAGCAGGTCAAACCGTCACACCGCGGCGAGTTAGAAATCACCACGCTTAATCAGATGTATCTAGAGCAAGGCAATCTAAATGTTGAACTATTAGGTCGTGGTTTCGCTTGGTTGGATACTGGCACGCATGACAGCCTGATTGAAGCGTCACAATTTATCCATACCATCGAGAAGCGCCAGGGGTTTAAGGTCGCCTGCCTTGAGGAAATCGCCTTTAAAAAAGGCTGGATAACGGCCCAGCAAGTTGCCGAGGAAGCCGCTGTCATGGCGAAGACTCCTTACGGACTTTATCTCTCACGATTGATTGCAGAAAAATAAGATGCAGATTACCGATTCAAAAATTCATGGGGCAAAAATCATTCAGCCCAAAGTATTTGGCGACGCTCGTGGTTTTTTTCTGGAGACCTTCGAGAAAAAGCGTTATCAGCAGATGCTGAATATTGATGTAGACTTTGTTCAGGATAATCATTCTCGGTCAAGTAAAGGTGTTTTACGCGGTCTGCATTTTCAGAAAACCAAACCACAAGGGAAGCTGGTACATGTGGTTCGCGGAGAGGTATTTGATGTCGCCGTGGATATTCGTCCGGGCTCTCCAACATACGGAGTATGGGAAGGCGTTATCCTTTCGGAAGAAAACAAAACCCAATTTTGGTTACCACCAGGGCTAGCACATGGCTTTGCAGTGCTTTCTGACATCGCTGATTTTGAATATAAATGTACGGATTATTACGATCCCAGCGATGAGGGCTGCTTGTTGTGGAACGATCCTGAGGTTGGTATTGAATGGCCAATATCAGCCCCGCTGTTATCCGAGAAAGATAAGTTAGGTAAATTATTCAAGGATCTAGCAAAATGAAAATATTACTGACAGGTGCGAATGGGCAATTGGGTCGCTGTTTTCAGGATCGCCTTCCCGCTCACTGGCAAATATGGTCAACAGATGCTAGCGAACTTGATATCACTGATTTAAAACAGGTTGAAGCGGCTATAGTGCGTTATCAACCAGACGCGATTGTTAATGCAGCTGCCTATACCGCCGTTGATAAAGCGGAATCAGAACCAGTATTGGCAGAAAAGATAAATGTCACCGGCCCCCATAATTTGGCTAGCGTAGCGCATGAACAGGGAATCCGCTTCGTACATATCTCAACGGATTATGTCTTTGATGGAACTGCCACGACGCCCTATGTTGAATCCAGTACCACAAATCCCTTAAGCGTATATGGTAAGACAAAACTGGCTGGTGAACTGGCAGTCATCAGCGCTGCACCAGAGTCCATCATCGTTCGTACTGCTTGGGTGTTCAGTGAATACGGCAATAATTTCGTTAAGACGATGCTGAGGTTGGCAAAAGAACGTGATGCATTAAGCATTGTTGCCGATCAAAAGGGGTGCCCAACTTATGCAGGGGATTTAGCGCAGGCGACGATTTCTCTTCTTGAGAAAAATGCGGAAAGCGGGATTTATCACTATTGCGGTGATAAAGAAGTTAGCTGGTATGAGTTTGCCAAAACCATTTTTGAAATGGCAAAACAGCAAGGCGTTATTGATAAAATGCCACAGGTGACTGCGATCGCGACGGAACACTACCCTACCCCAGCACATCGACCTCAATACTCTTCATTATCGTGTAAGAAAATCGAGAAGTTGGCAATAAAACCATCAGACTGGGTTGGTGCGTTGTCACACGTCCTGCCACGTTGAATAGAAGACCTGCTTTAATATAAAAATAAAGCAGGTCTTAATTTATTTCTAATCTGCTTATATTGCGATTAGAAACAACTGTTCACTGCCGTAACAGACTCAGAATTGCATCTGTTTTCTCAACCATCAAAGCGTTATTAGCTTTAGATTCTACGTTTAAACGAACAACGGGTTCCGTATTAGAAGAACGAAGGTTGAAGCGCCAGTCTTCAAATTCCAAGCTGATACCATCAGTCTCATCAATAGATAACGCTTCCGACAAGTACGCAGATTTAACACGTTCTATCGCTTTAGCAGGTTCGCTTAACGTGGAATTGATTTCGCCAGATGCCGGATAAGCCTGCATCCTTTCACTTACCAGATCTCGTAGGCTTTTATCTTTTACACAGAGCAATTCCGCGACCAATAGCCAGGGAATCATTCCAGAATCACAGTATGCAAATGAGCGGAAATAATGGTGGGCACTCATTTCGCCACCATAGATCGCATCTTCTTGTCGCATCCGCTCCTTAATAAAGGCATGCCCTGTCTTTGACATAACCGGTGTCCCCTGATGGGAATTGACTATATCAATGGTGTTCCAACTTAGCCGAGGATCATGGATGATTTTTGCACCGGGCTCTTTTTGAAGAAAAGCGTCGGCTAACAGGCCAACGATATAGTATCCTTCGATAAATTCGCCAAGATGGTTAAACAGAAAGCAGCGATCAAAATCACCATCAAACGCAATCCCCATATCTGCTGAATGCGCTATCACGGCATCAGAAGTATCTTTTCTGCATTCAGGCAAAAGTGGATTGGGAATACCATTCGGAAATGAGCCATCCGCTTCGTGGTGTATCTTGATAAAGGTTACAGGCACATTTAATTTATTGAAGCGTTCCTCTAGGGCGTCAATAACATGACCTGCTGCACCATTACCACTATTAATAACAAGTTTCAACGGCTTGAAATTATCTGGTTTAATGTAGCCCATTAAATGTTCAATGTAATCTTCAAGTACAGAAATCTTAGTGTAGCTACCACGGGAACCTGGCGGGACGGGGGAAAAATTATTTTTCTCAGCCAATAATTGTATATCTCGTAACCCCGTATCGCCGCTGATAGGCTTGGCGCCACGACAAACCAGTTTCATTCCATTGTAATCAATGGGATTGTGGCTTGCCGTTACCTCAATACCACCATCAACTTCAAGATGGAAAGTCGCGAAATAGACCTCCTCGGTCCCGGATAAACCGATGTCGAGCACTTGGACACCCGCATCCATCAGCCCATCAGCCAAAGACAATTTTAGGCTCTCACTTGTCAAACGCACATCACCACCGACAACAACACGCTTAGGCTTGAGCAACTCCCCATAAGCACGCCCAATACGGTAGGCAACGTCATTATTTAATTCGCTATCTAGACGACCACGAATATCATAGGCCTTAAAACAAGTTAACTTTTCCATATTTATCACTTCTTAAAAAACTGAGGTATTTTAGATAAGTTCTTTCCTGCAACAGCACTTAGCCAAGGTAATTTATTATTTTTCATCGCTTTAACATCCTCTTTTGTTTTCATAATCATATTGGACAAAGAGCGATTACTCACACCACCGACCCTCATATTAATAATGACTTTAGGCACGTAATTTACCGTTACTTTATGAATCCAAAGATAACGCAGTAAGGAATCATAATCGGCCGATATCTTATATGACAAATCAAAAGAGCCAAAGCGCTGATAGCAAGAACGTTTCATATAAAATGTTGGGTGTGGAGGCATCCACCCCAGCTTCATTTTCTTTATATCAAACACACCGCTTATCCATTTCCTAACAATAACATTGCTATCGACTGTTGATATATAATTCAAATCGCCATACACGGCATCAGCATTTGATACACGCATGGCATCAACGATATCCGCTACTGCATCTGGATAAGCAAAGAAGTCATCTGAATGAAGGAAACCTATGATATCGCCAGTAGCAGACAATATCCCTTTATTAAGAGCATCATATATTCCTTTATCTGGTTCACTTATAATAACCGACACTCTACTACAGCTATCTTTAATTAAAGATAACGTATTATCCTTAGAGCCGCCATCAATGATAATATACTCTATATCAGGATAAGTCTGCGCATTTAATGACTTTAACGTATCAGATATCGTCTTAGCACTATTGTATGTGGCAGTAATAATACTTACTTTCATTTTAATACCCTACACTAATCGTGCCGACACGCAGTACGTCATCCTCACCCAAATAAGCACCGCTACGAACCTCTATAATTTCCAACATCACTTTCCCGGGGTTTTCAATAGCGTGTGATGTACCAATTGGTATATAAATAGACTCGTTCTCTGATACTAGATGTACTTCATCACCTTTATGTACTTTAGCTGTCCCTGAAACAACGACCCAGTGTTCAGCCCGGTGATAATGGAGCTGCGTCGCCGTTCTTTCTCCTGGTTTTACGACAACCCGTTTGACATGATAACGCTCTCCTTCCGCGATTTGATCATGGGATCCCCATGGGCGGAAAACCTCGCGATGCTGTAAGTATTCGCAGCGCTCAGAACGTTTCAATTTCTCGACTATAGCCTTAACATCTTGGACGCTATCTTTATTTGCCACTAAAACGGCATCTTTCGTCTCAACAACAATAAGATTATCAATACCCACCGTTGCGACGAGTTTATTTTGAGAGTAGATATAACTACTACTTGTTTTCTCAGTTAACACATCGCCACGAATCGCATTTCCATTCTTATCTTTTTCTGCAATGTCCCATAAGGCGGACCATGATCCCACATCACTCCAGCTTGCATCCATCGGGACGACCACGGCATCGCCCGTTTTTTCCATAACGGCGTAGTCAATGGAGTCATCTGGGCAAATGTGGAAAGCCTTACTATCTAACCGAATAAAGTCTAAGTCTTTATTAATGCCTTCGATCGACTTACTACATGCGTTGTATATTTCAGGACTATGGCATTCTAGCTCTTTCAAATAGCGAGATGCTTTAAACATAAACATACCGCTATTCCAGTAATACTCACCCGTATCCAGATAGTTTTGAGCACTAACTGCATCTGGCTTCTCGACAAAAGAAGCCACGGTAAAAGCACTCTCAATCGATGAGCCTCTGCGAATATACCCATAACCGGTTTCAGGCCGATCGGGCACGATACCGAAAGTCACTAACTTACCTTTTGATGCATGTGTAATCGCTGACGACACTGCAGCGACAAATGCATCTTCATTTTGTATAGCATGATCGGCAGCCAGAACCAGTAGGATCGGGTCATCACCATTTTGAATAGCCTGCAGTGCAGCCAGAGCAATAGCGGGAGCCGTATTCCGTCCTACAGGCTCTAAAATAATCCCGCTATGTTTTATGCTTTTTTGTCGCAGCTGCTCAGCGACAATAAACCGGTGTGCCTCATTACAAATAAAAAGAGGCGACTTATGTTCTATATCATGCAATCTCATTACAGTGTCTTGCAACATTGTTAAGTTACTGATTAAAGATAGAAATTGCTTTGGATATAATGTTCGTGACAGAGGCCATAAGCGAGAACCCGAGCCGCCGGCCATAATAACTGGTAAAATCATAAACCACCCTTATTTCAAGAAATAATTCTTAGTATTTTCATGAACGTCTGGACTTGACAGCAATTGGTCAATTTCAAACCAGTTATAATTATCATGTTGTTTATTCGGAAGCTGAGATAAATCAATATCAAGATTTAACTTGTAGGCAAGAACAACATAATGGGTAGAAAAATCATCGCCAGAAAAATTATCTGTATAAAAGTGTTCATAGGGTGCAATGAAATCTGCTGAATTAAATGTTGCATGTACATTTAATTCATCTAATGCCAACCGCGTGAAAGCACTGGAAATGGTCTCATCTTTCCGTATTCTTCCTCCGGGAACAAACCAGTAATTTTTTGCAGGAAGGTTAAGTCGTTTTCCTAGCAAAATATGACCATGTTTATTCTCAACAACAAAATCGATAGATATCAGAGGCGTCTTTTCAACAATGGTCTTAAACAGATTTCTTTCCAGGAACTCTGCCATATTATTTCCTAAAAGAATTTTGATTAGCCAAAAACCAATGATATGTTTTTGACAACCCTTCTTCTAACTCCACTTTATACTGCCACCCTAATTTTTTTAATCTGGAGACATCCATTAATTTTCTTGGCGTGCCATCAGGTTTGCTAGCATCAAATACAACTTGTCCTTGGTATCCGACAACCTTTGCCATTGTGTTAGCCATTTCACTGATCGTGCAGTCAACACCTGTCCCGACGTTGATATGCGATAACATAGGATCGGTATAAGAGTCATAGACATCTTTATCCAATTCCATGACATGAATTGAAGCTGATGCCATATCGTCTACAAACAAAAACTCTCGCATCGGTTTACCGCTGCCCCATACTACAACTTCAGGGGAGTTTAAAACTTTAGCTTCATGAAAACGGCGCATTAATGCCGGAATAACATGAGAATTTTCAGGATGGAAGTTATCATTTTCGCCATAGAGATTAGTTGGCATTACGCTGCGATAATCTCTGCCATATTGTCGGTTATATGACTCGCATAATTTTATTCCGGCAATCTTGGCAATAGCATAGGGCTCGTTTGTTGATTCCAGAACACCTGTCAGTAAAGCCGATTCCTTCATCGGCTGTTCAACAAGTTTAGGATAAATGCATGAAGAGCCTAAAAAAAGCAATTTATGCACACCTGACTGGTGTGCATAATTTATGATATTGCTTTCAATCATTAAATTTTCATAAATAAATTCTGCAGGATAAGTATTATTCGCGTGAATACCACCCACTTTCGCCGCAGCAAGATAAACTTCATCAATATGCTCTTCGGCAAAGAAATTTTTAACTGCGTCTTGTGATAAGAGATCCAACTCATCGCGCGTGCGGACGACTATCTCGATATCATTTCTGGTCTGGAGTTGTCTCACAATTGCAGAGCCGACCATACCCCGATGGCCAGCAACATAAACGCGTTTTTTCATTCTTATCTCTCCACAGAAATAGATACGTCAAATCCGTGTTGCTTGAGTAAGACATGCTGTTTCGCGTTATCCAGATCTGAAGCAACCATTTCGGCACACATTTCATTTACAGTGATTTCTGGAACCCAGCCCAACTTCTCTTTTGCTTTTGCTGGATCACCCAGAAGCGTTTCAACTTCTGCCGGTCTAAAGTAACGTGGGTCCACTTTGACAATAACATCACCGACTTTAACCGCAGGCGCGTTATCTCCCGTGATTGCTTTTACAGTAGCTATTTCATCAACACCGCTACCGCTAAACTCGAGCTCAATTCCTGCTTCTAATGCAGACATACGCACAAATTCACGCACCGTAATTTGGTAACCCGTTGCAATGACAAAATCCTCTGGGTGATCTTGCTGCAACATAAGCCACTGCATGCGAACGTAATCTTTAGCATGACCCCAGTCACGCAATGAGTCCATATTTCCCAAATGCAAACAAGACTCCAGGCCCTGAGAGATATTGGCAATAGCGCGAGTTATTTTACGAGTAACAAATGTCTCACCACGACGAGGAGATTCATGGTTGAAGAGAATGCCGTTACATGCATACATCTCATATGATTCACGATAGTTTACCGTGATCCAATATGCATATAGTTTCGCTACAGCATAAGGCGAGCGAGGATAAAATGGCGTAGTTTCTCGTTGAGGAATCTCTTGAACCAAACCGTAAAGCTCAGATGTTGATGCCTGGTAAAAACGCGTCTTTTTCTCTAACCCATTAATACGAATCGCCTCAAGAATACGCAATGTGCCAATAGCATCAACATCAGCCGTATATTCAGGTGATTCAAAAGACACAGCGACATGCGATTGAGCACCGAGATTATAAAACTCATCGGGCTCAATTTCTTTAACAAGACGAACCAGGTTAGAGGTATCCGTCAAATCTCCATAATGTAAATGAAGATTCTTACTATATTCATCACTAATATGATCAATACGTGTTGTATTGTAAGAGGATGCCCTTCTTACAATCCCATGAACTTCATAACCTTTTTCTAAAAGAAACTCAGCCAAATAAGAACCATCTTGACCAGTAATACCACTAATAATTGCCTTTTTCATGTATATTCCTAATAAAAAACTATTTCACAAGGTTATTTAGCTTCTTGCTATTGACTTCATTAATTAATGAAAAATAATTTTCACTGACAACGCTATAGGAGAAATTTTCTACAACAAAATCTCTACCCAAACGCCCCATACTTTTCCTTTCTTCTGTTGAAAGGAAAAACATATCTTTTATAGCGCTGGCAAAAGCATAAGTATCAAACGGCTCAACAGTAAATCCCGTACGTCCATTTATAACAATATCTTTCAGGCCAGATGTTTCAAAACAGACCACTGGCGTTTCACTAGCCAAGGCTTCAGCTGCGACTTGTCCGAAGGATTCAACAAGAGATGGGATCACGGCGCAATCAGCTGCCGAGTAAAGCGCAGATAACGCTGTGGGGTCAGCAATATGACCAACCCATGAGCATGAAAAGCCCGAAAACACTTCCGATGACTTTTCTGCACTGCCAAAAATTATAAAACGAATTCGTTGACTATCGCTGTCTGATATCAACGACTTTAAATAATTCAAAGATTCTTCAAGCTGCTTTCCGCCTTTGATCGGATTTTTATTGCCGCCAATCGCGCCAAAAACAATCAAAAAGTCATCTTCGGAAAAACCCATTTTATTTCTAAATTCATTACGTTCTAGCGCACTCAATGGCTTAAAAATATCAATATCTATTGGATTAGGCAGTAATCTAATATCAGCATCTTTTAATATTTGGCTTTTTTTAGCTCTGTCAAGCATCCACAACGAAGGAACAGTATAAACAATATCCTTTCTTTTACTCAACGCTCTCTTTTTAATTTTCCAAATATAAAAAGACCAATTTACTCCCTTAACGCCTTTTTTGAAAAATTTATATCCATTTATAAAATCAAGATCCAATCCTTCACTGCCATTTTTACAATCAGGATCAACCTTAACGTAATGCTCAACACCGCAATACAGCCATTCATCGTGTAACGTAAAGATCGAATTTTGCGGGACTTTATCAAGATCAAAAACGCTCAATGTATCATTGTTTATCCAGTGAAAATGATGAATGTCATTGGCGTAATTAAAAGAATCGACGACAGGGTTATAAGAAAAAAGATTAAGGGAGTGTTTTATTGGATTATTATCAAATTGCATCTTAACGAGGATGAAAGAGATTATTCTTTTAAAAAAAGACCATCTCCCAGAGTTATCCTGATTGATAAAATCAACCCCGACTCCATTTTCTAAAAGTAAATGACCAAATTTTTTCGCTGCAATTGCAGCCCCCCCCTTAGATAAGGAGAAGGAAATCAGTTTTACTTTAATCATTAGTAATATGACTCTATTTGTTTTTTATTAATTTCACTAAAATTTATCATTGAAGTATTTGAACAAAAAACATCATATCGCTCACTCATTTCCGATATAGCATTGCTTAGTGAGGCTGTATTATTAGCGCTGAAAACTATTCCTGCTTTATAGGCTTCGACGAGATCCTGCCCACATCCCACTTTATCTGAACAAATGACAGGTAAACCATATACCAGCGCTTCCTCAGCAACCAGTCCCCATGGTTCAGATGTTGAAGGGAAAATAAAAACATCGTGCTCCACAAAAATAGAATTTAGTTCAGAATTATTAACATATCCTTTGAACTGAATATTCTCACCAGCCTTGCGTTCTAAACTTTCTCGCTGTGGGCCATCGCCAACAATGGTCAATGACAACTCCGGGCGCTTGCAGAAAAAATCCAAAAGAAAATCTAAACCTTTTTCTTCAGATAATCGACCAACATACAAAAATCGGCCACGGTAGGTATGCTTATCATGTTTAACATGACTATCCATAGCGTGATTGTTCAGCCCCACGCCATAGGTCGTTATAATCTCACCAGGAAAAGACAGCGACTCAATAAGTTCTCTATGGGGCGCCCCACTACAAAAAGCCGTTGAGATTCGACTTAGAAACAGCTTTTTAATTTTACCTTTTAATCCAGAAACCTGACTCTCATAACGAGTAGATTCGATCACAACGGCGTTTTTCTTGCGTGGACTAGTGAAGGCGATCCCCCAAAACTCAATGAGATCCCAGCCGCCTATGACAATTTTTTTATACTGGACCGATCGCAGTAATTTCAATAACTGAAGCAAAGAGGAATATTTCCGTCTTAATTCGAAACCGCCTTGATTAATGAATTGATATTCGAAATTCATTGTACCTTTAATAAAATCGTCATTTCTTATTTCAGAACCGCTAGAAATAAATAAAACAAGAATCTTTTTGTTTTTTGCGATCTCGTTATAAAGGTTTATTTTATAAAAAGCAGGAAGATGAGTAACAAATATTATGTCATACATAAAAACACCTGGCATGAGATAGTCAAGAATTACGAAAAATAAAAGCCATCAGTTTATTACTTGCACATTCAGGTGCCAGCAAATTAAGAACATTACTTTTCCCTTTCTCAGCAGTTTTTCCAGACCAAGCCATATCATGTATCACGTTATCAAAAGCATTTATAATTTCGTCTTCTGAATCTGTACTCAAAAAAATAGCACCATCATCACCCAATACTTGACGAACATCACTGATATTCGTTGATATGACCAATAAGCCAGCATTTGCATACTCGACAACTTTAGATGGAAACGTTGTATTAGCAAGGGCTCCACTTATTGGCTTCAATGCAAGTCCGATATCGCAATTTACCAACAGCTCATGATAGTCAGAGTTACTCAGTCTTCCATGGACACGGACAGTGGGAACCCCCCCGTCGTTCATCAAATCTTTGAAACTCTGTAAAGATGGACCTTGCCCAGAGATCTCAAACTGAATGTTACGCCAGCGTAGATTATCTGAATCGGCACGCATCAAGCGGATAGCGTTGGATAATCGTTCTGCACCCGTGTCTTCAGATAAGGAGCCGGATAATAAAATAGATACCTGATTCCCATCAAATGCGGTATTTTCTCTTAATACAGGGCTAACGGTGCCATAATAACAAGTCGTATGTTCTATTTTGGTCATCGAAGATAATGCAGAGCAAGCCAACATTGCGCCATCTTTGCAAAAAGTGTCGTAGATCCAAGGGACTATAGACTTAACTTTATTCTTTAATGATTTATCTTCATTAGCAACAACCTCTCCATCTTCAATATCTATGATTCTTTTTACTCTAAAGATTACTGAAACAAAGAGACTTAAAATATAAGCAGGTAAACGATTATAGAAAATGACCGCTTTATCCGAGTATCCACCTTTAGCGATAGAACAGGCAGTAATAATAGCTAAATAAAGGAAAGTTAGTAACTCGGAAAAGAAACGAATATGGGTAAAAGGTAGATAGGTAATATTTACATTACCATTTTTTATTTTTTTAAGATTATAAAATTTAAAACGCCCATCTGCCCTTCCTCGTCCCATGCTAATAATGTCAACATGTACATGAGTATCAGCTAACGCATCAGCAAGCATAAATACCTTTCTGGATGCTGCCGGGCTATCTGTCGTTATATTTCTTTCATTTCTAACCACATCATCAATAGCATTACAAATGATAGTAATTTTCTTCATGGCAAAATACGTTTAACCTTAGCGGGCACACCAGCAACTAAAGAATTTGGAGGAACATCATCAGCGACTACAGATCCAGCAGCAACAATAGCGCCTTTTCCTATTGTAACACCACCCAATATGATTGCTCGTGCACCAATCCAACATCCCTCTTCCACAGTAATTGAGGCCGCGATACCTTTACCAGCCCTTCTTTCACTACCACCAATTTCATGTGAGCCAGTAATAAAACTAACTTCATGGCCGATATCGCAGTTGCTCTTTACAGTCACAGTAGCCAGTACATTAGAATATATTCTGACATTAGGGCTTAGCCAAACATCGTTCCCTAAAAACACCTCTCCATTACCGTAAATCCCCCCCCCACCGCAATAACACACGTTATCACCAACATGAACTTTAACAAGTTTGAGGAGAAATCGCCTTAAAGAGAAAAAACGAGATGTCGGGAGGATGCTATGCAACATCCTAACAAAGAACCTAAACATACCGCTCCTTTTTAGATTAATTTAAAAATCTTATACCAAAAACAGAAATATTTAATAAAGGACAATTAACTCCGTTTAAAAAACAATACTCGCAGAAAAAAGAGAAACGCTATAACTAACAATAACTGCCATAACATTTCGCTAAAGAACCCGCGGTAAAAGTGTAAAGTGTAATATGTGAAAAATGAATAAAGAGCTACTTTAAAGCACTCTGAATAATAAGATTCCTTTGTATAACAGGTCGAGTTGTATATTAGCCTTGCAAAAAAACCTAAGAAACCGCAAAGAATAATAACAGCAATAAAACCACCATTGATATACATATCGCCGAATAGTGTAGCGACTGTCCCACCGCCTGAATTATACTGAGATGGGTTATAAGCAAATGAAATCGCTCTAGATATACTTTCGGGTTTATCTGGCCATATACTGCGTGGCACAAACATAAAAGGTGTTCGTAGAACCCCACTTTCAATTTTTATAAATGAGTCTTTTATTATATTAATATACATCTCAAATGAGTTAAAAGATTCGAGTGCAGTTACAATTAAATTCTTTATGTCATGAAAATCAGAATCTAGTAATCTTTCAACAATAAACATCACATCATTATTCTCTCCCCTTCCGCGCTTCAAAAGTAGAACAAGCATTACGAAAGGTGCACAAATCGCGATTAGTAAATAATGATAGAACTTCACAGTAAACATTTTAAAGTAGTGCCCATAAAACCCCCAAATTATAATTTGTTGGATGATCAACATCCTGGTCGGGGAATCAAGCACACTAAGTAAAGACAATGAAAAGCATAACCAATATCTTACTCTACGTCCTTTTATATAGAAGAATAAAAAAAGCGTAATAAAAGTAGTTTTTAATATATAGAGAATAGTTAAATAAGGGTTATTATCCGAGAATGAGCTAGTGTAATCAATATCATCCCCAACCAAATTGTCTTTCAGGAAGAAAGTGCCTAGTAAACTAGATACAATCAATATAAATGTAATAAGTATAAATACATTTAATATAAACTCTTTCCGAGATAGCAGTTCTCTTTCAAACCAAAGAATCTTCCTATTATGAGAGTAGGATAAAAAGAAAGATAATGCACCTGTGAGTGATATTACAAAAGCAAAGATAGAATATATGTCAAACTCTGAAAACACAAAGGGGATAATTATAAAATAAAGAAAAGAAAACAAAAAAATGAATTTGTAAAATCCTTTTCCGAACGGACCCGTTATCTTATTACTTAATAAACGCAAATCAGTCATTTTATTTTTTCCAGACAAAAATCAGTTTAATAAAACCGATCAAAAAACTACTGCTTAAAAAAAACCGGATATCAGGAAAAATAAAATTCAATGAGTATGCCTTATACTTTCTAGTTAATTGTCTAAAAGAGAATTTACTCCATTCTATTTTCGATCGTTTGTATATTTTTTTATTCTTAAAAAGATCTATTGTCTTGTGATGATATTCAGCTATAAGGGCAAGATTCCCTGTCGTATTATGGCTATGAATACGATAGTTGGCTAAATTTTGAGGCAAAACATCCAAAGTACCGCCACTGACTGTTACACTGAGCCATAAAAATAAGTCCTCAACTTTTAAATCCTCCCTGAAATTCGCTTCAGTTAATTTATCTCGACGAATCAGTATTGTCGCAGGAGGTATATTATATCCTTCGGTCATAATTCTTTCGAAATCAAAAACTTCGACCTCCTCTCTGACTTCTCCTGGTGTAACATTGTTAAACTCATCAATCACATTCACCTGAGCACAGCATGCAACACAGGAATCATGGGCGTTCATGTACTTGATTTGTTCTTCAAGTTTTTTTTCCAGCCACATGTCATCTGAGGCCAGAATAGCAAAGTAGTCTCCAGTGCATAGTTCAAGGCCTCTCTTTAGGGTTTTAGATAACCCTTCATTGGCTTTGTTTATATAAATAAAATCATGATGTTTTTTTAATTCAGAAATTTTCTCATGAGAATTATCGGTCGAACCATCGTTTAAAACCACTATCTCAACAGGTGAGTAACTTTGGTTTAAAACACTAGTTATAGAGTCCACCACATAGTTTTCATGATTATATACAGGAATAATAACACTAACTAAATTATTTATTGACATAATAACCTTATCTACCTTCAACCACCAATAATTGCCAAAATACTATATTTAAACACGATGACGACAAACTCTGTTTAGATTAAGGCTTACAAAGATCATGTATAATAAGTAGTTAATTAAGTAAGCCAAATTCGCGCCTTGCGTACCATAAGCATCAATCAAGAAGTATGACAAAACGACAAATAGCCCACTAAAAAATATTTCTGTAAAAACAAACCATTTTGTCGCACCTCTAGAAATCATCGGGTATGCATAAAGCCAACTGACGATTTTTATAACATCACCAATCAATTGGATTGCGAACAAATCCCTAGCTTCTCTAAATTGCTCAGTAAATAGCAAAGATATAGCGACATCTCTCAGAAAATAAACACAAATGGCCATCAATGAAACAACTGGGACAACGATGAGCAACGTTTGGTTAATTTCTTTTTTTATCTCTTTTACATCTTTCAATGTCGACAGTTTAGGCAAAAAGTACGTACTCAATGCGATTGTTATTACACCGAGATAAACTTCTGAAATCTTCCATACAGCTTGCCATTGTCCTGCACTTTCCCAACCGACATTCGACACCAAGATATTACGCACTGCAATCAACGATATAGGTATTGTTAGAGAAGAGGTAATGGCCATTAAAATATACCCACCTATTCTCTTTTTATGTTCCTTATCAACACCCTGACTTCCCCACCAAAAACGTAATGCTACCCACGGTTGGCGTAATACCCCGAACAAAAGAACAATCCCAATCAATCCCGTTTGTATAGCGGCGGCTAACAATGCCCCAGTTATCCCAAAGGTCATAACCAGCGTGATCATCAATATGCATGATACCGCTGTTGAGATCGCACCAAGCGTTATATAAAGACGATATTGCTGGTAACCATTGACTACTGAGTTAACTAATGTCCCTATAGCAGCCAACGGTAACATTGCTGATGCCGCCCAGATTATCCAAGCATAATCTGGATCACGAAATAACCACTGTGCAAGCGGTCTGGCAAACAGAAATCCACTTGGCATTACAATGCATAAAATAACCACCAACCACCAAGCACTCGCTTTCCACCATGGTGAACAAGCGCCTATTCCCTGTTTTTCATATTCAGCAGTGTAACGAACTAACCCACTACCTACTGGCGCATTAACAATACCATTCAAGCTAACAACCATACTTTGAATCTGGCCGAGCATTGCCATTCCCGCAGGTCCAGTATAAATGGCAACAACTTTAGCAATAATAAAACCACTTCCCATTCTTGCCAGCGTTAGTAACCCACTGAAAAAAGTCACAGAGAGTAGTTTTTTCATCCTCGGTACTCATTAATGATGGTAATAACTTCCTGTATGTCCGAATCCGTCAGAATTGGTCCCATCGGCAGGCTGAGTACTTGTTTATGTATGCGCTCTGTAATTGGAAAATCACCTTCAGAAAAACCTAAATTACTGTAAGCCTCTTGGAGGTGTGGCGGTGTAGGGTAATGAATTAAAGTTTGTACACCGCGTTCCGTGAGATAAGCCTGAAATTTACTCCGATTATCACACTCTACAACAAATAGGTGCCAAACATGTTCTTCAAATTTTTCAGGATATACAGGTAATTTAATGAGCTCGTTTTTTATTCCGGAGCAGTACAGACTTGCAATTTCTTGTCTTCTTCTATTACTTTCATCTAGCGATTTTAGCTTCACGGAAAGAAAGGCTGCCTGAAGTTCATCGAGACGGCTATTAACACCTTGATAGAGGTTCTCGTATTTTTTATGTGATCCATAGTTGCGTAACGCCATTAACGTTTCAGCTAATTTATCATCGTTTGTTGTTATCGCTCCAGCATCACCAAGTGCACCAAGATTCTTGCCTGGGTAAAAACTAAAACCGGCTGCATCCCCCCAGCCACCAACTTTTTTGCCATTAAAAATAGCACCGTGAGCCTGGGCACAATCTTCCAATACCAAGAGGCCATACTCTTTAGCCATTTCTAAGATATCATCCATCGGACTTACTTTTCCGTAAAGATGAACAGGTAAAATTGCTTTTGTTTTATCTGTTATCGCTGCTCTTACTTTTTCAGAAGATAAGTTATAAGTGTCTGGATCTGGTTCTACCAGTACGGGCACCAATTTATTTTCAGTAATCGCTAAAACTGAAGCTATATAGGTATTCGCCTGGACAATAACTTCATCCCCTTCTTTTAGCTTCCCAAGCTCTATCCATGCTCGGAAAGTTAAAATAAGTGCATCTAACCCATTTGCCACACCTATTGCGTGCTTTACGCCACAATAACTTGAAAATTCCTTTTCAAAGGAAGCAAGTTCGGAGCCTTGAATATACCACCCTGAATCAACTACTTTTTCAAAAGCTGCTAACAAATCTTTTTTATATTCATTATTGATTTTTTTTAAATCTAAAAAATTTATCATTTTAGTTCCTTAAAAATTTTCTGTTCAGCTTCATCTATTTTAGATAATTCAAGATAATCAAAAACATTTAACCCATTATAATCTTTGATGTTCAAGTCAGCACCTAAGTTTATTAACTCTTCCATTAGATGATAATTCTTGCTCTTTATAATGTGGTCTTTCAAGTACATTGCTACAGTCGTGCCATTGTAATTAGTGTCATTGATATTAGCCCCAATCCCCACCAATTTTTTTATAAGTTCGATATTCCCATGATAGGCAGCAACAATTATAGGACTCCATCCTTTTTGGTTTTTCTCAAACAAGGCATTATGAAAAGGTGCTTCTAAAATGAGATCTTCAAACGTCGCGCCCTTGCTCAACTCTAATAACTTTGAGAAATTATCTTTGTACAACATAATATTATAGTCAATTGAAGATAGAATAATATAATTATCACTTTCCTCAATTACCGACCCGGCTTTCAATAAAGATTTATCATCTAATATTTTCGCACCAAAAATATCACATCCCAAAATTTGAGGGAGTTGATAGTAGCGAAAAGTGAAAGCATTAATTTGTTTTTTTATTTGAAATGCAGTTCTATTTAACTCTATTTTAATATTTTTATAGTCAATGCTTTTTTTCGAGTAGTAACTTGAATTCATATGACTCTGTTTTTTTCTTTCGTATTTCCCTTCTAACAACTTGGGAAACGTATCTTTTACCAATTTAGTTCCATAATGGATATACTTTAAATATAAAGATCCTGCTGTTTCGTCCTCATCAAGTAGGAACTCTTCCTGAGAAATAATATCTCCAGTGTCGATTCCATTATCGATCTCATGAAATGTAACGCCTGTCTTTTCTTCTGCGTTAATAATAGGCCACGCTGACGTATACATTCCTTTATACTTAGGGAGATTTGAAAAATGGATATTGAAACAATTGCTTTTCTTAAATTTTATCGTGTCAATAATTTTGTCAAATTCTAAAGAGATAAATATCCCTTCAACGAGATATGCATCCTCTAACGATAAAGTTGGTATTCCATTAGAATGACAATATTTTTTGTATGACCGCTGAAATGTATCGCATCCATTATCAGTGCTGTTAATAACACCAAATATTTTTATTTCAGGGTGATTTTCTATTAACCATTCGACAAAATTAACTGCAATATTATTTTTACCCGCAACAACAACATTCATTTTTATACCCCTGACAAAAACTCATCATAATTTCTAATATAATCAGATTCATCATAGGGCTGATCTGCCAATACCATTAAGACGCAGTCATCAGAAAAATCATACATCTCTCGCCAAATGTATGAATCAATAAGGAGTCCCTGAGCAGGGTTATCTAATAATATATCGACCTTTTCAGCACCATCATCGAGTAAAAAACGACAAGAGCCTCGTACAGCAATAGCGACTTGCTTTAATGCCTTATGAGCATGGAACCCTCTGCGGACCCCTTCTTTCGTTTTGAATAAATAATAAACGCGTTTTATTTCAAACGGGATATTTTTATCTTGCTCGAGTGCAACTAATGCACCGCGATCATCGCCATGTGTTTGTAATTGTATCAGTCTTATTTGCATTAAATTAACCTCGGGAATCCTTGACGAGTCTCTCTAGATACTGACCATACTGATTTTTAATCAGCCTATTTGCGGAGTCCAGTAACTGTAAATTAGTTAGCCATCCGTTACGCCAGGCAATCTCTTCCAAACACGCGATCTTCATTCCTTGTCTTTTCTCTACCGTTTCAACAAAAGTAGAGGCTTCGATTAAGCTATCATGCGTGCCTGTATCTAACCAGGCAAAACCACGTCCTAAGAACTCCACTTCCAGTTGCCCGCGATCCAGATACATTTCATTAAGCGTCGTAATCTCCAACTCACCTCTTTCCGAAGGTTTTACCTGTTTGGCTAATTCGACAACCTGCTCATCATAGAAATACAATCCTGTCACAGCCCAATTCGATTTGGCTTTTTTAGGTTTTTCCTCAATGGACAGAACCATCTTATTCTCATCAAATTCAACGACGCCAAATCGTTCTGGATCCATAACCTGATAGCCAAATACTGTCGCGCCCGTTTTCTTAGCGGCAGCGCGTTTTAACACGGGGCTAAATCCTTGCCCGAAGAATATATTATCGCCTAATACCAAGCTGCAACTATCACCAGCCAGGAATTCTTCACCAATAATAAATGCCTGTGCCAACCCTTCTGGTTTAGGTTGGACAGCATAAGAAAGTCGCACACCAAAAGCATCACCCGTGCCCAGCAACCGTTGAAATGCATTCAGATCTTCCGGCGTGGTAATGATTAGAATATCCTGTATTCCAGCCAGCATGAGGACGGATAGCGGATAATAGATCATCGGCTTATCGTAAATAGGCAGTAGCTGTTTGGAAACGCCCAGTGTAATAGGATAAAGGCGCGTTCCTGAACCACCAGCAAGGATTATACCTTTCACGGTTAACTCCAGTAGAAAATCAATTTTTTGGATATAAAATTTATGACAGATGATTTATAAGCGAGGCATAGGAAAGACCGGATGCGAACATCCGGTTGTCACAAAAATTCAATTCAGCGAGAAATATTAACTATTTTTTTCTGACTTATAGTCATACGTATAATAGTGATAATTTCCATAGCCGTAATAGCTTGCAGCACGTTTCACAATAGCATTCAGAATAACACCTTTTATCTCCGCGCCATTCTGCTCAAAGCGACGAATACTTACTTCAATTTCTTTGAGTGTATTCACTTCAAAACGAGCAACTAAGAGGGACGTTCCTGCATGACGGCTAATAATAGCGGCATCCGTTACAGCCAGTATTGGCGGTGTATCCAATAATACAATGTCGTAATGCTCCGCAGCCCATGTGATAAATTGCGAAAATCGACTATGCATTAAGAGTTCAGACGGATTAGGTGGAATTTGTCCGCGAGGAATAAAGTCCATATTATCCACAGCTGTTTTTCGAATGCTTTTCTCTACGTCTACCTGCCCAGATAAAATGTCCGACAAACCATCAACGCTCTGCGTTCCCATCAGCTCATGGGCATACCCTTTGCGCATATCACAGTCAACAATAAGAACACGTTGGCCAGATTGAGAAATAACAGCACCAAGGTTTGCACTGATAAACGTTTTACCAATTGCTGGGCTAGCACCAGAAATCATCAGCACATTATTTTTTGCCTCCATCATGGCAAAATGCAGGCTGGTACGGAGACTTCTAATTGCCTCAATAGCAAGGTCGGTAGGGTTTCCAATCGCCAGTAATTCAGTAGAGCGCGTGTTGCTTTTATTCGAGCGTGTTAATAATACCCTGTCTTTCTTCTGCTGCCATTCAGACAAAGGTACACTGGCGTACACATTTATACCCATTTCCTCAAGCTGTTCAGGACTTTCAATCCCTTTATGCAATATCGTTCTGAGCACGACAAAAGCTGTCGATGCCATACCACCCAACAACATTGCGAGTAATACAATCAGAGCTTTCTTCGGTTTTACTGGGCTTAACTGAATAGCAGAGGGATCAATTATACGAACATTACCCACCGTACTGGCTTTGTTGATACTAAGTTCCTGCTGTTTATTCAGCAATTGCATGTATACTTCTTGTCCAACATTAACATCTCGCATTAAGCGTAATATTTCCTGCTGGGTTTTTGGCATAGCAGCGACACGCTTATTGATCTTTTCACGCTCATCTTCCAGCGTTTTCCGTTTTTCCATCAATGAGCGATAAGTTGGATGCTGTTTAGTATAGAGCTTTGATACTTCAGCTTCTTTAAACGTTAGCTCGTTTAGCTGTGTTTCAATCGCAACCATCGTATCCAGGACGGCTTTTGCTTCTAGCGATAAATCAACAGATTCGTTTTTCTGACGATAACTGTTTAATTTATTATCAGCATCATCAAGCGTTGTACGTACATTAGGAAGTTGCGCTTTAAGAAACTCAAGGCTCTTTCCTGCTTCTTCTGATTTTCTCTCGACGTTTTGCTGTAAATAGTTATTACTAATGCTATTTAATATTTTATTGGTTAGCTCGGGATCTTCTCCTTCAAAACTAAGAGCTAATACACCTGTATCTTTGCCTTTGTCAGCAACGACGAACGTACTTAGCACATTATTAATTGCGGTAAGTGAATTTAATTTTTGAAGGCGAAAAACCGTGCCCGCCTCTGCTTGAATATCACTGACCAATAAAGAGATATTATCGTGCTTCGCTATTTGCCCAACTTTACCTTCGAATTTTACTACATCGCCAGCTTCAATTTCATACGTCTGTGCATCAATAACACGTAACTCAATTGCCTCATCTTGCCACGATTTTGGCACTTCCAGCTTAGAAACAGCAATTCGTCCAGGTTTTTCTCCCATCAAACGGGCGAAACCTTTACCAAAAACAGGAAAATATTTTTGTTGTACAACAATACTCAGCGACAAGTCATCGACTGTTTTACCAACGACCATCCGTGATTTTATAATTTCGATTTCGGCAGCTGATTCAGGTTTTGAATCAGGCAAAGAGCTAGAAATATCTTTCAATAGCGCATTACCTGAACTTTGTTCTACCTGAACTAGCGCATCTGCTTTATAAATCGGCGTCGCAAACGTGGCATAAAGAATACCGATAATAGTGAAAACTGCCGTTACACCAACAATTAACCAGCGATTATCCAGCAGTGTTCCCAACAAACGACCTAAATCAATCTCATCCGAATTCGTTTCGGCTGTTTTTACTGAAATTTTCTCTGCCATGGGTTTCCCTGACTTGTTAACGGCTTAATGCTTGTGCCCATTTCTGAGCAGATTTCTCAAGTTGCAAATAGACAAACTCAAAGGCTTCGCGACTTTTGCGATAAGGATCAGCAATTTCCTGCTGTTCCGACCAGCGCCCAAATAACATTGTCTTACCACGTACTTCAGGGGCAATGCGGCATACGCCATCAATATGTTCTTTTTCCATCACGAGAATAAGATCAAACTGACGGCACAAAGTCGACGTTAATTGCTGCGCCTGATGCCCTTCGAGAGAAAGGTTATGTTGGTTTGCTACTTCAGTCGCTGTCGCATCAGCAGGCTTCCCAACTAATGCACCTAGTCCGGCAGAAACGATTTTTTTATCAGGCAGAGCCTGCTTTAATAACCGCTCCCCTGTAGGGGAGCGGCAAATATTGCCTACACAGACAACCAATATTGAATCAAACATAATTATCTCTATGGCCAAGTTCGAACACGCAACCCACCTTCCGTCAATTCATTGAATGCGGAAATAGTCGGAACCAATTGGGAGATCAGGCGATTCCAACGAACTAGCGGTGCGCTTGTGACATATACAATGTCGTAAGGTTGAAGCTGGAACTCCGTTCCCATAACCATGGCTGTGGCATCTGCTGCATTGAGCTGGTAGATATTCGCCATTTTTGGTCCTTGCGTACCTCGTAGTGGACGAATAACAAATACCCCCGTTGCATCAGCAAGCGTTTGATCCATGCCTTCTGCATTGCCCAATGCTTCGGTCAGCGTCATACCGCTGCGGTCCATTTTGAGCGTACTTTGCTTTTTAACTTCGCCCATGACGAACACTTTCAGGTCATCATTGCGGGGAACATAGAGGATATCGCCAGGATAGAGGAGGTGGTTTTGTGAAAGGTCACCGTTTTGCATCAGTGCCTGAAGAGAAATTCGCTGCTCTTGGCCATTATGAGTAAGAACAATATTTCGCCAATCCGCATTTTCGGTTAACCCGCCAGCGGCGTTTATCGCATCAAGGACGGTAAGTGGCACATTGCTAATCGGTTGCTGGCCTGACTTACTGACCTCACCGGAAACATAGGCCTTCTGCGAACGGAAAGCAGCAATACTGACATCAACCTGAGGGGACTCGATATACGTTGCTAAACGCCCCATAATTTCGTCACGCACTTCGCTCACTGTTTTACCAGCGACTTTCACCTTTCCGATATAAGGATAGAAGATAGTGCCATCAGAATGCACCCAGTTCCCTGTATCCGCAGCAGTACGATAGGTTCCTGCTGGCGTGGTTAACTCAGGGTGATCCCATACCGTAACCATGATGACATCGCCAATACCAATGCGATATTCATAACCTTCTAATTCACGTTCCAGTGCGGGATTGTTTTGCGCAATCAACGGTTTAGGTCGCATTTTTTCAATTAAATAAGGTGTCATCGGGTAAACATTGACCAACTTATCAATATTAAAATCAGCGTCTTGTTGCTCGATAGTCTCTTTACCACCAGTGGATAAATGGCTACCGGGAATTAGAGTGCAGCCGCTAAGCAGGGCTATGGACACCACAGCGGGTATCAATTTTAACTTGTGCTTTATCATCCTGTTTATGCCATCGCTTATGATTAAATGTCGCGCAAATCCCTACAAAATAACTCGTTATTATAGAGGACCTTTATTCGAATAAACCCGCAGAGTGGGACGTAAAAAACAGCTAATTCATTGTATTAGCGCCGTTGCTCCATTTTCTCCGCAACAGCAACGTGTTGAGTACTGCGTCGAAACCACGTCAGTAGACGCCATATTCGGGTAATTGACCAAAAATAGCCAACAAAAATCACCAGAAATGCGCTCAGCATAATAGATTCCGTCACACCGCTAAGCTCGCCAATAATCCCCACTGCGGCAAGAAACAAAGCCGCCAAAACAATTGCTAGCAAAGATTGTCGAGAACTCAACCCTGCACGCATCAAAATATGATGCAAATGCTCACGATCGGGTTTAAAAGGGCTATCCCCTCTGCGAATACGACGCACCATGATCGTCACCATATCCATTAAGGGAACAGCGATCAGCCACAATGCCGTTACGGGATGGATTATTGCCTCTTTACCCTGCGTTGCCAGTACTAACAACCAGATAACAGTAAAGCCGACGAGCGTACTTCCGGCATCCCCCATAAATACTTTAAATTTTAGTCCCCAGGGAACACCAAGATTCAATAGGATATAAGGCAGTGTTGCCGCTAGCAGGCATAGACTCCACTGAGCTAACTCGTGGCGTCCACCAATATAAAAGACGACAGCTAGCGCACCAAACGTAACGCAAGAAAGCGCACCGAGTAAGCCATCAATGCCATCAACCATGTTGAAAGCATTAATCGCTCCCCATACCGCAAATAGAGTAACGGTGTAACCAAAGATTCCCAAAAACAGCTCATAGCCGAACAACACATTACCCAGGCTGATAAGGTATAAACCAGAATACATCATCAAACCTGCGACAAGTGCTTGTAGGCCAACGCGAGGGAGAACGGGAAGATCAAAACGATCATCCAAAACACCTACCACTAATAATGCTGTTGCACACACCATGTAAAGAGAGAAGTCGGGGAGCCATGTAGGATCAAAAGTATACATAACCCAGAGGGCCATATAGATAGAAACACCGCCAACAAGTGGAATATGACCACGGTGTCTCTTGCGCTCATTAGGTTTATCCACCAGCCCGACTGTTATTGCTACTTTTCTTGCCAGAAACAACGCAATAAACGCACTCAGGAAAACCACCATGAATTCTTGCATTTTTGCACCATCATCAACCCGTTATGTGAATGTTTTGCATCAGACACGCTACCGCCCTTGGCTTATAGCAACCAATGCGCTGTCAAACAACGTACGGAACACCATCCTGTGGCTACACCCTGGATCCGCATACCATCTGTTTGTGTGTAAAGACTCCATTTCCTTGCTAGCCAACGGACACAGCTAACAAAATATGACTAATCCATATATTTATTTATAAAAATATAGCTAAATCGACAAAGCCAAATTTCACCCCATAGTATTGACGATGACGTAAAGAGCACAAGGGTAAGATGGCCTAAAAGGAGCTTTTCAGAATAAGACTACGCGCATCCCTGTCGTAAAAATCTTGTTAAATCGGCACGCTATTCTATGCGTTGTATGCTCGTACTATCAAATACTAACGTGCAATACCTTATGCATCATTCCTAAAATTTTGCTTATTGTCGTTTTTTCAACCGACCTCACCAACAAGCTACACACTGGTCCATGTCAAAAAAATGACAATCCATATCAGGGCATCTATCGGCTCAGAATTTGCTTATAGATTGTGCTTCTCATAAAGAATATCCCTGCAAATTCTGGTTCATCTGTGCCTGCCCTGATACGCTATCGAGGTTATGTTCATTTAAAGGTGAAAAAAGAGATATGGAGTGGATCGCTGATCCAACGATATGGGCCGGGTTGGCCACGCTGGTTGTCCTGGAACTGGTTCTGGGCATTGATAATCTTATCTTCATTGCCATTCTGGCTGAGAAACTACCAAAAGAACAACGCGATAAAGCCAGAGTCGTCGGTCTCTTACTTGCCCTGATTATGCGCCTGGGTCTGCTGGCGTCCATTTCATGGCTGGTGTCTTTGACTACCCCCCTCTTCACGTTCCTTGGGCACACATTCAGCGCTCGCGATGTCATCATGCTGGTTGGAGGGCTGTTTCTACTCTTTAAAGCCACCATGGAACTCAACGAACGTCTCGAAGGAAAAGATGAGGAGCAGCAAGCCCAGCGTAAAGGTGCACGTTTCTGGCCGGTAGTGGCACAGATCGTGGTACTGGACGCCATATTCTCGCTGGACTCCGTGATTACCGCCGTCGGCATGACCGATCATCTGCTGGTCATGATGTCCGCCGTGACCATCGCTATTTTCCTCATGCTGCTGGCCAGCAAACCGCTGACCCGCTTTGTCGCTGAACACCCGACTATCGTTATCCTGTGTCTCAGCTTCCTGCTGATGATTGGTTTCAGTCTGGTCGCAGACGCCTTTGGTTATCACATCCCTAAAGGTTATCTCTACGCCGCGATAGGTTTCTCGGTGATGATTGAGATGTTGAATCAGGTCTCCCTGTTCAACCGTCGCCGCTTTCTCTCCTCATCGGTTCCACTACGCCAGCGCACCGCGGAAGTGGTTTTGCGTATCTTGCGCGGTAACCATGAAGAAGCAGAACTGGACAATCAAACCTCATCGATGATTGCCGACAACACCCGGGCAGGTCAGGAAGTCTTCAATATTCAGGAACGCCGGATGATAAAGCGGGTATTGGGGCTGGCACAGCGAACCATCAGCAGCATTATGACGTCGCGGCATGACATCGACTCGGTCGAGCTGGATATTACACAGGATGCGCTCGCTAAACTGTTAACGACCAACCAGCATTCCCGATTGGTGGTAACCGACAGCAATACCTCCGACGAACCGTTGGGTATCGTACATGTTGCCGATTTACTCCAGCAGCAGCTAAACCGCGAGCCGTTCAATCCACGTATTCTCATTCGTCAGCCGCTGGTCTTTCCCGAACAGCTTTCACTTTTACAGGCTTTGGAACAGTTTAGAGAAGCGCGAACGCACTTTGCGTTTGTCGTTGATGAATTTGGTTCGATGGAAGGGATAGTCACATTAAGCGACGTGATGGAAACCATTGCCGGCAACCTGCCGCGCGAAGGGGAAGATCGCGATGCGCGCCACAGCATTCAGCAGAATGACGACGGCAGTTGGACCGTAAATGGCTATATTCCACTGGAAGACTTAACGATGTATGTTCCGCTGACGCTGGATGAAAAGCGCGAATACTACACGCTGGCGGGGCTGTTGATGGAGCACGCGCAGCGGGTTCCGCAGGTGGGCGATACACTATCAATCGATAGCTATCAGTTCACTATTCTGGCGGTGGAAAGCCACCGTATCGTAGATGTCCGAATCACACCGAACGACGAGCCACAGACTGATTTTGAAGTGTGATAGCGGCGCTGTCGCTATGCTCAACACCGCATTTATCTCTACAGCCCCTTTCCGTTCGGTACGGGGCTGTTTTCTATGGTCTATCAGGCAGGCACCATAATTTCTGTGGCAACCACCACCACAATCAGCCCAACCAAAACCGGAACCGATGTGCGCTTAACCACCTCGAATGGCGATATTTTCGCCATCCCGGCGACCGCAACGACTACGCCGGATACTGGAGAAATGGTACGGCCCAAGTTGGAAGCCTGAAGCATTGGAATCGCCAGATAGGCAGGGTTAATACCCATTTGTGACGCCAGTTTTGGAATCAGCTCAACAAACGCATAGAACGGCGCATTGCCCGAGCCCGTTGTCATCGCAGACAACATCGTGATCGCGACCAGTACCAGCATAATCACCAACCCACCGCTGCCGAATGACTGTGCCAATCCAATCAGGCCGCTGATAAAACCAATAGTGCCAAGACCCTGGGCAAAGACACCGGCTGCAACTAACAGGATGACAACGCTAGAGAAGGCATCGGCCATCCCACGGTAAGCCACATCCAGCCCGTCAAACACTTTTTGCGCACTGAACGAACGGGCAAATTCCAGTACCGCGGCCAGCACCATACAGATAACCAGTACAGTGATAATGTGGAGTTCCGGCCCCCATTTGCCATCAAACACCAGTACACCCATGATCGGCGTAAACGGCAGAATGGCGTAAAAACGCGGGGCATCCGTCGTGATCTCGCTGACGTCTAGAATCTCATGGCTGACATTCGCTTTGTTATCCAGATAGCGCTGCCAGAAGAAATGCGCGACGGCCATACACACGATCGCCATGATGGAAATAGGCAGCGTGGCTTTAAAGGCAAAATCCACTAATTTCATCTGTGATGCTTGTGCGGCAAGTACGACGTCGCCCGACGTCGGCGACAGAATCAACGCTACGGGGGAGGCACAGATTGCAGCAGCGGCACCGCGACTAATCCCAACGTTCACCATGACAGGGAACAACGTTGCCATCAACAGCACACCTAATCCCGTGGCTGATGACACCGCCAACGACATCAGGCAGGCGACAAAATAGGCCGCAATCATCAGTAAATAAGGCGAGTTAATCATTTTAAGCGGGCGGGAAACCAGCTTCACGACGACATCATTGGCACCGATATGCGTCATATAAGCCGCAAATCCACACAGCACCATAATCATCATGCCGAGATCGCCACCGCGGCTCATCAGCAAAATTTTTACGTATTCAACAATATCCGTTGCGCTCCAGCCCGTCGCCTTCGCACTGGCTGGTAATACGTTTTTCCCCAGCATGGCACTGATTGCCAAAAGTAATAGACCTCCCACCAGCAACACGCCAGTCGCGGAGTACCCTTTTATAATGTAACGACCAACCAGAATCGTTACAGCAACACCAATCAAAAGTTCGAGCATAGTGGGTTTCGATACCTGAGTAATAAATTATCTGACAGACATTCCCCGGCAGCGGGATAGCACCGCACCGAAAACAGGGAGCGAAGTTTACTGCTTTAGAAAATAAAAAAAGAGAAAAATATTAACCTACAGCGTTAAAAAAGAGACACCGGGCACATAGCCAGTCTGGAGGAGGATGACAAACTGAGGGAAACGTTGGCGAGAAGCTGCCGGTTTGCTGACAGGAATCAGCAAACCGGCTAAGCGCATAGCATTTCTGAAAATTAAAGGCGATCGAGGAGTTGCTTCAGATCCTTACCCTTCTGGCTTTGCTGATTTTGGCTGGCCCAGTCATTCAGACGTTTCTTCAGTTCGTCCTGCAGGCGTTTACGCAGCAGTTGATCTACCTGTAATTGGTAATTCAATTTATCCCACTCGCCATAGATGCGTAACGGGATCGCCGTGTTTTTCAACACGCTGACCAGTTGCTCATCGCCCTGCCACCCTTGCGTGATAGAGACATTCAAGTTGACATCACACGTCTGGGCTGGCAAATCGACTTGGCCGGCACCCGTTAGCGACAGCAGCTCTGAGCGGCCATTGAGATCGGTAAGGCGTAACTTACCCGCGTTCAGTTGTACTTTCCCGGTCAGCTGTTGCAGTTCGGTATAGCGCTCATAGCGCTCTTGTCCTCGCACATTCCCATTGCTACGCGCGACGGCCATCTGCACCATTTGCTGGATATTCAAACCCTGTAGACGAACGTTATTACCTTGCAGCATCGCGGTCCCCTGCCACTGCTGGAGCAACGCAGGTAGCGCAAAGCTATTGCCGCTGAACTGCCCCACCAGCGACAATTTCCCACTGACCATCTCAGCAGGCAGCGCAAATACGGACATCAACTGGGATAACTCAACATCCTTGAGGTCTGGCCGTAAGATGATGTTGGTCGATGACTTCGTCACAACTTTACCGGGCAATGAGAAATGTCCACCGCCTAGTTCACCGCTCAAGGTCGTCACATCCAGCAGCCCCGGTTGATTGTCTGCCCGTAACGTAAATTGACGGACATCGAGCCCACGATAGATCAGCGTCGCGGCCTGTAATGACAGGCGCGCGGTGAATGTCTGTAAGCCGTCTTCTGGCTTGGCTAACCCACTTTCATTTGAAATCACAGGAGCTGATGATTTAGCCGGCACGACAGCGGCATTGTTCTCTTTTACCGACGCGATCCCCAGCAGGGAATCCAAATCCAGTTTCTCTGACAACAGATCCAATTCGTAATGGGGGATATCCCCCAGCGTCACGCTACCGGCACCCGACAGCTGACTATTATTGGTATTGAGTGACAGCTGGCTAAAGGTGATTTTTTCAGGCTGCTGTTGATAGCTTGCCTGAACACTGCCCGTTCCACTGATACCGTTTGCTGGTATTCCTGCCCCCTGAAGCTGGTAATCTAGCTTGGTAATATTGGCATTGACCTGCTGGGGGAAATGCAGCAAATCGACATCTGCGGCAAGGGAGAAGGCAATATCACGCTGATCGCGATTGATGCGGCTTGATAATTCGATGCTGACCTGACGGTCGCTGTTCTGCTCCATAGCAAGATTAATGTCGCGCACGTTAATCTGCTCATTATTGCTGCGTTGCAGAATCAACAGGCTATCGGCGACTTTGATCTTATCAATATCCAGCCGCCAGTGCCGTTCTTCAGATGGGGCCTGCGATCCCGCAGGAGCAATGGGCGCATTGTTAGACTGTTTGGCTTCACTTTCCGGCGTCAGGCGAATAATGGCACCTTTCAGCATCACCTGCTTGACCGCTAGCTTGTGCGACAGCAGCGGCCACAGCTGCACATCAAGACGCATGTTCTCGGCGCTGACAATCGGCGCAGTGGATCCCGGTGCGCTCAACGACATCCCGCCTGATAATATGCTGAGTTGCGGCCACACGTGCCAACGCAGATCTCCATCCAGTTGAAGGCGATAGCCGCTACGTTCCTCAACTTGCTTCACCATGTAGGCGCGGAAGTCATTGGGATTAACCAGTACGACCAAGGCCGTCATTCCTGCCACCAGCACCACAAGCAGAATTGCCAGCGTCGTCAGAAATCTTCTCATGCCATCCTCATTGCGAAACGCACGGCCACCTGTTTTTTACCTGACAGGCCTGTCGCCAGACGCTTAGTCTTTATCGATCCGGCTCGCTACCGCACCCTGTTGATCTTTATATTTGGCATCCTGACGGCGGTTGTAAGGACGAGCAGCCGGCCCGGAAAGCGGTTCAAAACTCAGAGCGCCAATCATCATGCCGGGGCGTAACGCCAACGGCAACTTACCTGAATTATAGAACTCCAGCACAATTCTTCCTTGCCAACCTGGATCAATTCGGTGTGCGGTGACGTGAACCATCAATCCCAGACGGGCTAGCGAGGAGCGACCATCCAGCCAGCCAACCAAATTGTCCGGCAGCGTAACGGATTCAAACGTCACTGCCAGCGCTAATTCTCCTGGGTGCAGGAAAAACGCCTCGCCTTCTGGCAAATTGATTTCATCACTCATGACGCGATCCAGCGCCGCGCTGACTTCATCTTTTGGGCCACTTAAGTCAATGAAGGCCGCAGTATGTCCACGGAAGACGCGAAACTGATTTCCCAAACGAACATCAACGGTCGCACCACTGATCCTCTCAGTAGGCGGACGGGGTGTAATCACCAGTCGGCCATCATCCAGCCAGGCTTCAATGTCACGGTCACACAGTCTCATCTTATTCTCCATTCGGCGCCGGTAACTATCAGATAAACCTCATCTACCCGTCATGCTTCACATGACCTCCACGTTAGTGAGGCAACGCGGATTATTTAGGGTATCGACTACTCAAAAAACTGGCTTATCTTGGCTTTCAAAATATCAATCGCAATACGGTTTTTCCCGCCGCGCGGCACAATAATGTCGGCATACTGCTTAGAGGGCTCGATAAATTGCAGGAACATCGGGCGAACGGTCTTCTGATACTGTTCCATCACGGAATCCATTGAACGCCCGCGCTCATTAACGTCGCGACGCATACGGCGCAGCAGGCAAATATCCAGCGGTGTATCGACAAAAATAGAGAAATTCATCTCACTGCGCAGACGCGCATCCGTCAGCAGCAGGATACCTTCCAGAATAATGACCTTTTTCAGCTCGATATGCACGGTTTCCTGCTTACGGGTGTGCTCGACATAGCTGTACTGCGGGACTTCGATCGCCTGACCGGCTTTCAGCATCTGCAAATGCTTGAGCAGCAGACTATGATCCATCGAGCTCGGGTGGTCGTAGTTAGTTTTTACCCGCTCTTCCATTGTCAGGTGGCTTTGATCTTTATAATAACTGTCTTCAGATATCACCCCGATATGCTGATCACCAACCTGATCGCGCAATTCCCGATACAAGGTGCTGGAAATAAGACTTTTACCCGAAGCGGATGCTCCTGAGATCCCGATGATGACGCACTGGTGAGACTGATCAGTCATGGTATTAACGACCTGATTAACATAAATAAAAGAGAGGGGAATGCGCCAACGGGCGCTTTGACGCGGCAATTATAGGGAGTTACCCCCCTTCACGCCACCCTTTCCGCGTATTGCACCCGAGGGAAATCGCATGCTGGCGCAGGATCAAGCCGGGACAGAGCCCGGCTTATTACTCTCTGGCGGAAGCGTTACAGCGCCCGGAAAGAAATTTCGCCGGGAATCGTGTCACCCTGCCAGTAGAGCTGAGCGGCAACCTGCCCCGCCAGTTCGCGGTACAGAGAAGTAAACTCGCTGTCCGGCTGGCTGACTACCGTCGGCTCACCGCGGTCAAGGTCTTCACGCAGGGAGATATGCAGTGGAAGCTGACCTAACAGAGAACAGTGATATTTTTCCGCCAGTTTCTGCGCACCGCCCGTACCGAAGATCGGCTCCAGATGTCCGCAGTTGCTACAGATGTGTACGCTCATATTCTCAACGATGCCCAGTACCGGCACGCTGACTTTTTCAAACATCGCGATGCCCTTCATGGCATCCATCAGCGCGATATCCTGTGGCGTCGTCACGACAACCGCACCAGTGACAGGAATACTCTGCGCCAGGGTCAGTTGAATATCACCCGTACCCGGCGGCATATCTAATACCAGATAGTCCAGATCCGGCCAGAGCGTATCCTGCAGCAGCTGCAATAACGCTTTGCTGGCCATCGGCCCACGCCACACCATGGCGTTATCGTCCGTCACCAGATAACCAATCGAGTTGGTTGCCAGGCCGTGCGCGATAATCGGTGCCATATGTTGACCGTCTGGCGAAGTTGGGCGCTCACTGGCCGAGCCCAGCATGGTCGGAATGGAAGGACCGTAGATGTCGGCATCCAGAATGCCCACATTGGCGCCTTCAGCCGCCAGCGCCAGCGCCATATTGACTGCCGTACTCGATTTGCCGACTCCGCCTTTGCCGGAACTGACGGCAATGATGTTTTTCACGCCCTTCACGCCAGCCTGATCGTTAACCCGACGCAGCGTCGCGATGTCGTGCGTTAAACGCCACTCGATCGCCTTTGCACCTGATAAACGTAATAGCTCATCGCTAACCGTTTCCTTTAATACAGCCAAACCGCTCAGCCAGACAAACGGCATCGTCAGATCGATATGCAACACGTTGTCCAGCAGCGCACAATGGCGCAGTGCATTCAGTGTCGTCAGGTTGTTTTTCAGTGTCGGGTGCTGAAAAGTAGATAAAACCCCGGTGACCATCGCACGCAGTGCTTCAGGGCGTTGTTCGGGGACTGTCGCGTTCATTCCGGCTCCTTGAAATTCTCATATTTGACCGTTGAGACCGTATATAGCATACCAGAGCGAGGGAAGCCTGACGCCCTTCGGCATCAAAAACGTGGAAACGCTACGCAAATTAAAAATCTGCCATGTGGTTTCCTGCCGTTTTACTCACGCCAGCGGTTTACGCAGCAAGGCGCTATCGGTTAACATCGATCTCCCTCTATTCACAAAAGAAAGCAAGTTCCTCATGACTCAAGTCGCAAAGAAAATCCTGGTAACGTGCGCGCTGCCATACGCTAATGGTTCAATCCACCTCGGTCATATGCTTGAACACGTTCAGGCCGATATTTGGGTTCGTTACCAGCGAATGCGCGGCAACCAGGTTCACTTTATCTGTGCGGACGACGCCCACGGCACGCCAATCATGCTGAAAGCACAGCAGATGGGAATTGCGCCAGAACAGATGATTGCGGCAATGAGTCAAGAGCATCAGCAGGACTTTGCCGGTTTCAATATCAGCTATGACAATTACCACTCTACGCACAGCGAAGAGAACCGCGAGCTGTCAGGTCTGATTTATGGTCGGCTGAAAGAGAACGGCTTTATTAAAAATCGCACCATTTCTCAGCTGTACGATCCAGAGAAAGGCATGTTTCTGCCGGATCGTTTCGTCAAAGGCACCTGCCCGAAATGTAAGGCTGCCGACCAATACGGCGATAACTGCGAAGTCTGTGGCGCGACCTACAGCCCAACGGAGCTGATCGAACCCAAATCAGTGGTGTCTGGTGCCACGCCAGAAATGCGTGAAACAGAACACTTCTTCTTCGATCTACCTGCGTTCAGCGAGATGCTGCAAGCCTGGACGCGTTCCGGCGCATTGCAGGAGCAAGTCGCTAACAAGATGCAAGAGTGGTTCGATTCGGGTCTGCAACAGTGGGATATTACCCGCGACGCGCCCTATTTCGGTTTTGAAATCCCCGATGCGCCAGGCAAATATTTTTACGTCTGGCTGGATGCGCCAATCGGCTACATGGGGTCGTTCAAGAACCTGTGCGACAAGCGTGGCGATCTGAATTTTGATGATTTCTGGAAGAAAGACTCCGACGCGGATTTGTATCACTTCATCGGTAAAGACATCGTTTATTTCCACAGCCTGTTCTGGCCAGCCATGTTGGAAGGCAGCGGTTTCCGTAAACCGACAAACCTGTTCGTACATGGTTATGTCACGGTCAACGGTGCGAAGATGTCTAAATCACGCGGCACCTTCATCAAAGCAGGCACGTACCTGCAACATCTGGATGCCGATTGCCTGCGTTATTACTACGCGGCAAAACTGTCTTCTCGCATTGATGACATCGACCTCAATCTGGAAGATTTCGTTCAGCGCGTGAATGCTGACATCGTTAACAAAGTCGTGAATCTGGCATCACGTAATGCCGGTTTCATCAACAAGCGCTTTGACGGCAAGCTAGCGGACAAGCTGGCCGACGCCGAGCTGTACAAAACCTTCACCGATGCTGCCACCAGCATTGCCGAAGCCTATAACAGCCGTGAATCCGGCCGTGCCATTCGTGAGATCATGGCGTTGGCGGATATCGCTAACCGCTATGTTGACGAACAGGCACCGTGGGTTGTGGCAAAAGCAGAAGGTCGGGATGAAGAGCTGCAAGCCATTTGCTCAATGGGCATCAACCTGTTCCGTGTACTGATGACATACCTGAAACCGGTTCTGCCTTCGCTGTCCCAGCGCACAGAAGCGTTTTTGAACACGGAACTGAGCTGGGATGCGATTGCCACGCCGCTGCTGAGCCATCAGGTTAGTCCATTCAAAGCGCTGTTCAACCGCATCGATCTGGATAAAGTTAACGCAATGGTTGACGCGTCGAAAGAAGACATGGTCGCCGCACAAAAAGTCGTGTCTGGTCCGTTGGCAGACAACCCGGTGCAGGACACCATTAACTTTGACGATTTTGCCAAAGTCGATATGCGTATCGCACTGATTAAGCAGGCTGAACTGGTTGATGGTTCTGACAAGCTCTTACGTCTGACGCTGGATCTGGGCGGCGAAACCCGTCAGGTCTTCTCCGGCATTCGTGAAGCTTATCCCGATCCGGCTAAGCTGGAAGGCCGTTTAACCGTGATGGTCGCCAATCTGGCACCGCGTAAAATGCGCTTCGGCATATCAGAAGGTATGGTGATGGCAGCCGGTCCCGGCGGGAAAGATATCTTCCTGCTGAGCCCAGACAGCGGCGCCCAGCCGGGTATGCAGGTCAAATAATCATTACATCAAGCCGGATTCTTATCCGGCTTTTTTTTGCAACAATTTCTCCACAAATCCCCGTTTATTCCTTTCTGACTGACACGCGGCTCCGCATAGTTTGTAACCATGAAATAACAAAACCGTTATGCATTACAATACATAACGAATAAAAAATATACCTCTTTATAGGTGTTATGGGGGTTTAAATACTTAAATTTTGATTTTGCGCAAAGCCCACAACTTGTGTGTTGTTAAATTGCTCGCAACAAAAATGACACATAATTACACAGGGAAACTAATGCAACTTAATAGAAGAGGTTTCTTTAAAGTTTGCGCGGGGGGGATGGCTGGAACCACTCTCGCGGTATTGGGCTTTACACCCACGGAAGCAATGGCATCAGTACGTCAATATAAGCTGTTACGGGCAAAAGAGACGCGTAACAACTGCACCTACTGTTCAGTTGGTTGTGGTGTGCTCATGTATAGCCTGGGCGATGGCGCCAAAAACGCGAAGCCTTCCGTTTTTCATATCGAAGGTGATGCGGATCACCCAGTCAGCCGCGGCTCCCTTTGCCCGAAAGGTGCGGGTCTGGTTGACTATATCCACAGCGAAAACCGCCTGCTCTACCCTGAATACCGCGCGCCGGGCTCAGACAAATGGCAACGAATCAGTTGGGACGACGCGATTGAACGCATCGCGCGCCTGATGAAAGCTGACCGTGATGCCAACTTCGAACGCACCAACGCCAAAGGCGAAACCGTCAATCGCTGGCTGACTACCGGTATGCTGTGCTCTTCTGCTGCCAGCAACGAAACCGGTATTCTCGATCAGAAATTTGCCCGCGCACTCGGCATGGTTGCCATCGACTGTCAGGCGCGTTTGTGTCACGGGCCAACCGTTGCGGCACTGGCACCGACATTCGGCCGTGGCGCGATGACTAACAACTGGGTTGATATCAAAAACGCCAACGTCATTATCGTGATGGGCGGAAACCCGGCAGAAGCGCACCCGGTCGGTTTCAAATGGGCCGTTGAAGCGAAAACGCACAACAATGCGAAACTGATTGTTGTCGATCCGCGTTTTAACCGCTCCGCTGCCGTTGCCGATCTCTACGCACCGATTCGCGCCGGTTCAGATGCCGCCTTCCTGTTAGGTATCGTTAATTACCTTATTACGAACGATAAAATTCATCGCGAATATGTGGTGTCTTACACCAACGCCAGCCTGATCGTACGTGATGACTTTAGCTTCGACGAAGGCTTGTTCAGCGGCTACGACGAACAAAAACGTCAATATGACAAATCCAGCTGGCAGTATGAGTTGGATGAAGCCGGTTTCGCCAAACGCGATAACACGCTGTCCCACCCGCGCTGCGTCTGGAACCTGCTGAAAAAACACGTCTCCCGCTATACGCTGGAAATGGTGACATCCCTGTGCGGTACCTCAGCCAAAGATTATGAAGAGATTTGCCGTACGCTGGCTGAAACCTGTGTACCGAATAAAACCGCAACCTTCATGTATGCACTGGGTTGGACGCACCACACCAACGGCGCGCAAATCATCCGCTCCGCCGGCATGATCCAGCTTCTGCTGGGGAATATTGGTATGGCAGGCGGCGGCATCAACGCCCTGCGCGGCCACTCCAACATTCAGGGGTATACCGATCTGGGTCTGCTGTCGTTAAATCTGCCGGGTTATATGCCACTGCCGTCAGAAAAACAGCCGGATCTGAATACCTATCTGGGCCAAATCACGCCAACCGCCGCGCTGCCCGATCAGGTTAACTATTGGAAAAACACGCCAAAATTCTTTATCAGCATGATGAAGAGCTTCTACGGCGACCACGCGCAGGCCGCGAATAACTGGGGTTATGACTGGTTGCCGAAGTGGGATCGTAGCTACGACGTTATGGTGCAAACCGAGCTGATGGTAGAAGGCAAAATGAACGGCTACATCGTTCAGGGCTTTAACCCTGTCGCAGCGTTCTCCAACAAGAACAAAGCGACCGAAGCGCTCTCCAAGCTCAAATACATGGTCATCATCGATCCGCTGGTCACGGAAACGTCCACATTCTGGCAGAACTATGGCGAATTCAACGACGTAGATACGAAGTCCATTCAGACTGAAGTCTTCCGTCTGCCGTCTTCCTGCTTTGCCGAAGAAAATGGTTCTATCGCCAACTCCGGTCGCTGGTTGCAATGGCACTGGGCGGCGGCTGAGCCACCAGGAGAAGCCCGTCACGACGGTAAAATCCTCGGCAAGCTGCTGATGCGTCTGCGTGAACTGTATAACGAAGAAGGCGGTACTTACCCAGATCCGTTGATGAACATCAACTGGAACTACAAAGACCCGGAAGATCCACATCCAGAAGAAATCGCCCGCGAAGCCAACGGCATGGCGCTGGCTGATATCTACGACGACAGCGGCAAACTGATCCTGAAAAAAGGTCAGCAGCTCGCCGATTTCTCACAACTGCGTGATGACGGTACCACGTCCAGTTTCTGCTGGATTTACGCAGGGAGCTGGACAGAAGCCGGTAACCAGATGGATAAACGCGACAATGCGGATGCCGGTCTGGGCTGTACGCCGAACTGGTCATGGTGCTGGCCGCAAAACCGCCGCATTCTCTACAACCGCGCCTCTGCCGACCTGCAAGGGAAACCGTGGGACAGCAAGCGTAAATTGCTGGAATGGACCGGTCAGAAGTGGCAAGGCATTGATGTGCCTGACTTCGCCGCAACCGTACCACCGGGTAAAGACACCGGGCCGTTCATCATGCTGCCGGAAGGTCTGGCACGTCTGTTCTCCGTGGACAAACTGGTAGACGGGCCGTTCCCTGAACACTACGAGCCGATCGAATCACCTATTGGCACCAACCCGCTGCACCCGTCGGTGATTTCCAGCCCGGTCGCGCGTTTGTTTGCGCGTGATGCGAAAACCATGGGCACCGCGAAGGACTTTCCTTACGTGGCGACCACATACTCGATTACCGAATTGTTCCGTCACTGGACAAAACACGCGCGTCTGAACGCGATTGTGCAGCCGGAACAGTTTGTTGAGATCGGCGAAAATCTGGCGAACAGCAAAGGCATTAAAGCGGGCGATGAAGTCAAAGTCTCCTGCCAGCGTGGCTACATCAAAGCCAAAGCGGTGGTCACCAAGCGCATCAAAACGCTGCAAATTGCCGGACGCAGCGTGGAAACCGTTGGTATCCCCTGCCACTGGGGCTTTGAGGGCACCACGCGTAAAGGGTTCCTGGCTAACACACTCACCCCGAGCGTCGGCGACGCTAATTCACAAACGCCTGAGTACAAAGCGTTTTTGGTTAATGTAGAGAAGGCGTAAGGGTAGCCAACTATGTCAATGCAATCACAAGATATTATTAAACGTTCGGCCACCAACGGCTTTACACCGCCTCCGCATGTGCGTAATGACAAAAGCGAAGTGGCAAAACTGATCGATGTCACCACCTGTATCGGCTGTAAAGGCTGTCAGGTGGCCTGTTCCGAGTGGAACGACATTCGTGACGAGGTCGGCCATAACTTCGGCGTTTATGATAACCCAGCGGATCTGAGCGCCAAATCCTGGACGCTGATGCGCTTTTCCGAAGTGGAAGAGAACGATCGTCTGGAATGGCTGATCCGTAAAGATGGCTGCATGCACTGTAGCGATCCGGGCTGTCTGAAAGCCTGTCCTTCCGCCGGTGCGGTTATCCAGTATGCCAACGGGATCGTCGATTTTCAGTCCGAACACTGTATCGGCTGCGGCTATTGCATCGCCGGCTGCCCATTCAATATTCCACGTCTGAATAAAGAAGATAACCGCGTCTATAAATGTACGCTGTGCGTCGACAGGGTCAGCGTTGGGCAAGAACCTGCCTGCGTGAAAACCTGTCCGACGGGTGCTATTCGTTTCGGTACGAAAGAAGAGATGAAGCATCTGGCAGAAGAACGTATCGCCGATCTGAAAAGCCGTGGTTATGCGAACGCAGGCCTCTACGATCCGCAGGGCGTGGGCGGTACGCACGTGATGTATGTTCTGCACCACGCAGACAGGCCGTCGCTCTATAACAATCTGCCGGATGACCCGCAGATTTCCACGCCGGTCAACCTGTGGAAAGGCATTCTGAAGCCGCTGTCTGCATTAGGGTTTGTCGCCACGTTCGCCGGGTTAATGTTCCACTACATCGGTGTGGGTCCAAACACAGAAGAAATGGATCATGACCACGAGGGAGAAGATAAAGAAGGGGGAGACAAACATGAGTAAATCAAAAATGATTTTGCGCACCAAGTTTATCGATCGCATCTGTCACTGGATTGTGGTGATTAGCTTTTTCCTGGTCGCGCTCTCAGGTATTGCCTTGTTTTTCCCAACCCTGCAATGGCTGACGCAGACGTTTGGTACGCCGCAGATGGGGCGTATTCTGCACCCGTTTTTTGGCGTGCTGATTGTCATCTGCCTGATTCCGATGTTCTTCCGGTTTGTTAGCCATAACATTCCGAAGAAGCGTGACTTGCCGTGGTTCCTCAATATTGTTGAGGTATTAAAAGGCAATGAGCATGAAGTCGCTGAAGTGGGTAAATACAACCCAGGCCAGAAAATGATGTTCTGGAGCATCATGGGGCTGACGCTGGTACTGCTGATCACCGGGATTATCATGTGGCGTCCTTACTTTGCCCACCTGTTCCCGATTGATGTCGTGCGCTACGCTATCCTGCTTCATGCGGTTGCGGCTATTGTCCTTATCCATGCCATCCTGATCCATATGTACATGGCGTTCTGGGTCAAAGGGTCGATCAAGGGCATGATTGAAGGCAAGGTCTCCAAGCGCTGGGCGCGTAAACACCACCCACGCTGGGCGCGTGAAATGGAAGAGAAAGAAATGAAGAAATAACTCACTCTCTTCTATTCCGTTACTCCCGTTTTCGTTCGACAAATAGGTTTGTCAACGATCTGAAATGCCCGCCTTGCGGGCATTTTTCTTTTTATCCGCAGTCAGCACGAATCGTTATAACTTAAACCCAAAAGTCATAATGTTCCCCTCTTCCTCGTCTATCGCTCAACGGCTATGATGCAGTATCATTTTTAAATAGACATCCAGACATAAAGACAGCTATAAAGTAGTGACGCAGAAAACATAACAATACTGCCATCGACACGACACACTTTCATCAACACAAGACCCCTTTATAAAACGCCATGGAGCTGATAATGAAGAAATTTACGCCCGCCCTGCTTGCACTGAGCTTACTGACTGCATTACCAGCACTGGCTAATCAGAATGCCACCATTGCTCCCGTTCCGGCCTCTATCGCCAATCATGACGGTCCGGTTCGCATCGCGGTTATCCGCAACTTGGGTTCGGACGACAACACCACGCAGTTTGTTTCCGGCGTGCTTGAAGAAGGTAAAAAGCTGGGCTTTAAGGTCAGCACTTTTCTGAGCAACGGCGATGACGCCCGTTTTCAGGATTTCGTGAATCAGGCGATTAGCCAGAAATATGATGGCATCATCCTGTCACAGGGCCGCGATCCCTACTCTACCGATTTGATTAAACGCATTGTCGACAGCGGCATTGCCGTTTCCGTATTTGATACCGCCGTGAACGGCGAAATTCCGGGCGTGACCGTCACCCAGCAGGACGACGCCTCCCTGACTAACGAATCACTTGGCCAACTGGTGAAGGATTTCAACGGTAAAGCCAATATCATCAAACTGTGGGTCGCTGGCTTCCCGCCAATGGAACGCCGCCAGCTTGCCTATCAACAGATCCTGAAAGCCAACCCCGGCATCAAGGAACTCGAATCGATTGGTGCCGTGTCCTCTGACGTTCAGGGTGATACCGCTAACAAAGTCGGTGCAGTGCTGGCGAAATACCCGAAAGGCAAAATCGATGCCATCTGGGGATCGTGGGATGCTTTCAGCCAGGGCGCTTATAAAGCGTTGAAAGAAAATGGCCGGACAGAAATCAAACTGTACAGCATCGACATCTCCAATCAGGATTTACAGTTGATGCGCGAAGCGAGCAGCCCGTGGAAAGTCAGCGTGGCCGTCGATCCTAAGCTGATCGGTAAAGTGAACCTGCGTCTGGTTGCCAACAAGATTGCCGGTGAACCAACACCGGCGACCTATGAGTTCCGCGCAGCTGCGATTCCACAGGCGCTGTTAGCCAGCCAGCCGGGTGCAGTCAACGTCGCCGGATTAGCGAAAATCATTCCAGGCTGGGGCCATACGGATGATTTTATCGCACCGTGGTTTGCTACACTGGAAGCCAAACAGGCGAAATAACACGGAGATAACTCATGGCATCGACTCCTCTGCCCACCCCCGATTACAGCCGCAATATGCGGCTGATTGGGCACAGCGATCAGGGTGGCAGACCCGATGGCGTGCAGGTGATGGTTCATCGCGGCTACGCTTATATCGGGCATATGGTTTCACAAGGCGTGTCGATTGTGGATGTGCGCGATGCCAGAAATCCCAAGCCAGCGGGGTTTATTGCTGCCCCGCCCGGCACCTGGAATATCCACCTGCAAACGCACGATGACCTGCTGCTTGTCGTCAACGCACGCGATTTGTTTGCCGACGCCAGCTTCGCCGAGGAAAAGGTCTATTACACCCGCTCCGTCGCCGACACGGTCAGTACCAAGCAACAGGACAAAAGCTGGAGCGCTGGATTACGGATTTTCGATATCTCAACGCCGGATAAACCACGCGAAATCAGCTTCCTGCCACTGGACGGCATCGGCATTCACCGCATCTGGTACGTAGGTGGGCGCTGGGCTTATGTCTCCGCGCTGCTCGATGGCTACAGCGACTACATCTTTCTGACTATCGATCTGGCCGATCCACAGCGTCCAGAGGTTGCGGGCCGCTACTGGCTACCCGGCATGCATACCGCTGGTGGAGAAACCGCAAGCTGGCCGGAAGGCAAGCGTTACGCCCTGCACCACGCCATCATCAGCGGCGACACCGCCTATGGTAGTTGGCGCGATGGCGGGCTGACGCTACTGGACGTGAGCGATCGCACCAATCCACAGCTCATTAGCCACCGCAACTGGAGCCCACCGTTTGGCGGCGGTACACATACAGCGCTGCCGTTGCCGGATCGCGATCTGCTGATCGTGTTGGATGAAGCAGTATTGGATAATCAGGAAGATGGCGAGAAATTGATTTGGGTGTTCGATATTCGTGAGCCGAGCAATCCGGTGAGCATCGCCACTTTTCCGCAGCCGAAAGAGGCGGACTATGTGAAGAAAGGCGCACACTTTGGCCCACATAACCTGCATGAAAACCGGCCCGGCAGCTTCATCAGTTCGTCACTGATTTTCGCCACGTATCAAAATGCTGGGGTACGGGCTTACGACATCAGTAACCCGTATCAGCCGAAGGAAACCGGCGCATTGGTGCCTGCTGCGCCAGCCAGAATGGTCGATAAACGCCCCGGCAGACCGCAGATTATTCAGTCTTGCGATGTGTTTGTTGATGCCGACGGCATTATCTACAGCACAGACTACAACGCGGGTTTATCGATTATCGAATACCGGGGCTAATGACCTTGCGCTGTATTAGCATCAGTGCATAACGGGGGCTTTGTGCAGCACAGCACTTAAGCAAAGCCACCGTTGACTCGGACAACTTGAGAATTAACCCATCCACCCTCTTTTCCGAGCAAGAAGGAAACCGCATTAGCGATGTCGACAGGCTGCCCCAGGCGTTCCAGTGGCGACATCTTCGTCAGCATCTCCACCTGCTCCTTGGTCTTGCCCTTCATGAACAGCTCGGTATTCACTGGGCCGGGGGCAACGGCATTCACCGTAATATTGCGTCCCCGCAGTTCGTTGGCAAGGACATGCACGAGCCCTTCAACAGCAGCCTTAGAGGCGATGTAAGGCCCATAGCCAGGCGTTGCCTTAGCGATTACACTCGTGGACAAGGCCACAATCCGCCCACCTTCCTTAAGGACTTCAGTAGCTTTCGCAAGGACGAGAAAGGTGCCCCTCACATTCGTGGCCATGATGCGATCAAAAACGTCCACATTCGCAGTCTTGATAGGTGCGAGATCCATGACACCCGCGTTGCTGACCACCGCATCCACCTGTCCAAAAACCTCCAGCACGGTTGAGAACAGTCTGTCTACGTCGTCAGGGTTGCTTACGTCCCCTTGAACAGCCAGAGCGCTCCCGCCGTTCGTCTGTATCTCTGCAACCGTCTGGCAAGCTTGCTCGTGATTGCCAGCATAGCCGATGGCGACGGCGAAACCATCAGAGGCCAGCTTCAACGCGATCGCTTTGCCAATGCCGCGTGAAGCGCCGGTCACGATAGCCACCTTGTTTGGTGTTTTGCTCATGGAGATCCTCTTCTTATGTTGATTGGTTTTAGTCACGTAGGGCCGGTCAATGTGATGCTCGGATAAGCACCTTACCGCAAGCATGTCGGGTAGCCACCTTTTCTAGCGCCAAACGTGCTTCACTCAACGGGAAAGTAGAGTCAATAATAACCTGCAACTGCCCCGTCAGAAACAGACGCATGGCGTGCGGCAAGAAGGGTGTTGCACTGGCAAAGAAGACAAACGTGCCCGAGTATCCATCCATTGGTTTAATTCCGAACTCAACGAGCGTCGCAATACGCCCCCCGTACGCAGAACGGACCAGGATTTCTTCAGCGTATCGCCGCCGACGGTATCTAGCACGAGGTCGATATCGCGTGTTTTTTCAAAATCTTGGCTCCGGTAGTCGATGACCTCATCAGCACCCAGTTTTCTGACTAGATCAAGGTTCTTGCTTGACGCCGTGGCAACGACATAGGCACCCGCCTGGTGTGCCAGTTGAACAGCCATGCTGCCCACGCCCCCCGCCGCCGCATGAATCAGCACGCGTTGCCCACGTTGCAGGCTACCGACGTCAAAGAGCGCTTGCCATGCCGTACCGAATGCCGTCGGCAGAGCGGCAGCCTGTTCAATATTCATCTCCGATGGGATGAGACACAGGTCATCTGCAGAAATGACAAGACTTTCGGCGAAAGCACCACCGACACCAGGCGCAGTACGCCCGACCACTCGGTCACCGGACCGCAGATGCGTCACTTGCGCACCGACAGATTCGATGACGCCGCTAAAATCAGTGCCTGGAACGTAAGGAAGTTCGGCCGGGAAGAGTTGCTGCATATCCCCTGCTATCATCTGTAGATCCAGCGGGTTTACGCTCGCAGCTTCAACACGCACTGTAACGTCGTTGAGGTGCGGAGTACGTGTCCGACGCTCGCCGAGAGTGAGGAGGCCAGGGGCACCAAAAGTATGAATAAATGCTGCCTTCATCGCGTTATCTCCAAAATGATTAGCCTTGAGCAGGGAATTGGCCGAGTTGAAGGAACAAACCGAACCAGTCTTCCATGTGCCACGTGGTAGTAAGACGATTGGCTTCGAGCGTGTGGAATTCGTGAAGGCGGAAGCTGACTTTCTTGCCCGTGGGAGCAATGCCGAAAAGCTCACCTTGGTGCGTACCACTGATCTCGGCACGTACCGCGATCCTACCGGGTTCCTGAATCATATCGTGAATGATGATCTGAACATCAGGGAATGCCTCCCCCACGCCTCGGATGATGGGCTTAATGCCGATCGGCCCAGAATCCTGCCCCGGCGCCAGCGGAATGTCTTCCCACGAAGGGGCAAGAACGTCATCGACGAGATCAGGATTCTTTTCGCTAAATGCCCGATAGAACGTCCTCACAATGTCACGCTCATTGCGAAGCTGTTCGGAGAGATCAGTATTGGTTGTGCTCATTATTTATTCCGCTTGTGGTGATTACCGATGGCGCAATTCTGAAGACCTCAGTAAAATCCGTCCAACAAATAAACAATATATACCTATATTACTTTTATGAATTTTCATGGCATTGACCTCAATCTGCTCGTGGCCTTTGATGCCTTGATGAGCGAACGGAACGTGACTCGCGCCGCGATCCAGGTTGGCGTGAGTCAACCTGCAATGAGCTCAGCGCTTTCGAGACTCCGTAAACGCTTCGGTGATCCACTCTTCTTGCGTAGCGCCGATGGTCTATTACCTACAGCACGCGCACGAGAGCTCTCTGTGCCAATCACACAAGCCTTGCGACAGATCGAATCCACGCTCGTGCAGAGAACCATTTTCGAGCCCGGAAACACATCGTTAAACGTCAACCTGGGACTGTCTGACTATCCAACTTTTGTGTTGCTGCCGACCCTGATACAGGTGCTTGCAAAGCACGCACCGGGTGTGTCATTGAACGTGCATGCTTTCAACGATAGGGATCATGCAGTCGATCTGTTGGATGCAGGGGTGATTGATGTGGCTATGGGTGTCCCTCCCACCCATGCTGATGGCCGGATACTGACACGGCCTCTATTTCGTGACGAATTCGTCACGATCATCACCCGAAATCATCCGGCGGCCGAACGGGGGATGACCATGGAAGAATACCTCGCGCTACCCCATATTCTCGCGTCCCCCGAAGGTGAGCTATATGGCGTGGTAGATAAGGCACTTGCACAGCAGGGTAAGAAACGCAAACTTGCGCTAACCTTGCCGCAGATGTTCATTGTGCCGACTATCGTGGCGCAAACGCTCATGACAGCCACGGTGTTGAAGCAAGTTGCCCTGCATTCTCCCGTCGGCAGCCAGTTGACGCTATTTCCGCCGCCGATCTCCTTACCGGATGTCGTGTTTAGCCTCATTTGGCACCGTCGCAATGACTCGCATCCTGCACAGACATGGCTCAGAGAATTCATTGCTGAGCATGTCGCGAAGGAGTAGCACAGGAAAGGTACGGCGGGATGTATGTGGAATTCAGCAAACAGGCATGATTGCCAGCGATGACAGTCAGCACCAGCACCTTAGTGCTGATGGCTCCCCGAGAAGCCTGATTTCCAAGAGCCGCACAGGGGCCACACGAGGGGAAGCCAGCTCAATTCTCGGAAAAAACTTGCATACACTGAAATAAACTAACTCATTGATAAAAAACAGAGTTTAGTGTTTTGTGGTCTAACGAATTACGCTACTGGAGGTATGGTGAAACAAAAAACCCTGCGGTTAAACGCAGGGCTTACTGTTGTGCTTAGCTAACTTAGTCCAGCGCCAGCACCGACACCCACATTGGCCCCTGACCGACGGCGTAACGCGCCAGCGGTTGCAGATCGCCTGTGTTCTGGTCGATGTGAGACACCTCAATGTGCTGAGATTTCTGCCCTGCTGAAATCAGGAACTCACCGGTGTTGTCGATATTGAAACCGCGCGGCTGCGTTTCGGTCGGCTGATGTCCGGTCAGCGTTAACGTGCTGCCATCTTCAGATACCTGGAAAACACTCAGCAGGCTGGCAGTACGATCGCTGATGTACAGGAAGCGACCATTCGGCGTAATGTGAATATCTGCCGCCCAGCGCGTGTCGCTAAAGCCCGCAGGCATCGCATCCAGCGTTTGCACTTTCTGCAGTTCGCCGCTGGCGGCATCCAACTGATACACGTCTACCGAGCTGTCCAGTTCATTCACACAATAGGCAAAGCGTTGATTTGGGTGGAAAGCCATATGGCGTGGACCCGCACCCGCTACTGTCGTCATTTCGGCCTGACGGTGTACGCTCAATTCGCCCGTCGCACCCAGATCGTACAGGCGAATACGGTCTTCTTTCAGGCACGGTGCCCACACGACAGAATTGGTTGGATCGATATTAGTAGAGTGGCACCCTTCCAGTCCGTCCAGTTGTTGGATCGGCTCGCCGACGATGCCGTCAGTACCAATCGGGCTAACGCTAACGCAGGCACCGCTGTAAGACGCGCTGAACAGGAAACGTCCGTCGTTATCGGTCGACAGATGCGTCGGGCTGCCCGGTAAGGACGCGACACCCGCTTCCGCCAATTTACCTTGTTCATCAATACGATAGCTCAGAACCCTGAAATCAGGACGAACCCCAACATACAGGTGACGCTTGTTCGGTGCGATCACCATCGGCTGAACCTGTCCTGGAACGTCAACAGTTTGCAATAATGTCAGATTTCCCTTAGCACCGAGTTGCCAAACATGAATCTGCTGGCTTTCTGGGCTAGCGACATAAACCACTTGCTGCATCGTATTCTCCTTATTTTTCACGCGAATGTGGTGGCACAGGAAGGCTCAAAAGAAGTTCATCAGAAGGATAACGAACCTGCTCAACCCGACGCACGGCATACCATAAATGACCAATCACTCTATTCTACAGAGACATCGCAAGGCTACTATTGATTTAAGTATGATTGATTAAAGTAATGATTGATGTAGCTAACGGTGGCTGGTGATAAGCAATGGAAAATAAGTGATGAGAATGATGCTTCAGACTATCAGGGGAAGATAAGAGAGTAATAACAAGATATACAGGGGAGGACTTGAAGTGGCGGAGGAGTAGAGATTCGAACTCTAGAACGCTTTCGCGTCGCCGGTTTTCAAGACCGGTGCCTTCAACCACTCGGCCACTCCTCCGCAATGACGCGCACTATAAACAGTACGCCGCACATTGTAAAGCAGCGTTGTGGTCAACTGCTTAAAAAATAGATGATAAGCCGTTGAAAGCATAGAAAATCAACAATAGTGCTGTAAAACCGTCCGTTTCGCCTTATTTCACACCGCCACGCTGAATCCTTCGTCATCAAATGAACCTCAGATACTTTTATCTCGCTGTTGTCTGTCTATTTTTCGTCATGTCCTTTATCGTAAGGGTAATTTGATACCCACATTTTTATTTGCGAGATAACGATGACCTACCGAGTAATTGCACTTGATCTTGATGGTACGCTACTGAATCACCAGAAAAAAATCCTGCCAGAATCCCTTAGCGCACTCGCGCTGGCCCGTCAGCAAGGCATAAAAGTGATGATCGTCACCGGACGCCACCACTCGGCAATCCACCCTTTTTATCAGGGATTGCAGTTGGATACGCCCGCCATCTGCTGTAACGGTACCTACGTCTATGATTACCAGCAAGGCCAAGCGTCGCACACCAATCCGCTCTCTGTCGAACAGGCAAAAAACGTCATCACGCTGCTAGACGAATTTGATATTCATGGGCTGATGTATGCCGATGACGATATGTATTACCAGTATCCTACCGGGCACGTAGTCCGCACGCTGGCATGGGCTGCTAACCTGCCGGAACAGCAGCGCCCTCGTTTCGCTCAGGTGGAAAATCTGGTGCGTCAGACCGAAGCGTCCCACGCTATCTGGAAATTCGCGACCACGCACGCCGATGTTCCCACGCTGAACCATTTCGCCGCAGAAGTGGAAAAGCAACTCGGACTCGCCTGCGAGTGGTCATGGCAGGATCAGGTTGATATCGCCCAAACTGGCAACAGCAAAGGCAAGCTGCTCCAGCAATGGCTTGGCGAACAGGGTATCAGCATGAAAGACGTCGTGGCATTCGGCGATAACTTTAACGATATCAGCATGCTAGAAGGCGTAGGACTGGGCGTCGCGATGGGCAACAGCGCCGATGAGATCAAGGCGAGAGCCGATCTGGTGATTGGCAGCAATGAAGAACCTAGCATCGCCGATGTCATCCGCACCCGCATTCTGGCATAACCGACGATGACGCAATCAGGAAAAGCGACCGTTCTCGCTTGCCTGATTGCGTTCGATTCGCAAACAGACTTACAGCGCGCTACCCAGCACCTGCCGCAGGTACGCTCCCGCCCCCATTAATCCCGGCTGCTCATGAGTAATCAGGTACACAGGGATATCCTGCATATAGCCTTTGAACCGCCCTTTGTCTTCAAAAGCCGCCCGAAAACCGGAAGCTTTAAAGAACTCAAGAAAGCGAGGAACGATGCCGCCAGCAATATACACACCACCAAACGTGCCTAAATTTAACGCCAGATTGCCGCCGAAGCGTCCCATGATGACGCAGAAGAGCGACAGCGCGCGACGACAGTCCACGTCCGTATTGTCGACGGCACGTTCGGTAATATCTTTCGGCTCCAGCGCCTCCGGCGTGCGACCATCAGACAGCACCACAGCACGGTAAATATTCACCAGCCCCTGCCCAGAGAGTATGCGTTCAGCGGAAACATGCCCGAGCGACTGGCGCAAAACAGAGAGAATTTTGTCTTCTTCATCGCTATTCGGCGCGAAATCCACATGGCCGCCCTCACCCGGCAGGCTAATCCATTGATTGGCGGCATGTACCAGATGAGCGACGCCTAACCCCGTGCCTGCACCATACACCGCTATCGGTTTACCTGGCACAGGTTCCCCGCCGCCAAATTGGAGTAAATCCGTGTTAGCCATCACCGGCACCGCCATGGAAACAGCGGTAAAATCGTTGATGACCTCAAAATGGCGCAGACCCAGACTCGCTTTCATTTCTGCGATGGAAAACGCCCAGGTGTGGTTCGTCATTGCCACCCAGTCACCGGTAATCGGGCAGGCAATCGCGATACAGGCATCCTGTACCGAGACCTGTCGCGAATCGAGATAATCACGAATGGCCGCTTCCAGAGAAGGGAAATCCAGCCCGGAATAGGTCTCGGTTTGCGACAATTCTCCCGTTGTAGCGTCACATAATGCCAAACGCGTATTGGTGCCGCCGACATCGCCCACTAAAACAAAGTGCGTCATTCTTCTTTTCCCCTCAAACAAAGCAGATTCCCGATCATTGCGCGAAAACAGCCAGCTACGCTATGGCTATATAACTTTCTAGTGATAAGGATCTCATTTATGGCTAAAAGCTGCGGTTAAGTTAAAAGTAATCGATTACATTTAGAAAACACAAATTGTAATCGATTACTTTTAAGAGGGATACCACATGGTTTCTTCATCTGAAAACACAGCTACCAAATCGTTACAGCCGGCCTTCGTGGTTCCCAGACTGTCACTCATGATGTTTCTAGAGTTCTTCATCTGGGGTTCATGGTCTGTCACCCTGGGCCTGGTTATGACACAGCACAACTTGGCCGCCATGATTGGCGACGCCTTCTCTGCTGGGCCAATCGCTTCAATCCTGTCGCCGTTTGTACTGGGCATGGTGGTTGACCGCTTCTTCCCATCACAAAAAGTCATGGCGCTGCTGCACCTGATCGGCGCGGTCATCCTGTGGTTTGTGCCTGCCGCGTTAATCAACGAAGACGGCTCACAGCTGCTGATCCTGCTGTTCGCCTACACGCTGTGCTTTATGCCAACGCTGGCGTTAACCAACAACATCGCGTTCCATAACCTGAGCAACAGCGAGAAAAGCTTCCCGGTTGTGCGCGTCTTCGGCACCATCGGTTGGATCGTTGCCGGTGTCTGTATCGGGACAGCGGGCATCTCCGCAAGCGTCAATATCTTCTACGTCGCTGCCGTTTGCTCTGCAATCTTGTCTGCCTACAGCCTGACGCTGCCGCATACCCCTGCTCCGGCAAAAGGCTTGCCGCTGGCAGTACGCGATCTGTTCTGTGCTGATGCGTTTGCGCTGCTGAAGAAAGGCCACTTTCTGGTCTTTGCCATCTGCGCCATGCTGATCTCTATTCCACTGGGCACCTACTACGCTTACACCGCATCCTTCCTGAGCAATGCGGGTATCAGCGACGTCAGCACCGCCATGTCGTTTGGTCAGATGTCCGAAATCGTCTTCATGCTGATCATTCCGCTGCTGTTTAGAAAGCTGGGTGTGAAATACATGCTGTTCATCGGCATGCTGGCGTGGTTCGTGCGCTATGCCCTCTTCGCGATGGGCGTGAATGAAGAAACGCGCTGGTTGCTCTACATCGGTATCCTGCTGCACGGTATCTGCTATGACTTCTTCTTCGTCATTGGCTTCATCTACACCGACCGCATCGCGGGAGAGAAAATCAAAGGTCAGGCACAAAGTATGGTGGTCCTGTTCACCTACGGTATCGGTATGCTGCTGGGCTCACAGGTTTCCGGCGCACTCTATAACCGTCTCTTCGACAACGGCACATTAAACGCACCTGAAATCTGGGCGACCTTCTGGTGGATCCCTGCGGTTGCCGCAGCCATCATCGCCGTCATTTTCCTCTTCTCCTTCAAATATAAAGAAGAGCGGGCTTAAGCATTTGAGACAGATTAGTTAACGAGAAAATGGGATGAGGTCGCCTATGGCACCTCATCCCACTGCATTCTCCACTATCGCAATCGCGCAACGGTATTCATGACCACACCCGTTGCCAAAGGAGGTAATAATGAAGACGTTAAAAGGACCGGGTATTTTTCTCGCCCAGTATATTGGCGATCAGGCTCCCTTTAACACGCTGGAAAATCTGGCGCAATGGGCAGCCGGATTAGGCTTTAAAGCGCTACAAATCCCCTGCAATCACCCGCATATTTTCGATCTGGCCACGGCCGCCGACAGCCAAACTTACTGTGATGATGTGAAAGGCCTGTTAGCGCAGCATGGGCTGACCATCAGCGAACTCTCGACCCATCTGGAAGGGCAACTCGTTGCCGTCCACCCTGCGTATGACGATGCTTTTGACGATTTCGCACCACCGGCTTACCGCAGCAATCCGCAGGCTCGTCAAGAGTGGGCTATTGCGGCAATCAAGCAGGCTGCAAAGGCCTCTTCACGCTTAGGACTAAACGCCCACGCGACGTTTTCCGGTGCGCTGGCCTGGCCCTATTTTTACCCCTGGCCACCGCGTAAAGAAGTCCTGATCCAGGAAGCCTTTAAAGAACTCGGTCGCCTGTGGACGCCGATCCTCGACTGTTTTGACGAGCACGGCGTGGATGTGTGCTACGAGTTGCATCCGGGAGAAGATTTACACGACGGTGTGACCTTTGAACGCTTCCTTGATGTCGTCAATCATCACCCGCGCGCCAACATTCTTTACGATCCTAGCCATATGCATTTACAGCAGATGGACTACCTCGGCTTTATCGATCGCTACCATGCACGAATCAAAGCGTTCCATGTGAAAGATGCGGAATTTAACACGTCGAGTACAAGCGGCGTCTACGGCGGCTATCAGTCATGGGCTGAACGCGCTGGGCGCTTCCGCTCACCGGGAGATGGTCAAATCGATTTCGGTGGCATCTTCAGCAAGCTGGCCCAATACAACTACGACGGCTGGGCGGTACTGGAGTGGGAATGCTGCCTGAAAGACAGCAATTGCGGGGCGAAAGAAGGAGCGGAATTCATCAACCGCCACATTATTCCCGTTGCAGGACGCGCTTTTGACGACTTCGCCGCAACCAGCGACGATCGTCCGTTAGTCAGAAAAATGTTGGGATTAAAAGAGGAGAGCGCAGAATGATTCGCGTTGGCATTATTGGTTCCGGTTTTATTGGCCCAGCACATCTTGAGGCGATTCGTCGCCTTGGTTTTGTTGAGGTGGTGGCACTGGCGGAAAATTCACTCGATCTGGCGCAACAGAAAGCGCGTCAGCTCAACATTCCCCATGCCTACGGCAGCGTCGCTGATTTGCTAAATCATCCCGGTATTGATGCGATCCATAACTGCACGCCGAACCATCTCCATGCGGCGATCAATAAGCAGATTATTCAGGCAGGCAAGCACGTCTTTTCGGAAAAGCCGCTGTGTATGACCAGCGAGGAAGCACGTGAGCTGGTGGCGCTGGCGGAAGAAAAAGGCGTTGTTCACGGCGTCAGCTTTGTCTATCGCCAGTTTGGCATGGTGCAGCAGGCTGCCAGCATGATTAAGCGTCAGGAGATCGGCCGCGTCTTTGCGGTACACGGCGGCTATCTGCAAGACTGGATGCTGCGCGACACCGACTATAACTGGCGTGTTGAACCGGAGTACGGCGGCGTTTCCCGCGCGGTGGCCGACATCGGCTCGCACTGGTGCGACACGGTGCAGTTTATTTCCGGTCGGAAAATTGTCGAAGTCTTCGCGGATTTAGCCATCGTCCATCCGATCCGCAAATCCAATCGGAACGGTACGGCCACGTTTTCGTCATCTGATGCACCGCCAGAGTACGATGACAAACCGGTCAAAACCGAAGACTACGCGACCGTTTTGCTGCGCTTTGAAGATGGCAGCCGCGGATCCTTTACCGTTTCTCAGGTCAGCGCTGGCCGGAAAAACCGTCTGACGTTTGAAGTGAATGGCAGTGAACAGTCGCTGGCGTGGGATCAGGAAACGCCGCAGCAGCTGTGGATCGGTCATCGCGATAAAGCGAATCAGGTGTTGTCGGACGATCCTGGACTGCTGAACCCAGAAGCTGCTGCCGCCGTTCACTTCCCCGGTGGGCATATCGAAGGCTGGCCGGATGCGTTCAAGAACATGATGGCGAACTTTTATACCTATCTGCGCGACGGCAAACAGCCGGGCGTCGATTCGTTCAACTTCGCCACCTTCTACGACGGCGCAAACATCATGTTCATCATTGACGCCATTGTGCAAAGCCATCAGCAACAAACTTGGGTGAAGGTCGCCAACTAAGGCATAAAGCCATTTATTTTCTCACGATATTCATCCCGCAGGTGCGATGCCTGCGGGATGCAGCCAGAGATATTTATGGTAATCTGCTCAGCCAAGCATAAGTAGCGTGAGTGCCTTCTGAATTATGTCGATTCAAAAAATAGCACGGATAGCTGGAGTCTCGGTTGCCACCGTTTCACGGGTGTTGAACAACATTGATACCGTGAAGCCGCAAAACCGGGAACGTGTTCTCAATGCGATAAAAAGCAGCAATTATCAGCCGAACTTACTGGCCCGGCAGCTACGCACCGCGCGAAGCCAGATGCTATTGGTCATGGTGTCCAACATTGCCAACCCCTTCTGCGCCGATGTCGTGAAAGGCATTGAGGCGGAAGCGGAAGAAAACGGCTACCGCATTCTTCTGTGTAATTCTGGTGCCGATATAGTTCGCGCCCACTCCAGCCTGCAACTGCTGTCCGGTAAAATGGTCGATGGCGTGATCACCATGGACGCCATTTCAACGCTGTCTGCACTTCAGGACATGATTGGCACCGCGCCTTGGGTGCAGTGCGCTGAGCATGACGATACATCTGCCATTTCATCCGTGGGTATTGATAACGCCGAAGCGTCCCGTTTCGTGATTAATCACTTTATTGGCAAAGGCCGCCGCCGTATCGCCATGATTAACCACGACATGAATTACCTCTACGCCCAGCAGCGAGAGAAAGGCTATCGTGACGTTATCGCGGAGAATGGGTTTAATTACGGCAAAGTCGAATACGCCAGCACCCTGAGCTACTCTGGCGGAAAGACCGCAATGAACGCGCTGCTTAACGATCCAGAGCGGCCAGATGCCGTCTTTGTGGTGTCCGATACGTTGGCTGCGGGTGCACTGTCGGCAATCTGTGAGGCGGGGCTGAGTGCGCCGCAGGATATTGCAGTGATCGGTTTCGACGGCTCGGAGCTGGGTTACATCACCTCGCCTCAGCTCAGTACGATTCAGCAGCCGTCCGCACATATCGGCAGAGAGGCCGTGAAGTTGTTATTGCAACAGATCGACCAGCCTGCCAGCGAAACAGAAAAGCGCTTACTGGAATGGACGTTTGTCGAACGGGCATCCAGCTAACCCAGATAGAATAAAACCAATCCTTTTTCATATCTGACAACCTGCGGTCCGCTGACCGCAGGTTGATAGCTATTACTTACTTTTTATCTTACTCAGCTTTTCATACAGCGACTGGTAAGCTGCGGAAACAATGGCCTGTGGATCTTTCGGCAAGTCATGCTCCGCAACAAACCACTGGGCACCCGCCTTAGAGGCAGCAGGAAGAATCTCTTCCCACGCCAAAATGCCCTCGCCCGGTGGGGCAAAGTTCATTTCATCATCGCGGATGCCGATTGATGTATTGTCTTTCGCATGAATTGAATAAATGCGCCCTTTGTACTGGCGCAGGAGACGCACAGGATCCTGTCCTCCGCGAGATACCCAGGCAACATCCATTTCCAGCATCAGGTTTTCTGGCTCTGCAGCATCCATCATGATTTCCAGCGCTGTTTTACCGCGATATTTCTTCATCTCGAAATTATGGTTGTGATAAGCCAGCTTCATGCCCTGCTTCTTCAATTCACGTCCAAGATCGTTCATTTCCACACCAAAGCGCTTCCAGCCCTCTGCGCTATCAGGTCGGTCTTCTACATTTAGCCACGGCACGATAATCATGCTGTTGCCGATAGCTTTGTTAAAGGCTACAACCTCAGCCATATTGCTTTTCAGTTCACCAAACTGGACATGCGCAGCCATGGCTTTCAACTGATACTTTCCTAGTAACCCCTTCATTTCTGACGCACTAATGTCATGCGTCCCCACTAGCTCAACCGCCTTAAATCCGGCGTCTCGCGCCATGGAAAATTGCTCATCGAGCGTATTCAAGCTGCGCAGCGTATACATCTGCAACGCTATTTTTTGGTTTTCTGCTGGACGCTCGGCAAGCGCCAAACCCGATGAAACCATCAACAATAGCGGTATAGCAAACGCACGGCGCAATAACGTCATACAAGGCATGTCCTTCTCCTATTTTTATCCCGTAGCACAGGTGAAAACAAAAAGTAATCGATTACTTTTTATGATGAAAAAATAATAACGCGGGGATAATTTATCTGACTACGTTGTTCACGCGGTAGAAAAAACGAATTGAAAATCACTCTCAATACTCGTTTTGTTATCTTAGTCACAGAATATCGACTGATTCACGAGATAGACCGAGCGATGTAAGCGCCTGCTCCATCGCTCGGCCTGTGCTTACGCAGTAATCGACACGCTCTTAATCTGCGCGTAGATCGTTTGACCGGGATGAAGCGCGAGATCATCCCGAGCCCACGGCGTGATACGGGACCACAGCGTCTGCTGGCCGACCGCAAGTTTCACTTCAACCTGTTCGTCGACATCAATGCACTCCTCCACGCTGGCGCGCAGCACATTACGGATGCTGCTTTTTTCCGGTGGCTGTAGCACCAGAGAGACATCGGCAGCATTCACGCGAATGCGTAACGCGGCGTCCTGCGGGAGTTCGACTTTTCCAACCCACACCTGCTGGTCACCTAATGCCAGTGCCGTCATCGAGTAATGCTCATGCTGAGCCAACACGCGCGCACTCAGAATACTGCTCTGTTCGTCTTTCGGTAACCACGGGCGTAGCGCGCTGCTGGCCCACACCTCTTCCAACAGCCCCTGCGCTTTCACTTTGCCTTTATCAAGCACCACGACATGATCGGCTAACCGGACAATCTCTTCCAGACTGTGGCTGACATACAGGATCGGAATATTGACTTCTTTCGCCAGACGCTCCAAATACGGCAACAGCTCGCGCTTTCTGGGTAAATCCAGCGACGCCAGCGGTTCATCCATAAGCAGCAGTTCCGGTGCGGTCAGCAACGCCCGACCAATAGCAACACGCTGTTTTTCGCCACCGGACAGCGTCCGTGGATAGCGATTCAGCAGCGGCTCAATACCCAGTAATTGGACGATGTCATCGAACTGCGATTCCATTGTCTCCGCCATGCCGTAGCGCAGATTACCGCGCACGCGATAGTGCGGAAACAGGCGAGCATCCTGAAACACATAGCCGATTCGCCGCTTTTCCGGTGGAAGAAAAACACGCTGCTGCGTATCCACCAGCACATGCTCATTGAGCACAATTCGCCCGCCATCTGGGCGAGTCAGGCCAACAACGGCGTTGATCAGCGAGGTTTTCCCTGCCCCCGATACGCCGAAAATCGCGGTAATACCGTTCGCAGGCAGTTCAGACTGAACGCGAAGTTCGAGACTACCCAGCTGTTGATGAAAATCGAGTTGCAGCATTATCCCCCCAACCGCTTGCGGCTCCAGTTTGTTAGCCATTCCGATGCTAACAGCGCAGCCAGCGACAAGACGATGGCAATAATACACAGCCTTGCTGCATCAGCCTCCGCGCCGGGAGTTTCAATCAGGGTATACATCGCTAGTGGAATGGTTCGGGTTTCGCCGGGGATATTAGAAACAAACGTAATGGTCGCGCCAAATTCGCCAAGCGAACGGGCAAACGCCAATACGGTTCCAACGACAATCCCAGGAAAAGAGAGAGGTAATGTGATGGTGAAAAACACGCGCCACGGCGAGGCACCCAGCGTTCGAGCAGCCTGTTCCAGATGCTTATCGACAGCATCAAGCGACAGCCGGATCGCCCGAACCATTAGCGGAAATGCGACAATCGCCGATGCTAATGCGGCACCGCGCCAGCTAAAACTAAAGCTGAAGCCGAACCAGTCATAGAGCCAGGAACCGATTACGCCGCGTCTTCCCATCGCCACCAGCAGCAGATAACCAATAACCACTGGCGGCAACACCAGTGGTAAATGGATAATGCTATCCAGCAGTGATTTGCCGGGGAACCGACAGCGCACTAAAATCCACGCCATCAGTATCCCAAACGGCAAGCTGCATGCCACAGCCACAACGGAAACTTTGAGGCTCAGCTCAACCGCCTGCCATTCGTAATCACTCAGCATCATTAACGCGGCGCGAAGCCGTAACGTTTAAATACCGCTGCTGCTTCTGGCGTTTTCAGATAGTCATAAAAACCGGTAACCGCCGCATTTTTATGCTCTTTAACTATTGCCATTGGATATTCGACAGGCTTGTGGCTCGTCGCTGGGAATGTACCGATGACCTTAACTTTGTCGCTGGCAACCGCGTCAGAACCGTAAACGATACCCAATGGTGCCTCTTCACGCTCCACCAACGCCATCGCTGCACGTACGTTGTTGGCGCGCGCCATCAGCGGGGAGAGTTCATCCCAGGCTTTCAGATTCTGTAAAGCTTCTTTGGCATAGATCCCAGCAGGTACGTGATCCGGGTCGCCAACGGCCAGACGTCCGCCTTTCAGCAGGCTTTTCCAGTCGGTTTTATCGTCAATCTTAATTTCTTTCTGCGCACTCGCCTTCGGCGCAATCACCACCAGCTCATTGCCCAGCAGCGTGTGACGCGTAGCGGTATCCATCAGGTTTTTATCCTGCGCGTAATCCATCCACTGCTGGTCAGCGGAGATGAACAGATCGGCAGGTGCACCTTGCTCAATCTGGCGTGCCAGCGTTGAGGATGATGCGTAAGACGCCACGACAGCGACGTTTTTCTCTTTCTGATATTGCGTAGCGATTTCTTGCAACGCATTCGTTAGTGATGCCGCGGCGAACACGGTAACTTTATCTTCTGCCACAGCGGGCAGTGCCATTCCTGCACTGAGGGTCAGTGCGGCAAACCATTTCAACCATTGCTGCTTCATTCTCGTCTCCTGACAATTATCGTTGTGTAAATAATGATATAACGAATCATAAAGCAGTGTCATGCGCTTTAAAGAGGTAGATGTGGGAGGTAGAAAAGAAATGTCCGGCCAGAAGCCGGACATCAAAATAGGAAAGGATCGTGAATCAGTGCTGATTCTTTGCGCGCTGGCCGTCGGAATGACCGATGCGAGACAACACGTTAAACACTTCGCCAAGGCAATAAATTGAACCCATGATAACTACCATCATCACTGGAACCATGGCAACTGCAAACAGCAGGCTCTTCAACAACTCCAACATGCTTACCTCACTTATTGCAACGGTTACCGCTACTTTAGCCCTTCTACTGCGCTATTTCACTGTAAGCCGAGATCGTCGTAATTGCCACGTAGTCTACCGCAGTAATAGAAAATAGTGCGTCTATTTGTGCGATTTGCCCCTGATGAAGAAAATAGCGACAATACAGAGAATTAAACTCACCGACGGTGCCCTCACTATGCAGGCTGAAATTCTTCTCACCCTGAAACTCCAACAGCGTTTATTCGCCGATCCGCGGCGCATTGAATTGCTCAAGCAAATTCGTCATACCGGTTCAATCAGCCAGGGAGCCAAGCTGGCGGGGATTAGCTATAAAAGCGCATGGGATGCCATCAATGAGATGAACCAGTTGGCCGAGCAGACCATCGTCGAACGTATGACTGGCGGCAAAGGCGGCGGCGGGGCTCAGCTCACCCGCTACGGCGAACGTCTTCTCCAGTTGTACGATTTGCTCGCGCAGATTCAGCAAAAAGCCTTTGATGTCTTACAGGAAGACGGTCTGCCGTTAGATAGCCTGCTGGCAGCCATCGCGCGTTTCTCGCTGCAAACCAGCGCCCGTAATCAGTTTTTTGGAACCGTGCTCGCACGCAGTGAAGAACAGGTGCAACAACATCTGGATATTTTACTCGCCGATGGTAAAACAACGATCAGCGCCCTGATTACGCAACAAAGCGCCGAGCGCCTGCAATTACAGAAAGGGAAAGAGGTGTTGGCACTGATTAAAGCACCGTGGATCGATGTGTACGCTGCCACGTCCGACGCCCCCGAAGTCGATAATGTTTTGCCTGGGCAAATTAAGGCCATTCAGCACGGTGTAGAAAACAGCGAAGTTCTGATTACGCTGACTGGGGGCGAAACCCTGTGTGCTATGGTGCCGAATGCCTTGTTTGAGCAGCAAAAGCTGCAACAGGGAACAGATGTGAAAGCCTGCTTCAATGCTGACCGGGTTATCATCGCCACACTTTGTTAATGTCGCTTTAGCGCTATCGCCGTCTGACGAAGGATAGAAAATGTCATTGTTAAAAATCACTCAGGGGCTGTTTCGTCTCAGCGACACCCGCATGCTGCGTCTGGACGACCTGACGCTCGAACAAAACCAGTGCTGGGCCTTTGTCGGGGCCAACGGAAGTGGTAAATCTGCACTGGCGCGGGCGCTATCCGGCGAACTGCCAATATTGCGTGGTGAACGAACAACGGGATTCCAACGCCCCGTTCGACTGTCGTTTGAACAATTACAAAAACTGGTTTCTGACGAGTGGCAGCGCAATAACACCGATCTGCTCAGTGAAGGTGAAGACGATACTGGCCGCACCACGGCAGAAGTGATTCAGGATAGCCTCAACGATCCCGCGCATTGCCAACAACTGGCACACCAGTTTGGTATTGCACATTTGCTGGAGCGCCGCTTCAAGTACCTCTCTACGGGGGAAACCCGTAAGGCGATGCTGTGTCAGGCGCTGATGACTCAGCCCGACCTGCTGATTCTCGACGAACCTTTCGATGGGTTGGACGTTGTCTCCCGCCAGCAGCTTGGCGATGAGTTGAGGAAACTGGCAGGCACCGGTTATACGCTGGTGCTTATTCTGAATCGCTTTGACGACATCCCTGACTTTATCAACCATGTCGGTGTACTGGCAGACTGTACGCTGACCCGCGTCGGCGAGCGTGAAACGATCCTCTCTGAAGCGCTGGTGGCTCAGCTCGCATTTAGCGAAAAACTGTCGGGAAGTTCGCTGCCAGAACCGGAAGATCCGCAGCGGTATATGACGCTTCCTGCTGACGAGGCACGCATTCGGCTGCGTAACGGCGTGGTGCAGTACAACGATCGCCCTATTCTTCACGAGCTGACGTGGGAAGTGTTGCCCGGTCAGCATTGGCAGATTGTTGGGCCAAATGGCGCGGGGAAATCGACGCTGCTCAGTCTGATTACAGGCGATCATCCGCAGGGCTACAGTAACGATCTCATGCTGTTTGGCCGTAAGCGCGGCAGCGGTGAAACCATCTGGGACATCAAGCGCCACATCGGTTACGTCAGCAGCAGCTTCCATCTGGATTACCGCGTCAGCACCAGCGTGCGCAACGTTATCCTGTCAGGCTTTTTTGACTCTATCGGAATTTATCAGGCCGTTTCCGACCGCCAGCGCCACCTGACCGAACAGTGGCTCACTCTGCTTGGGCTCAATGGCGCTATTGCCGATACCCCGTTTCAGTCGCTCTCCTGGGGTCAGCAGCGTCTGACGCTGATTGCCCGCGCGTTAGTCAAACACCCCGCCCTACTCATTCTTGATGAACCGCTACAGGGGCTTGATCCGCTCAATCGTCAACTGGTGCGCCGCTGGCTGGATATCCTGATTGGCGAGGGCGAAACGCAGTTGCTCTTTGTCTCGCATCACGCGGAAGATGCGCCCGAGTGCATCACGCATCGGCTCACTTTCGTCCCGCACAACGATATCTACCGCTACCAGATTGACGTGTTATGTAGATAACGTCTAAAAACAGGGATGATAACGCTACCACAAAATAAAATGTAGGGTAGAAAGCCAGGCTCATTTACACTGTAGCCTATGCTTCACTCAGTTTATTCGTAAAGAAACCATCGATAACAGAGGCAGATTCTCGCTGTAGATCACCTTTTTCAGCATCTAGCCATGTTATTTTGCAGTATTGCGATAATAGAGGTCATTATGAACGTTCTTGTTACAGGTGGTAGCGGTTACATAGGAAGTCATACTTGCGTACAATTGCTGGCTGCCGGGCACACTCCCATCATTCTCGACAACTTGTGCAACAGCAAGGCTAGCGTCGTTAAAACCATTACACGCTTAACCGATAAGACACCCGTTTTTTATCAGGGCGATATCCGCGACAGCGCGCTGCTGGACGATATTTTCGCTAAACACGCCATTGATTCCGTCATCCACTTTGCCGGCTTAAAAGCCGTGGGCGAGTCAGTGCGTGAACCGCTGAGCTACTATGACAATAACGTCTACGGTACGCTCGTGCTGGTAGAGGCGATGAAGAAAACAGGCGTGAAAAACCTGATTTTTAGCTCCTCCGCCACCGTCTATGGCGATCAACCGCTCACGCCCTATCAGGAAAGTTTCCCCACAGGGCATCCAGCCAGCCCTTATGGTCGTAGCAAGCTGATGGTCGAGCAAATCCTGCAAGACTTACAGCATGCAGAACCGGAATGGAGTATTACGCTGTTGCGGTATTTCAACCCAGTTGGTGCCCATCCATCGGGTGAGATGGGTGAGGATCCACAAGGTGTGCCCAATAACCTGATGCCTTACATCGCTCAGGTTGCTGTCGGGCGTCGCGATTCGCTGGCGATTTTCGGTAATGACTACCCTACCGCTGACGGCACTGGCGTACGAGATTACATCCACGTCGTCGATCTGGCCGACGGTCATATCGCCGCCATGAACACCCTGCAAAATCGTGCTGGCGTGCATATTTATAATCTGGGCGCAGGTGTAGGCTACAGTGTATTGCAGGTCCTCGAAGCCTTTAGCCAGGCCTGTGGCAAACCGCTGGCTTACCATTTTGCCCCGCGTCGTCAGGGCGATCTGCCTGCTTATTGGGCTGATGCCGAGCGTGCAGCGAAAGATCTTAACTGGCGAGTCACACGCTCACTGCAAGAAATGGCGCAGGACACCTGGCGCTGGCAGTCCAACCACCCCAATGGGTTCGACGAAGAATGACGGCGATTTTTCACGCCGAGTGACAAATTAGAGGAAGCGCAGCAGAGCTGATTTCTGCAACCTTCCCCTATTTGCAACCATCGGCCAACCCTCTCTATCTTCTCAGGCCTCTACAGGAGCAAGTCATGTTGAATGAAAGTCTTAGCACGCTGGCACCAGATGGTCAGCAGTTTCAATTAACGACCTTGCAGAATCAGGCAGGTATGCGCGTGCGCCTGATGGACTGGGGTGCAACCTGGCTTTCCTGTGAGCTGCCGCTACCAGAGGGTGAGGTGAGAGAAGTCTTATTGGGCTGTGCCTCACCCGAGCAGTATCCGCGACAAAGCGCTTATCTCGGTGCATCGATTGGTCGTTATGCCAACCGCATAGCCAAAGCCACATTCAGTCGAGAGACCGAAACGTTCCATCTGGTTCCCAACCAGAATGAGCACCAGTTGCACGGTGGCCCGGAAGGCTTTCATGCCCGCCGCTGGCGAATTGCCAGTCAGGATGCAGCGCAGGTGACGTACCAGTTGCACTCACCGGATGGCGACCAAGGATATCCAGGGCATCTCAACGTACAGGTGACCTACGCGCTGACCGAACATAATTCGTTGGAAATCTCATATCAGGCAACCGTAGAGAAAGCCTGCCCCGTTTGCCTGACCAACCACGCCTATTTCAACCTTGATGGCGATCTGACTGACGTCCGTAAGCACCAGTTGCAGCTGTTTGCCGACTATTATTTGCCGGTTAATAGCTCGGGTATTCCCAACGCCGATCTGACACCAGTAAACGCTACCGGAATGGATTTCCGCCAGCCAAAAACGCTGGAAGAAGATTTCCTGCGCGACAGCGATCAAATGGCCGTCGGTGGCTACGATCACGCATATTTATTGCATCGCACCTGCGGTTCCAGCGAAAGCCCGGCTGCCAATTTATGGTCATCCGATGGCCGCGTGCTGATGAGCGTCTTCACCAGTGCTCCCGCGTTACAGCTCTACAGCGGCAACTTTCTGGCTGGAACGCCCTCACGAGACGGCGGTCAGTATGAAAACTATGCCGGTGTCGCACTGGAAAGTGAATTCCTGCCGGACAGCCCGAATCACCCCGACTGGCCGCAGCCCGACTGCTGGCTGAAACCGGGGAAAGTCTACCGCTCGGATACCACGTACCAGTTTCTCGTACAGTAACCGAACGGCAAAACATAATTAACTCATTGATAACATTGGCAGATAACTTTCTGCCAATTTACAAAACTATGCTATTCCCCGCTTGCCCCCTTCCCACTCAGACGCATACACTGCCAAAACTTCCAAAAAGGAAACGCCATGTCCGCATCATCACGGTCTCCATTATTCATTCATCATCTGCGCCATAAAGGCAGGTGGGGATGGTTATTGGCGCTGTGCTGGTTTTTCCTGAATGCACAACTGGCTATCGCAGGTCATCAATGCGATATGACGATCAGCCAGACATCCCCCGCACTCCAGCATCAGGCACACCTGCAACAGGCTGACGTTCAGCCGTTATCGTCTCATGCTCAGCATACGGCTAAAGCGTCTTACGTTGCCGATCAGCAAACGCCGCTGTGCGAAAAACACTGCGTGCCAGATAGCATGAAGCAGGATAATGGCTCGCTGGCATTATTAGCGCTGCCGGTCAGCGGTGAGCTGGTCTTAGCGGATAATCCTGTCACCCTTAGTCCAGAATCTGATGTCTGGCTCTCGCCTCCTGCGGTCGGCCCTCCGGCTGAAATCCGCTTCTGCCGATTCAGAGAATAACCCAAGCCATTGATAACCCCTGCGCCAGCGGGCGCAACATCTTGTTTATCAATTATTTTTATTGGGATTATTTTATGCGTATCACTTATATCGCTATGATCAGCGGACTGATTTTTTCTGTTTCTTCCTTCATCTTCCCCGTGTGGGCAAACGACCATCAGCACCACGCGATGATGCCGGCAATTCCTCCAGCGGCTACGGCAGCCGTTTATCAAACCACCGGGATTGTTAAGCAGTGGAACGCCGACAGCGTCACGCTCTCTCACGCGCCGATTGCCGACCTCAAATGGCCTGCCATGACGATGGCCTTCACGCTGCCATCCAGCGGTGAAATAACGCCTCTGCCTGTCAACACCCCGGTTACGTTCAGCTTTATCCAGAACGATAGCGGCTACATCCTGACCGCGATTACGCCACAGCAGCCTTAACCGGAGTACATCATGAACTTATCCAAACACGACGCCGTGCGCGCGTGTCTGGCGATGTTGCTGTGGCTGCCTGCAGCTGTCTTTGCGGCAGATCTGACTCTTGAACAGGCTTTACAGGCGGCGGAGCGTTACTCCGCTGACTTGTCAGCCAATCAACACCAGATTAATGCGCTCCAGAACATGGCCGACTCTGCCACGCAGCTTCCCGATCCAAAGTTGAAATTTGGCGTCGAAAATTTGCCATTGGGCGGTAACAACGGTAGCCGACTCACGCGTGAAGGGATGACGATGCAGCGTATCGGCGTCATGCAAACCTACGTCAGCAGCCGTAAGCGCGATAGCAAGGCGCAGGCCATTCGGGTTGAAGCCGATGCGTTGCAAAGTAATAGCGAAAGTATTCGTGCCCGCCTGCAACGGGAAACGGCACAGGCATGGCTGGATCTGGCACTCTCGCAGAAAGCATTGGCCGAAGTGACCGCGCTGGTCAACGAAAGCCAGCGGCAGATTGCATCGCAAAAAGCGAGTGTGGCGACGGGCAGTGAAGCCAGTAGCGTTCTGGATGCCCGTCTGACGCTGGCAACTATGCAGGACAGACTGGCCGATGCCGAGCGGGATACCCACATCGCACATGCCCGACTGGTGCAGCTTACCGGCATGGCGGATATCAACGTGCACGGAGAACTACCCCACTTTGAACGGCTGCCTGCTTCACCGGAGGTGCTGGGCAACGCCATTCATCAGCATCCAGAAATGCAACAGGCGCAGCGTGAAGCCGAGCTGGCTCAGGCTCGTTCCGCACAGTCGGCCGTTGCCGCCATCCCCAATGTCGATGTTGAAGTCTATTACGCGAAGCGCGGAGATGACTATGACGACATGGCGGGAATGATGGTGACGGTCGATCTGCCGCTGTTCACATCCAAACGTCAGGATAAGGACTACGCCGCAGACGTCTCACGCAGCATGGAAGCGCGCGACAGAGTCTTGCTCACCGAACGAGAACATCAGGCGCAGCTCGATACGCTGATTGCTCAATATCAAGCTGCACAGTCACGCTGGCAGCGTCAGAGCAACGAAGTTCTTCCGCTACAACAGCAGCGCATCAAACTGATTCAGGCTCAGTACCAATCCGGCAGCAGTAACCTCTCTGCCGTACTGGATGCCCGAAGGGCGCTGCTCGAAAGCCGGATCGCCGTTCAGGATACCGCACGGGAGATGGCCCAATATTGGGCCGCTATCCGCTATCTGACGCCACAAGGAAGCCCTACGCGATGAGCAAAACAGTCACGAACAAATCCCTGATATTTAGCCTGATGACGCTGGCTATCCTCAGCGCGGGTGGCGTGGGCTATCTGGTGGGTAAACAGCAAACGCCGCTTTCCCCCTCAGCCACAGAGCCAGAACGTACCGTTCTCTATTGGTATGACCCGATGGTGCCGGATAAACGCTTCGATAAACCGGGGAAATCGCCCTTTATGGATATGGAACTGGTGCCCCGCTACGCCGATGAAGCGCAGGATGACGGCGGTATTATGGTCAGCGCTCGCCAGCAGCAAAACCTTGGTGTTCGCACGGCGCGCGCGGAAATGCGCGAACTTGCCGACCGCAGCACGAGTTACGGTACCGTCACACTCAACGAACGCGGATTACACTCGCTGGTCGCACCCAGCGGCGGCATTGTCGAAAAGCTCACGGTGAACGCGCTGCAACAGCAGGTAAAAAAAGGCGAAACGCTGGCGACATTGTGGAACCCGACCTGGGCGGCGGCACAGCGCGAATATCTGGCGGTACGGCAGTTGGGCGACGACATGCTGACTCAATCGGCTCGCCAGCGGCTGGCACTGCTCTTCATGCCGGAAGCGATTATTCGGCAGGTCGAGCGTAGCGGAAAACCGCAGGACAGGATCGCGATTACCGCACCGGAAGACGGCTACGTGAATAAGCTGGAGGTACGGCAAGGCATGCAGTTAAGCCCTGCTCAGCCGCTATTCGAGCTTGCCAGTCTGAACCCGGTTTGGGTGGATGTCGATTATCCCGAAGCGCAGGCGGCGCAGCTAACGATTGGCAGCGACATCAGCGCCGCCAGCAGCGCCTGGCCGGGTAAAACCTTCCACGGCAAAGTCAGCGAACTGCTGCCCGTGCTGGATAGCACTACACGCACACTAAAAGCGCGCGTGGTACTGGATAACCCGCAACAGCAGCTTAAACCCGGTATGTACCTGACCGTGCAGCTTTCGCACACGCAGGCACAGCCGCGTCTGGCGATCCCGCAGGAGACGTTACTAGTCAGCGGTAGCCAAAACCGGGTCTTACTGAGTGATGGAAATGGTCATTTTACCCCGCGTAACGTCACGGTGGGCGCATCGCTAGGCGACTGGGTCGAAATCCTCGATGGACTGAAGGCCGGTGACAACGTGGTCACTGCCGGTCAGTTCCTGATTGATTCCGAAGCCAGCCTGCGCAGCGCCTTACCGCAGTTTGATGCGGAGACATCGGCAAACCCGGCAACGCCAGCTGCGCCCGTTGGCTATCACACTCAGGGAGTCATCAGAGCGATAAATGGCAATCAGGCCACCATCGGACACGAAGCGGTTCCGGCACTCAACTGGTCGCCGATGACGATGGACTTCACGCTGCCACCATCGGGGTTGCCTCAGGGGGTGGGAATTGGCAGCACCGTGCGTTTCCAATTCAACATGGACGACAGCGGGATTCACGTCCTGAATTTTTCCACCACTGACGATCCGCATGCTGGGCACGGAGGCCATCCATGATTGCCTACGTGATTCGCTGGTCGCTCAAAAATCGCCTGCTGGTTTTACTGGCGGCGCTGTTCATGGCGGCGTGGGGCCTGCTGTCGCTACAAAAAACGCCGCTGGATGCTCTTCCCGATTTGTCTGACGTGCAGGTCATCATTCGCGTCAGCTATCCGGGAAAAGCACCACAGGTGGTGGAAAATCAGGTGACCTACCCGCTGACGACCACCATGCTTTCCGTTCCGGGAGCCAAGACGGTACGGGGCTTCTCCATGTTCGGCGATGCCTACGTTTATGTGCTGTTTGAAGATGGCACCGATCCTTACTGGGCGCGTTCTCGCGTGCTGGAGTATCTCAGTCAGGTGCAATCCAGCCTGCCAGCCGACGCCAAAACCTCACTCGGCCCGGATGCCACCGGCGTCGGCTGGATTTACGAATATGCGCTGGTCGATCGCAGCGGCAAATACAGTCTGGCCGACCTGCGCGGCTTTCAGGACTGGTTGTTGAAATATGAGCTAAAAACGGTTCCTGATGTGGCGGAAGTCGCCAGCGTGGGCGGCATGGTCAAACAGTATCAGATCGTCGTCGATCCAGAACGTATGCGGACGCAGGGCATCACACACCAGCAGATCGTCAGTGCCGTGCAGGCAGCCAATCAGGAAAATGGCGGTTCCGTGCTGGAACTCGGCGAAGCGGAGTACATGGTGCGCACCACGGGTTACCTGAAAAGCACGCAGGATTTTAACCACGTGGTGATTACCACCCGCAACGGCATTCCCGTGCTGTTGCAGGATGTGGCTACGCTCAGAGAAGGGCCGGAGATGCGGCGCGGCATCGCCGAACTGAATGGCGAAGGCGAAGTGGCGGGTGGCATCATCGTTCTGCGCTATGGCAAGAATGCGCTGAATACGCTGCATGCCGTTAAAGCACGATTACAGGAAATACAGAAAAGCCTGCCCGCGGGTGTAGAAATCGTCCCAACCTACGATCGTTCGCAGTTGATTGAACACGCCATCGATACACTCAGCTTCAAGCTGCTGGAAGAGTTTGTCGTTGTCGCGATCATCTGCGCCCTGTTTCTGTTCCACTTCCGCTCGGCGCTGGTGGCGATCATCAGCCTGCCGCTGGGGATTCTGGGCGCGTTTATCATCATGCGTTATCAGGGGGTGAACGCCAATATCATGTCGCTAGGCGGAATTGCGATTGCCATCGGCGCGATGGTGGATGCCGCGATTGTGATGATAGAAAACATGCATAAAGTCATTGAACAGTGGCGGAATGAGAATCCAGGGAAACAGCCGCAGAACAACGAGTGGTGGCAGCTAGCGGAACGGGCTGCGGTGGAGGTAGGGCCCGCGCTGTTTTGCAGCCTGCTGATCATTACGCTGTCGTTTGTGCCCGTGTTCTCACTGGAAGCGCAGGAAGGCCGCATGTTTTCACCGCTGGCCTTTACCAAAACCTATGCCATGGCCGCCGCCGCCGGATTAGGGATTACACTGGTGCCGGTGTTAATGGGGTATTTCGTTCGCGGCAAGATACCGGACGAACAGGCGAACCCGATTAACCGCTGGCTGATTGCAGCCTATCACCCGGTGCTGCAAAAGGTGCTGAGCTACCCGAAAACCACGCTGTTGATTTCCGGCTTGCTGTTGCTGTTGACGCTCTTTCCACTCAGCCGTCTGGGAAGCGAATTTATGCCACCGCTGGATGAAGGCGATCTGCTGTATATGCCTTCCACCCTGCCCGGCATCTCCGCGCGAGAAGCGGGTCGCCTGCTGCAACAAACGGACCGACTGATTAAAACCGTGCCCGAAGTCGAATCGGTTTTCGGCAAAGCAGGCCGTGCCGAAACGGCGACTGACCCGGCACCGCTCACCATGCTGGAAAGCACGATCAGGCTGAAGCCACGCGACCAGTGGCGCGAAGGCATGACCATGGACAAGCTGGTGGCCGAGTTGGACAGCACCGTCAGCCTGCCGGGCATCTCCAACGTGTGGGTGCCACCGATTCGCAACCGGCTGGACATGCTGGCCACCGGCATCAAAAGCCCGGTGGGCATCAAGGTTAACGGCAATAATCTGGCAGACATTGAGCGTACCGCCGCACAAATCGAGCAAGTGGTGAAGCAAGTTCCGGGCGTGACATCGGCACTGGCGGAACGGCTGGCGGGTGGGCGTTATATCGATATTGATATCGACCGTCAACGCGCCGCGCGCTACGGTGTGTCCGTCGAGGAACTTCAGTCGGTCGTCGCTACGCTCATCGGCGGGCAGAACATCGGCGAAACCATTGAAGGCCGTCAACGTTATCCCATCAATATCCGCTACCCACGTGAATTACGCGATTCGCTACAAAAATTGCGTGACCTGCCCATCGTAACAGCCAACGGTAGCAGAGTGACGCTGGCTGAGCTGGCTGATATTCGCGTCAGCGAAGGGCCACCGATGCTGAAAAGTGAAAACAGCCGCCTGTCGGACTGGATTTATGTCGATCTGCGCGGCCGCGATCTGAAGTCTGCCGTTGAAGACATGCAGCAGGCCGTTGCCCAACAGGTCGCGCTGCCGGAAGGTGTTTCACTGAGCTGGTCCGGTCAGTTTGAGTATCTGGAACGCGCCACGGAGAAAATGAAAGTCGTCGTACCCTTTACGCTGCTGATCATTTTTGTGCTGCTGTATGTCACCTTCAACCGCATCAAAGACGCATTGCTGATCATGGCAACCTTACCTTTCGCGCTGATTGGCGGCGTCTGGTTGCTTTATATCCTTGGCTATAATCTTTCTGTAGCTGGTGCCGTGGGCTTTATTGCACTGGCGGGCGTGTCGGCGGAATTCGGCGTCATCATGCTGCTCTACCTCAATCATGCAGTAGAGAAACACCGCGTGGCAGGTCAGGCGCTGTCACGCCAGCAGTTGATGGATGCCATCCACGAGGGAGCGGTTCTGCGCGTACGGCCAAAAATGATGACCGTCGCAACGATTATGGCAGGGCTGCTTCCCATCATGTGGGGTGGAGGCAGCGGATCCGAAATCATGCAGCGGATTGCCGCACCGATGATCGGTGGGATGCTCAGTGCCCCTCTGCTGTCGATGCTGGTAATCCCTGCGGTCTATCTGTTATTGCACAAGGGGGATTCCGGTTTGCTGAAACGGTAAAGCCAGAGCGTGATTTTACGCAAATAACCTGCGGATAAATCACGCTTTCCATCGACTATCGATTGCCGATAACCGTTCTCCACCCCTATAATGAAATCAGTTATCACAGAAATCTTAGGATAGGAAGGAGTTTAGCTATGGCTGTAACTAAGCTGGTACTGGTAAGACACGGTGAGAGCCAGTGGAACAACGAAAACCGCTTCACAGGCTGGTACGATGTCGATCTATCCGACAAAGGCCGTTCAGAAGCCAAAGCCGCAGGTCAGCTGCTGAAAGACGAAGGTTTTGCCTTTGATTTCGCTTATACCTCTGTGCTGAAACGTGCCATTCACACACTGTGGAATATACTGGACGAGCTGGATCAAGCCTGGTTGCCAGTTGAGAAATGCTGGAAACTGAATGAGCGTCACTACGGTGCGTTGCAGGGCCTGAACAAAGCCGAAACCGCTGAGAAATACGGTGACGAGCAGGTTAAACAATGGCGTCGTGGTTTTGCAATTACGCCTCCAGAGTTAACGCGTGATGACGAACGTTTCCCGGGCCACGATCCGCGTTACGCTTCTCTGAGCGACAAAGAGCTGCCACTGACTGAAAGCCTGGCGCTGACCATCGACCGTGTTGTGCCTTACTGGAACGAAACTATCCTGCCACGCGTCAAAAGCGGTGAGCGAGTGATCGTTGCGGCTCACGGTAACTCACTGCGTGCGCTGGTGAAATACCTGGATAACCTGGGCGAAGACGAAATTCTGGAACTGAATATCCCAACTGGCGTGCCGTTGGTCTATGAGTTCGACGAGAACTTCAAGCCGATCAAACGTTACTACCTGGGCAACGCAGACGAAATCGCTGCAAAAGCTGCCGCAGTAGCGAATCAGGGTAAAGCGAAGTAATTTACCCCTGAATGAGAAAAACCCGGCCTGTGCCGGGTTTTTTTATAGCACGCTATCGATATTACTTGTTACGGCGTTCGCGTACAGCAGACGCTAACTGGCGTAGCAGGGATTCAGTGTCTTCCCAGCCAATGCAGGCATCGGTCACGCTGCGGCCATAAACCAGCGGTTCACCGCTTTCCAGATTCTGGTTGCCTTCGACCAGATGGCTTTCCACCATCACGCCCATAATCGCTTTCTCGCCCTGTGCGATCTGCCCACAGACATCAGTACAGACATCCATCTGCTTTTTGAACTGCTTGCTGCTGTTCGCGTGGCTGAAATCGATCATGACCTGCGGTGTCAGACCCGCTTTTTCCAGACCAATCTTCACGTCTTTCACGTGTTCAGCGCTGTAGTTCGGCGTTTTACCGCCACGCAGAATGATGTGGCAATCGTTGTTACCGCTGGTGTTCACGATAGCCGAATGGCCCCATTTGGTCACAGACAGGAAGCAGTGTGGCGCGCTGGCGGCGTTAATTGCATCAATCGCGACTTTGATGGTGCCGTCGGTACCGTTTTTAAAGCCGACAGGGCATGACAGGCCGGATGCCAGTTCACGGTGTACCTGAGATTCCGTCGTACGTGCGCCGATAGCGCCCCAGCTCATCAAATCCGCCATATATTGCGGCGTGATCATGTCCAGAAACTCACCCGCAGCCGGCAAACCGATGTCGTTAATTTCCAGCAACAGCTGGCGTGCAATGCGCAAGCCGTCATTGATCTGGAAGCTATTGTCCATGTGCGGATCGTTGATCAGCCCTTTCCAACCAATCGTGGTACGAGGTTTTTCAAAATAAACCCGCATCACCACTTCCAGATCGTCACTCAGCTCGTTACGCAGCGTCAGCAGACGCGCGGCATACTCTTTTGCTGCTTTCGTGTCGTGGATCGAGCAAGGACCAATCACCACCAGCAGGCGGTCGTCATTGCCGTTAAGAATTTTATGGATGGCAGTACGCGCGAACGATACCGTTTCCGCTGCCTTCTCCGTGGCTGGAAACTTTTCTAGCAAAGCAACCGGCGGCAAAAGTTCATTAATCTCTTTAATTCTTAAATCATCATTTTGGTAATTCATAAATAAATCCATCGGTTCCGAAACGGTATGTTAGCCCCATCCAATACGCGCCATCCCGCTATATGGGTCGCCTGAGAAACGGGATGTTTCATATTGAAGATTGATTATTATATGTCAAGCTGGTGTTGTCAGGGCGCTGAAATCAGCGGGATTTACGCGATCAAATGCTCTCAGATGCCGCATCCGTCCTATTTTCATCAGAAAATAGCTCAACCGACAGATCGGGTGAATCACAGAATAGGTTTTCTCTGTGGGTTTCAGTAAAGTGGGATAAAACCGCAATTCAGGGTGATCTATGGCACATAATCACAGCCACACGGAATCCGGCAACAGTAAACGTCTGCTGGCCGCGTTTATCATTACCGCCACATTTATGGTGGCAGAAGTCATTGGTGGACTGCTGTCCGGTTCCCTCGCGCTGCTGGCAGATGCAGGCCATATGTTGACGGACGCCGCCGCGCTGTTCGTCGCGCTTATCGCCGTACGTTTCGCACAGCGTAAGCCCAATGCACGCCATACCTTTGGCTATTTGCGACTCACGACCCTCGCCGCCTTTGTGAACGCGCTGACGCTGATACTGATTACCGCTTTCATCTTCTGGGAAGCTATTCAGCGCTTCTATGATCCCCAGCCCGTTGCGGGCGTGCCGATGCTGCTTGTCGCCGTTGCCGGTTTGGTGGCAAATATCGTGGCATTTTGGCTGTTACACCACGGCAGTGAAGAGAAAAATATTAACGTCCGCGCGGCGGCCCTGCATGTGCTGGGCGATCTGCTCGGATCCGTTGGCGCGATTGCCGCTGCCATTATCATTCTTTATACCAACTGGACGCCAATCGACCCGATTCTCTCTATTTTGGTGTCGTGTCTGGTGCTGCGTAGTGCGTGGGCGTTATTGAAAGAGAGTATTCACGAGTTGCTGGAAGGTACGCCCGGGCAGCTTAGCGTTGAGGTTCTACAGAAAGATCTGACGCTGAATATTCCCGAAGTCAGGAACATCCATCATGTCCATTTATGGCAGGTCGGCGAAAAACCGATGATGACGCTGCATGCGCAGGTGATTCCACCTCACGATCACGATGCGTTGTTAAGACGGATTCAGGAATATTTACTGAAGCATTACCAGATTGAACACGCGACGGTGCAAATGGAATATCAACGCTGTGATGATGACCACTGCACTTTCCACTATCAGGAAAGTCAGCATCATGAAAGCCATGATGCTGACGGCCACCACCACAAGCATTAAGTTTGGACTACACGCCGCGTGAAACCGCGCTGACGCGGTTTTCCTGCGCGCTCTTAATCCACAGCCAAGAGCCGTTCAGGGCAATCAGCGTCAGGATGGCGTACTCTACCGCCATCGCATACACGCCCTGATAAGCAAAAATCACCACGCTTATCACATCAATCACCACCCACAGCAGCCAGTTCTCGACGTATTTACGCGTCATCAGAATCATCGCCACGATCGACAATACCATCATGGTGGAATCCCAGAATGGGAACGCATCTGGCTGGAGATTCGGCATCTGCACAGACAACCCTAATCCCTGCATACCGGAAACGGCAATGCGCGTCAGCACAGCAAACACCGCATCAATGTAAAACGTCATCAAGCCAATCGCGATAATACACGCCACCGACCAGCCAATCAGTTTCTGCACTGGCAGCCATCGGATGCGCAACTCCACTTCCTGCGAATCCGTCTTACGCGTCCAGGCATACCAACCATAAATATTGGCGGCAAAGAAGAAGATTTGCAGCAACAGGCTGGCGTAAAGCTGAATCTGGAAAAAGATCACGGCAAACAGCGTGACGTTAATCAACCCAAACAGATAGTTGATGGTTTTTTCCTGACTCGCGAACCAGATACACAGCAGGCCAAACAGCGTGCCAATCGCCTCAATCCAGGAAAGATCGTATCCCCCTTCCCCCAAAGGAATATGAATTAATATATTGCTGGTACTAAAAAAATCCATCTCATCACCCTGTCTCAATTATTGTAAAAAAACGCTATCAAGATGCCTAAGATCTCCGTCAGGCATTCCCTTTCACACGCAATTTTAGCGAAGCCGCAAAATCCAGCATGCGATTCAGCGGGATTAACGCGCCTTCTCGCAGGGCGGCATCAACATGAATCTCATGAGCGTCACCGCCTTGCTCCAGACCGTTAGCAATCGCCTCCAGCCCATTCATCGCCATCCACGGGCAGTGGGCACAGCTACGGCAGGTGGCTCCTTCGCCCGCTGTCGGCGCTTCCAGCAGCGTTTTCTCTGGGCAGGCCTGCTGCATCTTGTAGAAAATGCCGCGATCGGTCGCCACAATCAGTTCGCGCTGTGGCAGCGTTTTCGCCGCCTGAATCAGCTGGCTAGTTGACCCAACGGCGTCAGCCATCTCTACCACACTCTGTGGCGATTCTGGATGGACCAAAATTGCCGCGTCAGGGTACAGGATCTTCATGCGCTTCAGCGCCTGCGTTTTAAATTCGTCGTGCACAATGCACGCGCCCTGCCAGCACAGTACATCCGCCCCTGTCTGCTTTTGTACATAGCTGCCCAGATGACGGTCCGGTGCCCAGATAATCTTTTCTCCCAGGCTATCCAGATGCTCGATCAATTCCACCGCAATGCTGGATGTCACCACCCAATCGGCTCGCGCTTTCACCGCCGCGGAAGTATTGGCATACACCACCACCGTTCGGTCCGGATGCGCATCGCAAAAACGGCTGAACTCATCGACAGGACAACCGAGATCGAGCGAGCATTCTGCTTCCAGCGTGGGCATCAGAATCGTCTTCTCCGGGTTGAGTATCTTGGCGGTCTCTCCCATAAAGCGGACACCTGCCACCAGCAGCGTTGATGCCGAATGGGTGCTGCCGAAGCGCGCCATTTCCAGCGAGTCCGCTACACAGCCGCCAGTTTCTTCCGCCAGCGCCTGAATTTCAGGATCGGTATAATAGTGCGCGACCATGACAGCATTTCTTTCCCGCAGCAGCGTTTTTATCCTGCTACGATAGTGCTGTTTTGCATCAGCCGATAAGGGTCTGGGCTTCGGCGGAAAGGGATAAATGGTCTCATTGCTATCAAAAAGGATACTCATTATAAATTTCCACGATGACAACTCGGGTTGTAACATCAGATACTCATTAATCATCAGCACTGACGTTTTTTATCCTAAACAAAATACCGAAAATCCGCCCTAAAGTCGCGGTGTTTTTTCCAAAAAACCCACCATTTTGTTTAATATGCTTAAAATCGTGATATGAAATGCGTAAGTGGCATGACTTGTAGAAAGTAGAAAAAAGACAAGGAGAGAAATGGCATGGCCAGCCTCTATATCAGAATCTATCGCAATACCCTGACCGTCAGAAACGTGGACACAAAACAAGAGGCAACAGAACAATCAGAAACGCCTTTTACCACCACGCGCTTACTACTCGGGCAGATGATTCCAGCGATGAAGCTCTTGGCTCGGCTCACGCGTAAAGTGGCATCCAAACGATTAATCGATCGGTTCGCCTCGCACAAGGTCATCATCCATGCCATGGAGATGAATGAAGGCGGGCACAGCCAGGTCGAGTTTGCCAGCTACATAGAACTAGCCAAGAGCATCAGCCCGCAAGGAAAGCATATTTATGTCTGTAGCAAAAACGTGCCGCTTACCGATCAGGAAGTGACACAAATCTTTAGCGGCGACATGCCTTCGATCGTCAGCCGCTAATCAGATTCTGCAATTTAAGCGAAGAAGCGATGCCAGTAGAGAGAGATAGGAATAACCAGAACCAATGCAGGCAGGAAGTTAACCACCGCAAATGATTTGATCTGCGCGATCCTCAGCCCTACTGCAATCATGATAATGCCGCCACAGGCAGAAAAGTCCCCCATCGTGATGTCTGTCATAAAGGGCATAATCAATTTGGCAGAGAAGAACAACAGCGTCTGGACAATAATCTGCGGTATCGCGATCGACATCACGGCAAGGCCAAGCGTGATGGAGAAAATCAGCGCGGTGAAAATATCCAAAGCAGATTTGATGATCAGCAGTTGATAATCACCGGTTAGCCCTTCCGTTAACGCACCAACTACGCCGGTCCCGCTGGCACAAAACAGGACGATTAACGCGGTAAAGTTCTGAGTGTAGACATCCTGCGGCAAGCGATGCTCCTGTGCAGGCAGCACGCGGTTTAATCCTTTCTGAATCATCATGCCGGCCCACTGCACGCCGGATTCCATGCGGAGTAGCTCACCTAACGCCACGCCAATCACAATAGCCAGCGCTACCGCAGGCAACTGCTGGACTTTAACAACCAGCGTGATCCCCATTGCAATCGACACCATCGCAAACGCTGGCGGCAGGCCATCTTGCAAACGCTGAGGGATAAAACGACGCAAAGCAATGCCCAGACCACTACCAATCAAGATAGCGGCACCATTAATCAACGGACCAATCATATATCTTCCTAAACAGGGCTACACGCGCTTCCCTGTGGCAATGAATCCATCCCTGCTCGATAGGATTAGAAAACAGTTCCTGGCGGGTTATATAGTCCATAGAGAGGGGTAAAAACCTAATATACCGCAAAGCCTTACCGAGTAGGGAGTGATGATGGGTTTTATCGCATCGATACGGTGTAATCGGTCGTTGTCTTAACGTGGATTTCTGCGAGGAAGGAATGCTACTGCTGAAATGGCGAACCGTGTAGGATGACTCGCTTCGTTCGGCTTGAACCTGCGGCCAATTGGCTAAAAGTCACGATACTTGTGATGTGAATAACGAAAGAAACAATGAACGGTGATTGGTAATGCTGAATTGGACTACTAGGAGATGGTGGGTCGTGCAGGATTCGAACCTGCGACCAATTGATTAAAAGTCAACTGCTCTACCGACTGAGCTAACGACCCGCAATGCGGAACTGCTTGATACTTACTGGTACTACGCTTACTGATAATGCTTTTGAAATTGGTGGGTCGTGCAGGATTCGAACCTGCGACCAATTGATTAAAAGTCAACTGCTCTACCGACTGAGCTAACGACCCAATTTCATGCTGCTTTAGCGTTTTGCTATTTGCCTTGGCAACGGCGGCACATATTACTGATTTAAATTTTCGGCGCAACCTATTTTCTTAAAAAACTGTTTGATTGCTTACTCTTAAGACGTTTAGGCACAAAAACCGCTCATGATGCGCAATTTTTGTGCCAATTAATACGGTATTACGATCCGGCTAAACGCTTTTGCGCCTGCTTTGCACTTTCCGTATTGGGGTACATTTTTACAACCTGCTGGTAAACGGCCTTGGCTTTATCAGCCTGACCTTTTTCCTGCATGATCACCCCAACCTTCAGCAAGGCTTCAGAACTTTTTGGTGACTTGGGATAATTTTTAACAACGTTGGCGAAATAGTACGCCGCATCGTCCTTTTTCCCCTTGTTGTAATTCAACTGACCAAGCCAATAGTTAGCATTAGGCTGATACGTTGAATCGGGGTACTTCTTGACGAATGCCTGAAATGCGCTGATAGCCTGATCGTACTGTTTTTTCTCCAGTACGAGCGCGACTGCCGCATTGTAATCAGTATTTGCATCACCCGTACTGGCCGGTGCCGCCGAATTGGCAGCACCGGTATCAGTCCCCGCCGCAGCGGCAGGCGTGCCATCTGTCGTCGGTGTAGAAGGTGATTGCGAACTTAATCCATCAATCTGCTGATAGATCTGTTTCTGCCGTTCAACAACCTGATTCAACTGATACTGACTTTCCTGAATCTGCCCACGGAGGCTGTCAATATCACGCTGATTATCAGAGAGCTGCTGTTGAAGTTGGGTTAAAAGCTGACTGTGAGCGTTAGAAATACGCTCCAATTGAGTGACGCGGTCTTCGACCGAGCCTGAGCCGACATTACTGATTGGCGCTTGGGCAGTAGCGGCCCAAGGGACCGCTACGCCAACCAGTAACGACAGACCCAACAGGTGACGTCTGAAGTTACTGCTCATGCGATTCTCTTAATATACCAGAACGGCACGACGGTTTTTGGCATACGCCGCTTCGTCATGACCGAGAACAGCTGGTTTCTCTTTACCGTAAGAAACGATAGAGATCTGATCGGAAGAAACGCCTTTACCTTGCAGGTACATTTGTACCGCGTTGGCACGACGCTCACCCAGAGCGATGTTGTATTCTGGCGTACCGCGTTCGTCCGCGTGACCTTCGATAGTCACTTTGTAAGACGGGTTGCTACGCAGGAATGCAGCGTGTGCGTCCAGCATCTGAGCGAATTCAGAGCTTACATCGTACTTGTCCAGACCGAAGTAAACGATGTTGTTGCGCTGTAATTCTTGCATCTGCAAACGAGCTTGCTCAGAAGAAGACATGTTGCCGCCGTCCATCATGCCGTTGTTACCAGCAGCACCCATGGAAGATTGGTCATTGTCCGCGTTCTTGTTGGAGCTACAAGCGGCCACTGCCAGTACCGGCAGAGCCAACATCAGGCCTTTCAGCACTTTATTGAATTGCATTTCTTATGTCCTTTGACGAGTTTATTGTACATGTCTGTACTTATAGATACGGCGACCAGGCAGGGAATTTAACCTGTCCATCAGTAGCCGGAAGACGCGCTTTGAAACGCCCATCTGTCGAAACCAACTGTAGCACTGAACCCAGCCCTTGTTTGGAACTGTAGATCACCATCGTGCCATTCGGTGCGATACTTGGCGTTTCGTCCAGGAACGTGTCCGTTAATACTTGTACGGCACCCGTTACCAGATCCAGTTTGGAAATATGCTGAGCCCCACCATTCGAGCTCACCGTTACCAAAAATTTCCCGTCGGCGCTCACATCGGAGTCCTGATTCTGAGAACCTTCCCAGGTCAGACGCTGTGGCGCGCCACCGTTAGCATTCACTTTATAAACCTGCGGACGACCAGCCTGGTCTGAAGTATAGGCCAAGGTCTGGCTGTCTGGGAACCAGGTTGGTTCCGTGTTATTACTGCGACCATCGGTCACCTGGCTGATTTGTCCAGATCCCAGATTCATCACATACAGATTCAGGCTACCGCTCTTAGACAGCGCGAACGCCAACTTGCTGCCATCAGGAGAGAAAGAAGGCGCACCGTTGTGACGTGGGAAAGAAGCAACCTGACGGATTGCACCATTTGCCAGCGTCTGAATAACCAGCGCAGAGCGGCCGCTTTCAAATGTTACATAGGCAAGCTTACTGCCGTCTGCGGACCAGGCCGGAGACATCAGAGGCTGTGGTGAGCGGTGAACCACAAACTGGTTGTAACCGTCGTAGTCGGCAACGCGCAGTTCATAAGGGAACTGACCACCGTTGGTCTGAACAACGTAAGCGATACGGGTACGGAACGCACCTTTGATACCACTCAGTTTTTCAAACACTTCATCACTGGCGGTGTGCGCAGCATAGCGCAACCACTGTTTGGTCACTTTGAACTGGTTCTGCGCCAATACGTTACCTGGGTTACCGGAGGTATCGACGAGCTGGTAAGAAACCAGATAGCTGCCATCAGCACTCGGTTGAACCTGACCAACAACAACCGCATCGATGCCCAACGCCGTCCATGCAGCAGGCGTCACTTCGGATGCTGTTGCAGGTTGCTGAGGCATACGGTTTGCGTCGATCGGGTTGAATTTGCCACTGTTGCGCAAGTCAGCACCCACGATGCCGCCGACGTCTTCAGGAGCCGCGCCCGGGCCTGCCCATTTGAACGGAACCACACCGATAGGACGTGCAGAGTCTACCCCTTGGGTAATCTCTATACGTACTTCCGCGTGAACAACCGCAGTCCACAGCATTAAAAAGCTTAATGCAACTTTCAGTACTTGCTTCATCTCATCTCCCTTATCCAGACGCGAAGTCTACGATAAATTAGCAGAATTTTAACAAAAACAAACCAATGTCAACAAAACAACATAACCTGGTTTATTTACCATCGTAATAATCTTAAATCTATTGGGTAAACAGCCCGGTTACTGCGGTTTAAAGTCTATCGGCGCATTTTTGAAAGCCTCATAAACCTCTGGACTTGGTGGCTTCGGTATTCTGGCCTGTTTGGCAGCCGCAATCGCCGCCTGACATAACGCCGGATCGCCGCCTTCAGCAGTGACGTCAATCAGCAGACCATCTGGCGCCAGCTTAATCCGTAACGTACAGGTGCGCCCTTTGTAGAGCTGCCAGTCATAAAACTTGCTCTGAATGGCGGAACGCACCTGACTACCATAGCTATCAAGCGCTGCACCTGATGCACCGCTCTTCTTATTGTTACCTGTGCCCGCAGGTGCACCACCGCCAGACTTCGGCGCATTTTTCGATGAAGCCAGTCCGCCCAGCAAATCATCAACGGCGCTTTCCTGCTTAGCAGCCTCTGCTGCCGCTTTCTTTTTCTCATCAGCGGCTTTCTTAGCCGCAGCTGCAGCTTCTGCTTTCTTCGCGGCTTCAGCGTCGGCTTTTTGCTTAGCGGCCTCGGCTGCTGCTTTTTGTTTAGCTTGTTCAGCCTCTGCGGCTGCTTTTGCTGCTTCTGCTTTAGCGGTTTCTGCTGCCTTCTGCTTGGCGGCTTCAGCCGCTTTTTCTTTAGCCTCTTCTTCCGCCTGCTTCTTGGCAGCAGCGGCCGCAGCAGCTTGTTTCTTCGCTTCGTCTTCCGCTTTTTTCTTAGCCTCTGCCGCCGCTTTTGCCTGTTGTTCAGCTTCGGCCTTCGCTTTTGCCGCTGCAGCTTCGGCTTGCTTCTGTTGTTCTTTTGCCTGCTGAGCGGCCGCTTCAGACTGCTTACGCTGTTCAGCCTGCTCCTGAGCCTGCTTTTTCGCCTCTTCCTGCGCTTGCAGACGCTCTTTCTCCAGCTCTTTCAGCCGCTGCTGTTCAGCCGCTTGCTTCTGCTGAAGCTCTTCGGCCTGCCGTTCAGCCTGCTTTTGACGCTGCTGTTCAGAACGTTTCGCATCAGTTTGCTGCTGCTGTTGGCGGTTATACTGCTCTACCACCGCGCTCGGATCGACCATGACGGCATCAATTGACGAGCCCCCGCCGCCCCCGCTGGCATCCATCGTTTGCGTCGACGAACTCCAAAGCAGCAAAGCAATCAGTATGATGTGCAAAACAGCCGAGATAATAACGGCGCGTTTCAGCTTATCGTTTTGTTCGTTTGCCTTTAGCACAAGCGATTCCCAAAAACAGTGTTGCCAGAAATAGGCTTAACGATCATTACCGTGATGCGCTCATTTAAATCGGTTGTGTCATCAAACCAACGGATTTTACGCCAGCCTGATGCAACAAATTCAACGCTTTAATGATCTCATCATAAGGAACATCCTTCGCGCCACCAATCAAAAAGACCGTCTTGGGATTGGTTGACAGCCGTGATTGCGCTTCAGCAACCACCTGCTCTGCCGGAAGCTGCTCCATACGGTTTTGTTCAACAACCAGGCTATATTGCCCTATGCCTGAAACCTCTACGATCACGGGCGGATTGTCATTGCTGGAGACCGTTTTTGAGTCGGTCGCATCCGGGAGATCCACCTCAACGCTCTGCGTAATAATCGGCGCTGTCGCCATAAAAATCAGCAACAGCACCAACAGCACGTCCAGTAACGGGACAATGTTGATCTCGGATTTCAGCTCACGACGGCCTCTGCGTACTCGTGCCATGATCCCCCCTGATTACTTGCTGTTGTCGCTGGAGAACGCCTGACGGTGCAGGATAGCGATGAACTCTTCCGTAAAGTTGTCGTAGTTCTGCTCCAGTTTACCCACCCGCAGGCTAAGACGGTTATACGCCATGACCGCAGGGATCGCCGCAAACAGGCCAATTGCCGTTGCAATCAAGGCTTCGGCAATACCAGGGGCAACCATTTGCAAGGTTGCCTGCTTCACTGCGCCCAGCGCGATGAAGGCATGCATAATTCCCCAAACGGTACCGAACAGGCCGATATACGGGCTGATAGAACCAACGGTTCCCAAAAAGGGAATGTGTGTTTCCAGCGTTTCCAACTCACGATTCATTGAAATACGCATTGCACGGGATGCCCCTTCCACTACGGCTTCCGGCGCATGGCTGTTGGCACGATGCAACCGTGCAAATTCTTTGAAACCTGAATGGAAGATTTGTTCAGTGCCCGTCAGGCTATCGCGACGAGTCTGACTTTCCTGATAGAGGCGCGACAGTTCGATGCCCGACCAAAATTTGTCCTCGAACGCTTCAGCCTCACGCGTCGCCGAGTTCAGAATTCGGGTACGTTGAATAATGATCGCCCAGGAAGCGATAGAAAAACAGATTAAAATCAGCATGATTAGTTTGACCAGAAGGCTTGCCTTCAGGAACAAATCAAAAACGTTCATGTCAGTCACTGCTTGAACTCCGCGACAATAGACTTAGGAAGCGCAATTGGCTTCATTTGATGTGGATCGATGCATGCGATCAAAACTTCAGCATGGCTTAGCAGGGTACCATGAGCATTGAGAATACGCTGGGCGAAAGTCATAGAAGCGCCACGCAGCGAGATAATCTCGCTCTGCACTTCCAGCATGTCGTCGAGGCGCGCAGGAGCAAGATACTCCACCGTCATCCGACGAACAGCAAACGCGACATGCTCACTTAGCAAGGCTTGCTGGTGAAAGTTGCGCTCACGCAACGCCTCGGTTCTTGCCCTTTCATAAAAGGCAACATAGCGAGCGTGGTAGACAACGCCACCTGCATCAGTGTCTTCAAAGTAGACTCGAACTGGCCAGCGAAACAACGAATTACTCACTCTACATCCCAGTAATGCATTAAACCTCGCTACTATACGCAAGAGAAATGAGGTTTGGAATGGATTGTGACAACGGAAAGAAAATAATTATGGGCTGCAAGCAACCCATAACTAAATGGAATAGGAGGCTATTTTAGCCGAAGAAATAGTACAATCCTGCGCACAGGATCACAAAGGCGGGAAGTGGTGCGAAAAACGCGCGCCAGAGCAGGCGATGTGGACGAAAACCAACGCCATGAACAACGCCAGCGCAAACGGCCCAAATCAACAGCAGCCCCTGCCAAACCGCGAGCTCACTGGTCCGCGCCGCAAAGCGCGTCGGATCCCAGAACACACAGCCAGCCAGCAGCAACGCCATGATAAGGGAAAGAGCCCTTAATGGGCTCTTATCCATCAGGCGATAGAGTTTATCGACCAGATCACTCATTGCTTATCTTCTTCAGCCGCTTTGCTTGCCTCACTCTGCTCAATAGCCAGGGCCGTGATGATCCCCAGTGAGCAAGCAAGAAGCGTTCCGAGTATCCAGGCAAAATACCACATAAATTAAGCTCCTTACTTAGTACATAGAGTGAGTGTTTTGCTCAATCTGCTCTTTGGTAATGCGACCGAACATCTTGTAGTAACACCATGCGGTATAAGACAGCACGATAGGAACGAAAATCATCGCAACCACTGTCATGACTTTCAGCGTCAGCAGGCTTGATGTCGCATCCCATACCGTCAAGCTAACGTTAGGCACAGTCACTGACGGCATGATGAACGGGAACATAGCGATCCCTGCGGTCAGAATCACACAAGCGATAGTCAGAGAGGAGAACAGGAATGCCCAGGCCCCTTTCTCTGCGCGCGCCATAAGGGTAGTCAGAACTGGCAGCACTACGCCCAGAACAGGGATAGCCCACAATACCGGATGGTTATTGAAGTTGACCAACCAGGCACCTGCCTGCTGAACGACTTCTTTACGCAGCGGGTTAGACTCAGCCGCAGTGTTAATCGCAGACGTCACCACATAACCATCAATACCGTAAACAACCCATACGCCAGCCAGAGCAAACGTCACCATCATCACCAGCGCGGAAATCTGCGCAGCGGATTTGGAACGCACGTGCAGGTCGCCCGTGGTACGCATCATCAGGTAGGTTGCCCCCTGAGTCAGGATCATCGTCAGGCTAACTACACCAGCCAACAGGCCAAACGGATTCAGCAGTTGGAAGAAGTTTCCGGTGTAGTACAGGCGCAGATATTCATCGACGTGGAACGGCACGCCCTGCAACAGGTTACCAAATGCCACACCAATCACTACCGGTGGGACAAAGCTACCGATGAAGATGCCCCAGTCCCACATGCCACGCCAGCGCGGATCTTCGATTTTTGAACGGTAATCGAAGCCGACAGGACGGAAGAACAACGAGGCCAGCACCAGAATCATGGCAATGTAGAAACCGGAGAACGCCGCAGCGTAAACCATCGGCCAGGCAGCAAACAGCGCACCACCGGCGGTGATCAGCCAAACCTGGTTACCGTCCCAGTGCGGCGCAATGCTGTTAATCATGACGCGACGCTCGGTATCACCACGTCCCATCAGACGCACCAGAATGCCCACGCCCATGTCAAAACCATCAGTGATAGCGAAGCCAATCAGCAAAATACCGATCAACAGCCACCAGATAAAACGTAAGACTTCATATTCAAACATAGTGGACTCCTGTTTACCGTGCTTCCTGCGCAGCCGCTATAGGTTGTTCAAAATGGTAGCGCCCTGTTTTCAGGCTGCTTGGCCCCAGACGTGCGAATTTGAACATCAGATACATTTCTGCAATCAGGAAGAGCGTATACAGACCACAGATCAGCCCCATGGAGAACAGAATATCCCCTGCGGTCAGTGATGACGTCGCAACGGCTGTCGGCAGAATCTCACCGATAGCCCAAGGCTGACGGCCGTATTCAGCCACAAACCAGCCGGCTTCGATAGCAATCCACGGCAACGGAATACCGTACAACGCCGTACGGAGCAGCCAACGTTTTTGACCAATTTTGTTGCGCAGAACGGTCCAGAAAGACAGGCCGATGATTAACAGCATCAGAATGCCGCAGCCCACCATGATACGGAAAGAGAAATACAGCGGTGCAACACGCGGGATAGAATCTTTAACAGCCTGTTGAATCTGCGTTTCTGTCGCATCAGAGACTTTCGGCGTATAGCGTTTCAGCAGCAAACCATAGCCCAGATCCTGCTTAGCTTGATCGAACGCTTCTTTTACTGCCGGGTCGGTGTTGCCCGCGCGTAATTCTTCCAGCAACTGGTAAGCCTTCATACCATTGCGAATACGCACTTCATGCATCACCAGCAGTTCTTTCAGACCCGTTACTTCTTTGTCAGTAGAACGCGTGGCAATGAGCCCCAGAGCGTAAGGGATCTTGATGGCATAGTTATTTTCCATCGTATCCTGATTGGGGATGCCGATCAGCGTAAAGGATGCCGGTGCGGGTTGCGTTTCCCATTCTGCTTCAATGGCCGCCAGTTTGGTTTTCTGTACGTCACCCATTTCATAACCGGATTCATCACCCAGTACAATAACGGACAGGACAGCAGCCATACCGAAGCTTGCTGCGATAGCGAATGAACGCTTGGCAAACGCAATGTCACGGCCTTTCAGCAGATAGTAAGAACTGACACCCAGAATGAACATCGCACCCGTACAGTAACCTGCCGCTACCGTGTGAACGAATTTCACCTGAGCAACCGGGTTCAGTACCAGATCGGCGAAGCTCACCATTTCCATACGCATGGTTTCGAAATTGAAATCCGATGCGATGGGGTTCTGCATCCAGCCATTGGCAACCAGAATCCACAGTGCAGAGAAGTTAGAGCCCAGTGCGACCAGCCAGGTCACGGCCATATGCTGCACTTTTCCTAAACGGTCCCAGCCGAAGAAGAACAAGCCAACAAAGGTCGATTCCAGGAAGAATGCCATCAGGCCTTCAATCGCTAGCGGCGCGCCGAAAATATCCCCGACGTAGTGAGAGAAATATGACCAGTTGGTCCCGAATTGAAACTCCATGGTCAATCCGGTAGCGACCCCCAGAGCAAAGTTAATTGCAAATAACTTGCCCCAGAATTTGGTCATATCTTTATAGATTTGTTTGCCGGACAGCACATATACCGTTTCCATAATCGCCAGCAAAAACGCCATCCCCAGCGTTAATGGTACGAATAGAAAATGGTACATTGCAGTTAAGGCAAACTGTAAACGTGACAGTTCGACTACATCAAACATTTTGACTCCTTGCTCCTCGCAGGAAGGGATTAGCTTGCAAACGCTGACAAGCCGCCAAACATCCGGCCATTACACCCAAAAAGAACACAACAAGAATTGCTTTAACACAGGCTGTAATGAACGCTAGAAATACCGTTCACCAGGGCAGTCGCATCGCGATACCCCGACAGCAAGCTCAAGATAAATCACAAGTATTACAAATCGCGTACCCCATAGGGAGGTAGCCGTATATTACGCCTGTAATCCCCTACAATAAATAGGTTTTTACGTGACCCAGACTAGGTTTTTGGCTTCAAATCAACTTTTCCACTAAACGACGCGAAAGACGATAATTGACCTCGCGCAATTTAAGCCTATTTCAGAAATTATATCCAGAGGCGTTTTTTGATCTAAAACAATTTAACGCTTTTCTCGTGATTGTCGCGTTGCATTAATTTCCTTATTACACTCATTGTTAATACAATGTGACTTTTAGGTTTAATTAAAATTAATTCAGCAATATAATTTTTACTTTCCGTTATCGATTATTCACATGCATTTTTTATCTTCTATTTTATGTCAAATTTTTATTTTTTATTGCCGACAACGACACGGTATTTCTTATCAAATGACAGTGAACTCCCCTGCCCTTCCCCAGTGCGCCGCCGATTTGTCACGCTCCATGCCAAAGCGGAGACCAAAAGGCCTCCGCTGTGGTTACAGGTTAAGTGACACGTAGCAAGATGCTGCGATTTACTTCTTCGCTTTCATCCGTTCAATGGCGTTATCGTAAACCGTGTTACTTTTCTCGCTTTTTGCAAGCTCATAGTGCTGGAGTGCATCGCTGAACTGACCCGCATTCTCGTAGATTTTTGCAATGTTGTAGTACGAACTGGCACGTGTGGTTGCCGCGTTGCTACCATTTGCCAATGCAATCGCTTTACGGTTGGCCCAAATGGCTTCGGCAATGTTGCCGCGTTTTTGATAGGTCAGGCCCAGGTTGCTATATGCCTGACCAAACGCGCTGTCCTGATCGATCGCGGCCAGGAACAGTGTGGTGGCCTGCTCTAGCTCACCGCGCCCATAGGCGGCTTCACCGTCGCGATTGAGGCTTTTTGCCAGCGCAGTATTCCCGGTAACGGAAACTGCAGTTTGCGCCGGGTTCAGCACCATTGGCAACGCATTACCATCCTTCGCTTTTGAGAAATCGGCCTCGCCAACGGCATTGATATCTTCAAAGTCACCGTTAGGGTTAAGACGGAAAACCGTCCAGATATTCCCTGTCTTATTCAGTGGGACGGAATATGAACGTACCTGTGAGCTGCCAACATAGACAAATACTTTTGCACGACTTGCTGAAAGCGCTGATGAATTAGCCTTATCACCGTTCGTATAATCATGAACAGCATAAATATAACTTTCACCTAAACGCTTTTTATCAATGGTGATAGTTTCCGGCCCAAAGCTATCGGTATCATCCACATCAAGATTGGCATCGCGTCCTTTCTTGTATTGGAAATAAATATGATTATCCGGATAAATAAGATGAGAATCTAAATCGAAAGGTCTTTCACCCCAGGTTAATACAATTCTCATGCCATCCAGACTTTTCATTACCGGACTAATAGCATAAGTCATTCCATCACACGGGCATTTCACCACCAGATCGGAATACCCTTCTTTTTTAATGATCAGCAGACTGTCCTGATCCACCTCGAACGGCGCGTTAAGCGCCGCACGGCCTGCGACATCAGAGCGTGCGGTCACTGACTGCGCACCATTCTTCTGTAGAATCACAGCGGCACCATCAATCTTTTTATCTTTAACTGTCGCACTGAGCACTTCAATATTAATAGACTGTGCGCTGGCCGCGCAGGTAAATGCAGATAATGCCAAAATCAGCGCTTTTATATTTCCTTTCACACAACATCCCCTTAAGGCAAATTAATTAATCATTCCCTGTTTATACAAACCCAATGAGATAATCATCATTTCTGTTTATCACTCATCGCTTTTTCAGGCGCGCGAATTATCCAATAAAACCCAAAAAAAGTCATGCGCAATTCAGTTATGCCAATTAACCTCGGAAGCCAAATTGGAATAAAAAAAGCCACCCGAAGGTGGCTAGAATGTTTAATCGAATAATCGATTAACGCGATAATATCGCTTTTACTGCATCGCCGATATCCGCCAGGCTGCGAACGGTTTTAACACCCGCCGCTTCTAACGCTGCGAACTTATCGTCAGCGGTACCTTTACCGCCTGCGATGATGGCGCCAGCGTGGCCCATGCGCTTACCTTTCGGTGCAGTCACACCCGCGATGTAGCCGACAACCGGCTTCGTCACGTGCTCTTTAATGTAGGCAGCCGCTTCTTCTTCCGCCGTACCGCCGATTTCACCGATCATCACGATGGCTTCCGTCTGCGGATCCTGCTCAAACAGCTTCAGGATATCGATGAAGTTAGAACCTGGGATCGGGTCGCCGCCGATACCCACACAGCTGGACTGACCCAGACCAGCATCGGTCGTTTGCTTCACAGCTTCATACGTCAGGGTACCGGAACGAGAAACGATACCCACTTTACCCGGCAGGTGAATATGGCCCGGCATAATACCGATCTTACATTCGCCCGGCGTGATCACACCTGGGCAGTTCGGACCGATCATCCGCACACCGCTCTGGTCGAGTTTCACTTTCACCGTCAGCATATCCAGCGTCGGGATACCTTCGGTGATACAGATGATCAGCTCGATACCTGCGTCAATCGCTTCCAGAATGGAGTCTTTACAGAACGGAGCGGGAACGTAGATAACGGATGCCGTTGCGCCCGTCGCTTCTACCGCTTCACGTACCGTATTAAATACAGGCAGACCCAGATGTTCCGTGCCGCCTTTACCCGGCGTCACACCGCCGACCATTTGCGTACCGTAAGCAAGTGCTTGCTCAGAGTGGAATGTCCCCTGACTACCGGTAAAACCCTGACAGATAACTTTGGTATTTTTATTAATCAGAATGGACATTATTTATCCCCCACTGCTGCAACAACCTGCTGAGCTGCACCCGTCAGGCTGGTCGCGGCAATAATATTCAGGCCGCTATCCGCCAGTTTCTTGGCACCCAGTTCCGCATTGTTTCCTTCAAGACGTACAACAACCGGTACGTTAACACCCACTTCGGCTACGGCGCCGATGATGCCGTCAGCGATCAAATCGCAACGTACGATGCCACCAAAGATGTTAACAAAGACGGCTTTGACCTTGTCGTCAGACAGGATGATTTTGAACGCTTCAGTAACACGTTCTTTCGTCGCGCCGCCGCCAACATCAAGGAAGTTAGCAGGAGAACCGCCGTGCAGTTTCACGATGTCCATCGTGCCCATCGCCAGACCAGCACCGTTGACCATACAGCCAATGTTGCCGTCCAGTGCGACATAGTTCAGTTCCCACTGTGCCGCATGCGCTTCACGGGAATCTTCCTGACTTGGGTCGCGCATTTCACGCAGCTCAGGCTGACGGAACAGGGCATTGCCGTCCGCACCCAGTTTACCATCCAGGCAGATAAGATCGCCCTGCTTGGTGATAACCAGCGGGTTGATTTCTACCAGCGCCAGATCGCGCTCCAGGAACAGCGTCGCCAGCCCCATGAAGATTTTGGTGAACTGAGCCACTTGCTTACCGCTTAAGCCCAGTTTGAAAGCCAATTCACGGCCCTGATAAGGCTGTGGGCCTACCAGTGGATCGATCGCTGCTTTATGAATTAGCTCCGGCGTTTCTTCCGCCACTTTTTCAATTTCTACGCCACCTTCAGTGGACGCCATGAACACCACGCGACGCGTGCCACGGTCAACAACCGCGCCCAGATAAAGCTCTTTGTCGATATCCGTTGCGGCTTCAACCAGGATCTGATGAACCGGCTGACCCTGTGCGTCAGTTTGATAAGTAACGAGTTTTTTACCCAGCCAGTTTTCAGCAAAGGCGCGGATATCTTCTTTATTGCTGACGACTTTAACGCCGCCCGCTTTACCGCGACCGCCTGCGTGAACCTGACATTTTACGACCCACGGACCCGCACCAATTTTAGACGCGGCTTCTTCCGCTTCACGCGGTGTGGTACAGGCATAGCCGGTCGGTGCCGGTAAACCATATCGAGCAAAGAGTTGTTTTGCCTGATACTCGTGTAAATTCATGATGTTCTATCCATTTAGGTTTGGAGATAAGTCGGCAGACGGTTTTTCATCACCGAATCTTTCGGTAGAGAAAAGCGCCATTAACTCTCTGATATATTTGGATAACGCCGTTGAGAAAAAACGGCCTGCATAGCACATAATCTGGTATATCGTTTCGGGCGGCAACCGTCAGGGTTATCCGCCCGAGAGCCTATCTGTCGGACTACACGTCTAACAGCAGACGCGCTGGATCTTCCAGCATCTCTTTCACTGTCACCAGGAAGCCAACGGACTCACGGCCGTCAACCAAACGGTGATCGTAAGACAGCGCCAGATACATCATCGGCAGAATAACGACCTGACCATCAACCGCCATCGGACGATCTTTAATGGCGTGCATACCCAGAATCGCACTCTGCGGTGGGTTGATGATTGGGGTAGACATCAGAGAGCCAAAGACGCCGCCGTTGGTAATGGTGAAATTACCACCCAGCAGTTCTTCAACCGTCAGTTTGCCGTCACGGCCTTTCACGGCCAGTTCTTTGATACGCTTCTCGATGTCGGCCATGCCCAGCGCATCCACATCACGCAGCACTGGCGTCACCAGACCACGCGGGGTAGATACCGCGATGCTGACATCGAAGTAGTTGTGGTAAACCACATCTTCGCCATCAATAGAGGCATTCACTTCTGGATAACGCTTCAGCGCTTCGACCACAGCTTTGATGTAGAAGGACATGAAGCCCAGACGCACACCGTGACGCTTCTCAAATGCGTCGCCGTACTGCTTGCGCAGATCCATGATTGGCTGCATGTTGATTTCGTTGAACGTCGTCAACATTGCCGTGCTGTTTTTCGCTTCCAGCAGACGCTCTGCAACACGCTTACGCAGGCGCGTCATCGGTACGCGTTTTTCGCTGCGCGCGCCCAGAGCCGGTGCCGGAGAAGCGGCTGGCGCTTCGGACTTAGGCGCTTTACCAGACTCTGTCTTCTGGGCAGCCAAATGCTTATCCACGTCTTCACGGGTAATTCGACCACCTACGCCGCTGCCTTTGATAGCAGAAGCATCGAGATCGTGCTCTGCAATCAGACGGCGGATCGCCGGGCTAAGTGCGTCGCTGTTCTCTTCTTCCAGCCCAGCAGTATGACGCTGTGCCGGTGTTGATTCTTTGCTTTGTGATTTCTCGCTGGTTTCTTTACCAGAGCTGTCGCCACGACGAATGCGGCCCAGCAGTTGGCGAGACGTTACTGTCGCGCCTTCCTCTTCCAGCACGGCATCCAAAATGCCAGCTTCAGAGGCAGGAACTTCCAGTACAACTTTATCAGTTTCAATTTCAACCAGTACTTCATCGCGCTGGACGCTATCGCCTGGCTTTTTATGCCAGGTAGCAACGGTGGCGTCAGCGACGGATTCAGGCAGGTCGGGAACATGAATATCTACGCTACTCATTATCTATCCTTTTATTTAATCAACGTTCAGCGCGTCATCGACCAGATCTTGCTGTTGTTTCTGGTGTACGGACATATAGCCAACGGCGGGTGATGCAGACGCCGGGCGTCCTGCGTAACGTAAAGAAGCCCCAAACGGAATCACTTCACGGAAATGGTGCTGACTGCAATACCAGGCTCCCTGATTCAGCGGCTCTTCCTGACACCACACGAAATCGTGAACATGGGCAAACGATTCCAGCGCAGCTTGAACGGCCTGATGCGGGAATGGATAAAGCTGTTCGATACGGACAATCGCGACATTCTTTTGCTCGTTCTTGCGGCGCTGTTCTACCAAATCATAGTAGACCTTACCGGAACAAAGCACGACACGCTTCACGGCTGCCGGATCTAATTCTTCTACTTCACCAATCGCCGGCTGGAAGGAACCATTTGCCAGTTCATCCAGTGAAGAAATCGCCAGCGGATGGCGCAGCAGAGATTTCGGTGACATGACCACCAGCGGACGGCGCATACCGCGCAGCGCCTGACGGCGAAGCATGTGATAAACCTGCGCAGGCGTTGACGGAATACAGACCTGCATATTTTGCTCAGCGCACAACTGCAGATAGCGTTCCAGTCTGGCAGACGAGTGCTCTGGGCCCTGGCCTTCATAACCGTGCGGCAGCAGCATGACCAGACCACACATCCGGCCCCACTTCTGCTCACCGGAGCTGATGAACTGGTCGATAACGACCTGCGCACCGTTGGCGAAGTCACCAAACTGCGCTTCCCAGATGGTCAGGGTGCGCGGTTCTGCGGTCGCATAGCCATATTCAAACGCCAGAATCGCTTCTTCAGACAATACGGAGTCCCAGACGTTAAACGCGCCTTGCCCGTTATGCACGTGGTTCAGCGGCGTGTAGCTGGAGCCGTTTTTCTGGTTGTGTACAACAGCATGGCGATGGAAGAACGTACCGCGACCGCTGTCCTCACCAGACAGACGAATCGGAAGCCCTTCATCGACCAGCGTAGCGTAAGCCAGTGTTTCTGCTCCGCCCCAGTCAAACGGTTTGTTGCCCGCAGCCATTTCGGCACGGTCAGCATAGACCTTGGCAACGCGAGGATGGATTTCAATCCCTTCTGGCACTTCGCTGATACGCTTCGCCAGTTCCTGCAAGCGTTTCATTTCTGTTGCGTGCGGGTAAGGCTCATCCCATTCGTGGTTCAGATACGGCGTCCAGGTAAAGGACTGCATATCCATCTGACGCCATTCTTCCACCACGCATTCACCAGCATCCAGCGCATCGCGGTACAGGTTGACCATTTCGGTGGCATCTTCCAGCGTAATGGATTTTTCCTGCTCCAGACGATCGGCGTATACCTTACGCGGCGTCGGGTGCTTCTTGATCTTCTGGTACATCATCGGCTGCGTTGCACTTGGCTCGTCAGCTTCGTTATGACCATGACGGCGATAACAAATCAGATCGATGAACACATCGCGTTTGAAGGTATTACGGAAATCCAGCGCAAGACGCGTAACAAACGCCACCGCTTCCGGGTCGTCTGCGTTAACGTGGAAAATCGGTGCCTGCACCATCTTGCCGATATCGGTACAGTATTCGGTTGAGCGAATGTCCAGCGGGTTAGAAGTGGTAAAGCCAATACGGTTGTTGATCACAATACGCAGTGTGCCGCCAACTTCGTAGCCACGCACCGTCGACATGTTCAGCAGTTCCTGCACCACGCCCTGACCGCTGATTGCCGCATCACCGTGAATGGTGATAGGTAAAACACGCGGACCACTCTGGCTATTCAGACGATCGAGACGCGCACGTACCGAGCCCGTTACTACCGGGCTGACGATCTCCAGATGCGATGGGTTGAACGCCAGTGCCAAATGCACCAGACCGCCAGCAGTCTCGAATTCAGACGAGAAGCCCTGGTGATATTTCACGTCACCGGTACCGAGGTGTTCTTTATGCTTGCCAGCGAACTCGTCGAACAGATCCTGAGATTTTTTGCCCAATACGTTGATCAGCACGTTGAGGCGGCCACGGTGTGCCATCCCCAATACAACTTCGCGAGTATCGTTTGCACCCGCATGGCGAATCAGCTCTTTCAGCATCGGAACCAGTGCATCGCCGCCTTCCAGCGAGAAACGCTTCGCTCCAGGATACTTAGCACCCAGATAACGTTCCAGCCCTTCGGCTGCGGTTAATTCTTTCAGGAAACGACGCTTTTCTTCGAGAGAAAATGACGGCTGCCCCATTACCGATTCGATACGCTGTTGAATCCAACGTTTCTCTTCCGTACTGGTCATGTGCATATATTCTGCACCGATAGAACCGCAGTAGGTGCGCTTCAGTGCTTCATACAGATCTTCCAGCTTCATGGTGTCTTTGCCGATGGCAAAAGACCCCACGTTGAAAGATTCCTGCAAGTCATCCTGCGTCAGATTGTGGTAATCCAGATCCAATTCTGCAACGGGTTCCTGCGGACGCAGGAAGATCGGGTCCAGGTTAGCTTGCTGATGTCCACGGAAGCGGAACGCATTGATCAGCTGCAACACCTTGACCTGCTTAGCATCAATATCGGGATCGGTGACTGACGAGGTAAAGCGCGATGAGTCTTTCGCCAGACGGCGGAAATATTCACGCGTTTTGGAATGGAGTTGATCCGGTTTGACCCCACTCGTAGGCAATTGCTGGAAGATCGAGCGCCAGCTATGTTCGATCGAGTCAGGATCGGTTAAAAAATCTTCATAGAGTTGCTCTATGTAGGACTGATTCGCACCCGCCAAATAGGAGGAATCCAGCCAGGCCTTCATCGCGCCGTTCTGCATCATGATCCCTTAAGCTAATAAGCTTCAGTTTTCGCCGTGGTTAACATGTAATTAGTGTCCGTATATCGTTCGCCGTACAAACGGTTCACTTGTCGTACTTCGGTACGCGCTTAGGGTATCCATCCCCCCTAAGGAACCTTTAAAAACCGGTTCGGGCGCGTAAGCCGGTTTTTAAAGGTTTCCTGCGCTCCCTCTGAAGAATAGCAACTTCAGAGGGAGATACATGTTTTACTACTTAATCTTTATGCAATAACACGTTACGTACTAACTAGCCGTTACGCGCTACGGTGCAACAGCATCGATTTAATATGACCAATAGCCTTGGTCGGGTTCAGCCCTTTCGGACACACGTTGACGCAGTTCATGATGCCGTGGCAGCGGAAGACGCTGAACGCATCGTCCAGATCGTCCAGTCGTGGCTGGGTTTCCGTATCGCGACTGTCAATCAGGAAGCGATACGCTGCCAGCAGCCCCGCGGGTCCGACAAACTTGTCCGGGTTCCACCAGAACGACGGGCAAGACGTTGAACAGCAGGCGCACATGATGCATTCATACAACCCATCCAGCTTGGCACGTTGTTCAGGCGATTGCAGATGCTCACGCGCCGGCGGATTTTTCCCATTATTCAACAGGTAAGGCTTTATTTTCTCATATTGAGCATAGAACTGTCCCATGTCCACTACCAAATCACGAACAACCGGTAATCCAGGTAAAGGACGGATAACAATTTTGCTGTTTCCGCGACGTAACGCAGAAACTGGCGTAATACAGGCCAGCCCATTTTTGCCGTTCATGTTGACGCCATCGGAACCGCAGACGCCTTCACGGCAGGAACGACGGAATGACAGCGTTGGATCTTGCTCTTTCAGCAGCATCAGCGCATCCAGCAGCATCATGTCGCGGCCTTCTTCCGCCTCCAGCTGGTAATCCTGCATCCGCGGAGCATCGTCAACATCCGGGTTGTAACGATAAATAGAAAATTCGAGTTTCATCGTTTGATCTCCGCAATTAATAAGTACGTACTTTCGGCGGGAACGCCGGACGCAGTTTAGGCTGCATGTTCACCTCACGGCGCGTCATGCTGTCGGTTTGCGGCAGATACAACGAATGGCACAGCCAATTTTCATCGTCGCGCTCTGGGTAGTCGAAGCGACTGTGCGCGCCACGGCTTTCGGTACGGAAGTTAGCCGATACCGCCGTCGCATACGCGGTTTCCATCAGGTTATCCAGCTCCAGACACTCGATACGCTGCGTGTTGAACTCGCTTGACGTGTCATCTAAACGCGCATTTTTCAGGCGTTCACGAATCACTTTCAGCTCTTCTAACCCTTTCGCCATCGCATCGCCTTCGCGGAAGACCGAGAAGTTGTTCTGCATACAGGATTGCAGCGCCTTGCGGATTTCAACCGGATCTTCCCCTGAACGGGTATTGTTCCAGCGGTTCAGGCGGTCGAGAGAGGCTTCAATATCGGATTCGCTGGCATCACGGCTTTCGCCCTGCTCGTTCAACGACTCTTGTAGGTGAATACCCGCTGAGCGACCGAATACCACCAGATCGAGCAGCGAGTTACCGCCCAGACGGTTAGCACCATGAACCGAGACGCAGGCAATTTCACCCACGGCGAACAGCCCTGGAATCACTACGTCTTCGCCTTTCTCATTCACCGTCAACGCCTGACCGCTCACTTTGGTCGGGATACCGCCCATCATGTAGTGGCAGGTTGGGATAACCGGAATCGGTTCTTTCACCGGATCGACGTGAGCAAATGTGCGAGACAGCTCCAAAATACCCGGCAGACGGGATTCCAGAACATCTTTACCCAGATGGTCCAGTTTCAGCTTGGCGTGTGGTCCCCACGGGCCTTCACAGCCGCGACCTTCACGAATTTCGATCATGATGGAACGGGCAACAACGTCACGGCCAGCCAGATCTTTCGCGTTTGGCGCATAACGTTCCATGAAACGTTCACCGTGCTTGTTCAGCAGGTAACCGCCTTCACCACGGCAGCCTTCTGTCACCAGCACACCCGCACCCGCAATACCCGTTGGGTGGAATTGCCACATTTCCATGTCCTGCAACGGAACGCCCGCACGCAGTGCCATGCCCACGCCGTCACCGGTATTAATGTGCGCGTTGGTGGTGGACTGGTAAATACGGCCTGCGCCTCCGGTCGCCAGCACGGTCGCTTTCGCTTTGAAATAGACAACTTCACCGGTTTCGATACAGATCGCCGTACAGCCGACCACCGCGCCATCCTGATTCTTCACCAGATCGAGGGCGTACCATTCGGAGAAAATAGTGGTGTGATTTTTCAGGTTCTGCTGATACAGCGTATGCAGCAGGGCATGACCGGTACGGTCAGCCGCAGCCGCAGTACGCGCGGCCTGCTCGCCGCCAAAATTCTTGGATTGACCACCGAACGGACGCTGATAAATGCTGCCATCATCCAGACGGGAGAACGGTAATCCCATGTGTTCCAGTTCCAGAATCGCTTCTGGACCGGTTTTACACATATATTCAATCGCGTCCTGATCGCCAATGTAATCCGACCCTTTTACGGTGTCATACATGTGCCATTCCCAGTTGTCCTCATGGGTGTTGCCCAGCGCAACGGTAATACCGCCCTGCGCAGACACAGTATGGGAACGGGTTGGGAACACTTTCGATAACAGGGCACAGGACAGACCCATTTGGGAAATTTGCAGCGCGGCGCGCATACCTGCGCCACCCGCACCCACAACAACTGCATCAAATTCTCTGACTGGCAAATTCATCACGCACCCCACACCACAATAGTTCCATAAATGACGTACACCAACAGCGCTACGACAATCGCCAACTGTAAAGTCAGGCGTAAGGCCAGCGGTTTAATGTAGTCGGTCAGCACTTGCCACATCCCTATCCAGGCATGAACCAGAATGGAAAATAACGTTAGCAGTGTGAATACTTTGGTGAGGGCCATCGCGAAGAAACCACGCCAGATTTCATACGTGATGTCGCCAGCCGTAGCAATAAAACCAATAATATAAATCACATACAGAACAATGACGATGGCAGAAGCGCGAATCAGTAACCAATCGTGTACGCCATTGCGTCCTAACGCAGAAGCATTGCTTACCATACGAGGACTCCAGCCAGAATTGAAAGCACGACAGTAATAATAAAGGAGATATTTGCAGAACGCTTACCTGCGGCAAGGTCTTCTTCTATATAGCCAAAATCCATCAACAGGTGACGTATACCACCGACAATGTGATAAGCCAACGCGACGAGGATGCCCCAAACGATAAACTTGACGATGAAGCTATCCATAATTTCCGCAGCGCGCAGGAACCCTTCCTCTGAAGAAAGAGAAGTGCCCAACAGCCACAGTAAAATACCGACAGCGACAAAGGTGATAACGCCGGAGACGCGGTGAAGAATAGATGCTATCGCAGTAACGGGAAACTGGATCGTCTGCAATTCCAGATTGACAGGTCTTTGTTTTTTCACGGATTTGCCCACACAGCTTTTATTATTGTTTCTTCCTCCGGGCCTGATGTGAGGTCAGACAGCATGAAAGTTACAGCCCTGAAAAGTGGGTTTACGATACGCGCTCAAACATCGACATTCCGGTGTCTAAACAGCGCATGATCCTTTCATACTGGGTGCTCCTACTGCAGGGTGATTCCGGAGACCTGTCGGCAGTATAGGTACTTCACATTCCCATTACAATTCCCATACAAACTGTTTGGAGACATTTGCCCCGAACAGTGATTTAGATCACGAATTTCACAATTTATATAAAATTAATTATCTGATTTGACAAAAGTTCAACATTTCAATTACAACTAGGGGATTGAATTCCTTATGATGTGTTAAAGCACAACGGCGACACTTCCACACTGGCGTAACTTATGTAACAGTGGGGAGAGTCCACGTAAAAATCATAGGTAATGACTACAATCTATTCAGAGCATAGTTAATTGCCTGAAGATCGCTAATTACCTGAAGATTGTTAATTACCTGGAGAACGAATTTTTCATCCTGAATGCGGCTATCCGCCTTACTCTGTATCCTATTTGACGACTGTGTCACGACAGAGTTTCACCGGTCATTCTTCACTCGCCGGTGCACAGGCATGACGGTATTTCTTCAGTGAGAATTTTTAAAATTAAAGCGCTAAGGAGACTGTAAATGGCTGATAAGAAAGCAACACTTACTCTAGAGGGTAAAGATCCAATTGAGCTAAATGTCCTATCAGGTACATTGGGGTATGATGAGATTGATATTCGTCCCCTCGGTTCTAAAGGTTACTTCACATTTGACCCCGGCTTTACCTCTACCGCATCTTGCGAATCCAAGATTACCTATATCGACGGTGACGAAGGCATCTTGCTACACCGTGGCTTCCCGATTGCCCAACTGGCTGAAAAATCGAATTATCTTGAAGTTTGTTACATCCTGCTGTTCGGTGAAGTCCCGACGGTAGAACAGTATGAAACCTTCAAAACCACCGTAACGCGTCACACCATGATCCATGAGCAGATTACTCGTCTGTTCCACGGTTTCCGTCGTGATTCACATCCAATGGCCGTATTGTGCGGCGTCACTGGTGCACTGGCGGCGTTCTATCACGATTCACTGGACATTAACATTGAGCGCCACCGCGAAATCGCGGCCTATCGCCTGCTGTCCAAAATGCCGACCGTTGCAGCAATGTGCTACAAATATTCACTGGGCCAGCCGTTTGTTTATCCGAAAAACAACCTGTCCTACGCGGGTAACTTCCTGCACATGATGTTCTCCACCCCTTGTGAAGAATATGTTGTGAATCCGGTGCTGGAACGTGCCATGGACCGTATCCTGATCCTGCATGCCGATCACGAGCAAAACGCCTCGACGTCTACCGTGCGTACTGCTGGTTCATCTGGTGCGAACCCGTTTGCCTGTATCGCCGCGGGGATCGCCTCGCTGTGGGGACCAGCACACGGCGGCGCGAACGAAGCCTGCCTGCGTATGCTGGAAGAAATCAGCAGCGTGGAGCACATCCCTGCGTTTATCGAACGTGCAAAAGACAAGAACGACTCCTTCCGCCTGATGGGCTTCGGTCACCGTGTGTACAAAAACCACGATCCGCGCGCTACCGTCATGCGTGAAACCTGCCATGAAGTGCTGAAAGAGCTGGGCAGAAAAGACGACCTGCTGGAAGTGGCGATGGAGCTGGAAAATATCGCGCTGAACGACCCGTACTTCATCGAGAAGAAACTGTACCCGAACGTGGACTTCTACTCCGGTATCATCCTGAAAGCGATGGGGATTCCGTCTTCCATGTTTACCGTTATTTTCGCGATGGCACGTACCGTGGGCTGGATTGCACACTGGAACGAAATGCACGACGACGGCATCAAAATTGCCCGTCCGCGTCAGCTGTATACCGGCTACGACAAACGTGACTTTGCATCCAATCTGAAACACGATTAATCCATTCAGTACGCATCAAAAAGGCCGGATTTTCCGGCCTTTGTTTTTATCCCATACTAATTAGCTCTGCGCTTTGTTAGATTTACCCAGCCCTTTCATCAATACATCAAACATCAGTCCAGCAAAGCCTTTCGCTATTGCTTCATTCGACAGAAGTTTCATCGCCATCTCGTTATGTACGTCCATACTCTCAATAATGGCGTTGTTAATTGACTCTGGGAATTGCCCGAGCATCGCTTGTTCTTTGGTGTTGCTGCGAAGTTGATCCATCACCACTTCATTTTCCGAGATCTTGCCTGCAATAGTATTGGCATAATTAAGCATATCATTTTCAGATAAACCATCTTCGATAAACAAATCGTTCATTCGTTGGATGATTTCGTTCAGTAGTTCAGTTTTAGGATCTTTAGGAACGGCACCACTGCCTTCTTTTGCGGCTGGTAGATAATGCCTTGGTTCTTCACCAATCTTCACACCGAGCTGTAAATTAGCTTGACGTTGCTCGTGCAATCGATAGTGCGTCATTACCACATCGGATAAATCAATTTCATCTTCCACTACATCAAGGCGAAGCAGCGGATAGAGATGCTTGGCGAAAATGCTCAGTTTCTCTAGCTCATAATCATCAAAATTGATGATCTGAGACGTAAACTCGTAGAAGCGATAGAAAGATATTAAATCTTTCTTGAACACTTCCAGAATATCTCGTGCTTCTTTAGCGTGTTTGACGCTGTTTTCCGCAAACTTGATTTTCTTGTCGTTCCGCTCAATTTTCGCTTTAGACAGTTCCGCCTGTGCGGATTGAAGTACCTGTGTGGCTTCTTTATAACGAACAGAGAAACGGTCAACGGAAGGTTTACATAAGTTGGCTAATTTAGCTTGGTTCGCTTGTTTGTTGTTATACGCTTCAACGAATGCTTCAACTTCTCGCCACTGATAGATCCCAACTTTATCGAGCTTTTTCATTAGCTCATAAACAATGTTTGGATCAGATACGCCAGCCAGTTCAGCGGTTTGGAAATAAACTTTAAACTCAGCCAAAACCTCTTCAGGATCATTCACAAAATCGAGAACAAAGGTTTTGTCCTTGTTTTTGTAGGTGCGGTTTAACCGTGAAAGGGTCTGGATACACTCAACACCTTTCAATGGTTTATCGACGTACATCGCCACTAGTTTCGGTTGGTCAAAACCCGTCTGGAACTTATTTGCAACCAACATCACCTGATAATCTGTGGTATCAAAGGCTTTGCGCATATCACGACCACGTAGATTCGGGTTCATATTATTTTCGGTGAAAACGTGATCCTTGCCGTGTAATAAAGAGTACTCAGGATCATTCACTTCGCCCGAAAATGCCACCATAGCATTGACGTTGATATAACCTTTTTTCTGCACGTATTTTTCAAAGGCGAGTTTGTATCGTACCGCTTCTAAACGGCTACTGGTTACCACCATCGCTTTTGCTTCACCACTCAGCAGATGTTTCACTTTTTCATTGAAGTGCTCAATGATGGTTTCCACTTTTTGAGCAATGTTATACGGGTGTAAGCGAACCCATTTCGCCATTTTCGAGGTGGCTTTTTTACTGTCCACCTCGTGATCTAAATCTGGGTTGTTATGTGCTAATTGGTAGGCGACTCGATAACTGGTGTAGTTTTGCAGAACATCCAGAATAAAACCTTCTTCAATCGCTTGGCGCATTGAATAAACGTGGAAAGGCAGTGGCTTGTTGGTGTCGCTCGCTGCTTCATCAAGGTTGGGTCTGCGACCAAAAAGCTCTAGTGTTTTCGCCTTTGGCGTGGCGGTAAAAGCGAAGTAGCTAAGTTTGTTTGAGCCTTTACGGGCTTCCAGTGATAAACGCAGCATATCTTCACTGTCTAGTTCTTCATCACCGTCTAATTGCTCCACCATTAGCACTTCACGCAGTTTGCGTGCGGTTGTTCCTGTCTGGCTAGAGTGTGCTTCATCCGCTATCACGGCATAGCTTCGACCTGCAAGGGTTGAGTCTTTGCGGATCGCCTCTAAAACATGCGGGAAGGTTTGAATAGTTACGATGATGATTGAGGTACTTGCTTTTAGCTCTCCAGCCAATTGGCTGGATTTAGAGCCTTGCGCCTCTTCTCGGTTAACACGAGCAATCATTCCTTCGTTATGGTCAAACTGATAAATCGTGTCTTGTAACTGGCTATCCAACACCGTTCGGTCAGTGATCACGATGACTGAGTCAAAAACCTTATCCCCAGCTTGTTTATTCAGCTCTGGGTGAGAGATAGCGTAGTGCTTTGAGGCTAATTGGTGAGACAGCCACGCAATCGAGTTTGATTTGCCAGAACCCGCACTGTGTTGAATAAGGTATTTATGGCCTGTGCCTTCGTTATCCACCGTTTTAAGCAGCTTAGAGACGACCGCCCATTGGTGATAACGAGGGAAAATCATTGTTTCTTTTTGCGTGATTGAACCGTCCAGGTTTTCAACGTCTTTCACTTCAAGGTGAATGTAGCGGCTGAGGATTAGCAACAGGTGATCTTTTTGGAAAATCTCGTTCCAAAGGTAAGACGTCGCATAGCTGCCATCTTCAGGCACATCGTTACCTTTACCGCCTTCGCTTGTACCTTGGTCAAACGGTAGAAAAAAGGTTTGCTTGCCGTCTAAGCGAGTGGTCATCGCTACGTTGTATTGGCTCACAGCAAAGTGAACCAATGCACCACGCTTAAAGGTTAATAATGGCTCTGGCTTACGAGTTTTTGGATCTTTCGGCTGCCTGTCCTTCATATACTGGACTTTGGCGTTATCAATCGACTGCTTAAACTCAGATTTAAACTCGCACGTAGCAACAGGAATACCGTTAACGAATAAGGTTAAATCTAAGCGACCATCATAGCCATTAGGTGAATAAATCAGCTCAGGCACGACACGAAGGATGTTTTGTTGATAACGGGCAGTTGCCGTTGGGTTTAAGTCGTGATCGGGTTTGAAGCTACAAAGATCAAACTTGGCACCACGGTTATTGAGCTTATTCCGTAGAACCCACAGCGTACCTTCTTTTTTTAGCTCTTGTTCTAATGACTTGAGTAGAGCATCGGCAGTCGCATTGGGGTTACGCTCTGTTACAGGGAAATGCTGCGCCAACTTTTCCCATTGCTCAGGCTGTGAAACGTTCACAAAAGCGATCACATCATCGGGGTAAAGAGCCAGCTCTTTGTTGTATTTGTTCGACTCACCTAACAACCAACCGTGAGACTGCATTTGGCTGAGAATGTCATTTTGAAATATTTTTTCTTGTGCCGCATCTGACATTGTTTAGTCCTTTTATACAATAGCCACAGTTCTTTGCTTTAACTGATTGAAAATGTTAGTTGAAAACTGCTCTGCAACATCATCTTCAACAAGTAATTTCAAAGCAATTTCGCTATGAACATCCTGACTTTCTATAATCGCCTTTTCCAGTAGATCGGGGTAGAGTCCTTGTTTCGCTCGATCTTCAGGGTTGTTTTTTATTTGCTCTAGTAGGTCTTCATTTGCCATCAAGCGATGAACAATAACGGTGTGGTAAAGTGGTGAAATTATCTCATCAAAATTGATTGAATCATCATCCTGTGGTTGCACTTTTATCTTAATGTTTTTCTTTAAGAAACTAGCAACATTGTCAATTTCAGGAAATAGGCTTGCTTCCGAGATAGACAGTGTAGCAAGTTCTTTTAAAAGACTGTCTTTAGACCCCTTTGGGATCGCTATATGCTTAACATCAGGACGAAAATGCTCTGGTATGCGGATGGAATCTGTTTTTTTATTGCCCATACCAAACAAAAAGAAAGCACCGCTTTGTTTGACTATTCTTCGGTTATCGAGCTTTGGTTTTACACAAATCACAGAGTGAAGATGTTCTTCTTTAATGTAAGGTTTGAAGTAAGGCTTTTCCGCTTGAATCGAGTGAAGAAAGCGCTCTTGCTCTTCAGGATTTGAAAAATCAAAGTTTGCTTCTGCTCTAGCTAAGTTACTTACAACTGAAACAGTGTCACTGTTGAAATACTTAATTTCATCATTGGGTACTTGGTAGATTAGCACCTGTCCATTTTTTGCATTTGTGTCCCTAGATGTCTCAGGGATTAGTGTGCAACACGCAAAATAGAGTGCAACTAAAGGGTTGCTTGTGATATCAAGCAACCTTGTCGGTAAGCCATAGTGTTGCATTTTTACTAAAAAATCGAAGGTCGAGACACAATCTTTAAACTCTTCAGGACACTGAGTTACCAAGTTATGGAATAACTCAGCCTCATTTTCAACATAACGACTTTTCTTTGGATCATCATTTTGGTTTCTGAAAATAGTGGGCAAAGGTGTAAAAGCATCAGAAGCGTGGCCACGATAAAATAGTGTGTGGTCATCTTTTACCTGTATTTCCGAGCAAGCAGCGATAAAGTGTGCTAGCGATTTGATGTGTTTTACCGCCACTATTTAAGCTCCCAATCTCGAACATCAATCTTGCCCGTTACCGCTGCTGAGATAAGCGCTGTTTTTCGTTCTCTCATCAGTGCTATCGCTTCACTGGCTTTTTGCACTAACAAGTTAAGATTGGCTACTTGAGCTGACAAGGATTCTAAAACTTCTTTTTGTTCTGTAATAGGAGGCAAGGGGAACTTCATTGGGTCAATATGTTTATTATTAATCTGTGGCACAGTTGATACATCAGCGATATCACCGAGACCACGTAGTTTCAACATATACGCCACATATTCAGGTAGAACTCTTACTCCCAACTCCCATCCCATAAGGTTTGGATCAATGAAAGACTTCTCTTTCACGATATTCACTTTGTTTGTGAATATTGCTGCCCCTCTTTTGGGAAACACAACATAATTAGATTTGGCTTTGCTCATAGACACTTTTGAACAATCGACAAAAAAGTTCTTCTCTGTTAGGTCGAAAGAGTCCAAAGACAAAGTGGACACTTTGACAAAAGGAATATTGCCATTATCGCTGATGAGATCTTCACTAATAGATTCAGAACCAAATAGTTGCCCAAGGTAACCACATTTAACAACCCCCCAATGCTCAGGCACGTCACCCAACCATTCCACACCAGAATCTTTCATTGGTGCATTGGGGTTAAGCCCTTTAGTGACTGCGTGAGAAATCACCGCTTGGCGTTTTTCTTTTAACAGTTCAATTAGCTTTTCTTGCCTGGAGATTAAGGTGTCGATCTTGGCGGTTTCGTGGTCGAGGAAGTTAGCAATTTTTTGTTGTTCCTCAAACGGAGGAATTAGTATTGGCAATCTTCTAAAGTCCTCGAACTTCATTGATTGTCTTAAACCACCGCCCATACCATAGAAAACTTTCGTTGTATCGTATGAATGGAGTAAGCGATAAGCAAACCTTGCTTCAATAGAGTTTGATGCTCGTAACTTTAGATATGCAGATGTAATAATCCCTCTCTGCTTAACTAGTCCCACACGTAGACTCTTCTTGTCATTTTGTAGGTCTGTTAAACGAAGAATCAGATCACCATTATCAACTATCTGATATGTATTGAAAGATTCAGGAAGTAAGCCAAAGTTAGTGTCTACATCTCGTTCAACGATATTCCCATAGCTTAGAGATAAGACAGTACTTTCTTCACCTTCAGTATTTTTTGTTACTGATGGGTTAAATACTGAGAACGTAGGCTTTACAGTCCAAGAAGCTGGTATGTCACCAACCCAATCTATATCAGAAGCCTTGTACTCAGGATATGCTTTATAACGTCCAGTCATTATGAATGCACCTCTTGAAGTAGCTGCATAATCTCAGCCGAGACTGCGTCCAAATCAGCATCAATCTCTTTTAGTGCTCTTGGTGGTTCATAAACATAGAAATGGCGGTTAAATGGAATTTCATAGCCGACAATACCGACTTCACCATCTTTAGGATCGGTCTTGCTTTCGTCAATCCATGCATCAGGTACGTGAGGCAGCACTTCACGAGCGAAGTAATCGGCAACTGTTTCAGTCAGTGGCACGTTCTCAAAATCACGCAGATCTGGGTTGGCTTCAATCTGACCGTTGGCTTTGCATACTTCAGCGCCATCATCGTGCTCACTTAAGTGCTTCACAATCAGTTTTAGCTGTACTGCGCTGAGTTTGACTGCTGCCAGTTTGGTTTTTAGTTGCTTGAGGAACTTATCACGAGATAAGGATCTCTCTTGTTCAAAGGAAGCGAGCGCATCAAGAATGGCATCTTGAGTCGTTTCATCCATTTTCACCCAGGCGTTATCGGCTTGCAGAGCTTCGAGACGCAGCGAATCTTTTGGGTAAATCACTAATTGAAGCGGGCGCTCAACGGTAATTCGGCGATAGCCAAACGCTTTATAAGCAAAAATTTTGCTAAAGTCGTTTTCTACAAACAGACCGTAAGTTTGCACAATTTTCTCAATCGCTTCTGGTGTCAGTTCTTTGCGCTTACTGCCTAGTGATTTACGCATTGCTATATAGAATACGTTCTCATCATCACCTTCCACTTCACCGCCGCCGCTGCGGCCACGACCACCTGTTTTAGCACGCTCTTTTGACGCATTGATAAGCTGAACCTTACCTTTGCGATTAGCAGGTTTATGGCTGGACAGTACCCAAACATAAGTGGCAATGCCCGTGTTGTAGAACATATCCGTAGGTAGCGCCACAATCGCTTCAAGCAGATCATTCTCCAGAATGTAGCGCCTAATTTCACTTTCACCGCTACCAGCGCCACCAGTAAAAAGTGGCGAGCCATTCAAGATCATACCGATACGTGAACCACCTGCGCCTTTGTTTTCAAGAGAGGGTGAGCGCATTTTGCTAATCAGGTGCATTAAAAACAGCAATGAACCGTCAGAGACTCGTGGCAAGCCTGCACCAAACCGACCTTCAAAGCCTTTTTGAGTGTGCTCATCATTGATCTGTTTTTGGATTTTCTTCCAATCCACACCAAATGGAGGGTTTGACAGCATATAGTCAAACTTGTCGTTGCGGAGTTGGTCATTCGAAAGGGTATTACCCAGCTTGATGTTATCGACCTTCTGTCCTTTGATCAGCATATCCGCCTTACAGATAGCGTAGGACTCAGGGTTTAGCTCTTGACCAAATGCAGATAAAGAGGCTTTTTCATTAAGCTTGTGAACATACTCCATACCAGATGATAAGAAGCCACCAGTCCCTGCAGTAGGGTCATAAATAGAACGCACTAATCCTGAACTGGTTAGTTCTTCTTCATTGGTAAAAAGTAATGACGTCGTCAGCTCAACAATGTCTCTCGGGGTAAAGTGTTCCCCAGCGGTTTCATTGGAGCTTTCCGCAAAACGTCTGATCAGCTCTTCAAACACTAATCCCATAACGTAGTTGCTGATGGTATTCGGGTGAAGATCGGTGGTCGCAAAGCGTTTCGCTACTTTGTAAAGCAAATCTGCTTCTTGCAGTTTGTCGATGGTGTTAAAGAAATCAAAGTGCTCGAAAATCTCACGAGCGTTGGGGCTAAAAGATTGAATATAACTCTCTAGGTTGCTCGCTACGCCTGTTTCACCAAGGCGGTTCAAATCCATTTTTGAGGTATTGTAAAAGCTTAACTGCGCTGCGTGGGTGAGCAGTTTATCTTGCGCCTCAATCGGCATTGCTTTTACTGCTTCGTATTTTGCCAACACGTCTGGCTTGGTGGCGTCAAGCACACACTCTAAACGTCTTAGAAGCGTGAAAGGGAGAATGATACGTCCGTACTGCGATTGCTTGAAATCACCACGGAGAAGGTCAGCCACCGACCATAAAAACGCGGCTATTGAAGAGAAATTGTTGTTAGTCATTATAATCAGCACATTGAATATGAAAAATTGCGCTGATTATATCACTTCCCCACTTCCTTTTTCTCCAGTGCTTTCGCCAGCCAAAAATTGCTGTTTTAATTCAACAATATCGTCTCCCCTTGCATGGCCCATATCAACCCAGCCCAGCAATTCGGTATAAACAATACCTGATTTGAGCATATCAAAGAGAGAACCGTCTCTAATGTCACTTCTATTACTCATACGAAATCCTTTTCAATTAATCTAAAAGCTGCACAGCACCCTTTAACTCTGGCAACCCAGACACCAATAGAACGGGCGTGATGACAGCATCGTTCTTTCGATGATCCCGCTGCAGCGCTCGCAGCGTTCCCCTTCTCGATGGAAAACCTTGAACGAGAAAATCGCCCCGTGATGTCGATTCTCATCAACGGTGCCGCGCGTGTTGTAGGACAAACGGGGGATCTCCAGCAGCGCTCGACTTAACGTCTGCAACTGTTCCTCGTTCAACTGCGCTGCCGTGTGTTGCGGCGCCAACTGTACCTGCCAGAGAATCTCGACGCGCAGGTAATTCCCTAGCCCGGCGAGAAAAGCCTGATCCAGCAGCAACCCACTGAACTGGCGGCGGCGAAAGCGCGGTAATAACAGACGCTCGCACACCTGTTCCGGCGTCAGTGAAAGATCCAAGACATCAGGACCAATACGTTGCAGGAAAGGATGCGTCGAGAGCGTCTCCGGCGTCAGCATTTCAATATCGGACGCGCTGTAAAGCAGAATGGCGCGATCCTGCGTTTCCAGCCGGACGCGCAAATCCCGCTTCGTTTCCGGCGACTCACCGGCATTCACCACTCGCCACACGCCATACAGTTGGTTGTGGCTATACAACACCCGATCGTTGCTAAAATAGGTCAGCAGCGCCTTTCCGCGCGTTTCGATCTGCCTGACCTGCTGCCCGACTAATTCTGCCTCGTATGGCTTCAGTTCTGGAAACGCAAACCAGACACGCGTCAGCGTTTTTCCCACCACGGCTTCAACCAACTTATCGGCCGCCCGGCGAATTTCCGGTCCTTCCGGCATACCTTACTCCCTGAAAATCAGACGTATTGCGCGATTAATTCAACTAGTGCAAGGCACCGCCAGTCACCGCCACATCAACCTGCTGCACCAGCGACTGCTTAATCATCACTTCCAGCGCCGCCGTGACTAACGGCGTAGGCATGCTCGGTTCACCGGGGTGTCGCGCGGCCTGCTCCGGCGAATAAGGAATGTGAACGAATCCGCCGCGCACCACATCGCCCTGCTGATGTAACTGGTGTAACAGCCCGTACATCACATGGTTGCAGACAAACGTCCCTGCGGTTTGAGATACCGAGGCGGGAATGCCCGCTGAACGCAATGCCTGCACCAGCGCTTTCACCGGCAGCGTCGAGAAATACGCCGCCGGCCCCTTTTCCACCACCGGCGTATCAATCGGCTGGTTACCTCGGTTATCGGCAATGCGGGCATCATTAATATTAATCGCCACGCGTTCGACAGAAATATCAGCACGGCCGCCTGCCTGCCCCACCGCGATCACCACTTCCGGCTGCCATTCGGCTATCGCGCGGTAAAGCTGTTCCAGCGACAGGTCGAAGACGCAAGATAAACGGCAGGCCACTACGCGCGCACCGCCAACTTCCCGCTGATGAAGTACTTTTACCGCTTCCCAAGAGGGATTAATCGCTTCGCCCTCAAAAGGCTCAAACGCCGTAATCAAAACGGTTTTCATCGGTTATCCCCGTCATACAAAAATAATGATTATGCCGCAGCAACAGCGATCTGATGCTGGCTAAAACAGTTACGCAGCTTGCGGGCAAACAACAGCGCGTGTTGTCCATCGCCGTGAATACACACGGTATCCGCCTGCACGTTCACCCAGGAACCGTCGATTGCCCGGACCCGCTGACGTTGAATCATCTCTAGCGTTTGCGCCAGCGCCAGTTCATCGCTGTTAATCAACGCCCCCGCCTGAGTGCGTGGCACCAGCGATCCGTCAGGCAGATAGCAGCGGTCGGCGAACACTTCCTGACGCGTCTCCAGCCCCAGCCGTTGCCCAGCACGAATTAACTCGCTTCCCGCCAGACCGACTAAGCGTAACGCCGGATTCACCACTTTCACCGCCTTGGCTATCGCATCAGCCAGCGCCGGTTCGCATGCCGCCTGATTGTAAAGCATGCCGTGAGGCTTAACGTGCGACAGCGTGCCGCCTTCCGCGGCGACAATCGCGCTGAGTGCGCCAAGCTGATACACCACCTGTGCAAAGACAATTTCCGCAGGCACATTCATCGCCTTGCGGCCAAAATTTTCACGATCGGGAAAGCTCGGGTGTGCACCAAGCGCGACGCCATAGCCGATTCCCCAACGCACGGACTGACGCATGGTTTGCGCGTCACCGGCATGAAACCCACAGGCAATATTGGCAGAGGTCACCAGCTTGAGCAGCGCTTCGTCGTTCTCACTGCCTTCGCCCAGATCGGCATTCAGATCAATAATCATGCAGCCTCCACGCCAGCTGTTCGAGGTAACGTCGCTGTTCTTCGGCCGCTTTTTGCGCCTGTGCCTGCGTACAGTGAATAAAATGTATCGGTTCACCGAGCCGGATTTGCGCCAGATGGAATAAATCGGCTTCGATCACCGTCGCAATACGCGGATAACCGCCAGTTGTCTGCGCATCCGCCAGCAGTACGATAGGGTGACCATTGTGCGGAACCTGCACCACGCCCGGCAGCAGCCCATGCGATGGCAGCTCGCGCGGTTTGCTACCCGACAATGCGGCGCGCTGTAGTTCAGCGCCCAGCAAACGGTAACCCATACGGTTGCTTTGCGGGCTCAGTTGCCAAGACGTTCGCCAGAACAGTTCCTGCATCTCTTCGCTGAATTCCTGATACTCCGGCCCCGGCAAGGCCCGCACGCGGTTGCTGAACAGCAGTTGCTTGATACCGACTTCGCGTGTCAGTTCGCGACTCGGCGTTCCCAGCGGAAGCTCATCGCCATCCCTCAGCAAACGTCCGTCAAAGCCGCCAAAACCGGCTTTCAAATCGGTACTGCGCGACCCGAGCACTTCCGGCACATCCACACCGCCGGACAGCGCCAGATAGCTGCGCATTCCGTTACGCGGCATACGCATTTTCAACGTTTGTCCCGGCTTCACAGCGAAACGCCAGCCGGTCCAGAGCGGTTTGCCATCCAAGTCGGCATGACAGTCCGCGCCGGTCAGCGCCACCCAGCAGGCGGTGGTGAATGTTGCGGTAAACTTGCCCAGCGTAATTTCCAGCGCGGCAGCATTCTCCGCGTTGCCCACCAGCAGGTTGGCCATTGTCAGTGCAGGCAGATCGAGCGCGCCTGACTGGCTGATACCCAAACGGCGAAAGCCGACGCGACCGCCGTCCTGCACCGAAGTATGCAATCCCGCATGGATAACCTTCAGCATACGCCCTCCTTCTGTGGCAGAAACCGAACGTTATCGCCAGGACGCAGCAGCGTGGGCGGCATCGTTTGTGGATTAAACAGCTTCAGCGAAGTGCGACCAATCAACTGCCAGCCGCCCGGCGTCGCCAGCGGATAAATCCCCGTCTGCGCGCCACCAATTCCGACCGATCCCGCCGGCACGCGCAGGCGCGGTTCGGCGCGACGCGGCATATGCAGCTTCTCATTTAATCCGCCGAGGTAGGCAAAGCCCGGCTGGAAGCCCAAAAAGTAGACCACATACTGTACGGCCGTATGTGCTTCGACAACCTGGCTTACTGTCAGGCCACTGTGCGCGGCAACCTCTGCCAGATCTGGCCCCGCCTCTCCGCCATACACGACGGGAATATCGATATCGCGTGAGTCAAACACCAGCGATTCACTCTCTTCCCACCAGCGCTGCAAGCGTTCAATCGCATCCAGCGCCACCAACTGCGGATGCGCCAGCAGCACCGTTAAATTATTCATGCCCGGAATAGCTTCCAGCACCTCTTCATGATGGTTCAGGCGCTCGGCAAGCCCCCATATCCGCTGCTGGCTCTCCAGCGACATTGGCGGTTCCAGTTCCAGAACGACAGCCCTCTCGCCCAGAAGATAACACCGTGCTCGTTGCAATCTTTCCTCCTGAATCGCGTTTTATCCGTCATGGTGAACATGGCTAAATGATTAGCGTTGCTTACTGATATATTTTCTTCTCAACAGCTAAGCAACAACGATGCCAATATCAAAAATGTGACATCATTCCTGTGCGATACCAAGACGTTCAGTCCCTCACGCAGGGTTAGGAATATCAATGAATGTCACATCAAAACCATGCTGTGCCGCCAGCCACTCGCCCAACGCTCTGATGCCGCCTCGTTCGGTGGCATGGTGTCCGGCAGCAAAGAAGTGCAGCCCCATTTCGCGCGCGATATGAATCGTTTGCTCAGACACTTCACCGGTAATAAACGCATCTACCCCGAAGCGCGCCGCTTGTTCAATAAAACCCTGACCGCCGCCGGTACACCAGGCCACACGCTGTATCTGTTGCGGTGCATTATCCCCACAATGCAGCACGCTACGCCCCAGCCGTTTTTCTACACGGCGGCAAAAGGCGTCTGCCGTCATGGGCTGCGCCAGTTCGCCATACGGTACCAGCGGTTCGATCGCGCCCTGCACCTGAATCTCCAGCAGCGCCGCCAGTTGGGCGTTATTCCCCAGTTCCGGGTGTGCATCCAGCGGCAAGTGATAGCCGTACAGGTTGATATCATTGAGCAGCAGTGTTTTCAGTCGGTTACGCTTCATGCCACAAACAATCTGCGGTTCGTTTTTCCAGAAGTAGCCATGGTGAACCAGAATCGCATCGGCCTGCTTTTCTACCGCCGCATCCAGCAGCGCCTGTGAGGCCGTTACGCCCGTCACAATGCGTTTTACGTCCGCACGCCCCTCAACCTGTAAACCGTTCGGTGCGTAGTCCTGAAACGTCGCCGTGCTCAGTTTCTCGTTAATGATTCTTTCCAATTCCACATTACGCATACTTGCTTTTCTCTTCTCGATCGTTATCCGCCATACCGATATTTTTGGCCGCCTCAAACGCCGCCAGCGTATTCTGACGCGCGGTTTTATGGTCGACGATGGGCAGCGGATAGTTCAACTGATGGTGGTGTTTGTCAGCCCAGCGATGGGGCTGATGAATATCTTTATCCGGCACGGCAGCTAGTTCGGGCAGCCAGTGACGAATAAACCGACCGTCAGGGTCGAAGCGCTCGCCCTGCGTTGTCGGGTTAAAAATACGAAAATAAGGTGCCGCATCGGTGCCGGTCGACGCCGCCCACTGCCAGCCGCCGTTATTCGCCGCCAGATCGCCATCCAGCAGCTGCGACATAAAGTAGCGTTCGCCTTCGCGCCAATCGATCAGTAAATCTTTGACGAGAAAACTGGCGCAAATCATACGCAGGCGATTGTGCATCCAGCCCGTTTCATTCAGTTGACGCATCGCGGCATCCACGATCGGGTAGCCCGTTTTCCCCTGTTGCCAGGCGGCTAAATCCTCTGGAGATTCTCGCCATTTCACCCACTGCGTCCACGCGGTGAACGGTCGGTGTTTACACAGCTGCGGCCAGGACACAATCAGGTGACGGTAAAATTCACGCCAGACCAGCTCGTTAAACCAGGTAAACGCCCCGCCTTCGCGCCGTTCCAGCATCTCCGGGCATTCGGCACGCAGACGGTTAAAGCATTGGCGCGGCGATACGATCCCAAGCGCCAGATACGGAGACAGTTTGCTAGTGCCGGGCAGCGCCGGAAAATCCCGCTGCTGGTCATAGTCCTGCACCTGCTCGCGGCAAAAACGGCGCAGTTGCTGTAATGCCGCACGTTCTCCACTGGGGAAATCATCGCTATCCACCTCGCGCTGTGGGTAGCTGAACGGTGCCAGTTCCACCGTGTTATTGAGCGACTCACCGCGCGCGTCCGGTGCCGGTACGCACGTCGTATCCGACTCCAGCAGACGTTTGATAAAGGCCTGACGAAAGGGCGTAAACACTTTATACATCTCGCCGTTGCCCGTCAGCACGCTACCCGGCGGTAACAACAGGCTGTCATGATAACCGTGACAAACCACGCTATCGGCCAGCCGATCTTTCACTTGCTTATCACGCAGTCGCTCGTTGATTTCATACTGGTAATTGTAGAAAAGATCGGTAGCCTGCTGCTGTGCACAAAACTGTACCAGCCAGTCAACCGACGCCGCAAAGTCAGCACATTCGTGGTAATGCAGCGGGATACCTTTCTCGGCCAGCGCCTGCTGCACCAGCGTCAGGTTCTCCAGCAGAAAGGCCGCCTGACGCGGTGCCATATCGTGCTTTTCCCACTGCGCAGGCGTGGCGATAAAAACCGCCAGCACGCTAGCGTTCGGATCCTGACAGGCCGCGTACAGCGCCAGATTATCGGTAACGCGTAGATCGTTGCGTAGCCAGACTACATGGGTGCTCATGACATTCCTCGGGCGGTCAAACTAGTGTCCGTAACGCAGGCGTAATGCTTCCGGGTACGGCTCAAAGTAACGCTGCTGAGCCAGATACGCATCGGGGTATTCCGCCATGTAATGTTTTAGCAACGTGATAGGTGCCAGTAGCGGCTGCAAGCCCTGTCGATAGCGATCGATGAGCTGCGCCAGTTCCTGTCGCTGCTGAGAATTAAGCTGGCGTCGGAAGTAGCCCTGCACGTGCATCAGCACATTGGTGTGGTTGCGACGCGTCGCAGGCGTCGACAACAGCTTCATTAGCCGTTTCCGGTATTCAATAACGTAGTCTTCCAGCGATTCCCACTTATCGATCCCCGCAACGAACGGTCCTAGCTCGCGGTATTCCGGCTGGGAATGCGCCAGCAGCAGGAGTTTATAGCGGCTATGAAAGGCAATCAGCGCGCCACGGCTCAGCCCGTTTTGCCATAGCTGATTCAGTTCGTGTAACGCATAAACGCGCTCAATGAAATTTTCCCGCAAGCCGGGATCCTGCAAGCGTCCGTCTTCCTCAACCGGTAGCCAGGGCATTTGCCGCATCAGCTCCTGCGTAAACAGACCGATACCACTTTTACGCGCATCTTTTTGCGCTTCATCGTAAACCTTCACGCGCTCCATACCGCAACTTGGCGATTTTGCACAGACGATATAACCGCATAAGTGCTGAAGCTGGCTGACTTTGTCAGCGGAAAACGCCGCCATCTGCTGGGTGACATCCAACGGCGAACCATTGCTGGCACGCAGCGTGATCTGGCTTTCCCCTTTGCGCACCAGCCTGAGCGCCGGACGCGGCACCGGTAAACCAATCGCCATTTCCGGGCAGACCGGTTCAAAACGAAAATAGGGTGCCAGCTGTTCAGCGGCAAACGTCAAACGTTTGTGTCCGCCATCAAATCGCACGGGATTACCGAGCAGACAGGCGCTGATACCAACAGGAATGAGTTCGAGCGTCATGATTTATCCTTACGCTTGTCATATATGGTTTGCCTTGATGGCATTCTGCAAGCCCTCTGACCAGCATAGCGGATTTCACCACGATTCTGTGCAGTCGCAGCGAAGAATAAAGTAATAAATCATGAGATTGATGGATTATGTCGATCAAATAAGACGGTTTTCTCTGCGAGCGATATTGATATCCAAAACGTGCATCGCGGATATCGTTTCGTCTGTCATCAAATAGCCTTATTCCCCCACTACAATCCCCATTCCGATATAGAGTCCCAAAGAGGATACCCCATGTTTTTTCCCCTGCTTTACTGGCGGGACGCTTTGCTATGGCCTTTAACCAGGCAACCCGCAAGCGCCCGTCCGATCCACCGATATCAAAATGGATATCGCCTCCCGTTATTGCACGGAGGTGATGATGACCAACGCTGAACTCACCACGCCCGCCGCGATTGCGATCGACAAATTGTCCCACGCTTTCGCAGGCAAAACGGTGCTCGACTCCATTAGCCTCAATGTGCCGAAAGGCACCATTCTAGCTTTGCTGGGGCCTTCCGGCTGCGGCAAAAGTACGCTGCTAAAGTTGCTGGCCGGTCTGTTACAGCCGGACGCGGGCACCATTCATTTTGGCGATCGTCAGGTTGCCGGCCACCAGCTATCTCTGCCGCCAGAGCAGCGCAATCTGGGCATGGTCTTTCAGGATTATGCGCTTTGGCCACATATGACCGTTGCACAAAATGTCGGGTTCCCGCTGCTGATGAGGAAGGTTCCGCGCGAGCTCTGCCGCCAACGCGTTGAAGTCACGCTAGCGCGCGTCGGTCTGGCTGATTTTGCCGATCGCAAACCGGCCGATTTATCCGGCGGTCAGCAACAGCGAGTCGCACTGGCGCGCGCCATTATCGCGGAGCCGAACATCCTGCTCTTCGATGAACCGCTATCCAATCTCGACCGGGATCTACGTGAATCGCTTTGTCAGGAGATGGCATCGCTCTTGCGCCATCTTGGGACCACCGCCGTGTATGTCACCCACGACAGAGGCGAAGCCAACATACTGGCGCACCGTATTGTTCACATGTCGCAAGGCCACATTACTGATATCACCACACGTTAACTTTGGGGAAAAATGCAATGAAAAACACACTGGTTACCATGAATCAACGAGGCATCATTATGGGTATAGCTCTCTCATTAGCAGCGGTAGCAGGCAGCGCACAGGCCCTGACGCTGTACACCGCCGGACCGGGAGCACTGGCAAAGAAACTGGCAGCAGGTTATGAAAAGCAGACTGGCGTGAAAGTCGATGTTTTTCAGGCAACGACTGGTAAAGTCATGGCCAGACTGGAAGCCGAGCAGGCCAACCCACGTGCCGATGTCCTGATTTCCGCCTCCTGGGATACGGCGACAGATTTGCAGCAGCGCGGCTGGCTACTGGAGTTTGATAGCCCGAATGCGGCCACCGTGCCTGCACAGTTCAAAACTCCTTTCTACGTGGCACAGGGCATTTCCGCGCTGGGCATTGTGTGGAACAGCAAGAGCGGCACACCGGAACCCAAAGACTGGAACGACCTCACCAAGCCTGAATTTAAAGATAAAGTCACCACACCAGATCCTGCGCTGTCCGGTGCCTCGCTCGATCTGCTGATTGGTTTGCAGAATGCGGAAAAAGATAAAGCCTGGGAAATGTTCGATCGTTTAAAAGCCAACGGCATGATCATCGCCGGCCCGAACGCCCAGGCATTAACGCCAGTGCTGCAAGGGGCGAAAGCCGCCGTCTTCGGCGCTGTAGACTACGTTTCTTACGGCAGCATGGAGTCTGGCGAATCCATTAAAGTCATTTTCCCTTCCAGCGGCACCGTCATTGCCCCTCGCCCGATGATGATCCTGAAAAGCAGTAAAAACCAGCAGCAGGCAAAAGACTTCATCAACTACATGTTGTCGCCTGAAGGCCAAAAAGCCGTGGCGGAAGCCTGGTTAATGCCCGCACGTCAGGATATTGAGGCCAAGCGCCCTCTGTTTAAGAGCCTGACATTACTGCCAGAAGGCGATAGCGCGTCAGCGTCCCGTGCGGCCGTTCTCGATCGCTTTGCTGCCTTATTTGGTCAGCGCTAAGCCTGTTCAGCCATACCCCCTAGTTCGAATGACAGAACACTAGATAATGCCTTGCTGGCGACCGTCAGCAAGGCTGGAGTATCAGATGAACAAGTTTGCTTTACTGCCACTGCTTACGGTGGCGGTACTTTTTACGCTGGTTGGCATTCCCGTATTGTTCGTTGCGCTACAGGCGATTTTCCCGAATTTGGGTGCAGGTTCCTTTGCGAACCCGTTCTCGGCCTTTGCAGACGTCTTCGCTCAGGCGCGCTTGTTCGCGCTGTTGAAAAATACGCTGCTGCTTGGGCTGGGTGTTGCTCTGTGCTGTGCGGTCATTGCTATTCCACTCGGTGCGTTACGCGGGCTCTTTGCGCTCCCGCTGGCAAGATTTTGGGATTTACTGTTTCTCATCCCATTCCTGATCCCGCCTTATATCGCCGGGCTGTCGTGGATGCTAGCGCTACAGCCTCGAGGCTACGCGGAACAGCTATTGCCCATTCAACTCGGTGAGGTTCTGTTTTCACTGCCCGGCATGATTGGTGTCATGACGCTGAACATTTTCCCAGTCGTCTATTTCGCCGTTTCGCGCAGTATGGCCGCGAGCGGAAACCGTCTGGCAGATGTCGCTCGCGTTCACGGTGCCAGCGGCTGGCAGGCCTTCTTGCGAGTCACGCTGCCATTGTCGCTACCTGCGACAGCAGCCAGTCTGCTGCTTGCCTTCACGCTGGCGATCGAAGAGTACGGCATTCCCGCAGCACTGGGATCGCGTGCCGGTGTTCAGGTTCTGACGACAAATATCGAGCAACGTCTGGCGGACTGGCCTATTGACCTTTCCGGTTCAGCGGTGCTGTCTTTGCTATTAGTTGCGATTGCGCTCTGCGCATTTACCCTGCAGCGAGCGATTGTCGCCGGTAATAATGTGGAAACCACCACTGGAAAACCCGCCGCCATTGTGACTCGCCCATTAGGAGTCTGGCGCTGGCCAGTATTAGTGCTGTTTAGCACCGTCGGGCTGCTGGCCGTAGGGATTCCGCTAGCGTCCATGCTGATTACCGCGTTTTCTGCCACCATCTCCAGCGCGATTTCCTGGCAAAATTTAACCTGGCAGCACTTCACCATGTTGGTTGATTACGAAAACGAAGCGCTACCTGCGTTGACGACCAGCCTGGGGCTGGCGGTCGGCAGTGCGTTACTAACGGGAACAGTTGGCTTTCTCGCAGCGTGGTTTGTGGTCGCCAAGCGTATTCGGGGTGCGGCCGTGTTGGATGGGCTATCGATGCTACCCGCCGCGCTGCCGGGCATTGTTGTCGGAGTAGGGTTGATACTCGCCTGGAACCAAAGCTTCTGGCCGATCACGCCGTATAACACCTGGGTGATTTTGCTACTGTCATACAGTTGCCTGCTGCTGCCCTACCCCGTCCGCTACAGCAGTGCGGCGTTAGCGCAAATCGGCAGTAATCTGGAGTCAGCGGCGCGCGTTCACGGCGCTAGCGCTATGGCAGCATTACGGCTGATTGTGTTCCCGCTGGTCTTCCCCAGCCTGCTGGCAGCGATGATGTTGGTTTTTGCTGTCGCGTCGCGCGAGCTGGTGACGTCACTCCTGCTATCGCCTGCTGGCGTACAAACGGTGTCCATTTTCGTTTGGCGTCAATTTGAACAAGGTTCCGTCGGGGATGGGATGGCGATGGCAAGCGTTGCGGTGTTTATCAGCCTATCGGTGATGTTGCTGGCGTTACGATTTCATGCGCTAAAAACAAAATAAGCGCCAGATCCGTAGTGGAAATGGCGCTTAATCCGTGCCGTTGAATGCTTCAAACTCGTGGCGTCAGTATGCACAACGTACTGGCGTCACTATTCACTACTACATTCACTTCACGACTACATTCACGACTACATTCACGACTACGCGCGCAGAGCGGTCAACAGTAACCTGGCGCGGTATTCTTAATAAAAATCGCAGGCGGCGGCTTCAGACTGCGCCATCCATACCGGCTTATCGCTGGTTTTCAGCCAGACGCGGTGTAAATAGCTGTAAAAACGTGCCCGATCGCGACGGAACAGCATCACCGGTAACGCCAGCACGCCGATGGCAACCACGGCGGCGCGACGCAGGAGAATACGGTGCAAGGGATAAGTAGTATAAAGCGACATAACGATCCTCCTCTGGGATAAGCACCCTTGTTCAGCGGCGCTTTTCATAACGATAAAATAAGAACTGTGACATTGGTTAAAATTTTACCGCCTTTTCTGAAAGTTTACTACTCATCTGACCAGTAAAAGATGAAATAATCGCCAATTTTTTCGTCATTACGTTATTAAGTTACAACAACGTTAAAAATAAACTTACCATTAGTTAATTTATGGTTTTTAGATTGGATCACTTTATTCCCTTTCCTCAGTACCCGCTTCTCGCCACCTACAGCTTTACTGACGCCATAACGCCCTTATAGCCTCCACCGCCTACTTTTCATCCCATTTTTATACTTTTTTTACGCCCGCAGACGGGAAATTTGCACCTTCTTTTCCTGCGTTTTCCTACTCTGACGCTGTCTATTTTGTTCTGGAGGTGTGTTGTGACGCTTAGCATCGTCTTAGGCGGCCTGCTCGTGCTGCTGTTACTGGCCTATCTGGTTTATGCCTTGTTGAAGGCGGAGGAATTCTAATGGCCGCTGACGCTTTTCTACTGATCTTTGGTCTGCTACTTACCGTGCTGATCGTCGCTCAGCCGCTGGGCAGCGGACTGGCCCGTCTGATTGAGGGCGAAACGGGTGCGATCCTGCAAAAGTTTGAAGCGGGAACGGCGCGCCTTTTCGCTTTCGATACGACGGAGATGCGCTGGCAGCAGTATGCGGCGGCTATTCTGACGCTTAACCTGATCGGCATTGTCGTCTTGTTTATCCTGTTAATGGCGCAGGGGGTTCTGCCGCTTAACCCAGAAAATATGCCGGGGCTGTCGTGGCATTTGGCGTTAAATACGGCAATCAGCTTTGCCACCAACACCAACTGGCAGGCTTACAGCGGTGAAAACACGCTGAGCTACCTGAGCCAAATGGTTGGCTTAACGGTACAAAACTTCCTGTCCGCCGCCAGCGGCATTGCGGTGGCTTTCGCGTTAATCCGCGCCTTCTCCCGTCGCTGTGTCGACACGCTGGGCAACGCGTGGCTCGATCTGTTTCGTATCACGCTGTATGTGCTGCTGCCGCTGTCTCTGCTGCTGGCGCTGTTTTTTGTCAGCCAGGGCGTGTTGCAGAATCTGCTGCCTTACCAACATCTGACCACGTTGGACGGCGCAGCCCAAACGCTGCCGATGGGGCCGGTTGCCTCACAGGAAGCGATTAAACTGCTGGGCACCAACGGCGGTGGTTTCTTTGGTGCCAACTCGGCGCACCCGTTTGAAAACCCAACCGCGCTGAGCAACATCGTGCAAATGCTGGCGATCCTGTTGATCCCTACCGCGCTGTGCTTCGCCTTTGGCAAAGCCGTGAGCGACAAGCGTCAGGGCCACGCGCTGCTGTGGGCGATGGCGCTGATTTTTATCGTCGCCGCTGCCGTGGTGATGAAAATGGAGATCAACGGTAACCCGCATCTGCTGGCATTAGGCGCGGACAGCGCCGCAAATCTGGAAGGCAAAGAGACGCGTTTTGGCGTTCTGACGTCCAGCCTGTATGCCGTTGTCACCACGGCCACCTCGACGGGCGCGGTAAACGCGATGCACGACTCCTTCACCGCCCTCGGCGGCATGGTTCCCATGTGGTTGATGCAGATTGGTGAAGTTGTTTTCGGCGGTGTCGGTTCTGGCCTGTACGGCATGCTGCTGTTCGTCCTTCTGACCGTCTTTATTGCTGGCCTGATGATTGGTCGCTCACCGGAATATCTGGGCAAAAAGATCGAAGTCTATGAGATGAAGATGACGGCGCTGGCGATTCTGATTCCGCCCGCACTGGTGCTGCTCGGCACCGCGCTGGCGCTGAGTACGGAAGCCGGACGCAGCGGCATTCTGAATCCCGGCGCACACGGCTTTAGCGAAGTGCTCTATGCCGTGTCCTCCGCCGCGAACAACAACGGCAGCGCATTTGCTGGCCTGAGCGTTAACACGCCGTTCTATAACGTTCTGCTCGCTGTCGCCATGCTGCTGGGCCGCTTTGCCGTCATGATTCCCGTGCTGGCTATCGCCGGTTCGCTGGTCGTGAAAAAGCGCCAGCCGGAAAGCAAAGGCTCACTGTCTACTCGTAGTCCGCTGTTTATCGGCATGCTCATCGCCATCGTTCTGCTGATTGGCGCACTGACGTTTATCCCTGCACTGGCGTTAGGGCCAGTCGCTGAACATTTACAGTTCGGCCTGACTCACTAAGGCTGGAGACTTTTTATGACTCGTCACACGATGAATCATCAAGCAACACAGGAACCGATCTCTGCCCAGCAGAGCGAGGCTTCCCGCCACGTTGGCAAACGTAAACAGCAAGCGCTGTTTGATAGAACGTTAATCCGCTCGGCGCTGAAAGATGCGCTGAAGAAACTCGATCCGCGCATACAGTGGCGCAACCCAGTCATGTTCGTGGTGTATCTCGGCAGTATGCTGACGACCCTCGTCTGGCTGGCTATTCTGGCCGGTAAAACGGAAGGAAACGCCATGTTTACCGGACTGGTATCACTCTGGCTGTGGTTTACCGTGCTGTTCGCCAACATGGCCGAAGCGCTGGCGGAAGGTCGCAGTAAAGCGCAGGCCAACGCGCTCAAAGGCGTCAAAAAAACCAGTTGGGCTAACAAGCTCTCTGCCCCGCATCACGATGCCAGTTCGGAATCGGTGTCGGCCGATAGCCTGCGCAAGGGCGATATCGTGCTGGTGAGCGCGGGTGAAACCATTCCGTGCGACGGTGAGGTGTTGGAGGGCGGCGCGTCCGTCGATGAAAGCGCCATCACCGGGGAGTCCGCGCCAGTGATTCGCGAGTCCGGCGGCGATTTCGCCTCCGTCACCGGCGGCACACGCGTGCTGTCTGACTGGCTGGTGATTCAGTGCAGCGTCAATCCCGGCGAAACCTTCCTCGACCGGATGATTGCCATGGTCGAAGGCGCACAGCGTCGGAAAACGCCGAACGAAATCGCACTGACCATTCTGCTGATCGAGCTGACACTTATCTTCCTGCTGGTAACGGCCACGCTCTACCCGTTCTCCTGGTTCGGCGTACAGGCGAATCACAGCGGCGATGTTGTCGGCGTGACCGTACTTGTCGCCCTGCTCGTCTGCCTGATTCCCACCACCATCGGCGGCCTGCTGTCGGCTATAGGCGTAGCAGGGATGAGCCGGATGCTGGGAGCTAACGTGATTGCCACCAGCGGGCGTGCCGTCGAAGCGGCGGGCGATATTGACGTTCTGCTGCTGGATAAAACCGGCACGATTACGCTGGGCAACCGTCAGGCTTCCGCTTTCCTACCCGCGCCGGGTGTGACCGAACAGGCGTTGGCTGACGCCGCGCGTCTTGCCTCCTTAGCCGATGAAACGCCTGAAGGCCGCAGCATCGTAGTGCTGGCGAAGCAACGCTTTAATCTGGCAGATCAGGATCTCAGCTCACTGGACGCGACTTTTGTCCCCTTCACGGCTCAGACGCGCATGAGCGGTGTCAATGTTGGTCAGCGCACCATTCGTAAAGGTGCCGTCGATGCTCTGCGCCGCTACATTGAAGCGAACAACGGCGACTTCCCGCATCAGGTTGAAGAAGCAGTCTCCAACGTCGCACGCAGCGGAGGGACGCCGCTGGTTGTTGCGGAAGGTAAGCGCGTGCTTGGCGTGGTGGAACTGAAAGATATCGTGAAAAGCGGCATCAAAGAACGCTTTGCCGAGCTGCGCAGTATGGGGATCAAAACCGTGATGATCACCGGCGACAACCCGCTCACGGCAGCGGCGATTGCCGCAGAAGCCGGCGTCGATGATTTTCTGGCGGAAGCAACACCAGAAACCAAGCTGGCACTGATTCGCCAGTATCAGGCCGAAGGGCGGCTGGTGGCGATGACTGGCGACGGCACGAACGATGCTCCCGCGCTGGCGCAGGCCGATGTGGCGGTAGCCATGAACTCCGGCACGCAGGCAGCAAAGGAAGCGGGCAACATGGTTGATTTGGACTCCAATCCAACCAAGCTGATCGAAGTCGTGCACATCGGTAAGCAGATGCTGATGACGCGCGGCTCGCTGACGACGTTCAGTATCGCCAACGACGTGGCGAAGTATTTCGCCATTATCCCGGCCGCTTTTGCCGCCACCTATCCGCAGCTCAATGCGCTCAACGTGATGCAGTTGCACTCACCCACCTCAGCCATGCTGTCGGCGGTGATCTTCAATGCGCTGATTATCGTGTTTCTGATCCCGCTTGCGCTCAAAGGGATTCGCTATCGACCCATGAGCGCAGCGGCGCAGTTAAGCCGTAATCTGTGGATTTATGGTCTTGGCGGGCTGCTGGTGCCTTTCCTCGGTATCAAGCTGATTGATATGTTGCTGACTGGGCTGAATCTGGCTTAAGGACTGACGGGTATGCGCTATTTACGTTCTTCATTGTTTTTATTCTTATTATTGCTGCTGGTTACCGGTCTGGCCTACCCGCTGCTGACAACGGTGCTGGCACAGTGGCTGTTCCCGACACAGGCAAACGGATCGCTGATCTACCGTGAGAATACCGCCGTGGGGTCATCCCTGATCGGGCAGTCATTCAGTCGGGCGGGCTATTTTCAGGGGCGTCCGTCCGCCACGTCAGATGCGCCTTATAACGCGCTGGCATCCGGCGGTAGCAATCTGGCCGCCAGCAACCCGGCGCTGGACAAACAGATCGGTGAACGCGCCGCTCGCTGGCATCAGCTAGTTGGCAATCAGCAGCCGGTGCCAACTGAACTGTTGACGGCATCCGGCAGCGGGCTGGATCCGCAGATATCCCCAGAAACCGCACGCTATCAGGCACTCTACATTGCGCAGGCCAGAGGAATGTCGCTCCAACAGGTACAGCAACTGATCGATCGCTTTACCGAAACGAGTAAGCCCGCGTTCATTGGGCAGCCAGCGGTCAATGTCCTGCTGCTGAATCTGGCGCTGGATAAGGAAAAAGGCCTGCCTTAATCGACAGTGCGTTACTATTAATCATCATACCCGTCATACTTCAAGCTGCTTGTGCGTTGGCTGCCCTTACTCACCCCAGTCACTTACTTGTGTAAGCTCCTGGGGATTCGCGCGGTTGCCGCCTTCATGCAACTCGAATTATTTAGGGTATATACGGGGAGCCAGACTCCCCGCCGTCTTTGCTGCGGCCTGACGACTGTTCAGGCCGCGCTAATAAGGGATAGAACATGATTGACGGTGAAGATCGTCGCCCGGATCCCGATAGCCTGCTGGCTCAGGTCGGTGCGCCACCGCGTGGTAAGCTGAAAATCTTTTTTGGTGCCTGCGCGGGCGTCGGGAAAACCTACGCCATGTTGCAGGAAGCCCAGCGGCTGCGGGCGCAGGGGTTGGATATTCTTGTCGGCGTGGTAGAAACCCACGGCCGTAGCGAAACCGCTGCGCTGCTGGAGGGGTTGCCGCTGCTGCCGCTCAAGCATTTTCGCCACCACGGTCGCCATACTGTCGAATTCGATCTGGATGCGGCGCTGGCGCGCTGTCCGGCGCTGATTCTGATCGACGAACTGGCGCACAGTAACGTAAACGGCTCTCGCCACCCAAAACGCTGGCAGGACGTGCAGGAACTGCTCGATGCCGGTATCGATGTCTTTACCACGGTGAACGTTCAGCATCTGGAAAGCCTGAACGATGTGGTCGGCGGCGTCACGGGGATTCGCGTACGGGAAACTGTACCGGATCCGATATTCGATCAGGCCAGCGAAGTCATTCTGGTGGACTTGCCGCCGGACGATCTGCGACAGCGCCTGAATGAAGGCAAAGTGTATCTGCCGCTTCAGGCCGAGCGTGCCGTCGAGAATTTTTTCCGTAAAGGCAATTTGATCGCCCTGCGTGAACTGGCGCTGCGGCGTATGGCGGATCGGGTTGACGATCAGATGCGCGCCATGCGTGCCGGAAAAGGACGCGAACAGGTCTGGCATACGCGCGATGCCATTCTGTTATGCATCGGCCACGGTACGGGCAATGAAAAGCTGGTGCGTACGGCCGCGCGGCTGGCGGCACGGTTGGGCAGCGCCTGGCACGCCGTTTATGTCGAAACGCCGCGTCTGCACCGCTTGCCCGAACCGCAGCGGCGCGCCATTTTGCGGGCGCTCAAGCTGGCACAGGATTTAGGGGCAGAAACGGTTACGCTCTCTGAACCCGACGAAGAGCTTGCCGTCCTGCGCTATGCGCGTGAGCACAACCTCGGCAAAATCGTTATTGGTCGCCATGTGGATCAGCGCTTCGGCTGGTGGTGGCGCACGCGCTTTGCCGAACGACTCGGCAGGCTGGGGCCGGATCTCGATCTGGTCGTGGTGGCCGTGCAGGATGACGCACCAGCCGCACCAATTAAAACGCCGGATGCGCGCGGGCTGGTAGAAAAATGGCGTATGCAGCTGTTTGGCTGTGGGCTCGCCACGCTGCTGTGCGCCTTCATCACCCTAGTCGCCTCGTGGTCGCCGTTTGCCATGCTGGAGCCAGTCAATCTGGTGATGATTTATCTGCTGGCCGTGGTGATCGTCGCACTCTTCTTTGGTCGCTGGCCGTCGGTGTTCGCCGCCGTCATCAACGTCGCCAGTTTCGATCTCTTCTTTATTCTGCCGCGCGGCACGTTTGCCGTGTCGGATGCACAATATTTGGTCACCTTTGCCGTGATGCTTGGCGTCGGCCTGCTGGTCGGTAATCTGACCGCTGGCGTGCGCTATCAGGCCAGAGTCGCCCGCTATCGCGAGCAGCGCGTCCGCCATCTGTATGAGATGTCCAAAGCGCTGAACCGCAGCCTGTCCAGCGCCGATATTGTCGAAGCTAGCCAGCATTTTCTCAGCACGACGTTTCAGGCCAGAATCGCGGTTTTGCTCGCCGATAGCCTGCATCATACGTCGCCCGAACTTGCGCAGCCTGCACGGGACGGCCAGCAGCTGATTGTCGATCGGGCTATCGCCCGCTGGAGCTTCGATCATCGCGCGCCGGCCGGAGCGGGAACGTCCACCCTGCCCGGCGTGTCGTATCAGATTCTGCCGCTCGCCACCACGCAGCAAATCTTCGGCGTGTTGGCAATCGAGCCCAATAACGCCCGCCAGTTGATGATCCCCGAACAGCAGCGGCTGCTGGAAACCTTTACCGTGCTGATCGCCAACGCGCTGGAGCGTCTGCATCTGATGCAAAGCACGGAAAATGCCCGACTGGATGCCGAACGTGAGCAGTTGCGTAACTCGCTGCTTGCCGCGCTTTCACACGATCTCCGCACACCGCTGACCGTCCTTTTTGGTCAGGCCGAGATTCTGACGTTGAATCTGGCAAGTGAAGGGTCGCCCTATGCTCAGCAGGCCAACCAGATCCGCCAGCATATTTTAAACACCACGCGGCTGGTGAATAATCTGCTCGATATGGCGCGCATTCAGTCGGACGGCTTTAACCTGCGCAAAGAGTGGCAAACGCCGGAGGAACTCATCGGCAGTGCTCTGCAGCAGTTGGAAAGCGCACTGGCGAAAAACACCATTCAGGTTAATCTACCTGATGAGATGGTTCTGGTTTATTGTGATGCGGGGCTAATGGAACGCGTGTTCATTAACCTGCTGGAGAATGCGCTGAAGTACGCCGGAGAGCAGGCCACCATCGTGATTTCGGCGAGCGTGATTCCCACAAACCTTATTGCAGAGAACACAGCCTCGCAGCCCGCTGCGCAGGAAAACGCTTTGGAAATCATCGTGCAGGACAATGGCCCGGGGATTGAGCACGGCCAGGAAAGCATGATTTTTGATAAATTTTCCCGTGGTCACAAAGAGTCATCGATTCCCGGCGTGGGGCTGGGACTGGCGATCTGTCGGGCAATTGTGGAAATTCACGGCGGCCGTATCTGGGCAACGAATGCGGAAAGCGGCGGTGCAGCTTTCCATTTCACCCTACCGCTATCGGCACCGCCGGATCTCGAACCGGAAGATATTGAGGAGCACTGAATCCATTGCAGGCCACTATTTTAATCGTTGAAGATGAAAAAGAGATCCGTCGTTTTGTTCGTCAAGCGCTGGAAGGCGAAGGCTGTCGCGTGTTTGACGCCGAAACGATGCAGCGCGGCTTGCTGGAAGCGGCCACGCGTAAACCCGATCTGATTATTCTCGATTTGGGTCTGCCAGACGGCAACGGTATCGACTACATCCGCGATTTACGCCAGTGGAGCAGCCTGCCCGTGATTGTGCTGTCTGCCCGCACCGACGAGCAGGATAAAATAGACGCGCTGGATGCGGGTGCCGATGATTACCTGACCAAGCCATTTGGTATCGGCGAATTGCTGGCACGACTGCGCGTCGCGCTGCGTCGCCACAGCAATACACAGCAGGAAACGCCGCTGGTGAACTTCGGTAATATTACCGTCGACTTACTCAATCGGCAGGTGAATCGTGACGGTCAGGAACTGCACCTGACGCCCATCGAATTTCGCCTGCTGGCAACACTCCTCGCCAACCCTGGGAAAGTGCTGACACAACGTCAGCTCCTGACGCAGGTTTGGGGGCCGAATGCCGTCGAACACAGCCACTACTTGCGCATTTATATGGGGCACCTGCGCCAGAAGCTGGAAAGCGATCCGGCAAGACCGCGCCATCTCTTGACTGAAACCGCTATCGGCTATCGTTTTATGCCGTAAAATCACATTTCTGTATCAGGCAACGTCCGTGGAGAACATCTCCCGCAGTACGTGCCTGTCTTTTCTTCAGGAATACGCCGTCATGAGTAGTTGGTTAATTTACGCCTTGCTGTCTGCTGTGTGCGCCGCGATGGTCGCGATATTTGGCAAGATCGGTCTGCAAAACTTGGACGCCAATACGGCGACCGCGATTCGTGCCGTCATCATGGCACTTTTTCTGGTGGGAGTGGTGGTCGCACAGGGCAAACTGGCACTGGTCGGTGAGGTTGTCGCCAATAAGAAAGCGCTGTTGTTCATTGTGCTCAGCGGCGTCGCAGGTGCGCTGTCGTGGCTATTTTACTTTGTCGCATTGAAGAACGGTAACGTCGCACAGGTCGCGCCGATCGATAAGCTCAGCGTGGTCTTCGCTGTCGTGCTGGCAGTAATACTGCTGGGAGAAAAAATTTCGCTGATGGCGGGAGCTGGCGTGGCGCTGATTTCCGTCGGAGCGCTGCTGGTCGCGTTGGGATAAAGGCGTTCTGCGTTTTCTGTCCGTACAAGATTAAAAAAGGCGCTGCAAGCAGCGCCTTTTCACTTATTTAGCTGTTGCCAGTACCGCACTGACAATCTCTACCGCTTCTTTCTCGATTCGCTCGCGGTGTTCCGCCCCGAGGAAACTTTCACAGTAGATCTTGTAGGCTTCTTCCGTACCGGAAGGACGTGCAGCAAACCAGCCGTTCTCCGTCATCACTTTCAGGCCACCAATCGATGCCCCGTTGCCCGGCGCAGCGGTCAGGCGTGCAGTAATCGGATCGCCCGCCAGCGTGCTGGCTGATACCTGCTCAGGCGACAGCTTGGACAGCACGGCTTTTTGCGCATGCGTCGCGGATGCCTGAATACGGTTGTAGCTCGGCGCGCCAAAGCGCTGTGCCAGCTCATCATAGTGCTGCTGCGGGTTTTTACCCGTTACGGCCGTAATTTCCGCCGCCAGCAGACACAGAATGATGCCGTCTTTGTCCGTCGACCACGGCATGCCGTCGAAACGCAGGAAAGATGCCCCTGCGCTCTCTTCACCGCCGAAGCCAAAGCTGCCGTCATACAGACCGTCAACGAACCATTTGAAGCCAACCGGTACTTCCACCAGCTTACGGCCCAAATCTGCCACGACGCGATCGATCATCGCACTGGATACCAGCGTTTTGCCGACAGCAACAGACTGTCCCCACTGTGGACGATGCTGGAACAGATAGTTGATCGCCACCGCCAGATAGTGGTTCGGGTTCATCAGCCCGGAAGGCGTGACAATACCGTGGCGGTCATAGTCAGGATCGTTGGCAAACGCCAGATCGAATTTGTCACGCAACGCCAGCAGTCCAGCCATCGCGAATTCTGACGAGCAATCCATCCGGATTACGCCGTCGTGATCCAGCGACATAAAGCGGAATGTCTGATCGACGGCATCGTTCACCAGCGTCAGATCCAGCTTGTAGTGCTCTGCGATACGCTGCCAGTAGGCAATACCGGAACCACCCAGTGGGTCAACCCCCAGCTTCAGACCGGCGCGTTGGATCGCTGCCATGTCCACCACGCTAGCCAGACCTTCGACATAGGCCTGAACCAGATCCTGTTCATGGACGTGTCCGCTGTTCAACGCCTGATCCAGCGTAATGCGCTTCACGTCACGCAGTTCATCTGCCAGCAGCGCGTTAGCACGCGTCTCAATCACGCTGGTGAGGTTGGTATCTGCTGGGCCACCGTTTGGCGGATTATATTTGATCCCGCCATCTTCAGGCGGGTTGTGGGACGGCGTAATCACAATACCGTCCGCCAGCGCACCGCCCTGACGATTGTGAACCAGAATCGCGTTAGACACCGCAGGCGTTGGGGTAAAACCATTATCCAACTGCACGATCACATCCACGCCGTTGGCAGCCAGCACCTCAAGCACGGAGATAAACGCCGGCTCGGAGAGCGCGTGCGTATCTTTACCGACATAGCACGGGCCGCTGATGCCTTGCTTTTTACGCTCTTCTGCAATCGCCTGCGCAATCGCCAGAATGTGCGGTTCATTAAAGCTATGACGCCCCGCGCTACCGCGATGGCCAGACGTACCGAATTTCACCGCGTGCGCTGTGTTGCCGACTTCCGGGCGCAGCACATAATATTGTGACGTTAACTGTGCCACATTAATCAAATCGCTCTGCTGGGCAGGCTGTCCGGCCCTTGGGTGATTAGCCATTGGGCTTCTCCCTAACGCTGTAGTTAGATAAGTGGTTAATAGGTAATTAGATAGTGCCGCACACTTTTTCTGTCAGTTCCGCAGGGAACTGCATCGTCAGCATGATGTGCTCAACCATGCTGCGCTTACGACCGGTATTCGTGTTGGTGATCACCCAGTATGGCGTGCCCGGAATATGTTTGGGCTTGGTGTGTGTGCCATGCTGAAGCAACGTTTGCTGGTCGCCCGCGAAATAGACGCGTGTACGGCCATGCAGAGATTCTGTCGCGGCAGCAAATTCCTGCGGCGATAAGGTATACAGCGTGGACAGAACCAGCATAAAGCGGTTGATAGCTTTATTCTGTTCAGCGTATTCATCCGACAGCAGCAGCTCACGCAGCGTTCGTACCCGATCGCGCGGGCTCGGTGCAGCGGCAGGCTGAGACGTCGTCGTCGTTGCAACAGCCGCTACCGCGGGCGTAGTGACAGGCTGCCCAGCGGTAAATTTCAGCATGCGCCGTAAAATATCTGATGCGCTCTCACCAATATGCTGTGTGTGGCTGGCAATATAACGATAAAGCTCTTCGTCGACTTCAATAGTTTTCATCTTTATCCAGTGCTGTTTTTACCCATTATCATGCAAATTACAGAGCCGTTTCCCTTCTGTAACCCGGTATCTATGGGTAGATGACTCAAATCAAAAGGATTATACAGGCGTTCAAACATTATCGAACAGCGGCATAGTGGGACAATAGCAAAAGTCAGACTATGCCCCAATGCCTTTCACATCTATTCAAGTGACTATACGAGTCCCTTCGGTGACAACATTGATTCTAAAGTCATGATACCCTAAGCCCCTGTCTCTCTGAATGAACTTCACCATGAAATTGAATCATCGCTGGCAAAATGCGCACCAGCCCACAGATAAGCTCCCTGTCGTCCTGATTCATGGCCTGTTTGGTACATTAGATAACCTTGGCGTATTGGGACGGGATTTGCAAAACACGCATGACATTCTGCAAATCGATTTACGTAATCACGGTTTGTCGCCGCGTTCATCGCAGATGAACTACCCCGCGATGGCGCAGGACGTGCTGGCATTACTGGATGAACTGAACATCGAACGCGCTATCGTGATTGGGCATTCAATGGGCGGGAAAGTCGCGATGGCGCTCAGCGCGCTCATTCCCGAACGGTTGGACAAGCTGGTCGCGATTGATATTGCGCCGGTGGATTATCAGGTGCGCCGCCACGACACTATCTTTGCCGCACTGCGTGCAGTAACAGAAGCGGGCGTGACATCACGCGCAGAAGCGACAACACTCATGCGCCAGCACATAAAGGAAGACGGCGTGATTCAGTTTTTGCTGAAATCCTTCCAACAGGGAGAGTGGCGTTTTAACGTGCCGGTGCTGTGGGATGAGTACGAAAACATCGTCGGCTGGCAAGAGGTTCCGGCTTGGCAAGGGCCCATCCTCTTCATTCGCGGCGGCGATTCTCCCTATCTGGACGATTCCTACCGCGATTCGCTATTGCGTCAATTCCCGGCGGCGCGTGCGCATGTGATCAGCGGTGCTGGACACTGGGTTCACTCAGAAAAACCCGATGCGGTTTTGCGCGCTACCCACCGTTTTCTGGACACGAATTAACCAGACGACACTGACACTGGCGGATTCATGATAACGACGGCAGTTAACCGTTGTCGCCGCCAGTGCGGCTAGGGTATGATGGCGCCCGCAGTAGAGGGACGGCTGATTCAGCCACAAGCATTGTAACCACTTCATCAAAATGCACGCATCACTTCCCGACATGTTTCACAGATAGAAAACCGCCACCTGACAATCCTGTAGCAGGATGAGAACAGGCATCGGTGTTATCTTTTGAACAAGACGGACAGCGCCGCGTATTTTGGTCCGAATACCTTGCAGTATCATTACTTATGGCAAAAGAACAAACGGATCGCACCACACTGGATCTGTTCGCAGACGAGCGTCGTCCGGGCCGCCCCAAGACCAACCCGCTCACGCGTGACGAACAACTAAGAATCAACAAGCGTAATCAACTACGTCGCGATAAAGTTCGTGGGTTGCGCCGTGTTGAATTAAAGATAAACAGCGACGCCGTCGATATCCTGAACAGCCTTGCTGAAGAGCGGAACATTAGCCGCAGTGAATTGATTGAAGAGATGCTGCTGGCGCAGTTGGCCGAACAGCAATCCTGATTGACGTAACCTGATATTTATATAACGTAGAATTTAAATAACGTTGTATTTAAATAACCTTGTATTTTAATCGCTTAGGTATTCACATCTTGTGCGGCGCCATTTCTGACGCCGCCTGAACATTCACCCAAGATTACACACGCTCTCTCAGATTAAAACGACGCTTAGAATTTTTCCCAATTGTCGTTACTGGGCGGTAGCGCTTTGCCCGCACGCGGGGCAATCACCGGAGTTTTCAACACCGGTTTTGCCGCCACTTGCAGTCCTGACTGCGTATCGGACAGCTGGAACAGCGACACAGTCTGGTTCAACAACGCCGCCTGCTCTTCCAGCGACAAGGCTGCTGACGAGGCCTGTTCAACCAACGCGGCGTTTTGCTGCGTTACGCTGTCCATTTCCGCCACGGCCTGACCAACCTGCGCAATCCCTTTGCTTTGTTCTTCCGATGCCGACGCAATTTCACCCATGATATCCGTCACGTTAGTCACCGCACGGACGATATCCTGCATGGTGTCACCCGCGTCGCTAACCAGATTGGAGCCGGTATCCACACAGCGAACAGACTCAGAAATCAGTCCTTCAATCTCTTTCGCTGCCTGCGCACTACGCTGCGCCAAACTGCGTACTTCTCCCGCTACTACGGCAAAACCACGCCCTTGTTCACCCGCACGCGCTGCTTCTACCGCCGCGTTCAGCGCCAGAATGTTGGTCTGGAACGCGATGCCGTTAATCACGGTGGTGATCTCTGCGATTTTTCTCGAGCTGCCGGAGATTTCCGCCATGGTTTTCACCACATTCTCAACGATTTCACCGCCCTTCTTCGCCGTTGTCGAGGCTTGTAATGCCAGTTGGCTAGCGTGGTTGGCGTTTTCGGCGTTCTGTTTCACCGTTGCCGTCAGTTGCTCCATACTCGCCGCGGTTTCTTCCAGCGCGGAAGCTTGCTCTTCGGTACGTGAAGACAGATCGTTGTTGCCCGCGGCAATCTCAGAAGCGCCCTGATAGATGGAATCCGTACTGTTTCTGATCGTGCTAACCGTGCTGGCCAAACTCCCCTGCATTTCACGCAGCAGTGGGAACAGGCGACCGACGCAGTTATTACCAAAGTCCAGAATCGGTTTGCCCAAGTGGCCGGAAGCAATCACGCTAAAGTGATAGCGCAGATCGTTTAACGGACGAACCAGACACACCACCAGATAGCGGTCGGTCAGGAACAGCATGACCAGGCCGATAATCAACCCGCTCAGCAAAATGTTCTGTCCAATCGTGGTGATTTGTTCAAAACGAACACCGGCGGCATCGAATTTCTCTGCGCTGGCGTTACTGAATGCGGAGAGAGAGGCGCCAAACTGGCGGCTCAATGGTGGCACAACGTTCTTGGCTTGATTTTGGTAGTCATCCAGCGCATTGGCAGCGGCCTTCTGGTAAAGGGGTTCAACGCCTTGGATAACCAGATTATCCCAGTCACGGCTAACGGCCTGTACCAGCGCAGCATCCAGACCTGCATGATCGATAGCATTAAACGCCACCAAATCAGATTTCAGTTTATTCAGCGCGACAAGTGCAGAAGCCTGCTCTTTATCTGCTGTGGCATTATCACCGCTGCGACGGGCGTCAACTGCACGCGCCAGACGGGTTACCATACGGAAATATTGATCGTTGCCCTGGTTGATAAAATTCATGTTCTGAACCAGCAAGGTGCTGGTTTTCGAGGTCGCCGTCATCTCTTTAAAAGAGAACATGGTATATATCGATACGCCACCCCAAAGAACACAAAAAATGCCCAGTACCCATAGCATAGCGGTTCTGATGGCAATATTTTTTATAAGTTTCATAGCTCACTCCAAATCAGGAAAATGGTTAAAAAGATTTTTATCGCTAATCAACCGATATGAATCAGAAAATTCACACCATGAAACAGGTCACTTCTCCCTAGCGTTCAAATTTCACCGAGTTGAAAACACAAAAACCACGCTAACTCATCGGCTAAACACAGAGAATATTTAGCGTTCTCGCTATATTTCTTAATATAATTTTTCATACTGAGAATAAGCGCACCTATTTTTATAGATATAAGTCTTTTAATCATAGGCTTGCAAACGAATACATCGCTTACCCACGTCCTGCGTGAGTTGGTATGAATATGCGATTAGGTGAAAAGGCAATTTGGATGAAATTTCATTTTATTCTTTAACATCAAAAGAATAAAACCTTCCCTTATACACTTGCATCGTTTCAGCTGCAAATGGTTATAATTCTTATTTCCATTCATTAAGAATATTCCCGCGAAATGTTACAAACGTTCAATTCTATAAAAACATTATCTTTTGTAAGTACTTTAATTCCCACGAATAGCAATGTACCGTTCCGTGATTTTTATTCCTCACAAACAGAAGTCTGCTTTTAATTACAATTGAAACAAACAATGAAATAAAAAATACATTCATAAAAAATGAAACGTCGTTGCAAATATATAACCGCAATTATATTAAGGAAATGTGTGCGTAATCCCAGACAATAACATAATCCCTATTCATTATGGGGAATTTAGCCTCAAGCAGAGATACGTTTCGTTTCCTGACTCACCTTCGCATGCCACACGCTCTTGATTTACGCATCCTTACCGATACGAGTTTCTCCCGATGTGAGTGTCTGTTATTATTAACAGATAAGTGGGTGAAACATTACACCATACCATTAGGAATCAAGAGGTTATTCAATTCATGGCACTCATCGGAATATTCTTTGGCAGTGATACTGGCAACACTGAAAACATCGCCAAAACGATTCAACAGCAGTTAGGCACCAACGTCGCTGATGTTCATGACATCGCCAAAAGCAGCAAAGAAGACCTCGAAGGTTTCGATATTCTGCTGCTGGGTATTCCAACCTGGTATTACGGTGAAGCTCAGTGCGATTGGGATGACTTCTTCCCGTCGCTGGAGGAAGTGGATTTCACAGGAAAATTGGTTGCCCTGTTTGGCTGCGGCGATCAGGAAGACTATGCAGAGTACTTCTGTGATGCCATGGGCACCATCCGCGACATTATTGAGCCGCGCGGCGCGACGATTGTCGGCCACTGGCCAACAGAGGGCTATTACTTTGAAGCCTCTAAAGGACTCGCAGACGACAATCACTTCATCGGTCTGGCTATCGATGAAGACCGTCAGCCTGAACTGACCAGCGAACGCGTAACAACGTGGGTGAAACAGATCAGCGATGAGTTGAACCTGAAAGAACTGGTTGGCTAAGCCATTTCGGCTCTGATAATCCCTATCAGAGCCGAAACAGCATTGATAGGTAAAACCTTTCATAATAATTGATACATTTTTTTAACTTCTATCAGTAAACCTGTACAATAATCCCATCGGCTTTGTATGTGCATCATCATTTCCTCATTCATCAACAACGAATTGCGTTGTATACCAATAGTGTGAATGGGGACAATATTGTTAACATTCCCTTGTTTTCATTTTGTATGCGCGGTTCTATAATTGAGACGCTTTTGCATTTTTTGAGCCGACCGATGTCATAGGCTAGGCAGCCTCCATTGATAAGTAAGCAACAGGATTAAACCCGCATGACTGACAACAACACCGCATTAAAGAAGGCCGGCCTGAAAGTCACTCTTCCAAGACTGAAAATACTGGAAGTGTTACAGGACCCTGTCTGCCATCACGTCAGTGCGGAAGATTTATATAAGAAACTGATTGATATGGGCGAAGAGATTGGTCTTGCTACCGTCTATCGCGTACTCAACCAGTTTGATGATGCGGGTATCGTAACCCGTCACAACTTCGAAGGTGGCAAATCCGTCTTTGAATTGACGCAGCAGCATCATCACGATCACTTAATTTGCCTCGACTGTGGCAAAGTCATTGAATTCCGCGATGAATACATCGAAGCACGTCAGCGTGAAATCGCAGAAAGACACGGCATCAAGCTGTCCAACCACAGTCTGTATCTCTATGGGCATTGCAGTGAAGGGGATTGCCGAGAGGACGAAACCCTGCACGATTCCACACGATAAATCGACCGCATAAAAAAATAAAACCGCCGAGGCGGTTTTATTTTTGTCTTCTTACCGGTGGCCTTAGCCTACCCAGGTATCACGTAGCCCAACCGTACGGTTAAACACCAGATGTTCTGCACTGGAGTAAACGCGGTCAGCACAGAAATAGCCTTCACGCTCAAACTGATACGCTTTCTCTACTTCTGCCTGCGCCAGGCTCGCTTCTACAAAACCTTGCGTAATTTTCAGTGAGTCTGGATTAATCGTCGACAGGAAGTCTTCCGCCGCACCCGGGTTTGCCACACTGAACAGACGATCGTACAAGCGGAATTCTGCTGGTACCGCGTGTGCCGCAGAAACCCAGTGGATAACGCCTTTTACTTTACGACCGTCAGCCGGATCTTTGCTCAGCGTTTCCGCATCATAGCTACAGTAGATCGTGGTGATAGTACCCTGCTCGTCTTTTTCAATGCGCTCTGCTTTGATCACATAAGCGTTACGCAGACGCACTTCTTTACCCAGCACCAGACGCTTGTACTGCTTATTGGCTTCTTCACGGAAGTCAGCACGATCGATGTAAACTTCGCGGCTGAATGCGACCTGACGTGAACCCATTTCTGGCTTGTTCGGATGGTTTGGCATCGCGACAAACTCTTCATGCTCGGCTGACAGATTCTCGATCACGACTTTGACCGGATCCAGCACCGCCATGGCACGCGGAGCGTTCTCATTCAGGTCGTCACGGATACAGGACTCAAGCGCGGCCATTTCCACGTTGTTATCCTGCTTCGTTACGCCGATGCGCACACAGAATTCACGGATAGAGGCTGAGCTATAACCACGACGACGCAGACCAGAGATGGTCGGCATACGCGGATCGTCCCATCCTTCAACGACGTTTTCCACCACGAGCTGATTCAGCTTACGCTTGGACATAATCGCGTATTCGAGATTCAGACGAGAGAACTCGTACTGACGCGGATGGCAAGGAATGGTGATGTTATCCAGCACCCAGTCATACAGACGGCGGTTGTCCTGGAATTCCAGCGTACACAGCGAATGTGTGATCCCTTCCAGCGCATCAGAAATGCAGTGGGTGAAGTCATACATCGGGTAGATGCACCACTTATTGCCCGTCTGGTGATGATCGGCAAATTTAATGCGATACAGAACCGGATCGCGCATCACGATAAAGGACGATGCCATATCGATTTTTGCACGCAGACAGGCTGTACCCTCCGCAAATCCACCGTTACGCATTTTTTCAAACAGCGACAGGTTTTCCTGCACGGTACGATCGCGGTAAGGGCTGTTTTTGCCCGGTGCCGTCAGCGTGCCGCGGTATTCGCGGATCTGCTCAGGCGTCAGTTCATCAACGTAAGCCAGCCCTTTACCGATCAGCTCAACCGCATAAGCGTGCAGTTGATCGAAATAATCAGAAGAATAGCGAACGTCGCCGCTCCATGAAAAACCCAGCCACTCGACGTCGCGTTTGATCGACTCAACGTATTCGATGTCTTCTTTTACCGGGTTGGTGTCGTCAAAACGCAGGTTGCATTGCCCCTGATAGTCACGCGCGATACCAAAATTCAGGCAAATAGACTTCGCATGCCCAATATGCAGATAGCCGTTCGGCTCTGGCGGGAAACGCGTCTGAATATGGTCATGCTTACCGGACGCCAGATCTTCATCGATAATCTGACGGATAAAGTTGGTTGGGCGGGCTTCAGCCTCACTCATTCTTCATTCCTCAATGCTAAAACGACGTATAACCGACAATGATCCAACAAGCTACGCTGGGAAACAACCGTTAGTTTCATTTAATTATTCATAACGAAAAAAAAGGGCGAGATTGCTATCTCGCCCTATGCATTTCATCGGTATAACACCGCGTTAAACGATCAACATCGTCGTATTACGCCTTGTCATCTATATCTTGTCATACTCTGCTTTCAGCGCGGTCGCTATCGATTCAGCCTGTGTGCCTACCACAATCTGTACGCTCTGCTTATTCAGACGAATAACGCCCGCCGCACCAAGACGTTTTGCCTGTGCATCATCAACCAGAGAGGAATCAGCCACGTTCAAACGCAGACGTGTGATACAGGCATCAATGCCAGTCAGATTGGCCTTTCCGCCAAGCGCCTGCAAATAGCCCCGCGCCAGCGTCACAGCATCGCTTGATTTCTCACCCGCAGACGCAGTGCTCACGTCATAGCCATCGGCTTCGCTACCGCTCACAGCCAACTCACGCCCCGGCGTTAACAGATTGAAGCGAGTGATGGTAAAACGGAATACCACATAGTAAATGACGAAGAAGACCAGTCCCTGAGCAAGCAGCATGTACCACTGAGTGGCCAGCGGATTACGCGAGGACAGCACCATATCCACCAGACCTGCACTGAAACCAAAACCGGCAATCCAATGCATACTGGCCGCGATAAAGACGGAAAAACCGGTCAGCAGCGCATGCAGGAAATACAGCACCGGCGCAACAAACATGAAGGAGAATTCCAGCGGTTCGGTGATCCCGGTAAAGAAAGAGGCAAATGCCGCCGCCAGCATAATGCCAGCCACTTTGCTTTTGTTCTCAGGGCGTGCACAGTGATAAATCGCCAGCGCAGCACCCGGCAGGCCGAACATCATAATCGGGAAGAAGCCCGCCTGATAACGTCCGGTGATCCCCACCACTGCTTTGCCAGAGTCGATAGACTGTTGGCCAGCCAGGAAGTTAGGAATATCGTTGATACCCGCGACATCAAACCAGAACACGGAATTCAGCGCATGGTGCAATCCAACAGGAATCAGCAAACGGTTAAAGAAGGCATAAACCCCAGCGCCAACCGAACCCAGCTGTTGAATGTGTTCACCGAACGACACCAGCGCATTGTAAATCACCGGCCAGACGTACATTAGAATGAACGCCACCAGAATCATCAGGAAAGAAACCAGAATCGGGACCAAACGGCGTCCACTGAAGAACGACAGCGCCTTAGGCAACTCTACCTGACTAAAGCGATTATACAGTTCGGCGGACATGACGCCGACCAGAATCCCGATGAACTGGTTTTCAATCTTGCCAAATGCAGCAGGTACCTGTTCAACGGGGATCCGTTGGATCATGGCAACAACGGCCGGTGAACACAGCGTGGTCAGCACCAGATAACCGACAAAACCGGTCAATGCCGCCGCACCATCTTTATCTTTCGACATACCGTACGCGACACCAACGGCAAACAGCACGGCCATATGCCCGATAATCGCCTCACCCGATTTGATGAGGAGAGCCGCCAACGCGTTCTCGCTTCCCCAGCCAACCGGATCAATCCAGTAACCTATCCCCATCAGGATAGCGGCAGCAGGCAGCGTCGCGACAGGCACCATCAATGCCCGACCGACTTTTTGTAAATAGCTCAGAGTACTCACTTTTCCCTCTCTTACCTTTGCGAGGTAATGAAATGTTGTGGGGCAAACAAACCTGCCAATAAATTTCACTGCCGAAGAACGCCGCTGTCGAAAACGTCATTGTCGAAAAAACGTGGCAGCGGTAGTTCTTAGGGGGAGTGTAAGAAAAATAATTCGCTACACAAATTAAACCCCGTAATTATGTGATAAAAATCACCAAAAAACTGCATACAAAAAGTTTATACCTGAATAAAACCCCAACTTATTTCAAGATTAAAAAAAACGGAGTAGACTAATTTTAATGCATAGACAAAACGCGCAACTGCCGCGATTTGCCCGATAACATATTTAATTCCACTAAAAATCAGGAGAGCGCCGATGAGACTCATTCCTTTAACCACCGCCGCCGACGTCGGAAAATGGGCTGCCCGCCACATCGTTGAGAAGATTAACGCTTTCAAGCCCAGCGCAGAGCGCCCTTTTATTCTGGGATTGCCGACAGGCAGTTCACCACTGGAAGCCTACAAATCGCTGGTCGCCATGCACAAAGCGGGACTGGTGAGCTTCAAACACGTCATCACCTTCAATATGGATGAATATGTCGGCCTGCCGACCGATCACCCGGAAAGCTATCATACCTTCATGCATCAGAATTTCTTCAACCACGTTGATATTCCGCGTGAAAACATTAACCTGTTGAACGGCAACGCAGAAGACACCACAGCAGAATGTCGCCGTTATGAAGAGAAAATAAAGTCCTACGGGAAAATTCATCTTTTCATGGGCGGCGTGGGCAATGATGGACATATCGCCTTCAATGAACCCGCCTCCTCTCTGGCCTCCCGAACCCGCATCAAAACGTTGACGGAAGAAACCCGTATCGCCAATTCCCGTTTCTTCGGCGGGGACGTCAGTCTGGTGCCTAAATTTGCCCTGACCGTGGGCGTCGGTACGCTGCTGGATGCCGAAGAAGTGATGATTCTGGTGACCGGTCGTAACAAGGCGCAGGCGCTACAGGCTGCAGTAGAAGGTAACGTTAACCATATGTGGACCATCAGCTGTCTGCAACTTCACGCCAAAGCCATCATGGTTTGTGACGAGCCTTCAACAATGGAACTGAAGGTAAAAACCGTTAAATATTTCCGTGAGTTAGAAACGGAAAGTATGAAAAATCTCTAACCGATGCGGGAGTCGATGATGTACGCGTTAACCCATAGCCGGATTTTCACTGGCCACCAGATTCTGGATAATCACGCCGTCGTGATTGCCGATGGGCTGATCGAGCGAGTCTGCCCACTTGCCGAGCTTCCTGCCAACATTGAACAACACGATCTGAGCGGTGCGTTCCTCGCCCCAGGCTTTATCGATCTTCAGTTGAACGGCTGCGGCGGCGTGCAGTTCAACGACTCGCTGGACACGATCTCCGTCAAAACGCTGGAGATCATGCAGCAGGCGAACGAGCGTTCAGGCTGTACCAGTTTTTTACCTACGCTGATTACCTCCAGCGATGCATTTATGAAGCACAGCATCAACGTGACGAGAGACTGGCTGGCGCAGAATAAGCATCAGGCGCTTGGGCTGCACCTCGAAGGTCCGTGGCTGAATGTGCTAAAGAAAGGCACGCATGACCCTGCCTTTATTCGCAAGCCCACGCAGGAGCTGGTCGACTTCCTGTGCGCCAACGCAGATGCCATTACGAAAGTCACGCTGGCACCGGAAGAAGTCGAACCGTCGGTTATCCGTCAGCTAACGGCCGCGGGCATTATCGTCTCTGCCGGGCATTCCAACGCCACCTGGGAACAGGCGAAACAGGGTTTTGCCGCCGGTATTCGTTTCGCTACCCACCTGTTCAACGCCATGCCGTATCTGACTGGCCGCGAACCCGGATTGGTCGGCGCGATTTACGACGCTCCGGAAGTCTATTGCGGTATTATCGCGGATGGACGACACGTTGACTGGGCCAATATTCGCAACAGTAAACGTATCAAGGGCGATAAGCTGGTGCTGGTTACCGACGCAACGGCACCGGCCGGCGCGGATATTGACCAGTTCATTTTTGCTGGTAAAACCATATACTACCGTGATGGCATTTGTGTCGATGAACACGGCACCCTAAGCGGTTCGGCACTGACCATGATCGAGGCTGTGCGTAATAGCGTCGAACACGCAGGCATCGCGCTGGATGAAGCGATTCGGATGGCAACGCTCTACCCTGCGCGTGCCATCGGTGTGGATAAGCAGTTAGGCAGTATTGAAAGCGGTAAAGTGGCCAACCTGACCGTCTTTGACCGTGACTATCACATTCTCAAGACGTTTGTTAACGGTAATCCTGTTTGGGGATAAAACGAGAAACGCCTTGGGGTAAAGCGGATATACGTTGGGGTAAACTGAGATAAGGTTTACCCCACGTTGAGTTAAACCTAAGCGAGTAACTTCTTAATGACCACAGGCGGACAAGCGCAGATAGGGAATGTCGATCTGGTTAAGCAATTAAACAGCGCGGTGGTTTACCGCCTGATTGACCAGCAGGGTCCGATCTCACGAATTCAGATAGCAGAAGAGAGCCAGCTTGCTCCCGCCAGCGTTACCAAAATCACCCGCCAGCTTCTGGAACGTGGGCTCATCAAAGAAGTCGATCAACAAGCCTCCACCGGCGGCAGACGCGCCATTTCGATTATCACCGAAAACCGCCCTTTCCATACCATAGCCGTACGCCTCGGTCGCTATGACGTCACCATTGCGCTGTATGATTTGCAGGGAAAAGCGCTGGAAGAAGCGCACTACGATCTGCAAGAAAAAACGCAGGAGGCGCTAGAAGCCGCGCTCTTTCACGTTATCAGCGGCTTTATCGCCAGCCATCAGCGCCGTATTCGCGAGCTCATTGCGATTTCGGTTGTGCTGCCGGGGCTGGTTGATCCGGTGGCAGGCATTGTTCGCTATATGCCACACATCAGCGTGAATAACTGGCAACTGGTCGAAAATTTGCAACGTCACTTCAACGTTACCAGCTTTGTCGGACACGACATCCGTAGCCTGGCGCTGGCAGAACACTATTTTGGTGCCACCCACGACTCACTGGATTCTATTCTGGTACGCGTCCATCGCGGCACTGGCGCGGGTATTCTCGTCAACGGGCAAATTTTTCTTGGCAGTAACGGCAATGTGGGCGAGATCGGCCATATTCAGATCGATCCACTTGGCGATCGCTGCCACTGCGGCAATTTCGGCTGTTTGGAAACCGTCGTCGCTAACGCCGCGATTGAACAACGCGTACAACATCTGTTGGCTCAGGGCTACCCCAGCAAACTGTCTACCGATAGCTGCACGATTTCTGCGATTTGCAAAGCGGCAAACCGCGGTGATGCCCTCGCCCGTGAAGTCATCGAACAGGCTGGGCTCAATCTCGGCAAAGCGCTGTCCATCGCGATCAACCTGTTCAACCCGCAGAAAGTCGTGATTGCCGGAGAAATCACCGAAGCAGAAAAAACGCTGCTTCCTGCAATCCAACGCTGCATCAACGCGCAGGTGCTGAAAGAATTTCGTCACAACCTGCCGATTGAGATCTCCAGCCTCAACCATCTTTCCGCTATCAGCGCGTTTGCCCTGGTCAAACGGGCGATGCTGAACGGCGTGCTGCTACAGCAATTGCTCGAAAACGCCTGATTCCCTTTCTGGCCGGATTATGTAATCCCTAAAAATCCGGCCTTTCCCTTCTATGAATTTGACGAATCACCACCAAAAAACCGAATAAATTAACGAAACACCACATCGATGGCTTTTTTCATTAAATAATATTGAATTCCTATGGCGCTTTGATGCTAAATCAATGGCACTGAGTTCGAATCTGTCATTATTGGGAGTCATGTATGTGTTCTATTTTTGGTGTGCTTGATCTGAAAAGCGATCCTGTTGAACTGCGTAAGAAAGCGCTGGAGCTATCCCGTTTGATGCGTCACCGCGGGCCAGACTGGTCCGGCGTTTATGCCAGCGACAAAGCGATTCTGGCTCACGAACGTCTGTCTATCGTTGACGTCAACACGGGCGCACAGCCGCTTTACAACGCCGAGCGCACCCACATTCTGGCCGTTAACGGTGAAATTTATAACCATCAAGCATTGCGTCAGCAATACGGTGACCGTTACGCATTCCAGACTGGCTCCGACTGCGAAGTGATTCTGGCGCTGTATCAGGAAAAAGGTCCGGAATTCCTGGATGAACTGCGCGGCATGTTCGCCTTTGCCCTGTATGACAGCGAAAAAGACGCCTACCTGATTGGCCGTGACCACCTCGGCATCATCCCGCTGTATATGGGTTACGATGAGCACGGCAACCTCTACGTCGCTTCTGAAATGAAAGCGCTGGTTCCGGTTTGCCGCACCATCAAAGAATTCCCGGCTGGCAGCTACCTGTGGAGCAAAGACGGCGAAATTCGCGAGTATTACCAGCGCGACTGGTTTGATTACGACGCAGTAAAAGACAACGAAACGGATAAAGAAGCGCTGCGCGATGCGCTGGAAGAAGCGGTGAAAAGCCACCTGATGTCTGACGTGCCCTACGGCGTGTTGCTCTCTGGCGGTCTGGATTCCTCCGTTATCTCCGCGATCACCAAAAAATATGCGGCACGTCGCGTAGAAGATGACGAGCGTAGTGAAGCCTGGTGGCCTCAGTTACACTCTTTCGCCGTCGGTTTGGAAGGTGCGCCAGATTTGAAAGCCGCGCAGGAAGTCGCTAACCATTTAGGTACCGTGCACCACGAAATTCACTTCACCGTGCAGGAAGGGCTGGATGCGATTCGCGACGTGATTTATCACATCGAAACCTATGACGTCACCACGATTCGCGCCTCAACGCCGATGTACCTGATGTCGCGTAAAATCAAAGCAATGGGCATCAAGATGGTGTTGTCAGGCGAAGGTTCTGACGAAGTGTTCGGCGGCTATCTCTACTTCCATAAAGCGCCAAATGCCAAAGAATTGCATGAAGAAACCGTGCGTAAGCTGCTGGCACTGCACCAGTACGACTGCGCCCGCGCTAACAAAGCGATGTCAGCCTGGGGCGTGGAAGCTCGTGTACCGTTCCTGGACAAAAACTTCCTTGATGTCGCGATGCGCATCAACCCACGCGACAAAATGTGTGGCAACGGCAAGATGGAAAAACACATCCTGCGCGAATGCTTTGAATCCTACCTGCCGCACAGCGTTGCATGGCGTCAGAAAGAGCAGTTCTCTGACGGCGTGGGCTACAGCTGGATTGATACGCTGAAAGAAGTGGCGGCTCAGCAGGTTACCGATCAGCAGTTGGAGACAGCACGCTTCCGCTTCCCGTACAACACGCCAGGCTCCAAAGAAGCCTACCTGTACCGTGAAATCTTCGAAGAGCTGTTCCCGGTTCCAAGCGCGGCAGAATGTGTACCGGGTGGCCCGTCAGTCGCCTGTTCGTCAGCTAAAGCGATTGAGTGGGATGAATCTTTCAAGAAACTGGATGATCCATCAGGCCGCGCGGTTGGCGTACACCAGTCCGCCTACAAATAATTCGATTTAATTTCTTCAATCAACGGGCCTTTCATGGCCCGTTTTTGTACGCTTAATTGACTGGGAATGCGTGCTTTTTGGCGTTTTTCTCACCATACTGTTCACAACCCAAACAAACGATACATTGAGGGCACTTTTCGGGAAAAAACTAGTTGACGCAATTAGGCCAACTACGCATAATGCGCCCCGCAACGCCGATGAAGGTGACGCGGAAAAGATGGCTACGTAGCTCAGCTGGTTAGAGCACAGCACTCATAATGCTGGGGTCACAGGTTCGATTCCCGTCGTAGCCACCATCTTTTTTTGCGGGAGTGGCGAAATTGGTAGACGCACCAGATTTAGGTTCTGGCGCCGCAAGGTGTGCGAGTTCAAGTCTCGCCTCCCGCACCATATCATCTTCTCGGTCTGACATCGCTTTTCGAAGCCTGTTAGTGTTTAGTGTTTTGTAGTGATTGGGGTATCGCCAAGCGGTAAGGCACCGGTTTTTGATACCGGCATTCCCTGGTTCGAATCCAGGTACCCCAGCCATTTCAAAACATATGCTGAAAAATTCGTTGTCCTGTTGGGGTATCGCCAAGCGGTAAGGCACTGGTTTTTGATACCAGCATTCCCTGGTTCGAATCCAGGTACCCCAGCCATCTACTTGATAGTAGAAGATTTGTTGAAGTGAAGTAACATTAGCAGTAGATTTGGCTACGTAGCTCAGCTGGTTAGAGCACAGCACTCATAATGCTGGGGTCACAGGTTCGATTCCCGTCGTAGCCACCATATTTTTGGGGTATCGCCAAGCGGTAAGGCACCGGATTCTGATTCCGGCATTCCGAGGTTCGAATCCTCGTACCCCAGCCAAATAAAGCTGGTAAAACAGCAAAGAAACGGGGCGACAGTCGAAAGACGTCGCCCCGTTTTGTTATGCATGGCGACAAAGTGGCGACAGAAAGACAAAAAGCGCCTCTTGTTATGTTCAATTTTCTTAGCTGTTATTTTGAAGACGGAATTTCCACATGGCATTAACGAAATGCAGAGTGTGTAAAAAAGAAGTATCCATGTCGGCAAAGGTTTGCCCACACTGCGGGATTAAAGACCCAGGCGTCACATTGGGCATATTGTTAGTTATGACAGTTATGCTAGTTGCTATCGGATGGGGAATATTCCGTTGGGTTAGTGGTGATGACGAAAGTACAGCACCAAAAACTTGTAGCTCTACCGATGGGCAATGCCTTTTCAAAGCCAATGTTGTTGACGCGACAGCTCACTGTAAGCCTCTTGTAGAAAAAGCCTCAAAGTACGATTACGAATGGGCTGACGACATACTCGATAATATCTTTTCCCGCTTTTTACTCGACAGCAAAAGCAATCAGCTAACGTTCATCGGCGACAAAGTCAAATTCACAAATAGCTTTAACGCCAAAACAACGATTACATATGCATGCACTTTAGATCTAAAAACTAAAGGAGTGGTTAACTTCGATCTTGCAGAAGGGAAGCTGTAACACCAGAATCCCGGCAGTAGCGCAGGCTGGCCCACCCGTTTGTAGAAAAATAAAATTGATACCTGAAAACCGCAGGCGAGGCGACAGTCGAAAGACGTCGCCCCGTTTTGTTATGTCTGGTATTAACATAGTCTGGTGCTAACATATGCAAATCAATCATTCGATTTTCCTAAAAGGGCGGGCATGAAGGTTTTATCGACATCCTCTGTTACTCATGATTTCAGCCACGTTGTGCTGCCACAGCAGAGTGGCGTCGGCCAATCGCAATGGTCTGTCATACGTGCGCAGTTAAGCAAACTACTACTCAGCGTGGCGTTGCTGTTTTGCTTCATCACACCGACTGAGGCGGCTGGCGTCCCTTCTTTTAAGATGTCTTCACAAACGTTCGCTGACCGGATGAATGCCAACCTGAAGAAACTCAATATCCCTCTCGAATTGACCGTTAAGTTGGAAAAGGGAACGTCCGTCGATGACTTTCAGCACATTTTTAATGAGCACGTCGGATTAATTGGGTCGGTAGAGAGTAAAAGCCAACAGCTTAATGGGCTTGTGATACTCAACGCCGCGTCAGAATCCCCCGATGCAACAAGACAGAATCTGCAAATCGTCACTGCCGCGTTTTCTGCGCTATTGAGCGGGGCGTCATCAGGAGAAAACAGTCTCGAGAGCCCTGAGATGACCGAGATGATGTTCGGCTTGCTTCAGGATAGCCAAACTTCAGGTAAAGGTGTTAGACAGATAGGACATGTTCGCTTTACGGCAACAACGAATGAGGACACCGATATTATCTTTACCGCCGAACCCGTACTGTAGCGGGCGGCGTCCTCATTATTCATCAGACGCCAATAGCATATTTCAATGCGCGCTGCTTTAACACGCCAGCGCGCTGTGCAACCATCAACGCCATATTGCGCGCAAAGCTCAGCGGCGGTAACGCATTACTGAACGCGTTATAGAAGAGATCCATCCCGCTTTGCATCATCAGATTATCCGGCATACGGCGACACTGATAGCGGCGTAACACGCGCTCAGAAGCCCATTCTTCTCCTGCATTACGCGCGTTGATTAGCACATCCAGCAGCGCCTCAACGTCACGATACCCCAGATTAACGCCCTGCCCCGCCAGCGGATTGATGGTATGCGCGGCATCCCCCAGCAGCACCAAACCTGGCTTGATATAGGTTTGCGCATGGCGTCTGACCAGCGGGAACGACCCGGCGGAGAGTGCCTTGACCTTGCCCAATCGCTCAGGAAACGCGGCCGCAATTTCTTTATCCAACTGTGCAAGCGGCATTACCTGAAGCTGACGAATACGCTGCGGACTGTCATACCACACCAGCGATCCCCACTGGTCAAACAACGGCAAAAACGCACGCGGGCCACTCGGTGTAAACTGCTGCCAGGTCACATCCTGCTGGGGCTGCGAGGTCTCAACACCGATCAACATACAAGACTGACGATACTGCCAGCCGCTGATGCCAATCCCCGCCCACTGGCGAACCTGAGAGTTCGCGCCATCGGCGCCAATCACCAGCGCAGCCGTCAGCTGTTGCCCATCGGCAAGCTGTAAACACCAGCCATCATCGGTGCGCTGCAGGTTCTGCAGCGTAGCCGGGCAATAACAGTGGCAGCGTTCTTCTTCCTGCAAACTGTCCCAGAGCGCCAATTGCAACACGCGGTTTTCCACCATAAAACCCAACTCGGGCAGGTGAATGTCGGCAGCATCAAAAACGACTCTGGCACTCGCCCATTCCCAGGTTTCCAACCGACGGTAAGGCGCGCTGCGCATCTGCTGCACCCGCTGCCATGCGCCCAGTTCTTTCAATAGCGCAACCGACGCATAGCCAATCGCCGAGATCCGTAAATCTGGCGGACTGGCGGCATCAAACGGCGTCGGCATGTCCTGCTCAACCACCGCAACCTGAAATCCTTGCTGTGCCAGCCCAAGCGCCGCGGCCGCGCCAACCATGCCACCGCCAACCACAATCGCATCGTAATGCATATTGGCTTTATCCTCTCTGGTTCTGGTTTATTCACACCAGTAAAAATGCATGAAAATAGTGTACTGGATTTGCGGGTAACTTTTCAGAAAAGCCGCATTTTTATAAAAAGTAAGGAGTTATCAAATCAGCGTGGTTTCCGGCGCTGGTCACAACGTCGGCGAGCGACTACAATACCCATCCCAAATGAGGGGAATCTTTCTTATCCGCACTGAGTAATGGTAAGTCGATGACAAAAAAACTGCATATTAAAACCTGGGGCTGTCAGATGAATGAGTACGATTCATCGAAGATGGCTGATTTACTGGGAAGTACGCACGGCTATGAGCTGACTGAAATCGCTGAAGAAGCCGATGTCCTGCTGCTCAATACCTGTTCGATCCGTGAAAAGGCGCAGGAAAAGGTCTTCCATCAACTTGGCCGTTGGAAAACGCTGAAAGATCTCAATCCGAACCTGATTATTGGTGTCGGTGGCTGCGTGGCCTCACAGGAAGGCGCGCATATTCGTGAACGTGCGCACTACGTTGACGTTATTTTTGGCCCGCAAACCTTACACCGCCTGCCGGAAATGATTAATCACGTTCAGGGCACCCGTAGCCCGATCGTGGATATCAGTTTCCCTGAAATCGAAAAATTCGACCGCCTGCCAGAACCGCGAGCCGAGGGGCCAACAGCTTTCGTCTCCATCATGGAAGGCTGCAATAAATATTGCACATTCTGCGTTGTGCCTTATACCCGCGGCGAAGAAGTTAGCCGCCCGTGCGATGATGTGTTGTTCGAAATCGCTCAACTGGCCGCGCAAGGCGTACGTGAAGTTAACCTTTTAGGGCAGAACGTCAACGCCTATCGTGGCGAAACCTATGACGGTGAAATCTGCTCCTTTGCTGAGCTGCTGCGTCTGGTTGCCGCTATTGACGGGATCGACCGCGTCCGCTTTACCACCAGCCATCCGATTGAATTCACAGACGATATTATCAGCGTCTATGAAGATACGCCGGAGCTGGTCAGCTTCCTGCATTTGCCGGTGCAAAGCGGTTCTGACCGCGTGCTGACGATGATGAAACGCCGTCATACCGCGCTGGAATACAAAGCGATCATCCGTAAGCTGCACAATGCACGTCCGGGCATTCTGATCAGTTCTGACTTTATCGTCGGTTTCCCTGGCGAAACGCAGGCTGACTTTGAACAGACGATGAAGCTGATTACCGATGTGAATTTCGATATGAGCTACAGCTTCGTCTACTCTGCTCGTCCGGGTACACCGGCTGCGGATATGGTCGATGACGTGCCGGAAGAAGAGAAAAAACAGCGTCTGTATCTTCTGCAAGAACGCATTACCCAGCAGGCAATGCGCTTTAGCCGCCTCATGTTGGGCACCGTCCAGCGTATTCTGGTAGAAGGTACCTCGCGTAAGAGCGTGATGGAGCTGTCTGGCCGTACGGAAAACAACCGCGTCGTCAACTTTGAAGGCACGCCGGATATGATCGGTAAATTCGTCGATGTGGAAATCGTTGATGTTTACACCAACTCGCTGCGCGGCATCGTGGTGCGCACCGAAGATCAAATGGATCTGCGCGTACATGAATCACCGTCTTCCGTGATTGCACGTACCCGCAAAGAGAATGAGATCGGCGTCGGGTTCTATCAGCCATAACCGATGTACGTTTCAGTTTCAGCGTGATGATGGGTGGCAGAGCCACCCATTTTTTATGGCAGGCTGGGATAGCCTGCTACCCTCCAGGCCATTGCTTCGCCACGTTGAAAAACGCTCCTGCGTTTTTTTATCGCGAGCTATCCGCTTCAATTTCATGCCGCTTACATTTGCTTTTGCGAGGCAGCATCCCAATATCATGATTGTGACTTGCACCATCGGGCATTCACGATGAATAATTCATTCATATGGCTGATACATCAGGCCGTCTGACAACTGTTCATTTTGTGCCGGCAGAACGTGCCAGCACAGCAACGCTCAAGAGGAATAATTTGAACGTAACGACAAAAGAGATTGCCCTTGAACCCGCAGATAACCAACGCCTGCTCAGCCTTTGCGGTCCGTTTGACGACAATATTAAGCAGTTAGAGCGCCGCTTAGGCATCGAGATCAATCGTCGGGATAACCAGTTTAAGCTGGTCGGTAAAAACCTGCTCACGCAAGCTGCTGCCGATATCCTGCAACGTCTGTATGTCGATACGGCCCCAGTGCGTGGCGTCATCGGTGATATCGATCCTGAGCAAATTCACCTAGCGATTAAAGAATCTCGCGTGCTGGAACAGTCTGCGGAACACGTTCCTGACTACGGCAAAGTGGTCAACATCCGCACCAAACGCGGCGTAATCAAGCCGCGCACGCCGAATCAGGCGCAGTATGTCGCCAATATCCTCGATCACGACATCACGTTCGGCGTTGGTCCGGCAGGAACGGGGAAAACTTACTTAGCCGTCGCTGCCGCCGTGGATGCACTGGAGCGTCAGGATATTCGCCGTATTCTGCTAACGCGCCCGGCAGTCGAAGCCGGTGAAAAGCTGGGCTTCCTGCCTGGTGACCTGAGCCAGAAAGTCGATCCCTACCTGCGCCCACTTTATGATGCCCTGTTTGAAATGCTGGGCTTTGAGCGCGTAGAGAAGCTCATCGAACGCAACGTGATTGAAGTCGCGCCACTGGCTTACATGCGTGGCCGAACGCTGAACGATGCCTTTATCATTCTGGATGAAAGCCAGAACACCACCATCGAACAGATGAAAATGTTCCTGACGCGCATCGGGTTCAACTCAAAAGCGGTCATCACCGGTGACGTCACGCAGATTGACCTGCCGAAGAATCTGAAATCCGGCTTGCGCCACGCGATAGAAGTGCTGGCCGATGTGGAAGAGATCAGCTTTAACTTTTTCCACAGCGAAGACGTGGTGCGCCACCCAGTGGTTGCGCGGATTGTGAATGCCTATGAAGCGTGGGAAAATGCCGAACAGAAACGTAAAGACGCCTTAGCAGAACAGCGTAAGCGTGAAGCACAGGCTGCGGCATCAGATCAGGAGCAAAAATGAGTCAGGTGATTCTGGATTTACAAATCGCCAGCGAGCAAGCACAGGGGCTACCGGAAGAAAAAGACTTTCAGCGCTGGCTGGAAGGCGTTCTGCCGCAGTTTCAGGAAGTCTCTGAAGTCACGATCCGTATCGTGGATGAAGCAGAGAGCCGCGATCTGAATAACACCTATCGCGGTAAAGACAAGCCGACCAACGTATTGTCGTTTCCTTTCGAAGCACCGCCTGAGGTCGAGCTTCCTTTGCTTGGCGATTTAATCATCTGCCGTCAGGTTGTCGAGCGTGAAGCCGCAGAGCAGGAAAAAACCGTAGAAGAGCACTGGGCGCACATGGTTGTCCATGGTAGCCTGCATCTGCTAGGGTATGACCATATCGAAGACAGCGAAGCCGAAGAAATGGAAGCGCTGGAAACCGAGATTATGCAAAGTATGAGCTATGCCGATCCTTACCTTGCAGAAAAAGATGGCCTCACCGAATAAATAGAAATACATTTTGTATAGCCCGAGATCGGGAAGATATCGGGTACTTTTCTGCTCCACGTCAGCCGCTGTGTTGATTCCAACGGCTGGCAATAATCCCTTAACAAGAGTGATGTTAATTAAAACGCATGAGCGACGACCATTCTCAAAACAGCGATGCACCCAGTCCCAAAAAGGGCTTCTTTTCTCTTATTCTTAATCAGCTTTTTCACGGCGAGCCAAAAGATCGTAACGGCCTACTCACTCTGATTCGTGATTCCGAACAGAATGACCTGATCGATCCTGAAACACGAGATATGCTCGAAGGCGTCATGGATATCGCCGACCAGCGTGTACGCGACATCATGATCCCTCGCTCGCAGATGATTACGCTCAAGCGCGATCAAACGCTGGAAGAGTGTCTGGACGTGATTATCGAATCCGCCCACTCTCGTTTCCCCGTAATTAGCGAAGATAAAGACCACATTGAAGGCATCCTGATGGCGAAGGATTTGCTGCCGTTTATGCGCAGCGATTCCGAGCCCTTCAGTATGGATAAAGTTCTGCGTTCCGCCGTGGTTGTGCCGGAAAGTAAACGCGTTGATAGAATGCTGAACGAGTTCCGCTCGCTGCGCTATCACATGGCGATTGTCATCGATGAGTTTGGTGGCGTATCCGGTCTGGTCACGATTGAAGATATTCTTGAGTTGATTGTCGGCGAAATTGAAGACGAATATGACGATGAAGAAGACAGAGATATTCGTCAGCTTAATCGCCAGACCTACACCGTTCGTGCTTTAACCGATATCGAAGATTTTAACGAAGCTTTCGGTACACGGTTCAGTGATGACGAGGTCGACACCATTGGCGGCTTGGTTATGCAGTCATTCGGCCATCTTCCTGCCCGTGGCGAAACCATCGACATAGAAGGTTACCTGTTTAAGGTTGCGATGGCGGACAGCCGCCGTATTATTCAGGTTCATGTCAGAATCCCTGACAATGCCCCTCAACCAAAATTGGAAGAATAATTTGGCAATGGTTGTCGCTTCTTTTCTACAACGCCAGCAGGTCAAAGCCCTGCTGGCGCTCTTATTTGGTGCCTGTGGCACGCTGGCATTTTCTCCCTTTGATTTCTGGCCTGCGGCGATTATCTCGCTCATGGCCCTACAGGCACTGACGCTCAACCGTACGAGTCGTCAGTCAGCCTGGATAGGATTTTGCTGGGGATTGGGTCTGTTCGGCAGCGGCGTTAACTGGGTTTACGTCAGCATCGCGCAGTTTGGCGGAATGCCGGGCCCTGTCAATGTCGCGCTGGTCATTCTGCTCGCAGCCTATTTGTCGCTCTACCCTCTGCTGTTTTCTGCCCTACTCTCACGCCTGTGGCCGAAAACAACGCTGTGGCGTCTGGCGCTTGCCGCTCCCGTACTCTGGCAGTTAACCGAATTTCTACGCGGCTGGGTGCTCACCGGTTTTCCGTGGCTGCAATTCGGCTACAGCCAAATTGACGGCCCGCTCAAAGGTATCGCGCCTATTCTGGGTATCGACACCATTACCTTCCTGTTGATGAGCCTTAGCGGACTGCTCGTTTATGCCATCAACCAACGAAAAATCGCGCCGGCAGCCATTGCCATCGGCGTTTTCGTTTTATCATGGCCGCTGCGCAACGTGCAGTGGTATACCCTGCAACCTGAACGCGCCGTCAATGTCGCACTGGTACAGGGCAATATCCCGCAGGCCATGAAATGGGAACAAGATGAGCTGTTGAACACGCTGAAGATCTATCTGGATAACAGCCTGCCCTATATGGACAAGGCCCCCATCGTTATCTGGCCAGAAACGGCAATTCCTGATATTGAAAGCCGTCAGGGTGCTTATCTGAAGCAAATTGACGACATTCTGCGTAGCCGTAATAGCAGCCTGATTACAGGTATCGTCGATATCCGGCGTGAAGGTAATAAAACCGATTTTTATAACTCAGTGATCGTTTTGGGCGACAAAGACCCGTATCACTACCCCACAACGAACCGTTACAACAAAAACCATTTGGTACCTTTTGGCGAGTTTGTCCCGCTGGAAACGTTGTTACGTCCGCTGGCGCCGTTCTTCGATCTCCCCATGTCGTCTTTCAGCCGCGGAGACTACGTTCAGCCTCAGCTTTCTGTGCACGGCTTCAAGCTCAACGCCGCCATTTGTTATGAAATCATCTTAGGCCAGCAGTTGCGTGATAACTTCCGGCCAGACACCGATATGCTTCTGACCATCTCGAACGATGCCTGGTTTGGACATTCAATCGGCCCGTGGCAACACTTCCAGATGGCACGCATGCGCGCACTGGAATTAGGGCGTCCTCTGGTTCGTAGTACCAATAACGGCGTCACCGCGGTGATTACCCCTGATGGCAGTGTCAGCGCCAGTCTGCCGCAGTTTACGCGTGCGGTGCTGAGCACGCAGGTCGTGCCAGCAACGGGGATAACGCCTTATGCGCGCTTCGGTTCCTGGCCGCTCTGGATCATTACGCTACTAGGCGGTGTCGCTGCCGTTTTCTTCGGTTTGCGTCGCCGATAACCCGCCCCTCTTCCCATCCCTAAAGGCATGCTTTTGCATGCCTTTTTTTATTTATGGCACGGTATTTGCCTCTTATTACCCTGTAAAGGGTTGTTTCTGTATTTTTTTGGATATTACGTCGGCGTAAAGCTCTCTATTGGGGCAAGCAACGCACCAAATTGGTGCCACCCTCTGACATTGCTGTTATTTGGTGCGGCGGATATCGCAAAAAACAAACATTTCTATTTCAATCTATTTACAATCAGCTACTTTTTAACTGTATAGACAGTAACTTCGCGCTTTAACGGTGCAGCGTTATCACAGAGAAGTCGCAAAGCATTATGAGTGATACAGCAATACGATGTTAGCTTGAAGACAATGTTAACTTGAAGATGACAGGTATATAACGACAGCAAAGGAGTTAGAACATGCAAATGCGTAAACTGGCATTATCACTGCTTCTGCTTGGCACCGCCGCCAGCGTAGCTCAGGCTGAAGATCTGGCCGGTACATTGAAAAAGGTCAAAGATAATGGCGTGATCGTCATTGGACACCGCGAATCGTCCGTGCCTTTTTCCTACTATGACAACACGCAAAAAGTGGTCGGCTACTCTCAAGCCTACTCTGACAAAATTGTTGAAGCGGTTAAGAAAAAACTGGATGCGCCTAATCTGCAGGTCAAGCTACTCCCTATCACCTCTCAGAACCGTATCCCGCTGTTGCAGAACGGTACCTTTGATTTTGAATGTGGTTCAACGACTAACAACCTGGAACGTCAGAAACAAGCCGCGTTCTCTAACACCATTTTCGTGGTCGGTACGCGTCTGTTAACCAAAAAAGATTCCGGCGTAAAAGACTTCCCGGATCTGGCGGGTAAGACCGTCGTAGTGACTTCCGGCACCACCTCTGAAGTTCTGCTGAACAAGCTGAATGAAGAAAAACAGCTGAAGATGCGTATCATCAGTGCGAAAGACCACGGTGACTCCTTCCGTACGCTGGAAAGTGGCCGTGCTGTCGCCTTTATGATGGATGACGCGCTGCTGGCGGGCGAACGTGCGAAAGCAAAAAGCGCCGATCAGTGGGATATCGTCGGTAAAGCGCAGTCTGAAGAAGCCTACGGCTGTATGCTGCGTAAAGACGATCCGCAATTCAAGAAACTGGTTGATGACACCATCGCTGAAGTTCAGACCTCCGGTGAAGCTGAAAAATGGTTCGATCGCTGGTTCAAACAGCCTATTCCGCCAAAAGATCTTAATCTGAACTTTGAACTGTCAGATGAAATGAAGGCCTTGTTCAAGGCGCCAAATGACAAAGCGCTAAACTAATTAATAATGAGAATAAGGGCAGAGCTATCTGCCCTCTGATTGCTGATTCGTGGCAGGACAGACAGGCATGTGATGGTCGTTCCCCATCACATGTTGCCCCGAGAAATTTCGATAAACAGGAAAATAAACAATACACCTGTAGTTTGAAACAGAACGGGAATATGGCCGCTCATCAATCTTCAGGGTAGCTTCGCTACCCTTTTTTTACCGGAGTTCGTTATGTCAATAGATTGGAACTGGGGCATATTTCTACAAGCCGCCCCCTTCGGCAACACAACCTACCTCGGGTGGATTTTGTCCGGGCTGCAAGTCACCGTCACATTATCTATCTGTGCCTGGATTATCGCCTTTCTTATTGGTTCTCTATTTGGAATCCTGCGTACCGTCCCAAATCGTTTTCTTGCGGGTATTGGCACCTGCTACGTCGAACTATTTCGTAACGTCCCGCTGATTGTCCAGTTCTTTACCTGGTATCTGGTGGTTCCCGAACTGCTTCCCGTCAACATCGGTATGTGGTTTAAAGCCGAGCTAGATCCAAATATTCAATTCTTCCTGTCATCAATGATTTGTCTGGGACTCTTCACCGCCGCGCGCGTTTGTGAGCAAGTGCGTGCAGGGATTCAATCGCTACCACGCGGCCAGAAAGCCGCCGGGCTGGCGATGGGCCTGACGCTGCCGCAAACCTACCGCTATGTGTTACTACCGAATGCATACCGTGTGATTGTTCCACCGTTGACGTCAGAGATGCTGAACCTGGTAAAAAACTCGGCCATCGCGTCTACGATTGGTCTGGTTGATATGGCGGCACAGGCGGGGAAACTGCTGGACTATTCCGCCCACGCGTATGAATCCTTTACCGCCATCACGCTGGCGTATGTTGGTATCAATGCCGTCATTATGTTGATTATGCAGGTCGTTGAGCGAAAAACCCGTTTGCCGGGCAATATGGGGAGCAAATAAATCATGCATGAATTTGACTGGAGCTCAATTGGGCCAAGCATGCCGTACCTGATTCAGGGGATGGTTGTCACACTCAAAATTACGCTAACGGCGGTGGTCTTCGGGATTGTCTGGGGCACGATTCTGGCGGTGATGCGTTTATCGCCAATCAAGCCTATCAGTTGGTTCGCCAAACTGTATGTGAACCTGTTCCGCTCCGTTCCACTCGTCATGGTGCTGCTGTGGTTCTATCTGGTGGTTCCTAGCTTATTACAAAATGTGCTTGGGCTATCGCCGAAAACCGATATTCGACTGATTTCAGCTATGGTAGCCTTCTCGCTGTTCGAGGCAGCCTATTATTCGGAAATCATTCGTGCGGGTATTCTCAGCGTATCACGCGGTCAATCTTCCGCGGCGTTAGCATTAGGCATGACGCACTGGCAATCCATGAAGCTGGTTATTCTGCCGCAGGCATTCCGCGCGATGGTGCCGCTGCTGCTGACGCAGGGGATTGTTCTGTTCCAGGATACCTCACTGGTTTACGTGCTCAGCCTCGCTGATTTCTTCCGTACCGCCTCAACCATCGGCGAGCGTGACGGAACACAAGTTGAAATGATCCTGTTTGCCGGTTTCATTTATTTTCTCTTCAGCATTTCAGCCTCAATGCTGGTCAGTTACCTGAAAAAAAGGACGGTTTGATGATTTCCCTGAAAAATGTTTCTAAATGGTACGGCCAATTTCAGGTGCTAGCCGACTGCTCCACAGAAGTAAAAAAAGGTGAAGTTGTGGTCGTCTGCGGGCCTTCTGGCTCTGGTAAATCAACCCTGATCAAAACCGTAAACGGTCTGGAACCAATTCAACAAGGTGAAATTACCGTCAATGGCATTGCCGTTAACGATAAGAAAACCAATCTGGCCCAGTTGCGTTCCAAAGTCGGGATGGTATTCCAACACTTTGAACTGTTCCCGCATTTATCCATTATCGAGAACCTGACGCTGGCGCAGGTGAAAGTGTTGAAACGTAATCGTGAAGAAGCCAAAGCTAAAGCGCAGAAGCTGTTGGAACGCGTTGGGCTGGCGGCACACGCCAACAAATACCCAGGTCAGCTTTCCGGTGGTCAGCAACAGCGTGTCGCCATCGCGCGCGCACTGTGCATGGATCCTATCGCGATGCTATTTGACGAACCGACATCCGCGCTTGATCCAGAGATGATCAACGAAGTGTTGGACGTTATGGTTGAATTGGCGCAGGAAGGCATGACCATGATGGTCGTCACGCATGAAATGGGCTTTGCCCGTAAAGTGGCGCACCGCGTGATTTTTATGGATGAGGGCAAAATCGTTGAAGACACCCGTAAGGATGATTTCTTCAATAACCCACAGTCCGAACGCGCTAAAGACTTCCTGGCGAAAATCCTGCATTAATATTCAGATAAAGCGTGCCGCAAGGCACGCTTATTTACCGCTCTAGCAGCCCTAAGGCTGAAACGGCTGGCGGTGGAACAGGTCATGTGAGCATTTCGGGCAGAGTGGCAAAACCTCCGGCGTGTAGAACGCGATATGGTGATGGCAGTTCTCACACACCAGATTACCTAACCCCACCACTTCACCGCTGTGATACACCCCATGATGATTCACATCTTTGAAGATCTCACGCCACTCTAGCTGCGTTTTATCCGTAATATCCGCTAGCTCCTGCCACAGGCTTTCCTTGATGACTCGCATAAACACGCTGTCGGTAAACTCATCCTGACTCTCGTTATAGCTGCGGGCAAACTCTTCCAAATCGCGTTGAACGGCCTGAATCACCTGCTCTATTTCTTTCTGCGTCAGCTCCGAGCTTTCCTGCAAGGTTTTGCGGGCGCTCAGCACCAGACTGTCGAGATCGCGTTCACCATTGTTCAGCCGGGCCGTCACTGAAGCCATTAACTCGCGGTAATAGCGGGCTAGTTTATTCATGCTTCCTCCTGAATTAAGCGGGTTGAAAGGTGATAAAGCACGACTATTCGTCGTCTGGCACATCAGGCCAAAACCGATACGTTGCCTATCTCTCTCTATTTTAGATTATTTTTCCGGTACGCCTGATAAATTGTCGCCAATTTGCGCAACGCCTCGCAGTATGTCGTTCCCAGATCAGAAATATTCCTCAGTCGGGCGCTGGGTGTTGTTGCCCGCGCCGCTTACGGCTATGCTATGCGGATCTTTTGTTATGAATCAGAACAGGCTACTCACGTAGCGATTCTTCACTAAACAGGACCCCTGGCAGCCATGCAAGAGCAATACCGCCCAGAAGAGATAGAAGCGGACGTCCAGCTTCACTGGCAAGAGAAGCAGACATTTAAAGTCACCGAACAGCCCGGCAAGGAAAAATACTATTGCCTTTCCATGCTGCCTTACCCTTCTGGCCGACTACATATGGGCCACGTCCGTAACTACACCATCGGCGACGTGATCTCCCGTTATCAGCGCATGCTGGGTAAGAACGTTCTGCAACCGATCGGTTGGGATGCCTTTGGTCTGCCAGCAGAAGGTGCAGCGGTTAAAAACAACACCGCGCCAGCCCCCTGGACCTACGCCAATATCGACTACATGAAAAACCAGCTTAAACTGCTGGGCTTTGGCTATGACTGGGATCGTGAAGTCGCGACCTGCAAACCAGACTACTACCGCTGGGAACAATGGTTCTTCACCAAGCTGTACGAGAAAGGTCTGGTTTATAAAAAAACCTCCGCCGTTAACTGGTGCCCGAACGACCAGACCGTACTGGCGAACGAACAGGTTATCGATGGCTGCTGCTGGCGTTGCGACACCAAAGTCGAACGCAAAGAAATTCCACAGTGGTTTATCAAAATCACCGCTTACGCAGACCAACTGCTGAACGATCTGGATACGCTGGAAAGCTGGCCTGAGCAGGTCAAAACCATGCAGCGTAACTGGATTGGTCGTTCTGAAGGTGTGGAAATCACCTTTGATGTGGCAGACAGCGACGAGAAACTGACCGTTTACACCACGCGCCCGGATACGTTCATGGGCGTGACCTACGTTGCCGTTGCCGCAGGCCACCCTCTCGCTGCGCAGGCTGCCGCAACCAACCCAGCGCTGGCCGATTTCATTGCAGAATGCCGTAATACCAAAGTTGCCGAAGCCGATATGGCGACAATGGAGAAAAAAGGCATGGCCACTGGCCTGTACGCGATTCACCCGCTGAATGGTGAGAAAGTCGCTATCTGGGTCGCCAACTTCGTCCTGATGGAATACGGTACAGGCGCAGTGATGGCCGTTCCAGGCCACGACCAGCGCGACTGGGAATTTGCCACCAAATACGATCTGTCCATCAAGCCAGTTATTCTGAACGCCGATGGCAGCGAGCCCGATCTGTCCGCTCAGGCAATGACAGAAAAAGGCAGCCTGTTCAACTCTGGTGAGTTTGACGGTCTGGATTTCGAAGCTGGATTCAACGCTATTGCCGATAAGCTGGTAGAGAAAGGCATTGGCGAGCGTAAAGTCAACTATCGCCTGCGCGACTGGGGTGTATCCCGTCAGCGTTACTGGGGTGCACCAATCCCAATGGTAACGCTGGAAGACGGCACCGTCATCCCAACGCCAGAAGATCAACTGCCGGTAATCCTGCCGGAAGATGTCGTGATGGATGGCATCACCAGCCCGCTGAAATCTAACCCAGAATGGGCGAAGACGACCGTTAATGGTCAGCCAGCGCTGCGTGAAACTGACACGTTCGACACCTTTATGGAATCGTCCTGGTACTACGCGCGCTACACCTGCCCGCAGTACGATCAGGGAATGCTGGATCCGGCTGCCGCCAACTACTGGCTGCCCGTTGACCAATATGTTGGCGGTATCGAACACGCCATCATGCACCTGATGTATTTCCGCTTCTTCCACAAACTGATGCGCGACGCGGGTCTGGTGACCTCTGATGAGCCCGCTAAACGTCTGCTGTGTCAGGGCATGGTGCTGGCGGATGCCTTCTACTATCTGGGCAATAACGGCGAACGCATCTGGGTTTCTCCGACTGACGTGACCGTTGAGCGTGATGAGAAAGGACGCATCGTCAAAGCCGTAGATAACGAAGGCCGTGACGTGGTTTACGCGGGCATGAGCAAAATGTCGAAGTCTAAAAACAACGGCATCGACCCGCAGGTCATGGTAGAGAAATACGGTGCAGATACCGTGCGTCTGTTCATGATGTTTGCTTCTCCGGCAGAAATGACGCTGGAATGGCAGGAATCCGGCGTAGAAGGCGCAAACCGCTTCCTGAAACGCGTCTGGAGACAAGCCTTCGAGCATACCGAGAAAGGTGCGGTAACAGCTCTGGATATCGCTACACTGACGGAAGATCAGAAATCACTGCGCCGCGATCTGCACAAAACGATTGCTAAAGTGACCGATGATATCGGCCGTCGCCAGACCTTCAACACCGCGATCGCCGCCATCATGGAATTGATGAACAAGCTGGCGAAAGCCCCGCAGGACAGCGATCAGGATCGCGCACTGACGCAGGAAACCATGCTGGCCGTCGTTCGTATGCTGTATCCGTTCACGCCGCACGTTTGCTTCACGCTGTGGCAGGCGCTGCAAGGTGAAGGCGATGTCGATACTGCGCCGTGGCCGGTTGCAGATGAGAACGCGATGGTTGAAGATTCCAAGCTGGTCGTTGTTCAGGTTAACGGTAAAGTACGTGGTAAAATCACCGTTGCCGCTGACGCAAGCGAAGAACAGGTTCGCGAACGCGCTGCACAAGAACCGCTGGTCGCGAAATATCTGGACGGCGTCACGGTTCGTAAAGTGATTTATGTCCCTGGCAAACTGCTTAACCTGGTTGTGGGTTAAGGCAAGGAGGAACTGTGCGACATCGTCTATTCACGTTGTTGCTGGGGCTGGCGGTGTTAATCACCGCTGGCTGCGGTTTTCATCTGCGCGGCACGACACAAGTGCCTGCGCAGTTACAGACACTGGTGCTCGACAGCAGCGATCCTTATGGTCCGCTAACGCGTGCAGTACGTGAGCAGCTCCGTCTCAGCGATGTGAAAATCGTTGATGATGCGACACGTCAGGATATCCCGTCTCTGCGGGTACTGGGCTCAAGCGAAACGCGCGATACCGTCTCTATTTTTCAGGACGGTAAAACAGCGGAGTACCAGATGGTGCTAACGTTGCAGGCGCAGGTGCTGATGCCGGGTGAAGATATTTATCCGCTCAGCGTGACGGTGTTCCGCACGTTCTTTGATAACCCGCTGGCGGCTCTGGCGAAAGATGCCGAACAAGACATCGTTCGTCAGGAAATGCGTGAGCAGGCTGCCCAGCAGTTGGTGCGTAAGTTGCTGACCATCAACGGTAGCCAGGAAGTCAAAAATCGGCTGCAGTCCACCGATTCAACGACTGCCGCCACGCGTTCATGATTCGGCTTTACCCCGAACAACTCACCGCGCAGCTCCATGAGGGGCTGCGCGGTTGTTATTTGGTCTTTGGTTCAGACCCGCTCTTGCTGCAGGAAAGTCTCGACAGCATCAAACGGGTCGCTCAACAGCACGAATTCAGCGAGCATTTCAGCTTCATCCTGGATCTTCATACCGACTGGGATGCGATTTTCAGCACCTGTCAGGCGCTCAGCCTGTTCGCCTCGCGCCAATCGCTCTTACTGGTTTTGCCGGAAAATGGCCCAAACGCCGCGATGGGTGAAAATCTGGTTAAGCTCGCTGGATTATTGCACCCCGATATTTTGCTGATTCTGCGTGGTCATAAGCTGACCAAAGCGCAGGAAAACAGCGCCTGGTTCAAAGCGCTGGCGCAAGACAGCGTCTATATCAATTGTCTGACGCCGGAACAGGCACAGCTCCCTCGCTGGGTTGCTCAGCGTGCCAAAACCATGAAGTTGACGCTGGATGAACAGGCCACTCAGCTCATTTGCTATTGCTATGAAGGCAACTTGCTCGCGCTGTCTCAGGCGTTAGAGCGGCTGGCGCTGCTTTATCCCGATGGCAAGCTGACCCTGCCGCGTGTCGAAAGTGCAGTCAATGATGCCGCTCACTTCACACCGTTCCACTGGCTTGATGCGCTGCTGGCAGGCAAAGGCAAACGCGCCTGGCACATTTTGCAGCAGTTAAAACAGGAGGATTGCGAACCTGTCATTTTACTGCGCACGCTACAGCGTGAACTGCTACAGCTGCTGGCGCTAAAGCGGCGCATGTCAGACACGCCGCTGCGTACGCTGTTCGATCAGCAAAAAGTGTGGCAAAACCGGCGTGATCTGCTCACTCAGGCACTACAGCGGCTTTCTCTTCAACAGCTACAGCAGGCCGTACGATTGCTAACGCAGGTGGAAATAACCTTAAAGCAAGACTATGGTCAGTCCGTTTGGTCTGAACTGGAATCGCTTGCCATGCTTTTGTGCGGCAAAGCCTTGCCGGAGGCATTCATCTGAATACGTCACCCGCAGCGCCATCCCTGACCGCGTTTTTTGGCGGCACGTTTGACCCGATTCATTACGGTCACCTTCAGCCAGTGACCGCACTGGCAAAGCTCGTGGGGCTGACTCAAGTCGTCCTGATGCCCAATAACGTTCCGCCGCACCGGCAGCAGCCCGAAGCCAGTTCCCGGCAGCGTTTTCATATGGCTGAGCTGGCCGTGGAAGGCAACCCGCTATTTACCGTGGACGATCGTGAACTGCAACGGCAAACGCCCTCCTACACCATCGATACGCTGGAAGCGCTGCGGGCAGAGAAAGGCCGAGATGCGCCGCTGGGCTTTATCATCGGGCAGGATTCGCTGCTCACGCTGCACCACTGGCACCGCTGGCAAGATCTACTCAGCGTCTGCCATTTGCTAGTATGTGCTCGGCCCGGCTATCGCTCGACGCTGGAAACGCCCGAATTACAGCAGTGGCTGGACGATCATCTGACGCACACGCCGGACGATCTTCATCAACAACCGCAGGGACGGATCTTTTTAGCAGACACGCCGCTGGTCACTATTTCCGCCACGGACATTCGCCAGCGTCGCCAGCAAGGTCTGGACTGTCGCGATTTATTACCTCCCGCCGTGCTCAGCTACATCGACGAAAACGGCCTGTACCAATAACACCGCTTTTCCTGCCCATCAGCCACGGGCTTTATACCACTCGGGAAAAGTGCGTGATATACTCCGCGGCTGGTTTCAATCACCGGGAAAAGCGGAAATTCTCGGCAATTACTCGGTGATTCACCTTTTTCCTAAACAATTCAGCGCCACACGCGTTCGTCAGTTGCTGACAAAACGCCATTGAGGGGGAACCTTTGCAAGGCCAAGCACTCCAAGACTTCGTTATTGATAAGGTCGATGACTTAAAAGCCCAGGATATTGTTGCACTTAACGTGCAGGGTAAGTCCAGCATCACCGATTACATGGTTATCTGTACGGGTACCTCTACGCGTCATGTCGCTTCTATCGCCGATCACGTCGTGCAGTCTTCACGCGCCGCGGGTCTGATTCCACTCGGTGTCGAGGGCGAAAGCGCTGCTGACTGGGTTGTTGTCGATTTAGGTGACGTGATGGTTCATGTCATGCAAGAAGAAAGCCGTCAGCTGTACGAATTAGAAAAGCTGTGGGGCTAGTATGAAACTGCAACTGGTCGCCGTTGGCACCAAAATGCCCGACTGGGTGCAGACTGGTTTCACCGATTATCTGCGCCGTTTCCCAAAGGACATGCCTTTCGAATTACTCGAAATTCCGGCGGGGAAACGGGGTAAAAATGCGGACATCAAACGCATTCTGGAGCGCGAAGGCGAACAGATGCTAGCCGCAGTAGGCAAAGGCAACCGCATTGTTACGCTGGACATACCAGGGACTCGCTGGGAGACGCCGCAGTTGGCGCAACAGCTAGAGCGCTGGAAACAGGACGGGCGCGACGTCAGCTTGCTGATTGGCGGGCCAGAAGGACTTTCGCCGGAGTGTAAAGCCGCAGCAGAACAAAGCTGGTCACTCTCGCCATTAACGCTGCCGCACCCGCTTGTTCGTGTACTGGTGGCAGAGAGCCTGTACCGTGCATGGAGCATTACGACTAATCACCCTTACCATCGGGAGTAAGGCGATACGATGAAACCTGTGAAATAACGCTGGATGAAAGTAGAACGTAAACCCTTTCGTGATTATACGGCTGAGTCCGCCCTGTTTGTGCGCCGTGCTTTGGTAGCCTTTCTGGGCATTTTGCTGCTTTCCGGTGTATTAGTCGCTAATCTTTATCATCTGCAAATTGTGCGCGTTGATGATTACCGCACACGTTCTAATGAGAACCGCATTAAGCTGGTTCCTATCGCGCCCAGCCGCGGCATCATCTATGACCGTAACGGCACCCCGCTGGCGCTGAACCGCACTATCTATCAGTTAGAACTGGTACCCGACAAAGTCGACAATCTTAAAGATACGCTCGAAGCCCTGCGCCCCGTCGTCGATCTGACCGATGACGATCTGGAAAACTTTGAAAAAGAGCGTAAGCGTTCACGCCGTTTTACTTCCATCCCCGTAAAAGCTGGGCTCGATGAGATTCAGGTCGCCCGCTTTGCCGTCAACCAATACCGCTTCCCCGGTGTTGAAGTTAAAGGCTACCAGCGCCGCTATTATCCTTACGGTTCTGCTCTGACGCACGTCACGGGCTATGTCTCCAAAATCAACGATAAAGACGTAGAGCGGCTAACCAAAGAAGAAAAAATTGCCGATTATGCCGCCACACGTGACATCGGTAAGCTAGGTATTGAACGTCATTACGAAGATCTGCTGCACGGCAAGCCTGGCTATGAAGAAGTTGAAGTTAACAACCGCGGCCGCGTGATCCGCCAGCTCCACGAACAGCCACCGCAGGCCGGGCGTGATATTTATCTGACGTTGGACCTAAGCCTGCAAATCTACATCGAGAAACTGCTGGAAGGCAGCCGTGCTGCCGTGATTGTCACCGATCCACGCGACGGCGGTATTCTGGCGATGGTTTCCACGCCCAGTTACGATCCCAATCTCTTTGTCGACGGGATTTCCACCAAGAATTACACAAAACTCCAAAGCGACCCCGATCGTCCGCTGATCAACCGTGCGACACAGGGGATTTACCCCCCCGCCTCCACCGTTAAACCTTATATTGCGGTTTCTGCTCTCACGGCAGGCGTGATAACCACGAACACCAGCCTGTTCGATCCCGGCTGGTGGCAATTACCCGGTTCCGAAAAGCGCTTCCGCGACTGGAAAAAATGGGGACATGGTCGCCTTAACCTCACCAAATCGCTGGAAGAGTCCGCGGATACCTTCTTCTATCAGGTCGCTTATGACATGGGGATCGATCGTCTATCCGAATGGATGAACAAATTTGGTTACGGCGAGAAAACCGGTATCGATATTTCGGAAGAAAGCAAAGGCAATATGCCAACGCGCGAGTGGAAATTAGGACGGTTCAAAAAACCCTGGTATCAAGGGGATACGATTCCGGTCGGGATTGGTCAAGGTTATTGGACCGCAACGCCTATCCAAATGAATAAGGCGCTGGTGACGCTGATCAACGACGGCCAGGTCAAAACGCCGCACCTGCTTTATAGCTCGCGGGAAAATGGCAAGATTGTGCCTTTCCGACAGACAGAGAATCAGCAAATTGGCAACATCCACTCTGGCTATTGGGAAGTGGCGAAGGATGGAATGTATGGCGTAGCTAATCGGCCTAACGGTACTGCCCACAAAAGCTTTGAGGATGCGCCTTATAAAATTGCGGCCAAATCCGGTACAGCACAGGTTTTCGGCCTGAAAGAAAACGAAACCTATAATGCGCACAAGATCGCAGAACATCTGCGTGACCATAAATTAATGGTTGCGTTTGCCCCATATAAAGACCCTAAAGTAGCGATGTCGATTATTCTGGAAAACGGTGGCGCAGGCCCGACCGTTGGCACCATCACCCGCCAGATCCTTGATCATATTCTGCTGGGTGATAACAATACCGATTTACCCAGTGCGCCTCCTGCACCACCGGGTAGCGAGAGTGAGTAACAGACAGTCATGACCGATAGCCAACAAAAGGGATCGTTCTGGGCGAAAATCCATATCGATCTGCCGTTTCTTCTCTGCATCCTGGCACTGCTGGGCTATAGCCTATTTGTCTTATGGAGCGCCAGCGGGCAAGACGTCGGTATGATGGAGCGAAAAGTCGTTCAAATCGTGCTGGGGTTTACGGTGATGATCGTGATGGCGCAAATCCCTCCGCGCGTATATGAAGGCTGGGCCCCCTATCTCTATGTGTTTTGCGTGATTTTGCTGCTCATCGTGGATATTTTTGGGCAAATCAGTAAAGGCGCGCAGCGCTGGCTGGATCTGGGCTTTATCCGTTTTCAGCCGTCAGAAATTGCCAAGATAGCAGTACCGCTGATGGTCGCCCGTTTTATCAACCGTGATATGTGCCCGCCGTCGCTAAAAAATACGGCAATCGCGCTGGTGCTGATTTTTGTCCCTACGCTGCTGGTTGCCGCGCAGCCCGACTTAGGCACCTCGATTCTAGTCGCGCTATCGGGGCTATTTGTGCTTTTCCTCGCAGGTATGAGCTGGCGCTTAATTGGCATCGCCGTCCTGCTACTCGCCGCTTTTATTCCTATACTCTGGTTTTTCCTGATGCATGACTATCAGCGCGCCAGGGTCATGATGCTGCTTGATCCAGAAAGCGATCCGCTCGGGGCCGGGTACCATATTATTCAGTCGAAAATTGCGATAGGCTCAGGCGGTCTATCTGGAAAAGGCTGGCTGCATGGCACACAGTCTCAGTTAGAGTTTCTGCCAGAGCGCCACACCGACTTTATCTTTGCCGTGCTGTCAGAAGAGCTTGGGTTAATCGGCGTGTTGATTCTGCTCGCTATGTATCTGTTCATGATTATGCGCGGCCTGGTCATCGCCGCGAATGCGCAAACCTCGTTCGGTCGGGTAATGGTCGGCGGGCTGATGTTGATTCTGTTTTTCTATGTGTTCGTCAATATCGGGATGGTCAGCGGTATACTTCCCGTCGTTGGCGTGCCGCTGCCGCTAGTCAGCTACGGCGGGTCGGCGCTGGTCGTCTTAATGGCGGGGTTCGGTATCGTCATGTCGATACATACTCACCGCAAACTGCTATCTAAGAATTTATAATACGAGGTGAGCAATGCGTAAGGATTGGCTTTGGGTCGGCGTAGCAACTCTGGCGCTTGCGGCCTGTACCACAACGGAACAGCGGCAGCCTGCGCCGCCCGTGACTCAGGTTTACAGCGGCCCGACGGAAGAGATCGGTGGCGCAGAACCACGTTATGAACCCTACAATCAGGGTACGCTGCAAGACTACAGCATCAAAGGCAAGAGCTATAAGATTGTCAAAAACCCGCAAAACTTTAGCGAGACAGGCTTAGCCACATGGTACGGCGAAGAAGCGAGCGGCAACCGTACGTCAATCGGCGAAACGTTTGATCCTAATGCGATAACCGCCGCCCACCCAACGCTGCCTCTGCCAAGCTATGTCCGCGTGACCAACCTGAGCAACGGTCGCCGTCTGGTTGTACGCGTAAATGACCGCGGGCCGTATACGCCGGGCAGAATTATCGATCTGTCGAAGGCCGCAGGCGATCGGCTGAATATCTCGAACAATACCAAAGTAAAAGTGGACTTCATCAACGTCGCACCAGACGGCACGCTATCCGGTCCCGGAACCGTCGGCACCACCGTCGCGAAGCAAAGCTTCGCCCTGCCGGAACGTCCGAGCTTCGGTGCCAGTGGACTGGGCACACCGATGATGGAAACGACGTCGCCAACGTCCAACAGCGCCGTGCGCCCGATCAGCAATAGCAGCCTGAGTGCACCAGCAGAAAGTACACAGCCGCAGAGCAGCGCGCCGTCGCACAGCGGTGGTTTTCTGGGGGCGCCTTCCGCCCTGCGCGCTGGCGTGGTTGAGTCCAACGTGACGCCAGCGGTAGCGCCATCGTCATCCGCGGCACCAATGAACGTCGCGCCAGCTGCTGCGGCAACGGTTGCCGCTCCCGCGGCTGCGACGCCATCTGCCACGGGTCGCTACGTGGTTCAGGTCGGTGCATTGAGCGATCAACAGCGCGCGCAAACCTGGCAGCGCAGTCTGAGCGAACGCTTCCGCGTGGCCGGGAAAGTCACGGCGAGCGGTGGCCTGTATCGTATTCAACTGGGGCCATTCCAGAATCGTCAGCAAGCCGCTGAACTTCAACAACGTTTGTCAGTCGAAGCTCAGCAGCAGTCGTTTATTACCGCCGCACCCAGCACCCTCTAGTAACAGATAATCGGCAGACTCACGCAGCGAAAACGGCGGCTATGGCATTGAACATACCGCCCTTTTGCAAAATCACGTAACGTAATGTCTGATGCCTGCCTATTTCCCATCTGCTATAGTGTGGCTCGTTTTTTAACTCATACCCACGGATGTTGTTGTTCCAATCATGAATACTGTAAACACGTCTCGTTTTACTAAACGTACTGCGCTTGGCGCACTGCTCGTCATTAGCGCCTCTTCCTTTGCCTATGCCGAAGATATCAATCTTAAAACGATGATCCCCGGCGTCCCGCAAATCGATGCTGAATCCTACATCCTGATTGATTACAACTCTGGGAAAGTGTTGGCAGAAATGAATGCCGACACGCGCCGCGATCCGGCCAGCTTAACGAAAATGATGACCAGCTATGTGATTGGTCAGGCCATTAAATCAGGAAAAATCAGCCCGAACGACATCGTTACCGTCGGTAAAGATGCCTGGGCAACCGGCAACCCGACCTTCCAGGGTTCTTCCCTGATGTTCCTGAAGCCGGGCGACCGCGTTCCTGTCTCCCAGTTAAACCGCGGCATCATTCTGCAATCCGGTAACGATGCCTGCGTCGCGATGGCCGACTACGTTGCCGGCAGCCAGGATGCCTTCGTTAACCTGATGAACGGTTACGTGAAAGCACTGGGGCTGAAAAATACCAATTTTGAAACCGTGCACGGTCTTGATGCGCCGGGCCAGTTCAGTTCGGCACGCGATATGGCCCTGATCGGTCAGGCGCTGATCCGCGATGTGCCAGAAGAATACGCGACCTACAAAGAGAAAGAGTTCACGTTCAACAATATTCGCCAACCTAACCGCAACGGTTTGCTGTGGGATTCCAGCCTGAATGTTGACGGCATCAAAACGGGCCATACGTCATCAGCTGGCTTTAATCTGGTCGCCTCGGCAACAGAAGGCCAGATGCGCCTGATTTCTGCAGTACTGGGTGGACGTAACGCCAAAGGCCGTGAATCAGAAAGCAAGAAACTGCTGACTTGGGGCTTCCGCTTCTTTGAAACCGTCGCGCCATTGAAAGCAGGCAAAGAATTCGCTTCTGAGCCCGTCTGGTTTGGCGACAGCGACCGCGTTGCGCTGGGCGTTGAGAAAGATGCCTACCTGACTATTCCGCGCGGCCGTATGAAAGATCTGAAAGCCAGCTATGTTCTGGACAACACGGAACTGCATGCGCCGTTAGCCAAAAATCAGGTTGTGGGTTCCATCAACTTCCAACTGGATGGCAAAACCATCGATCAGCGCCCGCTGGTGGTGATGAACGAAGTGAAAGAAGGCGGGATCTTTGGCCGCATGATCGACTACATCAAACTGATGTTCCATCACTGGTTCGGCTAATCCCCCTTGTGTGGGGTCAAAACGCCCCCATATAGATACCATCCATAACTCCCGCAGAACGCGGGAGTTATGCTTTTTTAGTATACTGTACTGATGTCAGTGCTAATACCGTCGGAATAATACCGATGTATTACCCTCTCTGGAGCGCAAATGAAAACCAAATTAAACGAACTGCTTGAATTCCCCTGTGTTTTTACCTACAAGGTCATGGGTGAGGCAAAACCAGAGTTAGTCGATCTGGTCGTTGAAGTGGTACAGCGTCATGCGCCAGGCGACTACACGCCGCAGATCAAACCCAGCAGCAAAGGGAATTATCACTCTGTTTCCATCACCATCACTGCGACACACATTGAGCAGGTGGAAACGCTGTACGAAGAACTGGGCAACATCGACATCGTGCGCATGGTTCTGTAAGACATAGAATTCTATGAAACATAGGGTTCTATAAGAATCACGCAGTAAAAAGAACGAGCGGGAAAACTAGCGAATACGGCAGGGTTTTGTGATTTTGTAAAGTGCTGTTCGCTGAGGCTTCCCGCCGTTATAATCCCCCCCACCTTTCCTTAACCTGAAGATGACACACTTGCTACAGGATAAGATCATCGTACGCCAATTTGACGTACAGCCGTATGAACCCGTCTCTCTGGCGATGCATAATTTCACCGACCGACGTGATGATAAAACGCCAGATGAAATCTGGCTGGTTCAGCACCCTCGTGTATTTACGCAGGGTCAGGCAGGCAAAGCCGAACATGTCCTCATGCCCGGTGATATTCCCGTGATTCAGAGCGACAGAGGCGGCCAGGTGACCTATCACGGCCCCGGCCAGCAGGTCATGTACGTGTTGATTGACCTGAAGCGTCGCAAGCTCGGCGTTCGTCAGCTCGTCACCGCCATCGAAAACACCGTGATTGGCACTCTGGCACATTTCCAGATTGAAGCTCATGCGCGCCCTGATGCGCCCGGCGTCTATGTAGGCGAACGTAAAATCTGTTCGTTAGGGCTGCGTATTCGCAAAGGCTGCTCTTTCCACGGGCTGGCGCTCAATATTGCCATGGATCTCTCCCCTTTCCTGCGTATCAACCCGTGTGGTTACGCCGGAATGAAGATGACGCAAATCAGCGATCTGGTACCGGGCGTCACGTTGGATGACACCGCTCCCGTGCTGGTGAACACCTTTTTGCAGTTAGTCGGCTACTCCGCACCCGAATTTGTTTCGTGGAATCTGGACGTTCAGGGTGAGCCGCTTCCTGGGTAATGCATTTCATCCTGTTAATAAAAATCTGTCAGTTAGACGATCGTTTTTTGATAAATTACATTTTATTCACATAATTTCTTCATTTTGATCGCGCAAAGGCTGATTGTGGTTAGGCAAGATGATATAATTTTTATAGTTTTTTAAAAAAAAGTTTAACTAAAAACATAATCCTTTGAATTTGAATTACAAATTTAAAGAAACGATTCAGAACTGGAACTTACGCAAACATGAGTAAACCGATTCAGATCGAACGCGGCGTTAAATACCGCGATGCCGATAAGATGGCGCTAATCCCGGTACGTACCGTCGTCACCGAACGCCAAGAGCTTCTGCGCAAACCTGAATGGATGAAGATTAAACTTCCGGCGGATTCAAGCCGTATTCAGGGAATCAAAGCGGCCATGCGCAAAAACGGGTTGCACTCAGTTTGCGAAGAAGCGTCCTGTCCGAATCTGGCGGAGTGTTTCAACCACGGTACCGCCACCTTCATGATTCTGGGTGCCATTTGTACCCGTCGTTGCCCGTTCTGTGACGTTGCCCACGGCCGCCCGCTTACGCCGGATGCCAATGAGCCTGAGAAACTGGCACAGACCATTCACGACATGGGCTTACGCTATGTCGTGATCACCTCCGTTGACCGTGATGATCTGCGCGACGGCGGAGCCCAGCACTTTGCAGACTGTATCAGCGCCATTCGCCGCAAAAACCCGAGTATCCGCATCGAAACGCTGGTGCCAGACTTCCGTGGCCGTATGGATCGCGCGTTAGAGATCCTGACCGCCACGCCGCCAGATGTGTTCAACCACAATCTGGAAAACGTACCACGCGTTTACCGTCAGGTCCGCCCTGGTGCGAACTATGAATGGTCACTGAAGCTGCTGGAAAACTTCAAGAACGCGCATCCAGATATCCCAACCAAATCTGGTCTGATGGTTGGATTGGGAGAAACCAATGCAGAAATCGTGGAAGTGATGCGTGACCTGCGCCGCCACGGTGTGACGATGCTGACGCTGGGACAATATTTACAGCCAAGCCGCCATCACCTGCCAGTACAGCGCTACGTCAGCCCGGATGAATTTGATGAGATGAAGGCCGAAGCGATGGCGATGGGCTTTACCCACGCTGCCTGCGGTCCATTTGTTCGCTCGTCCTACCATGCTGACCTACAGGCAAAGGGCATCGAAGTAAAATAAGCGCTCATACATATTTACACATTTTTTGTGTGGAATAAAAAACGGACGGCAATAGCCGTCCGTTTTGCTGTGTGAGAGTCGATCAGGGTTCTTTACGAGATGAATCATGCAGCGCTGCCGTATCATCCGTCTTTGCTGGCTGATCGTCACTCATCGCCTTCTTGAAGCCTTTAATCGCCGCACCCAAATCACCGCCGAGGCTACGAAGTTTATTCGTACCGAACAGCAGAATGATTAACGCGCCAATCACCAACAGCTTGGCAATACTGATACCTTCCATACAAACCTACCTGATTTAGATGCTGGAGACGCCAGCGAACGAGAACGATTTTTTATTGAAAATAATTCTTTTACTCTATGTCCTCTATCTAAAACCTTATGCAGCACGACACAATTAGCATCTGTAACAAATTGCATCTATAACAAAGTAAGACACGGCAAAAGCGCTTTCGCCCGCATTCAGATTGCTTTACAACTTTCACCTCGGCATCACTACAAAAATCCCTTCTGACGGCGTAAACTTTCCATACTAAAGCGGAGATGACATTCCTCCCTACCCTCGCGCAGCCAAAACGCTGACAGTCTTAAAAACAGGGTACAACCGCCACTCGGCTAATGATGTCTACGTCCACCTCGCAGAGAGGGCGTAGCGTCCTGCCCAACACTCTCCGAGACCACAAAAACAACTCAGGCAAAACAGCCCAAAGAAAGGTTTCTATGTTTAGTACATTATTCGCAGTATTTATTGGCGGCGGAGTCGGTAGCGTGGCGCGCTGGCAGCTTGGCGTGAAGTTTAACAATCTGTATCCAACGCTGCCGCTGGGTACTCTGCTTGCCAACTTGATTGGGGCTTTTGTTATTGGCGGCGCACTCGCTTTCTTCCTGCGCCATCCTCATCTCGATCAGGACTGGAAAATATTGATTACCACCGGGCTGTGCGGCGGTTTAACGACGTTTTCGACCTTTTCCGCAGAAGTCGTCATGTTCCTGCAAAGTGGGCAGCTTGCGGCGGCGGGGTTACACGTACTGTTGAATCTGGCGGGTTCGCTGCTCATGACCGCGCTGGCGTTTGCTCTGGTCACGTGGGTGACAACACACTGATGTCAGTGTGGAAATTGAAGCAAAAAAAACCCGCCATTGGCGGGTTTTTCACGAAATCGGTATAATTAAATAGCGTTAACGTTAGCAGCTGAAGGACCTTTGGCACCGTCAGTGATTTCGAACTCTACACGCTGACCTTCAGCCAGAGTTTTGAAACCATTGCTCTGGATGGCAGAGAAGTGTACGAACACGTCTTTGCTACCATCTTCAGGAGTGATGAAACCGAAGCCTTTAGACTCATTGAACCACTTAACACTACCTTTAATCTTAGACATCAAACTTACCTTTACATGAATGAAAGACACAAAATCTGTGTCAGGTACAGTACAACAATAGATTGGCCTTTTGTCCAGTTGAAGTTGGATAAAAAGTGATAAAAGTCGCTAAAAATGTATACCGCGCAACTCAGCTGTCCTATTTTAACCCGATGCAGAACGCAGAGAGTTCAGTTCTGACCAATTCATCACTTTTTACGATATGAAGGAAGGCATCATGGTAAGCAAAACGCTGGGTCTGATCGGGGGTATGAGTTGGGAATCCACCATCCCGTATTACCGCATTATCAACGAGTATGTGAAAAGCCAACTTGGTGGCCTGCACTCCGCCAAAATCATCCTGCACAGCGTCGATTTCCACGAGATCGAACGGTTGCAGTCACAAGGCGATTGGGCGCAGTCAGCCGCTGTACTCAGCAATATCGCAGTAGGATTACGTCAGGCGGGAGCGGAGGCGATCGTCATCTGTACCAACACCATGCATAAAGTGGCCGATGACGTTGAACGCGCCTGTCAGCTTCCTCTTTTGCATATTGCCGATGCCACCGGTGCCAGCCTGAAACAGCATAAATTGAAGAAAGTCGGTTTGCTTGGAACCCGCTACACAATGGAGCAGGATTTCTATCGCCAGCGCATTCAGGAACGATTTGGCGTGGAGGTGATAGTTCCTGACCATGAGGGAAAAGAGGCCGTTAATCGCATCATTTACGATGAACTGTGTCTGGGAAACATTAACGACGCATCGCGGCTAGTCTATCGGGACATTATCCAGCAGCTTGAACAGCAAGGCGCGGAAGGCATCATTCTGGGTTGCACGGAGATTCCGCTGTTAATCAGTGCTCAGGATGCGAAGGTTCCTCTTTTTGATACCAGCAGGCTCCACGCAATTGCTGCTGCAAAATTTGCACTTAACCAGCCATCATGATGAATTAATTAGATAAAATAAAATCTATACGCAAACTAATAATAGCCTCTTTTATTTACTCAAGTTTCCTCTTTTCCCAGCGTAACACTGATATCGGCTCCTATGTACAAAGGGCCGATATCAGGCCAGGTAGTTAAAAAGCCAACACCAGCATCTTGACGTATGACGGCCCAATCTATAGCCGTTATGTCCTCCGTAATAAGGAAAACATCGCGGCTAAGATATCTCTCATAGTTTTACATATAAGATATATCCTATATATCGCAACCTCAACGACAATAATCTTCATTCGTTATTATCAACCACCGAAAGCAAACTCCTTATTCTCGATCATCCGTACCCAATTTATTGAATATATTATTTTTTCACAATTCAGGGGGGCAAAAATTATGCGAATCATCCGAAGATTTCTGGCGATTACTAATAACAGCAATAATGCTAATTTCATAAACAGAGTGTTATGGGTGAAATCAAAGGAATTTTTACTATTTATTATTTTTGCATTACTTATTTACACATCATCTGCGGAAGCAGAGACTTTTAACAACACGGTCGTTTTTGGTGATAGCTTAAGTGATGCAGGTAATCTTTCACATGCGTTAGGAATCGGAACATCGAGGTTTACAACTAACCCTGGGGAAACAGCTACGATGTATGTCGCAGATGGGCTAGGTCTGTCGGCAACAGATTCATCCTCAGGAGGAACCAACTATGCCTGGGGTGGAGCCGGTATTGTTAATAATTATTCACTGGGCATTATCTTTTCGCCGACGATTCAATCTCAGGTTAACAATTATATTCAAAGCAATAATATTAACGCATCAACGCTTTATCAGTTCTGGGGTGGTTCCAATGATATTTATGCTATTTATGAATCATCGCCTTCAACTGAAACTATTCAAATCATTCCTGTTGCAAACACTGAAATATCATTACTAAATAATTTATATCATGCAGGAGGGAAATATGTCGTTGTTTATAATCTCACCAACCTTGGCGCAACTCCCGATGCTGCAAGACGCAACCTACAAGAAAAATATCAGGACGTAGCCAATCAATATAACAATACATTAAACAGCGGACTTCGCACGTTGAGTGATAATGGTTTAAACATAATCCCTGTCAATACGTATGGATTGTTGTCTGAAATAATGGCGACGCCATCAACCTATGGCATTATCAACACAACCAGTGGTGCCTGTAACACAACCTCATCACTTTTTTGCAATACAGGAAACTATGCTGGCGGCACAGAATATACCTATCTTTTTGCTGACAATGTCCATCCTACAACGGGTGTCAACAAGATGCTCGCCAGTGTCGTTTTATCTGAAATTTCAGCGCCAGGTAAAATTTCATTACTGAGCAAAGCGCCTCTACAGGCAACAAAGTCGCAGTACAATTTGTTACGTAAAGCGATCCTTACCGATACCTATGGCGGCGATACGCGGGTATTCGCTAGTGGTGATTACCGCCATCAGGCCAACTCAACCGACGATACATTTTCAAGCAGCAGTAATAACCGCTTTGCTTCAGTCGGTGGCGACGTGAGATTAAGTGACAATCTTAACGTCGGAGCGCTGGTCACCGTCTCTAACCAAAAAACGGCGCTTGATGGCGCAGGCTACACATTGTATGACCACAGCGTTGCACTTTATCAGGTCTACCACGCCGACCATCCCTGGATGAGCGCCTTCGTCAATGCTGGTTCTTCTCACTTTGATGATGTTTATCGCACTATTAACATTGGCCCGGCTACGCGCACAGAATCCGGCTCAGTGAAAGGACGTCATTTTGGTGGTGGGATTGATGCTGGCTGGTGGTTTGATCTGGGGACATCCGTCAAAACAGGGCCTTTTGCTCGTCTGGAACGTCAATCCGTTGAGGTAGAAGGCTATCGTGAGCGCGGAAATAACAGCTCGGCCATGTGGTTTTCTGAACAACATCGTAATTCTCTGGTTTCCAGTCTTGGCTGGCAAACTCAGGCCCACTTACTCGTGGCCAGTTTGGACATTAGCCCTTACATCGGGATGGCCTGGAATCATGATTACATGGCCAGTAATGTGCACCCAGTCACCGCAGGATTAAACTCGATGAGTGGTCACTTCACCATGCCAAGTGCGGCTTCAGAAAAAGACTGGGGCGTCGCAGATGCTGGGGTTATGGTTAACCTGACAACCAGTCTGCATACATGGCTGCAATATTCCAATGAGTTTGGTGGTAACCCCAGAAAAGGCAATTACAGCACCAGCGTCGGTCTGGAATACGCATTCTAATCATATTGTTATGTATTATCTGGTAGTAAAGATGACAGCAATATCCTCTTTGGATCGGCAAGATTATGGACGAGACATGAGGAAAGAACGCTACGAATGCGCATGAAGCTTGAGGTATGACGGGGATAGAAAAAAAGCAGTATTGAGAGACTCAATACTGCTTTATTCGTATGATTTTATTCCTGGTATGGTATGCAATGACTAACAGTACTTCTCATTATTATTTACGTAACATTGCTTCAATAAAATCTTTCCAAGTACTTACTTCTACTTCTACCATGCGAACCTCTTGGTGATTAACGGCGACGCATTATATGCACACTTTTTAATCAGGAAAAAGTGTTATGAAAGTATAAAAACTACACTTGTTCACATTTCTGCTACACAGTTCACAGTAGATCTCCCCGCCTTTTTTCGGCATGCTGGGCTATCGCACGATTAAGCTCAGTCAGGCTGTGTTGTCCTGAACAGCAATCGTCATGCAACCCAATAAGCAGAAAGGATTTTATCCCTATGGCGCTGACCATGTACGGCATCAAAAACTGTGACACCATAAAGAAAGCACGCCGCTGGCTGGACGATCAGCAGGTGGCGTATCGCTTCCATGATTACCGTGCCGACGGTCTGGATGAACAGCAGCTGCAGCGTTTTATCGACCAACTGGGGTTTCAGGCCTTACTCAACACACGCGGAACGACCTGGCGTAAGCTCAGCGAAGAATTGCGTGAACAGATCAATAGCGATACCGGCGACAGCGCAGAGGCCGCCAAAAACCTGATGTTGGAACAGCCAGCGGTGATTAAACGGCCGTTGCTGATAACCGATGACGGCCACGCGCTGCTTGGTTTCAGTATCGACAGCTACCAGAAATTTATTGCGGAGAACAAATAACGTGTCTTGCCCAGTCATAGAACTCGCTCAACAGTTAATTAAACGCCCTTCCCTCAGCCCGAATGACGAGGGTTGCCAGGCGCTCATGATTGAACGCCTGACGGCGATTGGCTTTACCGTCGAAGCGATGGATTTTGGCGATACCCAGAATTTCTGGGCATGGCGCGGCACAGGGAAAACGCTGGCCTTCGCCGGACATACCGATGTAGTTCCCAGCGGCGATGAAAGCCACTGGCAGCATCCACCGTTTGACCCCATCATTCGTGACGGCATGCTGTATGGCCGCGGCGCGGCGGACATGAAAGGTTCACTGGCTGCGATGGTGATTGCCGCCGAGCGCTTTGTCGCCGCCCACTCTAATCATCAAGGGCGTCTGGCGTTCCTGATTACCTCAGACGAAGAAGCCAGCGCCGTTAACGGCACCGTGAAAGTGGTTGAGGCGCTGATGGCACGCAACGAGCGATTGGACTACTGTCTGGTCGGCGAACCGTCCAGTACGCATGTTGTGGGTGATGTGGTAAAAAATGGTCGTCGTGGTTCTATCACCGCGAATCTGCGCGTACACGGCGTGCAAGGGCACGTTGCATATCCTCATCTGGCGGACAACCCCGTTCACCGTGCAGCGCCGGCGCTTAACGAACTGATCGCAACCGAGTGGGATCAGGGCAACGCCTTCTTCCCGCCGACCACGATGCAAATCGCCAATATTCAAGCAGGCACCGGCAGCAATAACGTCATCCCCGGCGAGCTGTCTGTGCAGTTCAATTTCCGCTTCAGCACCGAATTGACGGATGTGTTAATCCAGCAGCGCGTGGCTGAATTACTGGATCGCCACCAGCTTAAGTACACCATCGACTGGAAGCTCTCCGGCCAGCCATTCCTGACCGCACGCGGCGAGCTGGTCGATGCCGTGGTGAATGCCGTCAAGCATTACAACGAGGTCACACCAGAGCTGCTGACCACCGGCGGCACCTCCGATGGCCGTTTCATTGCCCGCATGGGCGCGCAGGTGGTTGAACTGGGCCCCGTGAACGCCACGATCCATAAAGTGGATGAATGCGTCAGCGCGGCAGACCTGCAACTGCTGAGCCGCATGTATCAGCGCATTATGGAGCAGCTCATCGCATGATGACGCCAGCTACGTTAACCGGTAAAAGCGACCAGCATCTGGTCGCTTTACAGGGTCGTCATCGTCTTCAGCCAGAGGCGGTAACCGCGTTTCTGGCGCTACAGCAGGCGGCAAAAACGGCAGGATTTAACCTACAGCCAGCCAGCACGTTTCGTGATTTTGAGCGCCAGCGTCAGATCTGGAATGGCAAATTTCGCGGCGAGCGTCCCGTCATGGATGCCAACAGCCAGCCGCTGGATGTGTTATCTCTGGACGAAGGCGAGCGCTGTGAAGCGATTCTGCGCTGGTCCGCCATGCCCGGTTCCAGCCGCCACCATTGGGGCAGCGATCTCGATATCTACGATCCCGATTTATTACCCGCAGGCTGCTCGCTCCAGTTGGAGCCGTGGGAATATGAAGAAGGTGGTTACTTTGCCGCTCTGAACGCGTGGCTGAGCGCGCACATGCATGAATACGGTTTTTATCGACCTTATGCGCACGATCTCGGCGGTGTCGCAGCCGAACTCTGGCATATCAGCTATTATCCATTAGCACAGTATGCGGAAGAGCAGCTTACACCCAACCTCATCCTTGCCGCCTGGCAAGATGAAGACATTGCAGGCTACCACTGGCTCAGCCAGAACTTGCCGCAGCTGTTTACCCGTTATATTCATAATGTTGATGAGGCGTAACCATGGCATGGCTGGCTGATTACTGGTGGATAATTCTGATTGTCCTGATAGGCATGCTGATTAACGGCATCAAAGAATTGCGCAACGTTGACCATACGCGTTTTCTGCTCAATAAACCGAAATTGCCCCCACATCGTGACAACAACGACAAGTGGGACGATGAAGACGACGACTGGCCGAAGAAAAAACCCTGATACCTATCATCGTCAAACCGCCTGCAGCGCGAGGCTTAGCTCGCGTGCAGGCGGTTTGGATGCTTACTCTTCCGTTAAAAACGTTTACTTCCGCTAAAACGTTTCCCAATTCGCATTCGACGGCCCGGCATGAGCGGGTTTAGGTAACAGCGATTTTGGTAATGCAGCAAGCGAAGGCGCGCGCTCGGCACGATGTTCCTGCTCTGCTGCCTGATTAATCTTGAACACCGCCACCGCGTTTTGTAAATATCTGGCCTGCTCTTCCAATGCTGCGGCGGCAGATGCGGACTCTTCCACCAGCGAGGCGTTTTGCTGAGTAACGCGATCCATTTCATTGACCGCCTGCCCAACCTGATCGATTCCCCGGCTCTGCTCATCGGACGCCGAGGCGATTTCCCCCATGATATCCGTTACCCGGCTCACCGCACCGACGATTTCTTTCATCGTGTCACCCGCGTCTTTCACCTGCAAAGAGCCGGTAGTGGTGCGGCTAACCGAATCATCAATCAGCGATTTTATCTCTTTAGCGGCCTGGGCACTGCGCTGTGCCAGCGTTCGCACTTCACCCGCCACGACGGCAAATCCTCGCCCTTGCTCCCCGGCTCGTGCTGCTTCTACCGCCGCATTCAGCGCCAGAATATTGGTTTGGAAGGCGATGCTATCAATCACGCTGGTAATGTGGGCGATTTTTTGTGAGCTGTCGGCAATCTCATTCATCGTTTTCACGACATTATCGACGACAGTGCCGCCTTTATTGGCCGTCTCCGACGCATTTTTTGCCAGCAGCGTAGCCTGACGTGCGTTGTCTGAGTTCTGCTTCACCGTCGAGGTCAATTGCTCCATACTGGCCGCCGTTTCCTGTAGCGATGCGGCCTGCTGCTCCGTGCGCGAAGACAGATCGTTGCTGCCCACCGAGATTTCACTGGCCCCAGAGTGGATAGAGTGGGAACTGTCGCGCACCAGACTCACGGTACGGATTAATGACTGCTGCATATGATGTAGCCCCGCCGCAAGCTGGCTCATCTCATTGCGGCCGGTCGTATCAATAGGGTGCGTCAGATTGCCCTCGGCAATCGCGCTGATATGCCGCATGAGCGTACGCAGCGGATGCAAAAGAATACGCTGCAACCCGATCCAACTGAGGATAATCACCAGCACGACGACGATGGAAAGTGCGCCCAGAAGCCACAGCATCGTTTCAAATGCAGCGTGGTTTTCCTGTAGCCCGTCATCCGATAGCTGGTTTTGTGCCGCCCGCCACGTAATATAGGCGTCCTGCATGGCCACGTTCAGCGGCGTGGCACCGCTACTCAATTTCATCGCCGCCCCTGCTAACCCACCGGAAAGCGAATCCACAATATCATTTAGTAGCTTGTCGTAAGCGGTATAGCTCGCCTCAAGTTTTTTGGATAATGCTTCATCCAACCCAGGCGTATTAGGCAGAGACAAATAGTGTTTATAACTACTCTCTGAGGCGGCCAATTGCGATTTTGCTTGCTGTAAAAGAGCCTGCATAGCCTCTTTATCCGCATTCCCCATCATCATGTTTTGTATAATAGAACCGATAGCGATGCGCGTCTGATTCATCATAATCCATGCATCAGTAAAGGCAGCGACATTCTGGTTAGAGCGTTGAGAAACAAGGAATCCTTCTCTATCGTTAATCAGTGCACGAACGGATAACGCCCCAGTTAAAAACTGAGATATCCCCAATACAAACAATAAGATAACAAGGATGGTAATGACTTTAATTCGTTTAAACATGGCACACCCTCTTTTTCCATAAGGATGCGATATTTATATCTGAAAAAATAAGATAAATATTGAACACTCAACACAAATAAAAACATTGCCTATATTATTTAACATTCAAATATGGATTATATTCTTTTTAATATGGATAAATTCTCACTCCTAAAAATAGAGCCTCTACTTTGAATAAAGAAATTAAGAAATGAGCAATAAGATAATCAGATGGAATAACAAAATAATTTGAGCAGCATGATAAAACGTGAGCAGATTGAACAGCGCAAGGCGTTGATCCTTTAAAGCCAGCCTATAAAGAACCGGGCATTTAAGGGAACAACGCACATGCAGCTTGAAGTATGACGGGTATAGCGGGATAGATTTTTATTTGAGGTAAGACAAGGCCTGTTTCAACATCCGTTCATCAATGCCGTGCCCGACAGCGGGGGCAACATCCAGCGTAAACGACGTCCCCAGTTCCTGAAAGCGCTGAGCGGCAGCATGCGCATGTCCAACCACAATTACGCCGTCCGCTTCACCGTGAATCAGGTGCACTGCAACATCAGCAAAGGCTTTTTCTGGCAGCACAGCAAAGCGACCGCTGAACGCGATAATGTGCCCAGCCAGCGAGGACTCAGACTTCAACGCCTCCAGCGACATAATGCTGCCTTGCGAGAAGCCCACCAGCACGGTTTGTTCCGCACTCATACCGCTTTGTTCTTGCCAGTAGCGCACCGTCTCAATAAAACGCGGCAGATTCGCCTCAATACGAGAGAAACGATTCTCTTCCGTGATTCCCTGAACAGAGAACCACTGCCGCCCATCGCCGTAACCGCTGCTGAACGGCCCGGCAATGCTGATCACCATCGCCTGCGGCAAGGCGGCCGCAAAATAGCGCCCAATCTGCGCCATACCTGCGGCAGTATCACCCACGCCATGAAACAGCAGGATTAACCGATTCGCTTCCGAAGGCTGCTGAACAACAACATAATCTTGATTCACATTTCTCTCCTGAAGGCATGCGCCGAACGCGTCACCTGCCGATAGTCGTCATAAAGTACGGTTAGCTCTCACTATACGCCGCGCAATAACAGGAGAAATCGGGAATTACTGAATGAGATGTTCCATTTTTTGCAACGACAAAAGGGATATCCCGCCCTCGCCTTATCAGTGCGGTTTGATAATACGGATGGTTGAAGCCGGATCGTTCGCCAGACAGCGTGCCGGACGCACTGGCCGTTTGACTAACTCACCGCCGCAGTTCGGGCAGGCGTGATGAAATACGGCATCCGCACAGTCAGGACAGAACGTACATTCGTAGGAGCAGATATACGTTTCGGCGTCCGGCGGCAAATCACAATCGCAGTGCTCACAGTTGGGGCGTAATTCCAGCATCGGCTTATCCTGACTCAGCAAAAATAATGAGATTCTCGCTGTCACTTTCCTGTGGTTAGCGCACAACGATCGGTGAAAGGGAATAAGGTTCTTTTCTACCAGAAACCCCGGCAATAGCAAATGTGCGGCAAAAATTCGCAGGCCGTCGCTGATGATGTAGAGTGGGACGGTTTCGTTCAAGGCAAGGAAGTGAGAGATGGCAGGTGACAGAGAAGAAATGTATCGGCTTGCGGGCGATCTATTAAGGGGCATCCAACATGGCGATCCCGCGACTTTATTGGATTTTGGTGTGAGCCCTGCGATTTACGAAGAGATTCTTGAGGAGCTGGATAGCGCGGGGGAAAACCTGACAGATTTGGCGATTCCACCTTATGACGTTGCCTTTACCCCCGACAAAACAGGCCGGGTTCCTCTGTGCAGCTACGCAACAGACGCCGAACCTCAGCGCAAGCGAGTGGAATGTCAGCTCTGGTCTGGAAAGCAAAAGACCGACCTCACGTTAATTGCCGACTATTCTGACAAACAGGGGAAAAACCCGCTGATTTTCCGACTGTTAGAGACGCAGTAATCCAATTCTAATTTCCCTATTCGATGTGCCGAACGACCATCCATATGGCGATCAGCGTTCATCAAATGAACCGCCTAGAGGGGTTAAAATGAGAGCCAAACATATTAACGATGCTGTCAAAAATTTGGTTTCACTCCTTGTTAAGGCTGAATTTGATTTGCTGGATGAGTATGGAATGCTTGGGCCAAGCACAAAGGTTGAATACGCTGATGCCCTCAAAAATTATCTGGGTCAGGATAATCAATTGGTGATGCCACCTGATGCTTATTTTGATCGATTAGATATTTATGAAACGAAACAACAAGATAAAGTGCGAGTGGATTTTGATCTTTGGGATACATCTGGCTTTTGTGATTTAACCGCGAAAATATCTGTCAGCACGTTACCGGATAATACCTACTTTGCTGTTCTGTACGATTTGCGAGTTTTGTAGTCTTCAATGACACAACATCCGTCAATCATCGCCTAATAGTACGGTTCTTCGCCAGCGCTCACACCGCTGTGCATCGAGCTCGACCAGCGCTGCGGCAGTTTCTTCTCGCCAGCGCTTCAGAAGTGTTTTCCTGCCGGTCAACCCCAGTGTCGTAGCTATCTGTTCGCCTTCTACCGGCTTTTCTGCCAGCAGGCGTAGCGCAGGTAACGGCAATGTGGTGTGAATCAACAAGCGGCAAAGTGCGGCGAAACTGACCTCCATCGGCCGATGCGCAAACGCAAAACCTGCCAGCTCACGCCAGTCGTCTTCATCCAGTTCAGTATTTCCTGTCTGCGGCAGTGCGAGGTTCAGCGGAATCAGGCGCTGTAACCAACGCCAGTCACGCGCTAGCTGTTGGCTTCCCTGCTCCACCAGTTTATGCCCCGCTTCACTTAGCGGTAGTATCGCCATCGCGCTGTAACAGCCGCTGCTGGCTTCAAGATGGCTGCCGATACGCACCAGTTGAAACCCACACGACTGCCAGAACGCCCACAGGTCTGGCTGATAGCCAAAGCTAACCGACAGATAATCCAGCGCCTGTCGCTGTGCCTCGCGCATCTGTTCTGCAATGAGCGCCCGGCCAATCCCCTGCCGGCGAGATGACGATGCCACTGCAATCCGGCTCACGCGGCGAGCACGCAGCGTCGGCGCATGCCATAAACCCGCATGTGCCGCCAGCGACTGCGCCACCAGATTACCGCGTGGGCGTCGTCGTCCTGCCCACACTTCATGAGCCAGCGAGGCAGACAATCCGCCTTCCTCCACCAGCCACAGCACACCACACATCTCGCCCGCCACCTGTGCGCTGGTAATATGCATGCCCGGCGCATCCATCAGGCGGCGCAAATCCAGAGGCGAAGTACGGTAATGCGCGCTGCACAAAAGCGCGTAGCACCATGCCAGACGCTCAGGGTGCGTCAGCCAGTCGTCGGCACGTTCGATTCGACTTTCCAGTGCTGAAGGTGGAATAGGTCGATCGGGCTGTTGCGGGGAATGAAACGCTTCGGGTTCGTTAAATAACAACGCCTGATCCAACACCCGTTCCAGTGGATCGTTCGCGGCCCAGCGCAGAGGCTCGTCCAGCGTAAACGCCCGCCACTGCGGCAGCGTCGCACAAAATTTCAGTAGAAATCCCCGTCCGGTACCTTCATATCCCTGTACCGTCGTGGTCATCAGAATACGGGGAAAATACGGCAACAGCGCGGAGAGCACGGAAGACGGAATCGCCGCCGCTTCATCAATTAACAACCAGTCGATATTGGGAGCGCCATGAAGGCGGCAGTGTGCCAGCAGCGCATCCGGTGCCCAAAACTGCGCATCGGCCCGCGCGTACTGTTGCAGAATCTCCGCCGCCGCACGGGAAGGTGCGGTAATCCAGCAGGTTCCGCGACTGCGCTGCGTCAGCATTCCCGCCAGAGCCGATTTCCCTCGTCCACGCGGTGCGGTAATCACAAATACACCAGATTCTGCGGCATTCAGCTCATGCAGAATGTGCTGCTGCTGCGCTGTCGGTTCACCGTTCGCAGGCTGCCAGTCAGTGCGTTCGCCCAGTGGACGAATCACGAATGTCTGATCTTGCTGCCAGAGAACCACGTCTTCATCGGCCAACAGCTGGCGCTGAAAATGTTGAATAAAGTGCGGGGTGGCAATCGGCTGTTCTTGTTCGCTCCAGCGCAGGCTGTCTTCATCCGGCTGCGCCGGCCATTGCTGCCACGACGGCACCAGCATGATCAGCCAGCTACCGACCTGTAGCGTGCCTGACAGCATCGCCAGCGCCTCGACGTCCACGCCTTTGCGCGCATCAAACACCGCGTGAAGAAACTCTCGCCCCAGTAGCGTCCGCACTCGACTAGCTGGCAGCGCGGTGACGGAATCAGGTGCGGACTCGCCGATCCACAGCCAGTCGCCAGACGATTGGCGGCTGAGCGCCAGCGCCTGTTCTTCACACCAGCTCGCCTCACCGCTTAGCACCAGTAATCGCCGGACGCCATAGCGCTGCTGCTGGCGTTGTCTGTGGAGAAAATCACGCAACATCATCACACGCGCCGGATCAATCAAGTCTTGCCAATCAGCAGGGAAAGCAATCCTGCGGCGATCAGCGGCCCAACGGGAACGCCACGAAACAGCGCCACGCCCATGACCGTGCCCACCAGCAGCCCCGCCACCACGGAGGGCTGGTTGCTCATCAGCGACACTCCGCGTCCGCCAAGCCAGGACACAGCAACGCCAATGAGAATTGCCAGCAGAGATTTCCAGTGCAGGAAGGAATGCATGACTTCACTGGCGGTAATTTTTCCACTGGCAATCGGTGCCATCACGCCAATCGTCAGAATGACGATACCGATGCTCAGGCCGTATTTTTCCACCCACGGGAAATAGCTGTTCAACGGTGTGATACGTACCGCCAGCAGAACCAAAATCGCCAGCGTGACGGTCATGTTGTGACTGATGATACCCAGCCCCGCCAGGACGAGCAGAATTAACAATGTTGGATCGAGATAAGTCATGGATGCGAGTCTGTCGAAAGTAGTCGGATTGAGCGTTAAGCAAACCGCGATGATAGCATTAATCGGGGTCAGGGGCAGGAATCGAAGTCAGGGCCAAGTGAGCAAATCATTCGGGCAGAGACGAGAAGAGAAAGGCAGCTTTTCGCGAGGAAAATCGGCAAAACATTCAGGCCGCCAGCCTATCACCGACTGGCGACCCGAACGTAAACGATTGCGCAGTTAGTCTAATTTTACGCCGATACGGTGCGCAACTTCTTCATACGCTTCAATCAGGCCACCGAGGCTCTGACGGAAACGGTCTTTATCCATTTTGTTCAGCGTTTCTTTGTCCCACAGGCGGCTACCGTCTGGTGAGAACTCATCACCCAGCACGACTTCACCTTTGAACAAACCGAACTCCAGCTTGAAATCGACCAGAATCAGCCCGGCGTCGCCAAACAGTTTGCTCAGCACGTCGTTCGCCTTGTAGCTCAGCTCTTTCATGCGAGCCAGATTCTCTTCGTTCACCCAGCCGAACGTCTTGCAGTAAGATTCGTTCACCATTGGGTCATGCATCTCGTCGTTTTTCAGGAACAGATCGAACAACGGCGGGTTCAGCTCGATGCCTTCTTCGATACCCAGACGTTTTACCAGCGATCCCGCCGCGCGGTTGCGCACGACACACTCGACCGGCACCATGTCCAGTTTCTTCACCAGCACTTCATTGTCAGACAGCAGGCTCACCATTTGCGTTGGGATTCCGGCTTCTTCCAGTTTGCTCATGATGAAATGGTTGAACTTGTTATTCACCATTCCTTTACGGTCAAACTGCTCAATGCGTGCACCGTCTCCTGCTGATGTATCATTGCGGAACTCCAGCACCAGTAGATCGGGATCTTCGGTGGTGTAGACGGTTTTCGCCTTTCCACGATACAGCTCAGCTAGCTTTTGCATCTTTAATTACTCCACACAGTGAGGGTCAACAAGTACGACCCGATATTTAACGCTTCCCCGAACGGTTGCCGATAGCGCCCGTCAATTCGGGTAGAGATTGTTGAATGAAGAAGGGCCGGATAATCCGACCCTTGGTTTACTTATGCGTTATTTACTGAACGCCGCCTGGAATACGGCCACCAGTGCATCATTCTGAGACTGGGTTAGCGTATGCCCTTTGGAGTCGATAAATTGCAGACTGCTGCGGTTATCTAAATCGCCGACCTGCAATTTGTAATCGCCGTTAGGCAGTTCAGGATTTTTCGCGCCCAGGTCATCCCAGGTTCCGCCGCTCGGCGCACGATACGTCACGGAGACAGAACCCTGCGGACGGCTGCGATCGTTAACCTTCATGCCGATTTTGTCCAACGCGACAGGCAGACGATCCCACACCACGGTATACGGGCCGCGCACAATCAGCAATGGCAGGCCTGTGTCATCCGCCCCACTCTGCACATCCAGCGAACCAATGGTACGGTTTGCCAGTGCGTTTTCGCGTGCAGTTGCCTGAGAATCCAGACCATTGCTAAGCGCATTCAGCATCAAGCCGGTGTAGCGCCGGGCCTGATCGCCCGCCGTCACCGGCTGACCGTTCAGCTGTAATCCCAGCAGTTTCACGACCAGTGCGACCTGATAACCCTGCTGCTGCACGGAAATCTGATAACGCCCTTGATACGGGACGTCTTCATCTTCACGCGGCCATGAGATCCAATCAGTCGTCAACGTTTGGCTGGCATCCTGACGGTTAGCAATGGTGAACGCTTTGTCTTGCAATACGCGGATAACCTGAGACCAGAGCTGGCTGTTTTGCGCGCTGTTTTCTAACAACAGCGTTGCCGTATCTCCTGAGATCTGGGTACGGGAACCATTCAACAAAGCCAATGGCTGCACTGGAGGACGGATATCCAGCTCTTTGCCGACCGCACCATTCAGGGTAACTGGCGGTATATCATAATCCCCGTTCTGCACCGGTAAAATCATCCCGGCAGGCGTATTCAGCGCGTGCAGCGCCGGTGCCTTCAGATAGGATTCATCGCCACTGACCTGACGCTTATAGCGCTGATCGCTGGAACAAGCCGCCAGCAACATCACGAGTGATATGCCAACAACTTTCGCCACCATCGACTTTTGTAATGAATAACTCATTAAATCTCCCTAACGATTACAGCAAACCCGCTTGCTTAAGTGCTTGCCCCATCACCGTACGACCGGAATCGGTCAGCGGTGTCATCGGCAGGCGCAGCGTATCGGTCGCCATGAGTCCCAATTCCTTACAGGCCCACTTCACCGGAATAGGATTGGGTTCAACAAATAATTTCTGATGCAGTGGCATCAGGCGCTGATTTAAACGGCGCGCTTCGACAAAATTACCCTGCGCTGCCAGCTTGCAAAGTTCCGCCATTTCACGCGCAGCAATGTTCGCCGTTACGGAAATCACACCGTTACCACCAAGTTGCATAAAGTCCAGACCGCTGGCGTCATCGCCGCTCAGCAAAATGAAGTCTTCACTAACCAGCTCTTGGATCTGGCTTACCCGACTTAAGTTCCCCGTCGCTTCTTTAATTGCGACAATATTTTTCACTTCGGACAAACGGGCAACGGTTTCCGGCAGCATGTCACAGCCGGTGCGGGAAGGTACGTTATACAGGATTTGCGGCAGATCGGTATGCTCGGCAATCGCTTTGAAGTGCTGGTACAGGCCTTCCTGCGTTGGTTTATTGTAGTACGGTGTGACCGTCAGGCAGCCAACAACGCCGGTGCCATGAAAGCGTTTAGTCAGTGAAACGCCTTCAGCGGTAGCATTCGCACCGGTTCCAGCGATGACAGGAATACGTCCGTCGCTCAGTTCCAGCGTCAGCAGCACGACATCGCCATGCTCGTCGTGACTCAGCGTGGCGGATTCCCCCGTCGTGCCGACAGAGACAATCGCCGATGTACCGCTAGCGACATGATAATCAATCAGTTTTTTCAAGCTCGCCCGATCGACAGCGCCTTTGGCGTCCATCGGCGTAACTAGCGCAACAATACTTCCCGTAAACATTGGCCATCCCCTCCACAAACAAGTGCTTCATGGTACTTTTGACTTCTATGCAAAAGCAAGCGGACAAGGGCGTTGTAGGTGCCTGACGCAGGTTTTTTTATGACGCAGTAAACGAAATTAAAAATGCTTCTGATGTTTTGGTACAAAAGCAGCCCGTTTACTGCGGCTTATCCGTCACTCGCGGGACGTTTCAGGTTGTTTTTTACTCAGCCGTTCAAATCCAAATATCATTTTCAGCCGTCCGCTCGCCGCCTTCATGACCCGTATTCAGCACGCCTTTGGGTTCAATGAGCAGCATTTTTACTTCGTGTTCTGCATAAGGCTTATGTTCAACGCCGCTTGGGACAACGTACATTTCCCCAGCATTGATGTGCACATCGCCATCACGAAAATCGATTCTCAGTTGGCCTTCCAGCACGATGAACGTTTCGTCCGTTTCAGGATGGCAATGCCAGATGAAATCGCCCTGAATTTTAACGATTTTAAACTGATAGTCATTCATCTCAGCAATCACTTTCGGCTGCCAGCGATCGTCGAATAACGCTAACTTTTGGGCAAAATTAATGGATTTATACATATCGTCTCTCCTTATGATGACGCCCTCAGGCTAGCGAAGCAGAGTACCGATTGTATTGAACGATTGTGCAAGCAAGCTAAAACGCAGTGAACATGCGCTGCCAGTGACCGGGAGAAAGGCCAAATGCCTTCACGAAATGGCGCGTCATATGGCTTTGATCGGCGAAACCGGCTTGAGCAGCAATATCGACGAGGTTACCACCGGCCAGCATGAGCCGCCGGCAGTGTTCAAGACGGCGCATGGTGACGTAGCGGTACGGCGTGGTGCCGAAGAGTGCGCGGAAATCGCGTGTCAGGCTCCAGCGGTCCCGGCCGCTCACCTGTGCCAGCTCATCAAGCGTAATGGTTTTATCAAAGGTATCATGAATATATTCACGCGCCCGCTCAGCAGCCTGATAGTCGAATAAACGCCGCGGATGCCGCTGCCCCCCCACAGCCGATAGCGCCTGCGCCAGATCGTAGAGCACATCGTCTTCTTCCAGCTCATCAAACGCTTCTTCCATCGCTCTAAGCAGCGGTTCTGTTGCCGCAAACAGACGTGGATCGTTGGAGATACCGCCGTTAATGAAGGGCAAAGGTTTACCACCGAGTATTTTTTGAATCAGCGCAGGCTCAACATAAATCATGCGGTACTGAAAGCCGTCGACAGAACCCGCTTCGCCATCATGAATCTCATCCGGATGAAGCACCAGCGTTCCCCCCGGCACGCTATTGCACAGGCTGCCGCGATAGTGAAAACGCTGCACGCCGGATAACGTCCGTCCAATCGCATAGGTATCGTGTCGGTGGGGATCGTAGCCATGGCCACGGAAAAAAGCCTCAATTCGTTCGAACGAGGCGGGATGCTGAGCCTGTTTTACCCAGTCGTTATTTATTTGATGGCGTCGCATGATGAAAGGCGCTTATCTCCAATGACCAATGCTTACCTTAGCGCGGATTGTCCACAATCACGAAATATTGTCTGATATACCGCAAGCGGCGTTAAAAATTGCTCCAGGCAATTTTTTATGTTTACCATGTGATTAATGGGAAAAAAGACAGGAAGCATGATGTTGCCAAGCTCACAAGAACACTATCTGGTTATTACCGCGCTGGGAGTCGATCGCCCCGGTATTGTCAATGCGATTACGCGCCACGTCAGTAGCTGTGGCTGCAACATCGAAGATAGCCGTCTTGCTATGCTGGGCAAAGAGTTCACCTTCATTATGCTGCTGTCCGGTAGCTGGAACGCGATAACGCTGATTGAATCAACCCTGCCGCTCAAAGGCGCGGAGATGGATTTGCTGATCGTGATGAAGCGGACGGAGTCACAGGCTAGCCAACCAACCCCTTCTACCGTCTGGGTGAAGATTGACGTTGCCGACTCCCCTCACATCATCGAGCGTTTTACCGATTTGTTCGATTCTCATCAGCTAAACATTGCTGAGCTGGTTTCAAAAACCCAGCCTGCCGAGGGTGACAAGCCGCCGCAGCTGTATATTCAGATTGCCGCACACAGCTCTGCCACGCTGGATAGCTCAATTATTGAGCCAGCCTTTCATCAGCTATGTACAGAATTGCACGCACAAGGCAGTATTAGCGTCGTTAACTATGCCCAGTAGCATTTGTGCCCAATAGTATTGGGCCGCAAGATTATGGGTATATCCACAGCATGAAGAGAAACAAGACGGAGAGTCGTGATGAACACACTGAAAGCCGGTGATATTGCACCGAAATTTAGCTTGCCCGACCAAGATGGCGAACAAGTAAATTTAACCGACTTCCAGGGACAGAAAGTGTTGGTGTATTTCTACCCTAAAGCGATGACGCCAGGATGCACCGTTCAGGCCTGCGGCCTGCGCGATAATATGGACGATTTGAAAAAACATGGCGTTGAAGTTCTCGGTATTAGCACGGACAAATCAGAAAAACTGTCCCGCTTCGTCGAGAAAGAAGTCTTAAATTTCACGCTGCTTTCTGATGAGGATCATCAGGTTTCAGAAGGATTTGGCGTTTGGGGAGAAAAAACCTTCATGGGGAAAACCTATGACGGTATTCATCGCATCAGTTTCCTGATCGACGAAAACGGCAAGGTAGAGAAGGTGTTTGACGACTTCAAAACCAGCAACCACCACGACATCGTTCTCGATTATCTGAAAAACGCCTGATTCGCGGTTTTCAGTTCGTCCACCGGCACCGTCATACGTGCCGGTTTTTCCTACCATTCTCTCTCTTCACCACGTTTTTCCCGCTCGGGCATTTCTTTGTCTGCCATCGCTGGCTAAGATAGTCAGCAGAATGTTTTCACGTTAGCTGTTGATAAGGTTATCTTCCGTTATGTCTATTCGGTTAAGAAAAACGGTCATGTCCGTCCTGTTTGGGGCATTACTGGCTGGCAACCTGCTTCCTGCTCAGGCCGACACGCAGGATCGGCTGCCGGATATCGGCACCACCGCAGGCGGTACGCTCAGTATCAATCAGGAGCTGGCGATGGGCGATTTTTACGTCCGCCAGCTGCGGGCTGGTGCGCCGCTTATCAACGATCCGCTGCTGTCAAATTACATTAACCAGCTCGGCAACAGATTGGTCAAACAGGCTGATTCGGTGCGTACGCCGTTCCATTTTTACCTGATCCGCAATGATGACATCAACGCCTTCGCCTTCTTCGGCGGCAACGTAGTGCTGCATTCCGCGCTGTTCCGCTATGCCGATAGCGAAAGCGAACTGGCCTCGGTGCTGGCGCATGAAATCTCTCACGTTACCCAGCGCCATCTGGCACGCAGCATGGAATCACAACAGCGTAGCGCCCCACTCACCTGGGTCGGCGCGCTCGGCTCGATTCTGCTGGCGATGGCCAACCCACAGCTGGGGATGGCGGCGCTCAGCGGTACATTGGCGGGTGCGCAGCAGGGCATGATTACGTTCACGCAGTCGAATGAACAAGAAGCAGACCGTATCGGTATTCAGGTGTTGCAGCGCGCGGGCTTTGATCCGCAGGCCATGCCGAATTTCCTGCAAAAGCTGGCGGATCAATCTCGCTATGCCTCCAGACCGCCGGAAATGTTACTGACTCACCCCTTGCCGGAAAGCCGCCTGTCCGATGCCCGCAACCGCGCCAACCAGATGCGCTCCACGCCGGTACAATCTTCTCAGGATTTCCTGTTCGCCAAAATACGCACCTTTGGTATGTATGGTTCACTGGAGCGTCCGCTGAACAACGATCTGCTGGAGCAATGGGAAAAAGGCAACGTGCGGGAGCAGCTGGCCGCGAAATATGGCCGCGCGATACAGTTTTATCAGGCGAAGAAGTACGATGAGGCGCGTAATGTGCTGCAACCGCTGCTAAGCAGCGCGCCTGAAAATCCGTGGTTTCTGGATATGATGACGGATATCGATATAGGACAAAGCCGCGCAACACAGGCTATCGCCCGTTTACAAAACGTGCCCGGAATGCAGGCGAACCCGGTACTTCAGCTTAATCTGGCGAATGCTTATGTGGAAGGGAAACAGCCCGCTGCCGCCAGCAAAATACTGTATCGCTACACCTACGCGCACCCTGACGATTCGAACGGCTGGGATCTGCTGGCACAAGCCGCCGCAGCACAAGGACAGCGGGCAGAAGAACTGGCCGCACGAGCGGAGAGTCTGGCACTCAGCGGTCAGCTCGATCAATCTATTCGGTTACTGAGCAACGCGAGTTCACTGGTTAAATTGGGGAGTCTGGAACAGGCGCGTTACGACGCCCGTATTGATCAGCTCCGCCAGTTACAGCAGCGCTTCCGCCAGTACCAGAAATCCTGATAAGGAGCATGACGATGACACAATCTTCACCCCAACTTTATTCACCCCAACCCGCCGTGACGATTTACCACAACCCACGCTGCTCCAAGAGCCGTGAAACGCTGGCGCTGCTACAGGAACACAATATTACGCCCGACGTCGTACTCTATCTCGACACGCCGCCCGATGCCGCAACGTTGGTTCAGCTTATCAAGCAGTTGGGCTTGACTAGCGCGCGCGAATTGATGAGAACCAAAGAAGAGATTTATCAGCAGTTGGGGCTGTCCGACGCTGCACTAACGGAAGCACAGCTGATTCAGGCGATGATCGATAATCCGAAGCTCATCGAGCGCCCCATCGTCGTGGCACAGGGTCAGGCACGTATTGGCCGTCCGCCGGAACAGGTACTGGAAATACTGTCGTTGTAAGTGATCCTCAACGACGATCTTTTAACAGTGATCGTTAACTACAGACCGAGGATCTCTTTCACAAAAGGAATGGTCAGCTTGCGCTGTGCAGTGATGGAAGCATGGTCGAGCTGATCGAGCGTCATAAATAACGTACGCATTTCCCGATCCAGACGCTTAAGCAGAAAACGGCTGACGTCTTCCGGCAATTCGAACCCGCGCAGTCTGGCACGCAGCTGTAGCGCTTCCCCTTTCTCATCATCCGACAGCGGCTGCAGCTTGTAGATTTGTCCCCAGTCGAGACGAGAAGCCAGATCGGGCAGCCCTAAATTCAGCTGACGCGGCGGACGATCGCCGGTAATCAACAGCCGGGCACGCCCTGTTTCCTGAATGCGGTTATACAGATTAAACACCGCCATTTCCCACTCATCATCACCCGCAATCGATTCGATGTTATCAATACACACCAGCGCCAGTTGCTCCATCCCTTCCAGCACGTCCGGCACAAAATAGGCGCGTTTATCTAACGGCACATAGCCCACCGCGCGTTCCTGACGCGACAATTCGGCACAGGCTGCATGCAGCAGATGGCTGCGCCCGCCCCCTTCGCGTGACCAGAAATAGATGTAGCTACCATGCTCCTGATACAAAGCATTATTGACGGCGGCAAGAAGAGACGCGTTTTCACCCGGATAGAAACTGGCAAATGTTTCGTCATCGGGTAAGTAGAGTGGCAATGAAAGCTGTGCCGGCGTGTTCAGAATCACCTCAAGCAAAACGGGCAGGAAATCGGATCGAGTTTATCACAGAAACTGGGCCCTGTTGAGGACGCGATCGTCACGGCCTCAACAGGGAGAATGACGCGGTTATGAACGTGCGTCGTTCTCTTCCGGCGCATCGAGGATCTCTTCCTCTTTGCGGAACAGGCTGATGACCTTAAACACCAGGCTCATACCGATACCGACAACCGTCGCCAGTGCCATACCTTTCAGTTCGGTCGCGCCCAGATGCACTTTCGCGCCGCTGACACCGATGATCAGAATCACGGAGGTCAGGATCAGGTTTTGCGCTTTGTTGTAATCCACTTTGGATTCAATCAGCACGCGAATACCGGATGCACCAATTACGCCGTACAGCAGCAGCGACACGCCGCCCATAACAGGAACCGGTACAGCCTGAATCGCCGCCGCCAGTTTGCCCACGCAAGAGAGCAGAATCGCGAGGATTGCCGCACCGCCGATCACCCAGGTGCTGTACACTTTGGTGATCGCCAGCACGCCGATGTTTTCGCCGTAGGTTGTGTTCGGCGTAGAGCCAAAGAAGCCGGACAGCACGGTAGAAATGCCGTTGGCGAACATGGAACGGTGCAGCCCCGGTTCACGCATCAGGTCTTTCTTCACGATATTCGCCGTCACTACCAGGTGACCAACGTGTTCCGCAATCACCACCAGCGCCGCAGGCAGAATCGCCAGAATGGCAAACCACTCAAAACGTGGCGTATAGAATGTCGGCATCGCGAACCAGTGCGCTTCACGAATCGGAGTCAAATCCACCACGCCCAGCGCGAACGACAGCGCATAGCCAGCCAGTACCCCGATCAGAATCGGGATGATTGCCAGAAAGCCGCGAAACAGCACAGACCCCAGAATGGTGATCGCCAGCGTCGCCAGTGAAATCGTCACAGCGGTAGAATCGACAGAAGTGCCATCGGCAGGCAGCAGCCCGGCCATTCCCGCCGCGACACCCGCCAGTTCAAGGCCGATAACGGCGACAATCGCCCCCATCGCCGCAGGCGGAAACAGCACATTCAGCCAGCCGGTGCCCGCTTTCTTAACAATCAGCGCCACCAGACAGAACAACACGCCGCACATGATGAACCCCCCCAGCGCGACTTCATATCCCAGCGGTAATAGCAGTAAAACCGGAGAAATGAACGCAAAGCTCGATCCCAGATATGCGGGGATTTTGCCCTTACAAATGAATAAATAAAGCAGCGTCCCCACACCGTTGAATAACAGTACGGTAGCCGGATTGATCTTGAACAGAATGGGTACCAGAACGGTAGCGCCAAACATCGCGAACAGATGCTGGAAACTCAACGGGATGGTTTGTAACAAGGGTGGTCGTTCACTTACCCCGATGGCGCGACGAGTCATCTTCAATATCCTCTGTAGTGTTGCTATTTATGTGTGCAGGTAGACCCGCACTTCTTATGACAGCCAGACTCATCCCGCCCCACCGTAGTGAAGCAGAATCATGTTGACTGCTGATGTATAAAAGAACCGCGTGTGACGTAACACAGGCTGTGGCGCACTATAGGCAATACCAATACCCTAAATAATTCGAGTTGCGTGAAGGCGGCAACCGCACGAATCTCCAGGAGCTTACACAAGTAAGTGACTGGGGTGAGTAAGGGCGGCCAACGCACAAGCAGCTTGAAGTATGACGGGTATGCTTGCGCCAAAAAAAAGCCGACTAATAAGTCGGCTTACCTGTTATTTCGTACCAAATATTTTATCGCCCGCATCACCCAGGCCCGGCATGATGTAACCCTGCTCGTTGAGGCCTTTATCGATGGATGCCGTGTAAAGTTCGACATCTGGGTGGGCTTTTTCCAGTGCAGCAATCCCTTCTGGAGCCGCAACCAACACCAGCACCTTAATGCTGTGACAACCCGCTTTTTTCAGCAGATCGATCGTCGCGATCATTGAACCACCGGTTGCCAGCATAGGGTCAACAACCAGCGCCATGCGCTCTTCGATATTGGAAACCAGCTTCTGGAAATAAGGAACAGGCTCCAGCGTCTCTTCATCACGGTAGATGCCGACAACGCTGATACGCGCGCTAGGGACATTTTCCAGCACGCCTTCCATCATTCCCAATCCTGCACGCAGAATCGGTACGACGGTAATCTTTTTGCCTTTGATCTGATCGACTTCAACCGGACCGCACCAGCCATCAATGGTGACTTTTTCGGTTGCCAGGTCAGCCGTCGCTTCGTAAGTCAGCAAACTTCCGACTTCGGACGCCAGCTCACGAAAACGCTTCGTGCTAATATCGTTCTCACGCATCAAACCCAGTTTGTGTTTGACGAGTGGGTGTTTCACCTCGACGATCTTCATCATTATCTCCCCATCGGCTAGTGGACGGACAAAAACGCCAAACGCGTTTTTAAACACCGCTTGCGGCGGCCCGCAGGGCGGCGGGCACAAGAGCCCGTCGTAAAAAAAATCGCGGGATTATACCGCCTTTTTTACTTAGCGCCATATGATTAAGCCTGATCCAGATCAACCGAGGGGAGAAATTGTCGCCATTAACGAAAAATAGCCAGCCGATGACTCATCACTCGCAAACGATTGCCTACACTGTTAGAATTAGCGCGCATTATTTTTACCACAGTATGTTTTCTAAATACCGTGTTTTCTGAATACGACCCGTAACCTTCGTGGGGACTCAGCAGTGACCGACAAAACCTCTCTCAGTTATAAAGACGCAGGCGTGGATATCGATGCGGGTAATGCATTGGTAGACCGTATCAAAGGTGTAGTGAAACAGACCCGTCGCCCGGAAGTTATGGGTGGATTGGGTGGTTTCGGTGCCTTGTGCGCCTTACCGCAAAAATACCGCGAACCGATTCTGGTTTCCGGCACTGACGGAGTCGGCACCAAACTGCGCCTGGCGATGGATCTGAAACGCCACGATACGATTGGTATCGATCTGGTTGCAATGTGTGTGAACGACCTGGTCGTTCAGGGCGCTGAGCCGCTGTTCTTCCTCGACTATTACGCCACGGGCAAGCTGGATGTCGACACCGCTGCCAGCGTGATTACCGGTATCGCGGAAGGCTGTAAGCAATCAGGCTGTGCGCTGGTCGGTGGCGAAACCGCCGAAATGCCGGGGATGTATCACGGCGAAGACTACGACGTTGCTGGCTTCTGTGTCGGCGTTGTAGAAAAATCAGAAATTATTGACGGCAGCAAAGTGCAGAACGGCGATGTTCTGGTTGCCCTCGCTTCCAGCGGCCCGCACTCAAACGGCTATTCGCTGGTGCGCAAAGTACTCGAAGTCAGCAAGACCGATCCAGAGCAGTTCGAGCTGGAAGGCAAATCACTGGCCGATCACCTGCTGGCCCCGACCAAAATCTACGTGAAATCCATACTGTCCTTGATTGAGAAAATCGATGTCCACGCGATTTCTCACCTGACTGGCGGCGGCTTCTGGGAAAATATCCCACGCGTACTGCCAGAAGGCATGCAGGCGACGATCGACGAATCCAGCTGGCAATGGCCTGCCGTTTTCAACTGGCTGCAACAGGCCGGTAATGTCAGCCGCCACGAAATGTATCGTACTTTCAACTGCGGTGTTGGTATGATCATCGCACTGCCAGCCGAACAGGCAGACGAGGCCGTTGCATTACTCAACAGCAGCGGCGAAAACGCATGGAAAATCGGCGTCATTACTCAAACCGATGCCGGAGACGCAGTGGTTATTAACTGATGAAAAACATCGTTGTGCTGATTTCAGGTCATGGCAGCAACTTACAGGCGTTGATTGACGCCTGTAAGAACGGACGCCTCAAAGGAAAGATCGCCGCCGTATTCAGTAATAATGCGGAGGCTTATGGGCTAGAACGCGCACAGGATGCGGATATTCCTACGTGCGTCCTGAACCCTGAAGACTTTGCCGACCGTGCTGCATTTGATGCCGCACTGGCAAACGAAATTGAGCAATATGAACCCGCGCTGGTGATCTTAGCCGGCTACATGCGGATTCTTAGCCCAGAGTTTGTTGCCCAGTTTGCTGGCAAAATGCTGAACATTCACCCTTCCCTGCTGCCCAAATATCCCGGCCTGCATACGCACCGCAAGGCGCTGGAAAATGGCGATCGGGAACATGGGACATCCGTTCATTTCGTCACCGATGAACTGGACGGCGGCCCGCTGATTCTGCAAGCGAAAGTTCCTGTATTCAGTGACGACACGGAAGAAAGCCTGAGCGAGCGCGTGAAGACGCACGAGCACACGATTTATCCGATGGTCATTAACTGGTTCCTGAACGGCAGACTGGTGATGCGGGATAATGAAGCCTGGCTGGACAGCGTGCGTATTCCACCGCAGGGCTACGCTGCCGAGTGATGTTGTCAGCGCATCGCTTCATCATAGAGTAAGGCTTCCCTGCGGAGCCTTACTTTTTATTACGTCTTCTTATCACGTCTTTCCTTTCCACACCTCGTCGATCATCACTCTTTTCCCTTCCCTCTCTGCGCTTTAAATATTTACTAATCTTTACGTAGTAATCACTAAGACTCAGATAAAAAAGAACATTTCTATCAACCGACATTACACGCACTCTTCATCGGTTGAAAACGAAAATGACAATGATTATCTTTCCCCATCTTAAATTTTGTGAACTCCATCATGCGCACCGTCTTACTACTTTGCCTGCTTGTTCTCAGCCCGCTCTTGCAGGCAAAAACCGTCACCGACATTTTAGGCCGACAGGTGGCGATCCCAGACAATCCTCAGCGCATCATTCTGGGCGAGAGCCGCATGCTGTATACGCTGGCGTTGCTCCAACCTGATAACCCGGCAAAGCATGTCGTCGGCTGGCCGGGAGATATGGCGCGCTACGATGCGCAGAGCTGGTCACGCTATACCGAAAAATTCCCACAACTGAGCCAGATCCCCCAGTTAGGTAACGGCAGCCTGCAAGCGATGAATGCAGAAATGCTGCTGCCGTTAAAACCCGATCTGGTCATTCTTCCACGGCTGGCAAAAAATGCGGCTAATGAAGACCTCCTGCAACAGACGTTGACTCGTGCGGGTATCCCGTTTATTTACGTCGATCTGCGTATCGATCTGCTTAACAACACATTGCCCAGTATTCATCTGCTCGGTGAGGTACTGAACCAATCTCCGCGCGCTACCGCCTTCAGCGATTTCTATCAGAAACATATGGACGTGATTCGCCAACGCATCGCGCAATACCACGGCAAGAAACCGACGGTCATGCTGCATCTGCATCTGGGCAGACGGGACACCTGCTGCACCACGGCGGTCGGCGGCAGCCTGGGCGATCTGCTGACTTTCGCTGGTGGCGAGAATATTGCCAGCGGCACTATCAATAGCGTCTACGGAGAGCTAAGCCCGGAGCGCGTTCTGGCCGCCAATCCCGACGTCTATATCGCAACCGGCATGGCAGGACCGGAGGGAAAACGCTTCTCCAGCCTGATGCTCGGACCTCTGGTTAATGCAGAACAGGCGAAAGAGAGCTTCGACACGCTTATCCGTCAGGAACCTATTTTGTCTCACCTGCGTGCCGTGCAAACAGGCCATGCCTGGAGTATGTGGCACAACTTCTATCTCAGCCCGTACCACGTCGTAATGGTCGAGATGTTTGCCAAGGCGCTCCACCCAGAGCGATTTGCCGATATCGATCCGCAACAAACACTACAACAACTCTATCAACAGTTTTTACCTATTGAATTTTCAGGGATTTATTGGAGTCAGATTTCGCATGAATAAGTTTTTTATAAAAAAGGCCGCGTTCCGCCACGGCTGGCCGCTGCTGGCGCTGTTGCCGTTTAGCATTCAGGCTGCCATTGTTGATAACAAAACTGTTGATGGCAAAGCAGACACCATGGTGGTCAATGCCACCTCTGGCGATCAGGCAGGAAAAGAGACCGGCTATCAGCCGCATAAAACCGTGACGGGCACACGCACCGAAAGCAGTCTGCTGGATGTCCCACAGGCCGTTAACGTCGTCCCGACTCAGGTGCTCGAGGATCGTGCAGTGCGCAACATTGATGAAGCGCTGTATAACGTCAGCGGCATCACCCAGTCCAATACGTTGGGCGGCACGCAGGATGCCATCATCAAACGTGGCTTCGGCGATAACCGCGACGGTTCGATCTTTCGTGATGGCGTGCGCTCTATTCAGGCGCGCAACTTTACGCCCAGCAGCGACCGCGTCGAAGTGCTGAAAGGTCCGGCATCCATGCTCTACGGCATGGGCGAACCCGGCGGCGTCATCAATATCATCAGTAAAAAACCGGAACTGGTACAGAAAACGCACATTGAAGGCTGGGGAAGCAGCTTCAAAGGTGGCGGCGGGCAGTTGGATATCACCGGCCCGTTAGGTACGTCCGGTCTGGCTTACCGTATGGTGGTCGATCACGATGAAACTGATTACTGGCGCAACTTCGGGCGTAACCGCCAGACGACGGTTGCTCCATCTTTGATGTGGTATGGCGAAGACACCACCGTGCGTGTCTCCTACGAACATATGGAATACCTGACGCCTTTCGATCGTGGCACCCTTATCGATCCGAAGACGGGCAAACCGGTTAATACGCCGCGCGACCGCCGCTTTGATGAAAGCTACAATGCGACACGCGGCGATCAGGACAGCGTCACTATGCAGGTTGACCGTAACCTGAATGACCGCTGGAAAAGCAGCCTGACCTACTCGTACAACCGCAACCGCTACAGCGACAATCAGGCACGCGCCACGAAGTACAATGCCAACACGGGAATCCTGACGCGCCAGCCAGACGCTACAGGCTATGCACATAGCCAGGCGCAAATTGTCCAGCTCACGCTGAACGGCGATGTGGACTGGGGGCGTATCAATCACCAATTGCTGTTTGGGTTTGATTATGAAGCAGATAGAACATTCCGTGGCGATATGATTCGCGGCACAGCGACTTCAGGGTTCAACATCTATAACCCGGTATACGGCCAGTTGCCTGCCTCTACCGCCGTCAACGCAAAAGACAGCGACCAGCGCGAGAATATCGACAGCAAAGCGCTCTTTATGCAGGATGCTATCCGCCTTAACGACCGCTGGCAGTTGTTGGGCGGTCTGCGTTATGACACGTTCGATGTCATGGCAGGTAAAGGACGACCTTTCCTCACCAACACAGACAGCTCATACCACCGCGTCGTACCACGTGCAGGCATCATTTACAGCCTGACGTCGTACTCATCGCTCTATGCCAGCTACAGCGGGTCATTTAAACCCAACAGCAATATCGCCAATAACATCGGTGCCCTGCCGCCTGAAATCGGCAAATCTTACGAAATTGGTGCCAAGCTGGATCTGCCCAATCGCATTACCGGTAACGTAGCTTTGTTCGACATTGAAAAACAAAACGTGATGGTCAAGGTCGATGACAATCTTTACCGCACAGCAGGGAAAGTACGCTCACAGGGAGTTGAACTCGATCTAGCGGGCAGTCTAACGGATACCCTGAGCCTGATTGGTTCTTATGCCTACACCGACGCCCGTGTCACCGCTGATCCAGAAAACACCGGTAAACGCATGCCTAACGCTGCGCGCCATACCGCCTCGCTGTTCCTGACACAGGACTTCGGCAACATTGGTTTAGCAGCCGGTGACGATCTGCGTGCTGGCGCAGGCGCACGCTACGTCAGCCGTCGCGCAGGCGATGCAGCAAACACCTTCTATCTGGATGATTACACCGTCGCCGATGCCTTTGTTGCCTATAGCTTGCCGCTCAACGGTTACAAGGTGAAATGGCAGCTCAACGTGAAGAACCTGTTCGACCAGACCTATTATCCATCCAGCGGTAACAATCTGCGCGTCGCCGTCGGTGAACCACGTCAGGTGGTGCTGCGCGCCAGCGTCGATTTCTGATGCACTTTTGCCCCGCGTCTCACCGATGCGGGGCATCTTGCCGTGTTTCATTCCACATTGAGAGTTCAGCACCAGCCTCCCCGCCGCTATACTAGCATTGGCATACTCATGCCAGCGTGACCTCGGAAACAACGGTTCACGTCCCTTTATATCAATTAAGGATTCACTATGTCCGGTACGAGCAATTCCGTTCGGCTACGACCGCTGGAGCGAGACGATCTCACTTTTGTTCATCAGTTAGATAACAATGCCAGTGTGATGCGTTATTGGTTTGAAGAACCTTACGAGGCCTTTGTCGAACTCAGCGATCTGTACGACAAGCATATTCATGACCAAAGCGAGCGGCGCTTCATTATTGAACACGAGCAGACCAAAGTAGGTCTGGTTGAGCTGGTGGAGATTAACCACATCCACCGCCGCGCGGAATTTCAGATCATTATCGATCCCGCGTATCAAGGCAAAGGTTACGCCAGCGCGGCGGCCAAGCTGGCGATGGATTATGGCTTCTCGGTGTTGAACCTCTACAAGCTGTATTTGATTGTGGATAAGGAAAACAAGAAAGCGATCCACATCTACAGCAAGCTGGGGTTTGAGGTCGAAGGCGAGCTGATCCACGAGTTTTTCATCAACGGTGAATACCGCAACACGATCCGCATGTGCATTTTCCAACATCAATATATGGCGAAACACAAAACCGTGACGGGAACCGGCGGCGAAGCGCCGGGAAGTTCAATCAGCCAGTAAGGTAAAAAGGCCAGCTCGCTGGCCTAAAGCGATTTACTTCTTCTTTTCGCACGTCTCTTAAGCCCGTTTTATGTAGGCTTGGAGACGGTTTCGTGCGCAACAATACCGCTATTCTTATGCTACCTCGTAGCACGCGCCCGACGCAGGGCGCTCAGTCGCCGCCGCCCTGCGAACCCAGGCTTTCCGGCTAAATTATGCCGCTTTGCGGTGCCATCGGTGTTCATGACCGTTAATCGAGCCACCAGTGACGCGTTTACTCGCCCCATAAGTGGGGCTCGCCCTTCGGGCCAGCACAAGTGCTGTTCAAAAACGTCTCTGACGTTTTTGTCAGACGCGGCACTGGCTTTCGCGACGTCCTGTCGCTCACTCGACGTTCATGCCCACCGCTGCATAATTTTTTACACCGGATGATGAGCAAAATCATCACGCTATTGTGTTTATTGCCTGAAGCTAACTCAGTAAATACATTTTTATCCCGAAAACTGCCGGAACAGCGCTTTACCGCGTAAGAGTCGTAGCCCCAGCCAGCCGCCGCAGAGCGACAGCAGGAACGCCGCGATTAACGGGAGCGTTATCCACATCGCGATATTCGGTTCCCAGGCAAAGTTAAAGACCTTACGCTGCAACAGCCACAGCGCCGACTCTGCGCCAATCGCCGCCGCCGTTCCCGCCACCAAACCCAGCACCGCGAATTCACACCACAGCGTGGTACGTAGCAGGCGCAACCCGGCACCCAACGTACGGTATACCATCAGTTCCTGACGTCGCTGGCGCATCCCGACCTGAATCTGTGCCAGTAACAACAGCACGCCACAGAACAGTACCAGAATGACCATAATCTCCAGCGCGCGGCTCACCTGCTGTAAGACCTGCCCCACCTGACGCAGAATACTGCCAATATCCAGTACGCTCACCGTCGGGAACTGGCGATTCATCTGCGTAATCATCTTCTCATCACCATCGTAGCGGAAGCTGGTCAGCCAGGACTGCGGCTGGTTATCCAACGCCCCCACAGGGAAAATGAAGAAGAAATTCGGACGCAGGCTTTCCCAATCCACCTGACGGAAACTGGTCACCGTGGCGCTAAATGGCTGCGTGTCGCCGGTGAAGGTCAGCGTATCGCCAATCTTGATCCCCATCTCTTTGGCTTCTTTCGCTTCCATCGAGACTTCACCCGCCTTCGGTGCTTCACCTTCTACCAGCACATTGTGCTGCGGGATTCCGTTCATCCAGGTCAGGTTCAGTTCACGGTTTACCGTGTTGCCGCCCGGATCGTCTTCGTGGATCACTTCCGTAGCGACCTGCTGATTAATCTCCGTCAGCCGCGCGCGAATAATCGGGAAGAATTGCTCCGGCATCACGTCATGCTGAGAGAGGAAATCCCTTATCTGTGGCACCTGTTCCTTCGTGATATTCAGCAGGAAATAGTTCGGGCTACCCGGCGGCAACTGCTGCTGCCAGCGTTCCAGCAAATCACCGCGCATCACCAGCAGCAGCGCCAATAGCATGAAGGACAGCGAAAACGCGGCCAGTTGACTGAGCGTCGACCACGGTTGGCGCAGCAGGCGATTAATCGCCAGACGCAACGCCAGTCGTTTAACCGTCAAACGCCGTAACAGCAGCAGACCGCCCCAGCCAATGACACCCAGCAGTAGCGATAGAACTGCCACGCCGCCGAGCAGCGACCACAGCAGCACGCCGCCACCGGACAACACAGCCAACAGCCCAACGACAATAATCAGGACAATCGGCAGGTAATAGCGCAGCGGCCACACGTTCGCCACCACATCCTGACGCAACACGCGCAGCGGCTGTGTCGCCAGCAGCAGTCGATAAGGGCGTAGCCCAACCAGCAGTGAGATCAGCACCAGCGATCCCAGCGCCCATACCCACGGCCACAGCCCGGAGGCAGGCAGTGTCGCAGGCAGCACCGGTGCCAGCATTTTCATCAACAGCGCCTCAAATCCCAGGCCGAGCACGCTACCGCAAACTGCCGCCAGACCAAGCACAGAAAGCCACTGCCCGATGATTAATCGCCTCAGCGCCTGTTTGCCTGCCCCCAGCGTTTTTAGAATAGCGACCAAATCATAGCGGCTGCGGCAGTAGTGCCCCATCGCCACCGCGACCGCGGCGATAGACAGCAACAGCGTCAGCAGCGCCGACAGCAACAGGAACTGCTGTGACCGTTTCAACGACTGGCTCAGCGCACCTTCGGAATCCTCCATGCCATACCAGCGCTGATCGGGCTTGAGCTGTGGCTTGATGAAGTTACCGAATTCACTAATCTGCTTCTCATCACCGGAAAACATATAGCGCCAGGTAATGCGGCCTCCCGGCTGAATCGCCCCCGTTTTCTCGACATCGTCCAGATTCATCAGAATACGCGGCGCGGTCTCAAACGGATTGAAACCGGAATCCGGTTCCTGAATCAGTTCGCCGCTGATGCGCAGCGAGGTATCGCCGACATCCAGCATGTCACCAACTTTCAGCCCAAGTAACGCCAGCAGGCGCGGCGCCACCAGCACCGTTCCCGCTTCCGCATGCAGCCCTTCGGGGCGCGTCTGCAAATTGCCGTACAGCGGATAGCGTTGGTCCGTCGCTTTAACCTGTGCCAACTGCGGCGTATCGCCCGCAAACGTCATGGTCATGAAAGAAATCTGGCGGCTAAGCGTCAGCCCGCGCTGCTCCGCTTCCTGAAGCCAGGTATCCGCGACAGGCCGCGATGCACGCAACACGCGATCGCCCGCTAGAAAATCACGGCTCTGCTGGCTGAGCCCTTTTTCCATGCGGTCGCTGATCGTGCCCAGCGCCAGCACGCAGGCGACGGCCAGCGTTAGCGCTAGCCAGACAATCAATAAGGAAGGAGAGCGCCATTCGCGCCAGAACCACCGCCAGATCATGCGTCCTCCCGCAGCTTGCCGTCGACTAACCGCAGACGTCGCTCGCAGCGTGCCGCCAGTTGTTCATCGTGCGTCACCAGAATCAGCGTCGTGGCATAATCGCGATTGAGGGAAAACAGCAGATCAACGATGCGTTCACCGGTTTTACGATCCAGATTCCCGGTAGGTTCATCGGCAAACAAGACGTTAGGACGACCGCTAAATGCGCGTGCCAGCGCCACACGCTGCTGCTCACCGCCGGAAAGCTGAGCGGGAAGATGATGTAAGCGCTCACCTAGCCCGAGCTGCTGTAAAAGCTGTTCAGCCTGTCCACGACTGTGGCTGTCACTTTCACCGCGCAGCAACGCGGGTAATTGCACGTTCTCCAACGCATTCAGCGTCGGCACCAGCATGAAGGACTGGAAGACAAAACCAACATGCTGAGCACGCAGCGCCGCACGACCTTCTTCGTCCAATGCGTTGAGTGATTTGCCCATCAGGCTAACGTCGCCTTCGGTGCCATCATCCAGCCCGGCCAGAATCCCCAACAAGGTTGATTTCCCCGAACCGGATTCCCCAATCAGGGCAATTGTCTGCGCAGGTTTGACAATGAGCTCAACTCCGGTAAGGATGGAAAGCCGATTTTCTCCCTGACCAACGTGCTTACTAAGATGATGAACTTCAAGAATGTTTTCTACGTGCGCAGTTTCGCTTGGCGTAGCACTCGCTGGGCTGGTCTTCGCAAACATGTTTTCGTCCTTTTGCTTCTGGGATTATGCAGCGTACGCGCTTTCGCCGCTGACACATTATTAATTCTGGGCGATAGCCTCAGTGCGGGCTACCAGATGCCGGCCGCCAACGCGTGGCCAACGCTGCTGAACACGCAGTGGCAGACGCAGAAAAAAGGCATCGCGGTGGTTAATGCCAGTATTAGCGGTGACACCACCGCACAAGGGCTGGCGCGTCTTCCTGCCCTGTTGAAACAGCATCAGCCACGTTGGGTGTTGATTGAACTGGGCGGCAATGATGGGCTTCGGGGTTTTCCGGCAGCCAATATCGAGCAGGATCTGACGAAAATCATCACGCTGGTCAAACAGGCTAACGCCCAGCCGCTGCTCATGCAGATCCGTTTGCCGACCAACTATGGCCGCCGCTACACCGAGTCATTCAGCAATATCTACCCCAAATTGGCGGAGCAGTTTGCGCTTCCGCTGCTGCCTTTCTTTATGGAGCAGGTGTATCTTAAACCGGAGTGGATGATGGAAGATGGCATCCATCCAACCCGGGATGCCCAACCGTTTATCGCAGAATGGATGGCGAAGCAGCTGGAACCCTTAGTTAACCATGAGTCTTAATAAATAGGCTTTTGAATTAGGTAAAGTTATGCAAAAAACGGTCTTCATTACCGGTTGCTCCAGCGGCATTGGCCTGATTGCCGCTCAGGATCTGCAAAAACGTGGCTATCGCGTGATTGCGGCCTGCCGCCGCGCAGAGGATGTCGCTCGCCTGACCGCGCTCGGTCTGGAAGCGATTACGCTCGATCTGGATGACAGCGCCAGCGTGGAACAAGCCGCGGCGGAGGTGATCAGACTGACCGATAACCGCCTGTACGGTTTGTTTAATAACGCTGGATATGGTCTGTATGGCCCGCTGAATACCATTTCGCGCCAGCAGCTTGAACAGCAGTTTTCCAGCAACCTGTTCGGCACGCATCAGCTCACGCAGCTGTTATTGCCTGCGATGTTGCCGCATGGCGAAGGCCGTATCATCCAGACCAGTTCCGTGCTGGGGCTGGTGTCAACGCCGGGTCGCGGTGCGTATGCCGCCAGCAAATATGCGCTGGAAGCCTGGTCAGATGCGTTGCGTATGGAATTACACGGCAGCGGCCTGCATGTCAGCCTGATCGAGCCCGGCCCAATCAGTACGCGCTTTACCAGCAATGTCGCACAGACGCAGACGGACAAACCAGTTACCAATCCCGGCATCGCCAAGCGCTTCACGCTGCCGCCGGAAGCGATATTACCGAAGCTCCATCATGCGCTGGAAAGCTCACGGCCTAAATTACGCTATCCCGTGACGCTGGTGGCTCACGCCTTAACCTGGCTGCGTCGTTTGCTACCGGGGTGTCTTCTGGATAAGGTATTACGAGGATAAGGTCGCAGAGGGCGATGTATTGCGCACTCACCTCTGCACGAGGCTTGTAAGTGACACCAACAGGCCCCATCTAAGAGTCAAATGAATTCAAGAAGTAAGAGAGACTACTCATGTTAGAACAACAAGCGACTATCGTTGACGTCAATGAATCCAACCTGCATCAGGTGTTGGAACACTCCGCGACACTGCCAGTCCTGTTTTACTTCTGGTCGGGGCGTAGCCAGCACTGCCTGGAGCTGGAACCAGTGCTGGACAAGCTGGCGCAGGAATACGCCGGGCAGTTTGTTCTGGCGAAGGTTGACTGTGATGCCGAACAGCGCGTAGCCGCCCAGTTTGGCCTGCGCTCAATCCCAACGGTGTATCTGTTTAAAGACGGGCAACCGCTGGACGGTTTTCAAGGGCCACAGCCGGAAGAAGCCATTCGTGAATTGCTGAAACGCGCGCTGCCGAAAGAAGAAGAGCTGAAAGTCGCACAGGCGCAGCAGCTGATTCAGGAAGATAAACTGCCGGAAGCGATGCAACTGCTGAAGGACGCTTGGCAACTCAGCCAGCAGCGTAGCGACATCGGTCTGATGCTGGCAGAAGTGCAGATTCAGATCAACCGCAGTGAAGATGCTGAAGCCGTGTTGGCCACGATTCCTTTACAAGACAGGGATACCCGCTATCACAGCCTTGTTGCCCAGATTGAATTACTGAAACAGGCAGCAGATACGCCGGAAATTCAGCATCTACATCAGCAGTTGGAAGCCGATCCGCAAAATGCGGAGCTGGCAGTACAGCTGGCGCTGCAACTGCATCAGGTTGGGCGTAACGAAGAAGCGCTCGAACTGCTGATGGGATTCCTGAAGAAAGATCTGACCGTTGCTAACGGCAGCGCACGTAAAACGCTAATGGACATCATGGCCGCCCTCGGCACCAGCGACGCCCTTGCCGCCCGCTACCGCCGGCAGCTTTATTCGTTATTATATTGATACCTAATTTATTAGAAATATCCCCAAGCTATCCCGCAGCCCCTTCACAGGGGCTATTTTTTATACACCAATACAGGGATTCAGCGCGGGGTTTGACGTTATCCGGCGTAAAAAATTATGCTGAGAAGATAGCTGGCTTCGGATGAGCCGCAGGACGCGGCGAAAGCTTGCGCCACGTCGGACAAAAACGTCAGAGACGTTTTTGAACAGCACTTGTGCTGGCCCGAAGGGCGAGCCCCATTTATGGGGCGAGTAAACGCGTCACTGGCGGCTCGACAAGCGGAAACGATCGCCGAAGGCACCGCACAGCGGCATAATTCACGCCAAAAAGCCTGGGGTCACGGGACGAGCGGCGCTTGAGCCGTCCCGTGTCGGGCGCGTGCTACGAGGTAGCATGAAAATAACGGTATCATCGCGCACGAAACAGCCTCGATAGCGGCATAAAAATGCGACTCAGAGGCAGTCTTGGATCCCCGCTGACTAAAGCGTCTTCAACACCGTGATCCAACCGTGTCCGCCATACACTGACCAGCCGTTTAGCCAGCGGCGCAGCATGTTCATCGCCAGCATCGCAACGACTTCCTGATGCGTTTTCAGGCTGTAGCGCTGCACGTTGAACTGTATCGTTTGGGCGAAAGATCCCTCCGGCGTATGCAGCGCCAATGACAGCTCCGCATCGTTCCGATTCCCCACGACCAGCGCTAACGACGCACCCTGACGCTCCGCCAGATGGCGAGCATAGTCCGCTAGCCAAGACAGGTTGGTATCCTCAACGTTTGCCAGCAGTTCTCCTCCCGCCAACCGGGTATTTGCCGACTGGAGCTGCCAGTTGAGCAATCCTGCCGTGAAGTGTTCACTCACTGCCAGCGTCATATCACGCTCGGCCAGACGCCGTGCCAGCTGTGCCGGTAACCCTTCAGTTCCTTCAAAGATGGTATTTTCCCCGGCCACGGTGCGCACCGTTTCCCACAGTTGTTCCATATTTTCCTGCTGGGCAGCAGGGCCGGTTAGCTTCAGCTCGATAATCGGCATAGAAGAGCGGTAGCCCAGCACCACGCCCGGCGGTAACGCCATGCCGTCCAACTGGCTTGCCAGATCGCTCTCGGATCGGCCAAAGGTGGTCAGGCGCAGGCACAGCGGAGCATCTGCGACAGCAAAACGCTCGCGCAGGCGCGGCATAATTTGCTGATCGACCATGACCTTAAACTCAGACGGTACGCCCGGTGTAAAAAACATCAGGCACTTGTTCAGTTGCAGCGCGAAACCACAGGCGGTGCCCACTGGGTTATCGACCATTTCCGCGCTGGCAGGGATTTGCGCCTGTTTGCGGTTGCTCGGTGCCATCACTCTGCCACGCTCGGCAAAGAACGCTTCCATACGCGCCAGCCATTCTGCATGCTCAACCAGCCCTTCTCCTGCGGCGGTGGCCGCTGCCAACGCGCTGAGATCGTCGCTGGTCGGCCCTAAGCCGCCGTTCACAATCAGGATATCGGCTATCTGGCTACGCTGCGTTATCGCAGTCACCAGCGCATCGAGATCGTCCCCCACCGTCATCCGGCTGGTCATCGGTAATCCCTGCTGAAACAGATAATCCGCCAGCCAGGCCGCATTGGTATCAATAATCTGACCATGCAGCACTTCATCGCCGGTACATAACATCTCGACCCTAAGCATTTTTTTATTCCTCGTGACGATCCTGAAACCACTTTAAAAAGTCGGATGAACAAACACAATATTTCTTTCAGCCCGCCCCAAAATACGCTACCGCCGGCGAACCTCACTCCAGTGTAAATATAAAATTACACCTCTCGTAACGGCGTTTTGACAGAAATCACTGAATACTCTACCCTGCTGCCAAAAATATCTGGATAGCCACGCTATTTATAGAGGAATAGGTGAAAAATCGTACTCTTGGCAGCATTTTTATCGTTGCAGGCACTACCATTGGCGCGGGAATGTTGGCGATGCCGCTAGCCACCGCCGGCGTCGGGTTTGGTACTACATTGATGATATTAATCGGTTTGTGGGCACTGATGTGTTACAGCGCCTTATTGCTGGTCGAGGTGTATCAGCATCAGCCGTCGCACACCGGGCTAGGCACGTTGGCAAAAATCTACCTTGGCCGCTGGGGACAGTGGATCACCGGCTTCAGTATGCTATTTCTGATGTATGCGCTCACGGCAGCGTATATCAGCGGCGCAGGCGAGCTGCTCGCCAGCAGCATCAGCCAGTGGAGTGGCTACTCACTTCCATTGTCCGCAGGCATTCTGCTCTTTACGCTGGTTGCCGGCGGCGTCGTTTGTATCGGTACATCCTCTGTCGATTTATTTAACCGCATCCTGTTTAGCGGAAAAGTCCTGATGCTTGTCATCATGCTGGCCGTCATGGTGCCGCATATTCAGCGCGTCAACCTCTTAACGCTGCCGCTGCAACAGGGTCTGACGCTCTCGGCATTACCCGTCATTCTGACCTCATTCGGCTTTCACGGCAGTATCCCCAGCATCGTGCACTACATGGGTGGAGACAGCCGTAAGCTGCGCCGAATATTCCTTATCGGTAGCGTAATACCGCTGATTGCCTACATTTTCTGGCAGCTCGTGATGCTGGGCAGCCTCAGCTCTTCAACATTCAACGCTATTTTGGCCGATCAGGCGGGATTGAATGGGTTGATGCAGGCTATTCGCACGCTGGTTGCCTCTCCGCACGTTGAACTGGCCGTCCACCTGTTTGCCGATCTGGCGCTGGCGACCTCTTTCCTCGGCGTGGCGCTTGGGCTGTTCGATTATTTAGCCGATCTGTTTAAACGTAAAAATAGCGTCATCGGGCGCGCGCAAACGGGCTTGCTGACCTTTATTCCCCCGCTGGTATTTGCCCTCTTTTACCCGCAAGGGTTTGTGATGGCGCTAGGCTATGCGGCGATTGCGCTGGCTGTACTGGCACTGCTTATTCCCGTTCTGCTGAGCTGGCAGGTACGCAAACAACGCCCTGAAATACGCGCAACACGCGGTGGCGCGCCGGTCCTGGCAATGGTCTTCGCCAGCGGCGTCGCGATTATCCTGATCCAACTGGCGATGGTGGCAGGCTGGCTACCGTCAATCAGCTAACCTTCCGCGCATAAAAAAACGCTGGGAGCGTTTTTCAACGTCGTTTGCGACGGCCCGCAGGGTGGCGGACATCTTTGTCCGTCATAAAAAAAGAGCGTGAACTCAGCATTCACGCTCTTTTTTCTTTCGAACCAGCGATTAGAAGTTCAGACCAACGCCAATATAGGCAGAATCCGCCAGTCTGTTATCTGGGCCGTTCTCACGCGCCATATTGATGTAGCGGTAACCGACATCAACGCTCAGCGGTGCAAACACCTGCCAGCGGACGCCTGCTTTCCCTTCCACATAGTGGTCGACATGGCTGGAGAAGGCATCCGGTGAATAGTAACCTTCACCATACAGCGAGAACTGACGGCTCAGCGGCCACTGCACGCCACCGCCCAATGCTACGCCATAGCCATCATTGCCGTGATCCTGATTCAGGTACAGCGCTTTTCCACCCAGAGTCAGCTTGAGCGGGCCAACAGGAATGGTGTATCCCAGACCGAAGCCGTATACATCATTGTTGTTGTCGCCGTGGGCATAGCTCACATTGCCCGCAAGCCCAGGAATGCCCAGACCGAAGCCTGCACTGGCACCAGCGTAATCGCGACCTGCTTCCCCGGAAAGGCTAATGGCATGTACAGAAGCACTTGCAAGTAACAAGCTTCCCGCACAGGCAATCACAAACTTTTTCATTTTCAATATCCTTAAAAACCGTCGTTAAACGCGCGTGTAAAGGTGTTATCGTTGCCGATTCTACCCGAAACGCCCCCTCACTCCAGCATGAAATTGCCCTGAGCAGCGATTTATTCTTTTAGTAATCATGAGAGTTTGCCTTCAGCGCTGCTGACAATAGCAGCAATAAGCGCCGCCTATTTGCTCAAAAAAGACAAAGTGAACAATAGTAATCATCACGGATGACGATAAGACAGGCAGAAGGAAACGATGATGAGAGAAGGAAAATTAGCTACAGAAAAGCGCGCAACGACGATGGATACCCCTCACACAGTCAGTGCCGACAGGCACAGCCCGATGCGATTTCAGGACATGTGGTTTCTGGAAAAGCTGGCGCTGTTTGATCGTGAAACCAGCGCCAGTAATCAGACCAATCATCCGCGAAAGGTGGCGAAATCCGGCACCAGCGCACCGGACAACTAACCTACGAGCGCGCTGCGCCGCCTGTTGTGTTGAGCGAATGGTGCACTGCATTGACCCAGCTTTTCACCTGCTGGCGAGAAAGCTTAATCCCACCATTTTTCAGTTCAGCGGGCAGCGTATAATACGCAACCGGACGCTGAAATCCGGCAAGCTGTGGCTGTAGCCAATCGCGTATTGCATCAAGCGTCGTGGCTTGTGCCACCTCCAATACCGCAACAGGACGGTGGCCGAACTCCGCATCATCAACGGGCACAATGCAGGCCTGTTGAACGTCAGGATGCGCCAACAGTACGGCTTCAATATTCTCGGGTTGAATCCCTTCTCCGCCGCTGAAGAATTGGTTATCCAGGCGCCCCAGAATGTGCCACTCACCTTCGGAGAATAGCCCGCGATCCCGCGTGTGGAACCAGCCGTCATCATCAACCAGTGGAATCAGTTTTCCGTCACGCCAATAGCCAGTGGCCAGCGTGCTGCCACGCAGCAGAATTTCCTCCTCCACCAGCCGGATCTCTCGCCCGAACAGCGGCATACCGACGCCCGAACGCCCGTCAGCACGTTTCGCGCAGACCGTGGACGCCAGCTCCGTCAGACCGTAGCCACACCAGCAGCTAACGCCTCGCGCTTCTGCCTGTTGCGTCAGCGCCTGCGGAATCATCGCGCCGCCGAGCAATACGGCCTTCAATGCCGAAGGGAATGTCCCCTCTGACAGCAGTCGCCACAGTTGTGTTGGCACCAGAGAAGCATGAGTGCAATCGCGCAGTGCGCGATCCAGAGGCTGATGTGCGCGGACAACGAGCGTTGCCCCAGTCGCAAGCCAGCGCCAGACGATACCCTGCCCGGAAACGTGGAAGAGCGGAAGTGACAGCAGCCAGCTGTCGCTGGAGGAAAACGCCATCATCTGCACCACACCTTCCGCACTGGAGAGATGGGCAGCAAATGAATGCACCGCGGCTTTTGGCATCCCGCTGGAGCCGGATGTCAGCGTCAGCGTCGCCAGCCGATCGGTCTGCCAGCGTACTCGGTCGATGCAGTGATTTTCTTCGGTATCGCCTAATGGAGAAGCGTCTGATGACAAAGAAATAGGGGGCAAAGAAAGCGTGCGTATCGCATTCGGCCACGGTTTATCATTCAGGCACAGACCATGCGCCACATTCAGCGCAGGCAGCAGCGCCTCGGTGAGTGCATCAGGTAGCTGTGGATTCAGCGGCAGCACGCGCACGCCGCACTGTAACAGCGCCAAATAGCTGAATAGCATCTGGACGCTATTTTTCCCGCGTAGCGCGACCGTACTGTCGGCCATCACGCCCTGCTGTGTGAAATGATCTGCCAGATGATCCACCCACTGGGCAAGCGACTGCCAGCTCCAGCGGGTTTCGTCGTCAATCAGCGCGATTGACTCATTCAACGAGACAGGCTCATTCATAGAAACAAACTGCGCCGTCTGGTTAGCCCAGTGTCGCCACGGCCAGTCAGTCAGGATTGCCATACCACGTCCAGTTGCTCAGCAGCCAGCAGCGGCAACGCGCTCTCCGGCCAGCGTTGAATCACCTGCGCCTGCATCAGATCCAACGTGTCCAGCCCTGGGATCGTGTCCGGCGTCAGCCAGTGTGCCAGACGCGCCAGCTGCGTTAAGCCTAGGCTAGATTCGATGCTGGAGCTGATCACCGCCGTTAATCCAGCCTGATGCGTTTCCTGCACCAGTTGCTGGCAACGTGCGAGACTGCCGACCAGCGTAGGCTTGATCACAATCGCGCTCACGCCCGGCTCGGCTTCTACCCGAAAATCCGCATCGCGCACGCTTTCGTCCCAGGCAATGCTGATGCCCGTTTCCCGCGCAAATTCGCGAGATTCTTCACGGGTTTTGCAAGGCTCTTCGAGAAAGGCAATGCGCGAACGCAATGACAGCGCGACGTAGCGGGCAAAGCCGTCCGCTTTGGCGCGCGTCCAACTGCGGTTGGCATCCAGACGGAGTTTCAGATCCGGCAAGGCTTCCAGCAGCACGTTAACGATCATGCCGTCACGCACCGCTTCGTACAGGCCGACTTTGATCTTTGCCACTTTCTCGCCCGGCATCGCCTGTAGCATGTCAAACAGCTCGTCAGGATCGCCGCTGCACAATGGCGCTTTGCGATAGTCCGCCGCCTGCGGCAGACGCTGATCCAGCTCGGCCTGCGCACAGCTCAAACCAAAGGCAACAGAAGGCGGAAGCTCGTCAGAAAATGCCGCCCCTGCCGCCCACGATTTTAGCTGTTCAAGCGCGACTGATTCCGCCTCTGCCAGCGTTTCCACGCTGAATTCTGGCAGCGGCGCAATCTCGCCCCAGCCCAATCGCTCGCCGTCTTGCAGGCGAACGATAAGCCCATCGCGGGTTTTCAAACGCTGATTGCGCAGCACCACTCCAGCTTCCATCGGCACGCTGTAACGATAGAGAGTGACCTGACGCATTATGGATTCCGTTTGAATTTGCTGAAGTCAGGCTGACGTTTTTCGTTGAACGCGTTACGGCCTTCCTGCCCTTCGTCCGTCATGTAGAACAGCATGGTGGCGTTACCCGCCAGTTCCTGCAAGCCAGCCTGACCGTCGCAGTCTGCGTTCAGTGCTGCTTTCAGGCAGCGCAACGCCATCGGGCTGTTTTGCAACATTTCACGGCACCAGCGCACCGTTTCTTTTTCCAGCTCTGCCAATGGAACCACGGTGTTAACCAAGCCCATATCCAGCGCTTGCGCCGCATCGTACTGGCGGCACAGGAACCAGATTTCACGCGCTTTTTTCTGACCCACGATGCGCGCCATGTAAGAAGCGCCCCAGCCACCGTCGAAGGAACCGACGCGTGGACCCGTTTGACCGAAGATGGCGTTCTCTGCCGCAATCGTCAGGTCACACATCATGTGCAGAACGTGTCCGCCACCGATGGAATAGCCCGCAACCATCGCAACAACCGGCTTCGGACAGGTACGGATCTGACGCTGGAAATCCAACACGTTCAGGTGATGCACACCGCTGTCATCCTGATAACCGCCGTAGTCGCCGCGTACTTTCTGATCGCCGCCGGAGCAGAATGCCTTATCGCCAGCGCCGGTCAGAATGATCGTCCCGATACCGTCGTCGTGACGGGCATTATCAAGCGCCTGAATCATCTCTTTTACCGTTTGCGGACGAAATGCGTTGCGAACCTGAGGACGGTTAATCGTGATTTTGGCAATACCATCGATGGATTTATGGTAGAGAATATCGGCAAAGTCGCCGCTGCAATCATGCCATTCAATCGGTGCGTAAAGCAGGTCTTCACTCGGATAAAGCATAGTTATCAATCCTTAACGTGATGCAAAAGAAAAGAGCGAACCCGCTCGGCATAAGCCGTTGGATTCGCCTGATGAGCATTATGACCCGCCTGAGCTACGCTCAGTAACGGCAGGCCGTATTGCGCCGCCAGCGTTTGAAACTTCACGTCGCTGGCACCGCATAAGTAAACAAAAGGTATCGACAGGTGCCGGAGGTGTTCCGCCAAAAAGGGCTGTTGCCCCAGCGAGGTGGCTTCCAGCATTGCCGCAACGGACGCACCCTGATTCGCGCTGCGACGCGCGATCAACTGTTCACGCTGCGCTGAATCCAGATCGGCAAACACCGCCTGCTGATACCAGTCCTGCAGGACCGCTGGCAACGGCTCCTGACGAAATCGCTGCGCCCAGCGTGCATCATGTTGGATACGTTCCGTACGCAGCTCCGGCGTTGCCAGACCAGGATGACCGCCTTCGACCAGCAGCCCCAGCATGCCGTCATGCTGTCCGTTGCAGGCGTGATACATCGCGATACGCCCACCGAGCGAATAGCCTAGCAGCCAGTAATTCTCAATGCCTTGATCCAACAGCGTCTTACTTAACTGGCGGCTGACATCGGCAAAATCTGTTGTGGAAATCGTTCGCGACGCACCGTGTCCGGGTAAATCCACCAGCAGCACCGGCCAGTCACGACAAAACGGCAAAACAGGCAGCCAGTCTTCGCCGCTGCCTAATAAACCATGTAGACACACCAGCCACGGCTGCCCCGGCGCCACCGCGCCATGCGTCACTTTCCGGCAACTTATCACCTGAAAACTTGGCCCCTGAAAATCAGGCCTCTGAAACTCTAGTGCGCCCACGTCGCCACCTGAGCGACCAGTTCATTGAGCGTCTCCGCACCGTCTTTAGGCTCAACCACCACTTCCAACAGCGTGACGCTGCCCTGAGTCCAGCAATCCGCCACCGTATTCGCCAGCTGTTCCCAGCTCTCGGCGCGCAGGTAATTCAGGCCAAACATCGCTGCCGCGTGGCCGAACTCCACATTTTGTGGCATGCAGTAAAACGCTTCGCGCTGTGCAACCGGCGTCGGCAGCAGGGAAAATATCTGGCCGCCGTTATTGTTTACCACGATCAACACCAGCGGTGCGGGAGCCTGACGCAGCAGCGCCAGCGCATTCAAATCGTATAACGCGGAAAGATCGCCGACGATGCCCAGCGTAGCTTTTGACGTGGCACGCTGTACACCAGCCAGCGTGGAGATCAGGCCATCAATACCGCTGGCACCGCGATTACCGTACACCGGGTATCCCTGCGGGAGCTGCGCCAGCGCATCGATCAAGCGAACCACAAGGCTGTTGCCGACAAATAACTGTCCGTCCGGCGGCAACAGCGCTGGTATGCGCTGCGCCAGCTGCGCTTCACCAAAACGGGAAGCCAGATGCGCGTCGATCTGCCGCTGCGTTTTGTCGGCAATATCCGCCAACAAATCCGCCCACGGTGCTTGTTTATGTGCCGGATGCGCAGACAGCCATTCGCCCACGTCCGCCACCAGACGACGTCCGCGATGATGCGCCGGATCCAACCGTCCCGGCAAATCGTCAATTAACCAGAATTCTTGCGGCTGGCACTGTTCCTGCCATTGCAGCAAACGCTTACCGGTCAGGCTGCCGCCGAACTGCAGGACAATTTCCGCCTGCCGTAAGCGATCCGCTGCATCAGGATGCGCCAGCCAAATATCCGCACAGGGCAACGGCTGCCCGCTTTGCGACAGGACATCACCAATCAGCGGCCAGCCCAGTTCGTTCGCCCACGCGGCGAGGCATGCGCCTTGTTCTGGCGTCACACGGCCAGCGAGGACAACGCCCCGCTTCTGTCGCCACTGCGGCCAGTCCGGCTGCACTACCAACGTACTTTGGCGCATTTCACGCAGCCAGGGTTCACGGCTGTTCCACCAGTCGCCCAGCGTCATCAGCCAATCCTGATACGCCGTGCCGTCATCGGCACCGTACAGTGGTTCGGCAAAGGGGCAATTAATGTGCAGCGCGCCGTGCGTCAGTCGCGCCATTGCGCTATCCACAGAGGAAACCAGCCAGCTAGCCGGAATGTCGGGCGTGGGGCGCGGTAAATCCAGCGCCAGCGTAGGGTGTGAAGCATACAGTGCATGTTGGCGAATCGCCTGATTCGCACCGCAGTCAATCAGTTCCGGCGGGCGATCGGCCGTCAGAACCACCAAGCGTTCGCCGGTCAGCCCCGCTTCGATGATGGCTGGATAAAGGTTCGCGGCAGCGGTGCCTGACGTCACGATAATCGCAACCGGTTCACGCGAGGCTTTTGCCAGCCCCAGCGCCAGATGCCCAAGCCCCCGCTCATCGAAATGCGTGTGGCAAATCAGTGCGTGATTATCCGCCGCAGACAGCGTCAGCGGGGTGGAACGAGAACCAGGCGCGATGCAGACATGCCGGACACCGTGGCGGGTCAGCGATTCCAGCAGTAATGTAGCCCAGCGGCGATTAAATACACTTGTTGACATGTTGTACTCAACAACTCAGGTTGCAGGTGATACCCGTTATGCTTCAAGCTGCCTGTGCGTCGGCTTATCTTGCTCACCCCAGTCACTTACCTGAGTAAGCTCCTGGCGTTCATGCGGTCGTCGCCTTCACGCAACTCGAATTATTTAAGGTATTAAGCAAATAATAATGATCAAACTGTTGTCGGCCTGGTTGCCCTTCAGCAAACATCGAGATCAGCCTTATTATATTTTTTTTTATCACGCTGACTTTGATATAAACCAGTACCTCGCACAACAACCATAAAACAAAACTATGACATATCACCGTCTAACAGGGATCTTAGCCCTGCGGCTTTGTTTTCTAACTCCTGCCATTCTTGTTCTGGATCAGAAGCCGCCACAATTCCGGCACCGGCATAAAGCGTTAAAACATGATCCCGCACTTCGGCCGAACGTAGCGCCACGCTGAATTCAGACTGCTGACGCGAAAGGTAACCTGCGGAACCCGCATACCAGCCACGTTTAAACGGTTCATGTTCAGCAATAAAACGGCGAGCCTCTTGCCTCGGCAGACCCGCGACGGCTGCCGTGGGCTGTAACGCATTCAGGCACGCGCTATCGGATGAAGTGCGCAGCGTGGCGTGAATGGTACGGCGCAGATGCTGTACTTTGCGCAGGCGCACAATTTCCGGCGGCATCACATCCAACGACAGCGCGGACTGCTGTAATCGCTGACAAATATCATCCACCACCAGCATGTTCTCGCACTGATTTTTGGTGTCATTCATCAGCCAGTCGGCCAGCTCCGCGGCTTTGCGTGCATCGCGATCGCTTGCCACCGTCCCCGCCAGCGCCTCGGTTTCCAGTTCGCTACCCCGGCGGCGGTAAAGCCGTTCTGGGCTGGAGCCGAGAAACGCATGACGCGCATCGTGTGCCAACATGAAATGGAAACAGTGGTGATTTGCCGCTCGGCTGGCGGCCATGAAGGTGGTGGCCTGTAGCGGTTGCGTCAGCGTTAGCGTGGTCGCCCGCGCCAGAACCACTTTTTCCATCAGCCCGGCATTGATGTCATGCAGCGCTCGCTGGAGCAAATCGATCCATCCCTGACGCTCCGGCTGATGACCGACGGATTGCACTTCCGCATGCAAAAGAGGCTGCGGAGCGGGTGGCAGAAGCAGGTTAATAAACGCAGAGGCTTCAATGGCATCCTGCTGCAATGAGGTGTCACTGAACAGGTTAATACTCAGGCTGAGCATCTCATCCTGACGCCGCAGTTCCGCACGAGGCAAAAACAGGTAGCCGGGTGAAGCAGCACCGTCCTCTTTCGTTTGATTAAACGCGTTCAGCCCCCAGATGCGCACATCGGGATCGCACTGCTGCTGAACAAGGAATGCCTCAGCATCCTGAATGTGGCGAAATCCGCACACGTTGCCGCACACGGCGGCTTCTTCACGATCCTGACGATGCTGCCAATAGAACTGGGGGTACACTGGCTGGGTCGCCAGCCACGGCAATAGCTCAGACGCGTCGCTGAGGGTCAACGAACGCGTTATTTGTCTGAAACCTGCGCGTTCAGGCTGTGGCTCGCGCAAATCCTGCTGCAAATGCCGCAGCAAGTCGGAAAGTTGTTTCACCGTTACCCCGGAGACCTAACACAAAGTAGGGGATTATACGGGAAAAAAACACGTCGTGGGTGAGAGGTTACGCAAGACCATAACGGCGAGCACAGGCTGAAATCGCACCAAACGGCAAAACGGGTCGCGCGCATCGCTTTAAAATCCCACTCCATCATCATTATTGCTTCAATTGACCGATTCTTTTGCCGATTATCTAATCGGCATTTTTTTGCCCGCGCCACTCCCCCTGCCCCCCCTTCTGCCCTCGCGCCAAAACCGTACACCAGGATTCTTTCCATTCAGACCGCTAACTATGGTAAAAATAGGCCTTTGTTACGTCGACCGGATAGCCTCATCAGGATGAGTACAACACTGAATTCCAACCCGTTATGCATTAATCAGAATCTGCCAGGCAAGAAAGCACAGGCAGCCACGCGCATCGTTTTCTTTGTTGCGGGCTTTGCTATGGCTTCCTGGGCACCGCTGGTACCCTTTGTCAAAACGCGGCTGGCTATCAGTGATGCCTCTTTGGGGATGTTGCTGCTTTCTCTCGGTATTGGCTCGCTCCTAGCCATGCCGCTGACCGGTTTTCTCACCAGTAAACTGGGGTGCCGCAGCGTTATTTTGCTGGCAAGCGCACTGCTTTGTCTGGTATTGCCCGCACTGACGCAGGCAGAAACGCTGCCTCTGATGGCGATCACGCTGCTCTTTTTCGGCGCGTCCATGGGGATGATTGATGTCGCGATGAACATTCAGGCTGTCATCGTCGAACGGGCCAGTGGTCGGGCGATGATGTCCGGTTTTCATGGTTTCTTTAGCATCGGGGGGATTGTCGGCGCAGGCGGCGTCAGCGCCCTGCTGTGGCTTGGCCTGTCTCCGCTGATGGCAATTCTGGCGATTGTCGCCCTTATGCTGATCGCTATGGCAACGGCACACAAACACCTGCTGCGCACCACAAATCAAGATGAGGGTGGCCCGCTGTTTGTTATCCCGCGCGGCTGGGTGATGTTTATTGGCTCACTGTGCTTCATCATGTTCTTAGCCGAAGGGTCCATACTGGACTGGAGCGCCCTCTTTTTAACGGTTGAACGCAACCTGAGCGGCGCGCAGGCGGGCATGGGCTATGCGGCGTTTTCCGTCGCGATGACGCTAGGCAGACTGAACGGCGATCGCATCGTTAATGCACTCGGCCGCTACGCGATTCTGACCGGTGGCAGCCTCTGCGCCGCACTTGGCCTGGTGTTAACGATCAGCATTGATAATCCGATCACCGCCATTCTTGGCTTTGTGATGGTGGGTATCGGCGCATCAAATGTGGTGCCGATCCTTTTCAGCGCAGCGGGGAATCAAAAGATCATGCCGCCGAATCTGGCCATCGCCTCCATTACTACCGTAGGCTATGCAGGTATTCTGATCGGCCCGACCATTCTTGGCTTTATTGCACAGTTCAGCAATTTGGCTACCGCATTCGGGTTTGTCGCACTGCTATTGCTGGGCGTTAGCGCCAGCGCCCGTGCCGTTATCCGCTAATCAGGAGCGTTAATTGATGCCAGCCATGATCCTGCGTTATTTTTCACTCCTTACGGTGCTCTCGCTCCTGATTACCGGAACGTTTGGCTATAACTACATCAACGATTTGCTGACGGACAAAAAACATTCTCTGACGACCATCGCTCAGGGCATACAAAAACGCGTCGATACCTATCGTTTTTTCACCTATCAAATATACGGCAGCCTGAACAGCGAACCAGCCGGTAGCGACACCAACATTACCGCCATTAATTTAATGCCGAATGTTTTCTACGTAGAAAAAAACGGTCAGAAAACGGACGCGCTGATTTTTGGGCAACACGATAAAAACACACTGACCTCGGTTCGCCGGATATCACGTTACCTTGATATTCTCTGGGGCGCGGAGAATAGCGTCTATTCCATGTATTATCTGAATGGTATCGACAACAGCCTGACGATGATTTCCACGCAGACGCTGAAAGATATCTCCTCGCAGTTCCGTGGTAATTATATTACGGTCATCGCCGAAGCCCGCCGGACGGAAATGCTGCAACAGGCGAATGTATTAGACGAACGCGAAAGTTTTTCCCCGCTGCGTAAATTACGCTTCTATAACGACTACTATTTTACGCTGCGCACCACATTCAATCAGCCGGGTCATCTGGCGACGATTCTGGCGTTCGATTTACCGATTAACGATTTAATCCCAGACACCATTCCGCGTGAGCATCTTATGCTGAAGCCGGATACGCCAGCGGCCAGCAATATGGACAACAATAATGGCGAAGGTACGGCTGACGTTCAGCTTCATGGCTCGAATCTTGAAATCTCCGCCACGCTCGTGAATGCACCGATAAAAATCGTTTTTCAGATGCCTGTAAAAGCCCTGATTATTGATTCATTGCGTAATAACATCTGGCTTCTGCTGTTGAATCTGGTCCTGCTGAGTTTGTCCATCGTCGGCTTTTATCTTTTCCGTCGGCAGTATGTGCGTCCCGGCGAGGATGTCTCTCGTCAGTTGGAAAAGACGCTGGATGTTTACCGCGAAACAACGGGCAGAATCCCGATGGGCGTGCTGCTTTATGATTTCAGCAGCAATAAAGTCGTCATACAGAATGAGCGCGCTGAGCAGTTGCTTCCGCACCTGAGCCTGCAAAAAATCACCAATATGGCGGACGAGCATCAAGGGGTCATTCAGGTCACAATTAATAATGAGATGTATGAAATCCGCCAAATCCGCAGCCAATATTCGCCTGACTATTGCCTCTTCCTGCTGCGTGAACAGGATAAAGAGATTCTGGTACAGCGCAAACTGCTGCTCGCCCAGCGTGAATACGAAAAGAATATTCATGCCAGAAAACGGTTATTCCAAAACCTGCTCAGCGAATTCAAACAGCCGCTGATTTCACTACGGCAGCATATTCATGCACTACGCCACAGCGAGACAGCAACCGTACCGGCACCCACGCTGGATCAGCTAACGGCGGATACCCGCTGCGCTATCGAGCTGCTGGAAAATATCGCCTTGCACGAAAAGCTGGAAGCGCAGGAATGGAATGCGGTCAACGAGAGCTTTTCACTGCTGACGGCTATCGACCATGTTCTCCTTGAGCTGCTGCCGCGATTGAATCAAAAAGGTCTGACCCTATTCCATCATTACAATCTGGATATGAATCAAACCTACGTGGGCGATGTCGAGCTGTTGAAAAAGACGCTGGCGCTGCTGCTGAATTATTCGGTGACCAATACGGATTACGGCAAGATTACGGTGTCGATTGATAGAAAAAATAATGAGTCGGATACGCTGATTATTCAGATCAGCGATACGGGAACGAATGTTTCAGGCAAAGAGCAGGAAAATATTCGACACCCTTTCCTGCATCCTGCGACATCCGATCGTTTCGGACAAAATTCAGGATTGACCTTATTTTTGTGCAATCAACTCTGTAATAAACTGGGCGGTGCGTTAACGATCAACAGTAAGGCCGGATTAGGCACACACTATATTCTGACGCTAAAACTGGAGCCGGAAGCGCTTCCCGTTGAGGAAGAAAAACTGCTGGATGGTATTACCGTTCTGCTAGATGTGACGTCTGATGAAGTACAGCATATTGTCGGCAATATGCTGACGGGCTGGGGTGCGAATTATCTGGTTAGCGATGAACGCCAGATTAATCAGGAAGCAGATATCTGCATGACTGACGACCCGGAGAAAAAAGCAGATTACACGCTGCTGTTGAGTCATGACGATGACACAGTAACGCCTTTGGGCCCGCGCCGTTTACGGGTGAATTATAATATCAGCCACCTCCTGCTGGAGGCATTACTTAAGCTGATTGAGCTACAACTGGAAACATCACCCGATGCGCTACAGGAAGGGGAACCGGATAATGTCGAATTTTACGCCGCGCAATTGGCAGCAAGCGACTATTATTCGCTGTTCGTGGAGACAGTACCGGATGATTTAAAGAGGCTGTATACTGAAGTGGAAGCAGGCGATTTTCCGTCGCTTTCGCAGACGGCACACCGGCTGAAAGGCGTGTTTGCCATGCTTAATCTGCATCCTGGCAAACAGTTGTGTGAACAGCTTGAACAGCATATTACCGCGCATGATAGTGAACAGATTGAGGCTAACCTTCATGAAATCGAGAGGTTTGTCAGTGCATTACTATCCCCAGAAGAACCTAAAGGGCAGCAAGGTAGCCAACAAGATGAGTAACCAAAACGATGAGTAACTTAAACGTAATTATTGCCGACGACCATCCTATTGTCCTTTTTGGCATCAAAAAATCGCTTGAGCAGATTGAATGGGTCAATGTGGTTGGCGAATTTGAAGACTCAACAGCACTGATCAATAACCTACCTAAGCTGGACGCTAATGTTTTAATCACCGATTTATCCATGCCAGGCGATAAATACGGCGACGGTATTACCCTCATTAAATACATTAAGCGCCATTTTCCTCACCTTTCTATTATTGTTCTTACCATGAACAATAATCCGGCCATTCTGAGCGCGGTGTTGGATTTGGATATCGAAGGCATCGTATTGAAACAGGGTGCGCCGACCGATTTACCCAAAGCGCTGGCTGCCCTGCAAAAAGGGAAGAAATTCACGCCGGACAGCGTATCCAAAGTGCTGGAGAAAATCAGCGCCAGCGGCTACGGCGACAAACGTCTGTCCCCGAAAGAAAGTGAAGTACTGCGCTTGTTTGCAGAAGGCTTTTTGGTTACCGAAATCGCCAAAAAACTGAATCGCAGTATCAAAACGATCAGTAGCCAGAAGAAATCAGCCATGACCAAGCTAGGCGTCGAGAACGATATCGCCCTGCTGAATTACCTGTCCTCCGTTAACGGCGGCGCGACGCAGGTAGACTAAGCCTTTCCTCTCCTGCACCGGCAGCCGCTGGTGCAGGTTATTCCTCAGAGGTTCTCGCCTGACGCACTATGTTACTGTAATGTGCCAACGACTGCTGTAACGTATCCAGCGTAACCGGTTTTGACAAACAGTGATCCATCCCAGCCCCGAGGCAACGCTCTCTTTCTTCCGCCAACGCATTTGCCGTCACGCCGATAACCGGGAAACGTAACCCCTGCTCGCGCATACGTCGTGTGAACAAATAACCATCCATATTCGGCATGTTGACATCCGTCAGCACGATATCGATGTGGTTTTTACTCAATACGCCCAGTGCATCTACGCCATCATTCGCCGTCATCGCCTGATAACCCAGAGAATTGAGCTGGTCCGCCAGCAGTCGACGGTTGATGGGGTGATCGTCAACCACCAGAATCATAATGTCGCCATTCTCAGCCCGTACGTAGCTGGTCAGCGGCGGTGAAATTTCGATGCGATGTCTATCCTCGCTTTCTGAACGATAGATTTTCTCCAGCAAATCCGGCAGATGTTGAGGTGTGGACGTCCCTTGCACCCAGTGGCCGCCGCTCACTTCCTGTGCTAACCCGGTATGCGAGCCACTCATCACGATATGCGCCCGAACGTTAATGTCCTCTTCTGACGCGTAATCGCTAATCATCACATCATCAGGCGACACGGTTTGATTCTGATAACGCGCCACATGGAGCCCCTGATCCTGCAACAGCGTCAGCAGATAAGCCTCCAGCCTGGCATTGCGTATCCTCAGCCAGCATGTCTTACCTTGCAGGCTGGCGTTGATCGCCGCTGGCGCATAGCGCGCTTTATACAGCGGAATCCTGACGCCAAACAGGCTGCCGAGCCCAGGTTCCGACTCGATGGTAATGTCTCCATCCATCAGATTGACCAGCTTTTCACAAATCGCCAGCCCTAAGCCCGTGCCCTGAAAATGCCGCTGAACACCGCTTCCGGCCTGGAAGAACGGGTCAAACAGCTTCACCGCCTCGCGAGGTTGAATGCCCACACCGGTATCACGCACCACAAATTCCAGATAACCATCGCGGCAGCCGACTTCGAAAATGATGCAGCCCGTGTCCGTAAATTTGATGGCATTACTCAACAGGTTAGATAACACCTGCTGCAAACGTACAGGATCGCCGAACAGGCTAACTGGCACATTGGGATCGATAAAGCAGTACAGCGTCAGGCGTTTCTTGACCACCAGCGGGAGGTAGTTGCTGGTGATGTGGCTAATAACCTCATGCGGCGCAAATTCACACGCTTCGATCTTCAACTGCTCCGACTCAATCTTGGAAAAATCGAGGATATCGCTGATGATTTTCAGCAGAAGTGAGGAAGAGTTGTTCATCGCGGCAACCAGACGATTGGCATCCTGCGGCAGCGATTTGGTTTGCAGTAAATCGAGGTTACCGATAATCCCGTACAGCGGCGTACGCAATTCATGGCTGACGGTGGCAAGGAACATCGATTTAGACTGGCTTGCCTGCTCGGCGGCATTCGCCATTTCCTGTAGCGACTCTTCCATTTTGACGCGCGCGCTGACGTCCAGTAGCACACAAATCGCCACGTTTTCATTACGATAGCGCGAATGGACAAAGCTGATTTGCAGGTGATGATTGCGGCTCGTCATGACATCCACAAACTTGGACTGCTGCTCGCAAATGATGCGGGTAATGCGCAGCCTATCCTCGTGCGTAAGCAGGTTGAGATAGTTATGCGCCAATTCGTTACTGAGGATGTTCGTGCCGTCATTAATACGCAGGATACAAATGCCTACGGGTGCCGATGCGACAATCTTGCGGTTAAACTGCTCGTTTTCTTCCAACTGGAACGCATTCACTTCCGCTGGCAACAGCATTTTCCGCTCAAACACCAGCGCCAGTACAAACAGCAAGATAGCCGATAGCATATTCAGCACCAGCATGTTGATCATCAAGGCGCTGATATGGGAGAGCAGCACCTTCAACGGCAGCGAGTACACGATGCTGAATGACGTCGGCGGCAGCGATTTCTTCAGAATGAGTTCATCATACCCATTCACATAGCCAAAATAATTATGATCGGAGGGATAGCCGTCTACCGAGGAAGCGTAACGCTCTTTATCATCGGAAAACTGCAAAACAACCTGATTATATTGATCCAGCAGCCGGGCACTGATCGGAAATTTACCCATGGTGACAAAATCATCCAGACGAATCGTCTGTTCAATCCCCATGATGACTTCCAGCTTGTTATCCACATAAATCGGCGTCAGTGCATATAAATAGCCAACATCGGGGATAGAGGCAGGGGTAATCCAATAGACCGTTTCATCGCGTCCAGTTTGGGTACGACTCTTTTTCTGATCCTGAAACCGATCCTGCACATTTTTAAGCAAGTTATCACGGTCGAGCGACTGGTTACGGATGCCAAAATCAACCATGCAGCGCCGATCGCCACCGACAAAAAAGACCCGGTTAAGATCGTAGACGGCAGAGAAATTATCCTGCCAGCCGTTGAAAAAATGGCTCAATGAGAGCAGGGCCGCATTTCCGCCATATTGCGTGGAACAGGTTGCGCCGGGAGCCAGCGCATAAACGGAGACACCGGGGCCCCCTTCCGCTGGCGGCTCTGCCTTTTCTCTTGCCAGCATCAGGCGATTTGCCGCCAGATACTGGAGTTCGCGCACAATATCCGACGCATGTCGGATGTAACCCTGCGACTGATCAAAGCTGAGGTTATACTCCTGCCGCAGCTCCGATTCTTTTTCATTCAATACTTTAGTGACATAAAAAACGGATATCAGCGCACCCAATACCCACAGCATGACCGCCAGAACCCGAAATAAATAGCGGGACACCTTTAATGTGGTCTGGAATGAGGCGAGATATTTCAAATGGATACCGTTGAATAATGGAAGAACCAGTTGGCTGATACACTACCGAGAGTCGATAAAAAAAGCCAGCGCATCGCGCTGGCTTACTCTACTCATTCCGGTTTAATGAAAAGGCTTATTCGTCATCTTCAGCGATATCATCATCGCCATCAATGTCGTCGATAGCATCATCGTCTTCGGCAACTTCACCTTCAACTTTGACCACGCCATCCAACTCTTCATCTTCTACCGGCTCGGCAACGCGTTGCAGGCCGACAACATGTTCGTCTTCCGCCGTACGAATCAGCGTGACACCCTGCGTGTTACGGCCAACGATACTGACTTCAGACACGCGCGTCCGCACCAGCGTTCCCGCATCGGTGATCATCATGATCTGGTCTGCGGCATCAACCTGAACCGCGCCAACCACTTTACCGTTACGTTCGCTGACCTTGATAGAGATAACCCCTTTCGTCGCGCGCGACTTGGTCGGGTACTCACTCACGGCGGTACGCTTACCAAAGCCATTTTGCGTGACGGTCAGGATATCGCCTTCGCCGCGAGGAATGATCAGAGAAACGACGCGATCTTCGCCTTGCAGATTGATACCACGAACGCCCGTTGCCGTACGGCCCATGGAACGCACCGCCTGCTCGGAGAAGCGAACCACTTTGCCTTCCGCAGAGAACAGCATCGCTTCATCGCTACCGTCGGTCAGGTCAACACCAATCAGCTCGTCACCCTCGTTCAGGTTAACTGCGATGATCCCCGCACTACGTGGACGGCTGAATTCCGTCAGCGCCGTTTTCTTCACGGTACCGCTCGCAGTTGCCATGAAGATGTGGCGGCCTTCTTCGTATTCACGTACCGGCAGAATCGCGGTAATACGTTCATCCGCTTCAAGCGGCAGCAGGTTAACGATCGGGCGACCACGTGCGCCACGGCTGGCTTCCGGCAGTTGGTACACCTTCATCCAGTACAGACGACCCCGGCTGGAGAAGCACAGAATCGTATCGTGGGTGTTCGCCACCAGCAGACGATCGATAAAGTCTTCTTCTTTTATACGTGCGGCAGACTTACCTTTGCCCCCACGGCGCTGTGCTTCGTAATCGCTCAGCGGCTGATACTTCACGTAACCTTGATGAGACAGCGTAACAACAACATCTTCCTGGTTGATCAGATCTTCGATGTTGATGTCAGCTGTGTTCGCCGTGATTTCCGTACGACGTTCGTCGCTGTACTGCGTTTTGATCGCTTCCAGCTCTTCGCGGATGACTTCCATCAGGCGCTCAGGGCTATTGAGGATATAAAGCAGCTCGGCAATTTCCGCCAGCAGCGCTTTATATTCATCCAGCAGCTTCTCGTGCTCCATGCCAGTCAGCTTCTGCAAACGCAGATCCAGAATCGCCTGCGCCTGCTGTTCCGTCAGGTAGTAGCGACCGTCACGGATACCGTATTCCGGCTCCAGCCACTCTGGACGCGCAGCATCATCGCCCGCACGTTCCAGCATCGCAGCCACGCTACCCAGTTCCCACGCCTGTGCGATCAGCGAGGCTTTCGCTTCAGCAGGTGACGGAGCACGGCGAATCAGTTCGATAATCGGATCGATGTTCGCCAGCGCAATCGCCAGACCTTCCAGGATATGGGCGCGGTCACGGGCTTTACGCAGTTCAAAAATGGTACGACGCGTCACCACTTCGCGGCGGTGGCGCACAAACGCAACCAGAATATCCTTCAGCGGCATAATCTTCGGCTGGCCCTGATGCAGAGCGACCATGTTGATGCCGAATGACGTCTGAAGCTGCGTCTGGGAATACAGATTATTCAGGACCACTTCGCCCACGGCGTCACGCTTAATCTCGATGACGATACGCATACCATCTTTATCGGATTCGTCACGCAGTGCGCTAATGCCTTCAATACGCTTATCTTTGACCAGCTCGGCAATTTTCTCGATCAGGCGCGCTTTGTTCACCTGATACGGAATTTCATGCACGATGATGGTTTCACGTCCGGTTTTCGCGTCCGCTTCCACTTCAGCACGCGCACGGATATAAATTTTGCCGCGCCCGGTGCGATAGGCTTCTTCAATGCCGCGTCGGCCATTGATGATCGCCGCCGTGGGGAAATCTGGACCTTTGATGTGTTCCATCAACCCTTCAAGGCTGATGTTTTCATCATCGATATACGCCAGACAGCCGTTCACGACTTCCGTCAGGTTGTGCGGTGGAATGTTCGTTGCCATCCCGACTGCGATACCGGAAGAACCGTTAACCAGCAGGTTGGGAATACGCGTAGGCATGACGTCAGGAATCTGCTCGGTGCCGTCATAGTTCGGCACAAAATCGACCGTCTCTTTTTCGAGATCGGCCAGCAGTTCATGAGCAATTTTCGACATGCGAATTTCGGTATAACGCATCGCCGCCGCGGAGTCGCCGTCAATCGAACCGAAGTTGCCCTGACCATCAACCAGCATGTAGCGCAGTGAGAAAGGCTGCGCCATACGCACGATGGTTTCATAAACGGCAGAGTCGCCGTGTGGGTGGTATTTACCGATGACATCCCCGACGACACGGGCGGATTTTTTATACGGTTTGTTCCAATCGTTGCCCAGTACGCTCATCGCATACAGTACGCGGCGGTGTACCGGTTTAAGTCCATCACGAACATCTGGTAATGCACGCCCGACAATAACGGACATCGCATAATCCAGATACGAGCTTTTCAGCTCTTCTTCAATGTTGACCGGTGTGATTTCTCTGGCAAGGTCGCTCATGGAGCCGCTATCCCTCTATTTAGGCATCTACCCGTGTTCAGAAAAGTGAACCGTTCAGATAAGGTGAACTGTTCAAAAGGTGAAAAATTATATCACAAAGCGCCGTTTCGGGGGAAACTCCCTTCCGCTCTGAACAGACTGTTTTCCCAGCGGACCTTTATTCTGCAGAGAAAAACGACACCGCTGCACGTTGCAGCGCGAAGGGAGTATACTCGCGGCAGTATAAAGATGACGAAAGGCAGTGATGACACATGAATGTAGAAAATCAAACTCCGAACGTTGACCATCAGGAGATTGCCAAATTTGAGGCTATCGCCTCACGCTGGTGGGATCTAGAAGGTGAATTCAAACCCTTGCACCGCATTAATCCGCTGCGTCTGGGCTATATTTCGCAGCACGCGGAAGGCCTGTTCGGCAAGAAAGTGCTGGATGTCGGCTGCGGCGGCGGTATTTTGGCCGAAAGCATGGCGCGTGAAGGCGCAGACGTCACCGGGCTCGATATGGGCGCAGAGCCGTTGCAGGTCGCGCGTTTGCATGCATTAGAAAGCGGTGTCGCCGTCGATTACGTGCAGGAAACGGTAGAAGCGCATGCACAGGCTCATCCGGGTCTCTACGATGTCGTCACCTGTATGGAAATGCTGGAGCACGTTCCTGACCCGCAATCCGTGGTGCAGGCCTGCGCCAGATTGGTCAAACCCGGCGGGCACGTCTTTTTCTCCACCATCAACCGCAATGCGAAAGCGTGGATGATGGCCGTTATCGGTGCGGAGTACGTGCTAAAAATGGTGCCGCGCGGCACGCACGACATTAAGAAGTTCATTCGACCAGCAGAACTGATGCACTGGGTTGACAGCACACCACTGCGTGAAAAGCATATCACCGGGCTGCACTACAACCCGCTGACGGACCATTTTAAACTGGGTCCAAACGTGGACGTGAACTACATGCTGCACACTCGCCACGATAAATAGAACCGATTAAGAATACTCTTAAAAATTGCGTGGTTTTTCACCGCGCAATTTTCCAGGTTTTACCTGAAAAACCAACAAAATGACTACGACTTATTTTTTTTACAGAATATTGACATCCTCTTAGCCCTTACAAAATCAGGATTTCGAGAAACCAACGGTTTGGCACCCTGAAATTAACACCAAAATCAAGCCTTGTACTCAAACGAATCCAGACTAGAATACTCACCATGTAGTAGCCATTTATCAAAAAATATCTATATCTAGTATTTATCCACAGAGTTAGTCACAGAGGCAATTCTGTGAATAAACAGGGGATATTTTTTATTTTCACCAACAGGTAAATCCCAACATGAACCAGAGCTTGCTCGTTACCAAACGCGATGGCAGTAAAGAAAAAATCAATTTGGATAAAATCCACCGCGTCATTACCTGGGCCGCAGAAGGTTTACACAATGTCTCCGTTTCTCAGGTCGAACTGCGTTCACACATTCAGTTTTATGACAGCATCAAAACCTCTGATATCCATGAAACCATCATTAAGGCTGCCGCCGATCTGATCTCTCGCGAAAGCCCGGATTATCAATATCTGGCTGCACGTCTGGCTATCTTCCATCTGCGTAAGAAAGCCTACGGCCAGTTTGAGCCGCCTGCTCTGCTGACTCACGTCACCAAGATGGTAGAACTGGGCAAGTACGACAAACACCTGCTGGAAGACTATAGCCCGGAAGAATTCGCCCAGATGGACGCTTTCATCGATCACTGGCGTGACATGAATTTCTCCTATGCGGCGGTAAAACAGCTGGAAGGGAAATACCTGGTACAAAACCGCGTCACCGGTGATATCTACGAAAGCGCCCAGTTCCTGTACATTCTGGTCGCCGCCTGTCTGTTCTCCGGCTACCCACGTGAGACGCGTCTGGATTACGTTAAACGTTTTTATGACGCAATCTCTACGTTCAAAATTTCTCTGCCGACGCCAATCATGGCGGGCGTGCGTACGCCAACGCGTCAGTTCAGCTCTTGCGTGCTGATCGAATGCGGCGACAGTCTGGATTCCATCAACGCGACCTCCAGCGCGATCGTAAAATACGTTTCCCAGCGTGCCGGTATCGGCATCAACGCGGGCCGTATTCGTGCGCTCGGCAGCCCAATTCGCGGCGGTGAAGCATTCCACACCGGCTGTATTCCTTTCTATAAACACTTCCAGACAGCGGTGAAATCCTGCTCTCAGGGCGGCGTACGCGGCGGGGCTGCCACGCTGTTCTATCCGCTGTGGCATCTGGAAGTGGAAAGTCTGCTGGTGCTGAAAAACAACCGTGGCGTAGAAGGCAACCGCGTTCGTCACCTCGACTACGGCGTGCAGTTGAACAAACTGATGTATCAGCGTCTGGTAAAAGGTGAGGACATCACGCTGTTCAGCCCGTCTGACGTACCGGGGCTGTACGACGCGTTCTTCGCCGATCAGGATGAGTTTGAGCGCCTGTATGTGCAATATGAGCAGGATGACAGCATCCGCAAACAGCGCATCAAAGCGGTCGAACTGTTCTCCCTGATGATGCAGGAACGTGCTTCTACGGGCCGCATCTATATTCAGAACGTTGACCACTGCAACACACACAGCCCGTTCGATCCGCAGGTTGCACCCGTTCGCCAGTCCAACCTGTGTCTGGAAATCGCACTGCCGACCAAGCCGCTGAACGACGTGAACGATGAAAACGGTGAAATCGCGCTGTGTACGCTGTCTGCTTTCAACCTCGGCGCCATCAACAGCTTAGACGATCTGGAAGAGCTGGCGACGCTGGCCGTGCGTGCGCTGGATGCCCTGCTGGATTATCAGGATTACCCGATTACAGCGGCAGAGCGTGGCGCAATGGGTCGCCGCACACTGGGGATTGGCGTGATCAACTTCGCGTACTATCTGGCGAAAAATGGCGTGCGTTACTCCGATGGCAGCGCCAACGGCCTGACACACAAAACGTTTGAAGCTATTCAGTACTACCTGTTGAAGGCGTCGAATGTGCTGGCACGCGAACAAGGTGCTTGCCCGTGGTTCAATGAAACCACCTATTCGCAGGGTATTCTGCCTATCGATACCTATAAGCGCGATCTGGATGCGATCTGTAACGAACCGCTGCACCTCGACTGGGAAGCGCTGCGTAACGACATCAAAGAGTACGGTCTGCGTAACTCCACGCTGTCGGCGCTGATGCCGTCTGAGACGTCATCTCAGATCTCCAACGCCACCAACGGTATTGAACCACCGCGCGGCCATATCAGCGTCAAAGCATCCAAAGACGGCATTCTGCGCCAAGTGGTGCCAGAGTACGAAACGCTGAAAGATGCTTACGAACTGCTGTGGGATATGCCAAGTAACGACGGCTATCTGCAACTGGTTGGTCTGATGCAGAAGTTTGTCGATCAGGCGATCTCCTCCAACACCAATTACGATCCGTCACGTTTCCCATCAGGTCGAGTACCGATGAAACAGCTGCTGAAAGATCTGGTCACGGCCTACAAATTTGGTGTTAAAACGCTGTATTACCAAAACACCCGTGACGGCGCTGAAGACGTACAAGATGACCTGTTAGCAGAACCACAGGACGACGGCTGCGAAGGCGGCGCGTGTAAGATTTAAGCCAATTAATGAAAGGCTGCCGATGCAGCCTTTCATCTTTTATAGCAGGCGTCGCAGCCCGCCCCTTATGGGCCTTCACAAGCGACGTTAAAAAATGCTCCCGGCATTTTTTTGGAGAGACTCATGGCCTATACCACTTTTTCACAGAACAAAAATGACCAGTTGCTAGAACCGATGTTCTTCGGTCAGTCCGTTAACGTGGCGCGTTTCGATCAGCAAAAGTATGAAATTTTCGAAAAGCTAATCGAAAAACAGCTGTCTTTCTTCTGGCGTCCAGAAGAAGTCGACGTGTCCCGCGATCGCATCGACTATCAGGCGCTGCCCGATCATGAAAAGCATATCTTCATCAGCAACCTGAAATACCAAACGCTGCTGGATTCGATTCAGGGACGTAGCCCGAACGTGGCGCTGCTGCCGCTGATTTCTATCCCTGAGCTGGAAACCTGGGTGGAAACCTGGGCGTTCTCGGAAACCATTCACTCACGCTCCTACACGCACATCATTCGTAATATCGTGAACGATCCGTCGCTGGTGTTTGACGATATCGTAACGAACGAAGAGATTCTGAAACGTGCCAAGGATATCTCCGGTTACTACGACTCGCTGATTGAGATGACCAGCTACTATCATCTGCTGGGTGAAGGGACACATCAGGTTAATGGCAAGACCGTGACCGTAAATCTGCATACGCTGAAAAAGCAGCTGTATATCTGTCTGATGAGCGTAAACGCGCTGGAAGCGATTCGCTTCTACGTCAGCTTTGCCTGTTCCTTCGCTTTTGCAGAACGCGAACTGATGGAAGGCAACGCCAAAATCATCAAGCTGATTGCCCGTGATGAAGCGTTGCACCTGACCGGCACGCAGCACATGCTGAACCTGATGCGTTCCGGCCATGACGACCCAGAAATGGCGCAGATTGCCGAAGAGTGTCAGCAAGAGTGTTATGACCTGTTTGTGCTTGCTGCTCAGCAAGAAAAAGAGTGGGCTGAATACCTGTTCCGCGACGGCTCGATGATTGGTCTGAACAAAGATATTCTGTGCCAGTACGTGGAATACATCACCAACATCCGTATGCAGGCGGTTGGGCTGCCGCTGCCGTTCCAGACGCGCACCAACCCAATCCCGTGGATCAACGCCTGGCTGGTGTCCGATAACGTGCAGGTTGCGCCGCAGGAAGTCGAAGTCAGCTCCTATCTGGTCGGTCAGATCGATTCAGAAATCAGCGACGACGATCTGAGCGATTTCCAACTGTAATCGATGAGCAATCCAACGATCACACTGCGCACATCCGGTGCGCAGTTTTCCTGTTCAGACGATGGCCCTTCCCTGCTGGATGTGCTGGAATCCAACCGCGTCAGCATTGAATATCAGTGCCGATCCGGCTATTGCGGCTCCTGCCGGCTGCGTCTGGTAAAAGGCAGAGTAGCATATCGGCAAACCCCGCTGGCCTGCATCCAACAGGATGAAATCCTCCCCTGCTGCTGTATGCCTCAGGGCGATATCGAACTCGATATCTAGCGAAGAAATTAGCGAAAATGGTATGGCGAAATTCGCCAATGGAAACAAAAAATCATCATTTTGCAGACGCACTTTCTACTATGGAGGACACCTTATTGCAGCGTGTCCGCCATGCATTTACTTTCCAGCGTCTTTTTCCGTAGATTTCAGGTATTGCAGGACATCTTTTTTAATTTTTTCCTGATTAGAGTATTTCCACTCTTTCCACAACTCGGGATTATCAAGATAGACTTCGGAGCGAAGACCATAATCTTGAAGCACAACCCATTCTCTCAGTAATTCTTCATCGCGTTGTTGCAGGAAGCGTAATAACTCTATCAGCGTCAATGCGGTAGCAGGAAAGTTCGTTGTTTTCCCTTCAAGATATTTCCATAGTGTAGCTCTGGGCAGGTTCATCATCGTTTGCAGAACCCCCTTCTCAATCCCCATTTGCTCAAAGGTCTCTTTGAACACATCCGCATCATTCATAATATTAATTGTCTCCAATGCAGCGAAAAAACATCGCCATTAAAACATGATCCATGTCAATAAAGGAGCGTATTTTATCTTATCACCTGAGCTCTTTCCAGTTGAGGGCAATTAGGCCTTGAGTTTCAAGATATTACTCAAGACAAAATAACTTCACATCAAAATAACACACCTAAAATCAACTCCATTGAAGACAAGATTAACTCATGTAAGTCATTGGCAAAGCTTGTCATGCAAAAATTACGCTAATCATTCGCTGTGATTGCCGCAGGCGTTCCATTGATAGCCAGAAAAATCTTCAATGACAATGAGTTAATTTCATAAAGCACTTATTTCGCATCACATCCTGATATTCAGATCGACGTACCCTGGATCGGGAAATCAGTGCTGGATGTCAGCTGTCCGACAAAGCCAATAAGTGGGAACAGTTAGGTTAATCATCAACAGAGCAAAAAATATGAAAAGAATCGCTGTAATCACCCTCGGCGCAGTCACGTTTGGTTTGCTAGCCGGTTGTTCCTCCCAGGCTTCGCGGATGGCGGAATGTGAAGCACAAGGCATCAGTCGCGACGCCTGTTACATCGCGGAAAAGAACCGTCAGGCGACAATTAATGCCAGTGCGGAAAAGCAGGCGCTGGAAAACGCAGCGCACGCAGTACGCTAAGGAATTAACCCATATGAAAAACGGAACAGTAGCACTCTGCGTACTGGTGCTGACCGGCTCTCTGATCGCCGTAGCCAGCTACGGTAAGGAATTAGCGGGTACACCACACTCTGATCATGCTTCTCATCAAGCCATAAAGGCCACGCAGAAGAATACGACCAAATCCTCATGGGCAGGCTTTGGCATCACAGTGATTCGGGAGAAAGATGGCATCATCACCGTCGATGGAAAGCCCGCTGCGCTAGATGAGTGGAATAAAGATGCTCAGGTTTACTCTCAGGGGCTAAACACGCTGATTTTCTACAAAACGGGAAGAGTCGTGTTAATGCGTAACGGACAATTTGTTGGAGACTTGAGGTAACTTTCTGCGTGAGTGGCTTTTTGTTATTGGTTATTTGAGTGTGACATCATCAGAGGTTTTACTCAGCTTCCTCTGATTACTTGATAGAACGTATTTCTCTTTGTGGTTTATCTTTCCTGGTGATTTGCCCTTTATCTCGCATAAAGGGCTTTTTTTTTAGCTCGCTTGTAAAAAAACATGATGGCATTCAGTGTGCCATAACACAACCAAATAAAAACACCAATAAGTCACCAAAAAGACTTAAATGACAATTGTCATTTTCCGTCAAAAAAATAGATAGCCTGCAATGATAAATTAATCCCCACTATCTCCCTCACCCTACCCTTCATTTAAAACCCTTAAAAGAAATTAAAATCATTAACTTTTAAAACACTTCAATAAAACACATCAAAATCACTAAAAAAAGACTTGAGAATCACTAATCAAAGAGTAGGATTCGCAACATCAAAAGCCACCAATTACTCTTGGTGCACTCAAGACTTATTTAATTTTTTCTTTTAGGAATAATAAAGATGAAAACCAATACCACCAAAACATTGATCGCTCTGGTTGTTACCGCTGCTGTTGCACCTGTGACCGCGGCACATGCTGCACCTGTAACTGCTGCCGCAGCTCCTAATGCCACCGCAGCGTCACAACCTCATGCTCTTAATGCTGCTCGTGTAGACCGCTTCAAACAGTTGGCCTTTGGACACGGGAAGGCTCTAACACCTGCTAACCAAAAGCGTACCGCTTCGCAAGAAGTTTCCCTTATTCAGACTGTCTCTAATCATGTTGATAGTGTTGAAAAGCGAGCTAACCATGCGAACGCTAACGCAACGGCTGCACTGCATATGATTCAGAGAGCTGATAAGGCAATAGTGGCAGTTACTGAAACAGTGCAAGGTCAACAACTTGAACAGATGAACCGCGATCGTACGGCTAACCAGCACGTACAGCCTATCGTGGGTCACGATGGCGCTGATGGGGTTAACGGTAAAGACGGTGCAGCGGGTAAAGATGGTATTAACGGTGTAGATGGTAAGGATGGCGTGACCACGATTATCACCAAAGTTGAAACCGATACCGCTACACAAAACCAGGTTAAAGCCAATACAAAAGCCATTGCAGGTACTGAAATTGAGCTCCTCGGCGAGTCTAACTTACGCCGTGTATCGGACGTGAATCTGCAACACCAGATCAATGCGGCGAATGCGAAATTACAGGGCGACGAACTCACACAGATGAACCGCGATCGTACGGCTAACCAGCACGTACAGCCTGTCGTGGGTCACGATGGCGCTGATGGGGTTAACGGTAAAGACGGCGCAGCGGGTAAAGATGGTATTAACGGTGTAGATGGTAAGGATGGCGTGACCACGATTATCACCAAAGTTGAAACCGATACCGCCACACAAAACCAGGTTAAAGCCAATACAAAAGCCATTGCAGGTACTGAAATTGAGCTCCTCGGCGAGTCTAACTTACGCCGAGTATCGGACGCGAATCTGCAACACCAGATCAATGCAGCGAATGCGAAATTACAGGGCGATGAACTCGCACAGATGAACCGCGATCGTACGGCTAACCAGCACGTACAGCCTGTCGTGGGTCACGATGGCGCTGATGGGGTTAACGGTAAAGACGGTGCTAACGGCAAAAATGGGATCGACGGCGCAGCGGGTAAAGATGGTATTAACGGTGTGGATGGTAAGGATGGCGTGACCACGATTATCACCAAAGTTGAAACCGATACCGCCACACAAAACCAGGTTAAAGCCAATACAAAAGCCATTGCAGGTACTGAAATTGAGCTCCTCGGCGAGTCTAACTTACGCCGAGTATCGGACGCGAATCTGCAACACCAGATCAATGCAGCGAATGCGAAATTACAGGGCGACGAACTCACACAGATGAACCGCGATCGTACGGCTAACCAGCACGTACAGCCTGTCGTGGGTCACGATGGCGCTGATGGGGTTAACGGTAAAGACGGCGCAGCGGGTAAAGATGGTATTAACGGTGTGGATGGTAAGGATGGCGTGACCACGATTATCACCAAAGTTGAAACCGATACCGCCACACAAAACCAGGTGAATGTGAACACCGACGATCTGAAAGGTTTACAACTGCAACAGGCGAACCGCGATCGTACTGCTAACCAGCGCGTACAACCTGTCGTTGGCCACGATGGCGTTAACGGTGCGAACGGTAAGGATGGCGTGACGACGGTTATTACCAAAGTTGAAACCGATACCGCCACAACACAGCAGGTCAGTAACAACGCGATATCGCTCCGCGCTGTACGCTCAGAACAGGCTGTACAAGGCGTATTTGTACAACGCCAGACAACAGTCATCAACCAACATTCAGCACGTCTCGATCAGGACTCCGCCGCTATCGCTCAAAACAGCCAGCGCATTGACCAGAACGTGAAACGTATTGACGAGACTAAAGAGGATCTGAAACGCGGCCTGAATAATGCTGCTGCTATGTCTTCACTGCATTTCAACGGCAATCATGATTCATGGGCACTGTCTACAGGTTCAGCGAATGGTGAAGGCGCGGCACTGGCTGGCGGTCTGCAAAAGTCACTGACTGAACACACCGCGGTAACTTTCCAGTACTCTGACTCACTGTCTGGTGATTACATGGTCGGCGCGGGTATCCACGGCGATTGGTAAGCCCTCATCAACACTTTTAAAAGGCTGCCATTCGGTGGCCTTTTTTGTTTTCCTCTTATCAACGATAACGTGAAACTAATACTACGCCACACACGGGATCGCTGATGGTTTCTTCTCATGCGCATTGATAGCAAAAAAGCAACAATGCGTTTATATGCCAGGACGCATTTTTTTACACAACATCGCAAACGTGAAGACTTATCTCGCACTGGTAGTTAAAGCACCGTTGAAACTTTTCGTGCTATTCTGGTGCGGGTAGACAAAACAGGAAATCTATAAAATGTCACACGTTTTTCTTGAATTCGCAAACATCGATCCAGGAGTTAAGACTCTGGAAGATCTGCACTATGTGTTACGCAAAGATGATGACACCGCTTTTTCAATTAGCCCGGAAGTTGCACAATGGTTCAAGCAAACGTTGCAGGCATTCAAAGGCCAGAAACTCACGCTGCTCAAAAATTGTCGCATTGCTTTTGCCGACGGAGCGGAATTTATAGAAATTGATAGTAAAGGCAACGTGCAGCCAGCAGCCACCGTAGCACCAGCCTGGTACCCCGATCGCGGTGAATTCCTGCGTGAAAAATGGCTTATGAACAAGGAAATGCACGATCAGACCATTGTTGAATTTCTCCGTAACTTCCTGGAAATGTACCCCAACGTGAAAGATCGCAGGGTTCACGGCAATCTGCTGTTTGATCTGCAACTGGATAAAATCGACGCGGCAAAGTCTGCCGATAGCACCAAGCCGCCAGCAGGGAAGATTGGGAATAAAAACAGATTATCGACTCAGCCAAAAGTGAATGACCTGAACTCGTTCGACATGTTCCGCCAGTTCTATTCAAATCTTGAAGAGTCGGTGATCGCTAACCAGTTCCCTACCATGCAGGTTTTGACCGGACAAGAGAACCTCACCAAAGTGTCTACACCGTTGAAGGGCGCGGTCCGTACCTGGTTCAAGGCTATCACTGGCGAACTGCCACCGAATAATAAGAAGGTTGAAGCGGGCCACGCAGAGGTGTTTTGCGCACCGATTCAGACCACGCTACAGAAAATCACAGATTATGGGTTAGAGAAGTATTACGCTGAATTATCGCAAGTTATCCAGCAAGCGGGCGATCTCACACTGGATAAATTTGAATACCGATTCCCGAAGTAATAAAACGTCCACCACGCTAAAAGGCTGCCTATCTGCGCGAGCTTTTTTAGCTCGCTCATAAAAACAGGTGGCATTCAGCCACCATGGCGTAATGTCATTGCCTCTATTCTTTTTCCATGGATTGAAAAAGCAATATGACGAAAAGATAGGCTTTGCTGAGCGAAAGCGTTAGAATGCGCCCGCAAGGAAAGAAAATAAAACCATCCCTTTCAAATAGTTAATAAATACTATTACAAATAAACACACGTAAACGCCATTGGAGGTGAAAACTATGTTTACCGTCATTCCTATTTTGATCTTTGTTGCACTCATCATTGTCTGGTCAGGCATCAAAATTGTACCTCAGGGATATCAATGGACTGTGGAACGGTTTGGTCGCTATACCAAAACGCTGATGCCGGGGCTTAATCTGGTCGTGCCATTTATGGATCGCGTCGGCCGCAAAATTAATATGATGGAACAGGTGCTGGATATTCCTTCACAGGAAATCATTTCGAAAGATAACGCCAACGTCACTATCGACGCCGTGTGCTTTATCCAGGTTATCGATCCGGCGCGCGCCGCCTATGAAGTCAGCAATCTGGAACAGGCTATCGTCAATCTGACGATGACCAACATCCGTACCGTACTGGGTTCTATGGAGCTGGACGAAATGCTGTCTCAGCGCGATAGCATCAATACTCGCCTGCTGCACATCGTGGACGAAGCGACCAACCCGTGGGGCATTAAAATCACCCGTATTGAGATCCGCGACGTCCGTCCGCCGACAGAGCTGATTGCCGCGATGAACGCACAGATGAAAGCAGAACGTAACAAGCGTGCCGACATTCTGGAAGCCGAAGGGGTACGTCAGGCCGCGATCCTGAAAGCCGAAGGGGAAAAACAGTCGCAGATCCTAAAGGCGGAAGGTTTGCGTCAGTCCGCGTTCCTGGAGGCCGAAGCGCGTGAGCGTGCGGCGGAAGCGGAAGCACAAGCGACCAAAATGGTGTCCGAAGCCATCGCAGCAGGCGACATTCAGGCCGTGAACTACTTCATCGCCCAGAAATATACCGACGCGCTGCAACAGATTGGTTCTTCCAATAACAGCAAAGTCATCATGATGCCGCTGGAAGCCAGCAATTTAATGGGCGCCATCGGCGGGATTGCAGAACTGGTTAAAGACAGCAAAGAAAGCCGAGGTAAATAATGGGCATTGAACTGGTGATGGAAAATGCGCACTGGTTCTGGCTGTCGCTCGGCGGCCTGCTGTTAGCCGCCGAAATGCTGGGCGCCAGTGGTTATTTACTGTGGAGCGGCTTATCAGCGGTATTGGTTGGGCTACTAACGTGGGTCATGCCGATGGGCTGGCCATGGCAGGGAACGATTTTTGCCATCCTGACGATCGTCACGGCGCTGCTCTGGTGGTATTGGCTACGTAAACGGACGCTGTCACGCCCACAGTCAACGCTCAACCAGCGCGGGCAGCAGTTGATTGGCCTGCGCGCTACGCTGACTGACCCGGTGATCAACGGTTTCGGGCGGGTAAACATCGGTGACAGCAGCTGGCGCGTGAAATCAGAACAGGATCTGCCGGTTGGTACGCATGTTGAAGTGATTGCCATTGATGGTATCACGCTGCATGTGCGACCGGTTGAGCGCTAACATAACGCATTATTTGGGGGAGCTTGTCTCCCCTTTATCACTCTTTTCTCGTTTGACAACAGCCCGCCAGATTATTGATTATCGGACAGTCTGCGCCTCCATCCCCCGGACACTGTTCTGCCAGCGCCAGTAAATGTTCACGCATCGTTTTCAGCTCTTCGATATGCATCTCGATTTCCTGCACTTTCTGCAAGGTTCGCGCTTTTACATCCGCACTTCGCCGCAGCGGATCGTTAAATAACGTAACCAGCTCTCGGCATTCATCCAGATTAAAGCCAACCTGACGCGCCTGACGCAGCAGCGTCAGCTCTTCGACATGATGATCATCATAGCTGCGGTAACCATTTTCAGAACGCAGCGGCGTAGTCAGAAGTTCTTTCTCTTCATAGAAGCGAATGGTTTTACTGCTAAGACCGGTTTTTTTTGCAACATCACTGATATTCATGATTTCCCCCTTGACCCTCCCCTTGCTAGAAGGTTTACCTTACCCAATAACTAGTAGAAATCAGATGGCCGGTCAACGTCTTTCGCCGCCGGCTGTGATCACGGGAGAAAAATTACTATGTCACAAACCGTCTTGTTGTCATTGCAGGGACTGACCTGCGGACACTGTGTCCAACGCGTTAAAAAAGCACTGGATGCGCTGCCTGCGGTCGAACAAACCGACGTCACCCAACAGTACGCCAGCGTAAGCGGCGACGTGGATTCCCAGACGTTGATCGACACCATTGAGCAGGCTGGCTACGAAGCACAGCTTGCTACCACACCGGATGTGTCTCTCCAGCTTTCCGGTCTGAGCTGCAACCACTGCGTCGCCGCTACGCGTAAAGTGCTGGAAGCCATTCCCGGCGTTGTGGCAACGGATGTCACCACAGAACAGGCAACCGTGTATGGCAACGTTGAGGCCACGACACTAATTAGTGCCATTGAAGAAGCCGGCTATCACGCCAGCGTGCAGGAGAACGTTCACCCAAAAACTGAGCCGCTGGCACAGGTAGCGACGACGCCGGAAGCGCTGCCAGCGGCCGAGAGTATTCTTCCGGCAACAACATCATCCACTAGCGATGACGACAGCGTGCAGTTCCTGCTTCAGGGCATGAGCTGCGCCAGCTGCGTAAACCGCGTACAAACGGCGCTGCAAAGCGTCAGCGGCGTCACACAGGCACGCGTCAATCTGGCCGAACGTAGCGCGTTGGTCAGCGGTCATGCCGAGCCGGAAGCGCTGATTGCTGCCGTTGAGCAAGCGGGCTATGGCGCGGAAATTATTCAGGACGAAGAAGAACGCCGCACGCGCCAGCAGCAAACCTCTCAGCAAGCTATTCGCCGTTTCCAATGGCAGGCCGCGTTGGGCTTGCTGCTCGGTGTACCGCTAATGCTGTGGGGCGTGCTGGGCGGCAGCATGAGTCTGACGCCAGAAAGCCAAACGCCGTGGCTGGTCATCGGTATTTTGACGCTGGCGGTGATGGTGTTCGCGGGCAGTCATTTTTACCGTAACGCCTGGCGCAGCCTGAGAAATGGCACGGCTACCATGGATACGCTGGTCGCGTTGGGAACGGGTGCCGCCTGGCTTTACTCGATTACCGTTAACCTGTGGCCGGATCTTTTCCCGATGGCGGCGCGTCATCTTTACTACGAAGCCAGCGCGATGATCATCGGTTTAATCAATCTCGGTCATGCGCTGGAACAGCGCGCTCGTCAGCGATCTTCGCGGGCGCTGGAACGACTGCTGGATCTGACGCCCCCCACCGCCCGCGTCGTGACGCCGGAAGGTGAGAAATCCATTCCGCTGTCCGACGTGCAGTCCGGTATGACGTTACGCCTGACAACCGGCGATCGTATTCCTGTCGACGGTGAGATTTTGCAAGGCGAAGTGTGGGTGGATGAAGCCATGCTGACCGGGGAACCGATCCCGCAATCCAAAACGGCTGGCGATACGGTTCACGCAGGCACGTTGGTTTCCGACGGCAGCGTCCTCTTTCGTGCAGATGCGATCGGCAACCAAACCACCCTATCGCGCATTATCCGACTGGTCCGGCAGGCGCAAAGCAGCAAACCCGCTATCGGCCAGTTGGCGGATCGTATTTCTGCCGTGTTTGTTCCCGTCGTCGTGGCTATCGCACTTCTCAGCGGCGCAGTCTGGTTCTTCGTCGGGCCACAGCCGCAGATTGTCTACACACTCATTATCGTCACGACTGTCCTGATCATTGCCTGCCCTTGTGCGCTTGGGCTGGCAACGCCAATGTCGATTATTTCCGGCGTCGGACGTGCCGCGGAGTTTGGCGTGCTGGTGCGGGATGCCGATGCCTTGCAGCAGGCCAGCAAGCTGGATGTGCTGGTGTTTGACAAAACCGGTACGCTAACCGAAGGGCAGCCGCGCGTTGTGGCGATTCATACCTTCGGTGACGTGACGGAAGCTCAGGCGCTGACCTGGGCGGCCTCGCTGGAGCAAGGCTCAAATCACCCACTGGCAAAAGCGATTCTTGAACGAGCAGAGAATCTGACGCTCACGCCAACCGAACAGTTCCGTACGCTGCGTGGTCTCGGCGTCAGCGGCAAGATTGGTGACGCCGACCTGCTGCTGGGGAATCCGGCGCTGCTCAAACAGCATCAGGTCGATATCACCGCAGGCGAAACACTGATCAACGAGCAGGCTCAGCGTGGTATTACGCCCGTGTTGCTTGCAGCAGATGGTCACATCATTGCGGTGTTATCTATCCACGATCCGCTGCGAGCCGATAGCGTCAGCGCCCTGCAACGTCTCCACCAGCAAGGTTACCAGCTCGTCATGCTAACGGGAGACAACCCGCTCACGGCGAAGAGTATCGCGAAAGAATCGGGTATCGATCAGGTGATTGCTGGCGTGCTGCCAGACGGCAAAGCGGAAGCCATCAAAAAGCTACAGGCTCAGGGCAAGCGCGTGGCGATGATTGGCGACGGCATCAACGATGCGCCAGCACTGGCGCAGGCCGATGTCGGCATTGCGATGGGCGGCGGCAGCGATATCGCGATTGAAACCGCCGCTATCACGCTGATGCGCCACAGCTTGCACGGCGTCGCCGATGCGCTGGCACTGTCCAATGCCACGCTGCGCAACATGAAACAGAACCTGCTGGGCGCGTTTATCTATAACTCGCTGGGGATCCCAATTGCCGCAGGCGTGCTTTACCCGCTGACTGGAACGCTACTCAGCCCAGTGGTAGCCGGTGCCGCTATGGCGCTCTCCTCCATCACGGTGGTCAGCAACGCCAACCGCCTGCTGCGTTTTAAACCTAAAAGTCAGTAATGCAAACGCGGCGCGCCTCAACAACGCGCCGCGTTTTCCTTTGCCGAACTTCGTCACGATTTTTATCGCTGGCAACCAGACCCATTCAACCGCGCTTACTCCAGCTTCGGTATACCTTGTATTGTTCCGTATCTAGCGTTTAGCATAGTTCTTCCACATCAGGAGACAGAATCAATGGGGCAACTGCTGCGTAGAATCGCGACTTTTCTTGGCTTTATCTCACCGCTGGCTTATGCCTACCCGGCGATAGACGTTCAGCTTGCCAATGAACGGCAGTTGCATCTGGTCGGCAGTATTCATATGGGTAGCAAAGATATGGCACCGCTGCCCGATACGCTGCTGCAACAGCTCCGGCAGGCGACCGCACTTATCGTCGAAGCCGATATATCCGATTCACATTCCCCCTTCGGCCACAGTGACACCGAGCCACCGCTCGTGCAACGCCTCAGCCCGGAAAACTACCACCAACTGCAAAAAATCTGCGAGTCGCTCTCTTTCGATGAGAGCAATATCAGTACGCTTCCTGCCTGGCAGGCCGCACTAATGCTGCAAGCGCGACAGGCACAGCTGCTGGGCCTACGCCCCGACTATGGCATCGATTATCAGTTGATTAACGCTGCGAAATCTCACGGTATTCAGGTTATCGAACTGGAAGGACAGCAGACGCAGGTTGATTTGTTACAACAACTGCCGCAGGGCGGCCTGCTGTTGCTGGAAGATACGATTAAACACTGGCGCACCAACGCGCATTTACTACAAACGATGGTGGGCTGGTGGCTAGACAGCAGGCCGGGCAAATATACGCCGGATATCCCCGCGACATTCAGCAATGAAATGACCGACCTGCTGATGGGGCAACGTAACCGCCGCTGGCAACAGCAGCTTCAGGCGTTGCCACCCGGCAATTATGTTGTGGCCGTCGGCGCACTGCATCTGTATGGCGATGAGAATTTACCCACGCTGCTCAAAAACGGTCATACCGCAATCCCATGAAAAAACACGTTATGGCGCGTAGCCGCGTCCGCAAGATAAAGCCCGCTACAGGGTTAAGGATAGTGAAATCATGACACCCGCAGTCAATCTGCTCGAAAAGAATAAGGTCGCTTTTACGCTACACAGCTACCACCACGACAGCGACGAAACCAACTTTGGCGAAGAAGCAGCCAGAAAGCTGGGGCTGAATAAAGAACAGGTGTATAAAACGCTGCTCGTTTCTCTGAATGGTGATGCGAAAAATCTCGCCGTGGCCGTCACGCCAGTCGCTGGCATGCTGGATCTCAAGAAAGTTGCTCGCGCGCTGTCAGCTAAAAAAGCGGATATGGCCGATCCGATCATCGCTCAGCGTGTCACGGGTTATCTGGTAGGTGGAATCAGCCCGCTAGGGCAGAAGAAACTGTTGCCGACCGTGATTGATGAACCGGCGCGCCAGTTCGGTACTATTTTCATTTCCGGTGGTAAACGTGGGTTGGATATTGAGCTGTCGGCTGACGATCTGGCACGCCTGCTGCGCGCCACTTTTGCCGATATCGCCAAGCATGATTAATGTTCGCTATTAAACGAACATAGCCAGCCAGGCGATGTAGCATCAAAGCGAAGCAGATAGCAGAGGACTCCACGGCCAGTGTGTCCCCTGCTACCGCTTCATATACTCGTCATACTTCAAGTTACATGTGCGTTGGCTGCGTTCACGCCCCCGAATCACTTACTTAAGTAAGCTCATCGGGATGCCTTCTCTTGCCGCGTTATTCGGCCTTATGGCCTTCCCCCTTCGGGGTCAGCGCAAGCGCTGTTCAAAAACGCCTTGCCGTTTTTGTCCTGAAACTCGAATTATTTAGGGTATGATCGATTACTGATCGACTTTCGCCCCTTTATCCAACTGCATCACCGGGCCTTCTTTCACATTCAGCGTCAGGCCTTTGGTTTGCAGCTCCGCATTCCTCACGCGAATGCCTTTGTCCGCATCAATGCGCACATTATCAAAGTGGAAACCACTGAGCGGCGCTTCCGGTACGCCGATGATATATGCAGCGGCCTTAGTCTTACCGGTCGACTCCAGATTCTCGATCGTCACATTGCTGAAATGCGGCGTCTTGTACTGATCAAACGGCTGCTCTGGATCGGTATCCGGCGGGTAAATTTGCTCACCCATCGTGAAGCCACCTTCGGCCAGCATCTTATCTACTTCAGCCTGCACAATCGGCGCGGCTTTGTAGTAAGCGGCAAAGACCAGCGGGATTTCAACATCCACCATTTTGGTATTACGGTAGGTGATGTTTTTCACCTCGCCGCCTTTACCACGGTGGGTTTTAATGCGGATACCGTACATGGAACCTTCGAACTGGTTATTTTCCACCAGCACGTTATTCACGCCACCGGAGGTTTCGCTGCCGATAGAGATGCCGCGCCCCTGCTTCAGGATGTTGTTGGCGATATAGATGTTATCCACGACGCCATTCGGGAAGCGGCTATCCGGCTTCTCGGCTTTTATCGCGATGTGGTCGTCATTACAGTCGATATAGTTGTTGGTAATACGGATATTCTGGCTGTCGATCGGGTCGATCGCATCGGTATTTGGCGCATGCCACGGCGACAGAATCCGAGTACCGTTCACATCCACATCACGCGAGTAACGCATCACAACGTGGAAGCTCGGGGAATGTGTCAGCGTGACGCCATCCACCAGCACGTTACTAGAGCTTTTGATATAAATCAGACGTGGACGATCGGTGCCGCCCTTCTTACCAGTTGCACGAATATTCTCGCGCCAGCGCTCCCACCAGACAGCACCTTGTCCATCAATCGTGCCCTGCCCAGTGATAGCCACATTCTGTGCATCGGCAATACTGATAAAGGGAAGCCAGCCATTTTCCGCTTCAGCGTACTTGGTTTTTTCCGTCGCGCGATACGCCGCTTCTTCGGTCGACGCAACGATGGTCGCATCTTTTGCCAGGTCCAGTCTGATGTTACTTTTCAGGAACAGCGGATCGACCAGATAGTTACCGCGAGGAACGTGTACCGTTCCGCCGCCGGCCGCAGCACAATCATCAATTGCTTTCTGAAAAGCTTGAGTATTCAGTGCGATCTGTAGGCGGTGGCCTTCGGCCCCGTATTGCGTTACGTCACAGGTTTTATCGGGAAACTTCACTGAACTGGCCGCTTGTGCGGTACCCGCTTGAATACCCAACGTGATGCAGGAAGCCATTAATGACAGGGCAAGACCACTACGCATACTTAACCTCACTAAAAAATGAAATATCGTTTTAATAAAATACCACCCCTATTCCATTAAAAAGCGAGAGGCGATCACGTTTTAGATGTATTCGTAATAATTACAATAAGGTAGGATCTTTTTCGTGCAATTGCCCTATTCCCATCCAGAAAATTTACGTATGACAGAGGCCGACCTTGTCAGGCAGTGCATCGCGTAAACAGTGCAAGGGAGTAGTTAGAAGAAAGTAGAACCGAGGGGGAATCGTGCTGGCCTGAGCGACCAGCACAGAGAAGATAAATGGCGTTATGCCGTCAGGCGAGCGAAAGCGTCACGGATTTCCTGTTCAGGTAAATCCACACCGATAAACACCAGCACGCTCTTTCTTTCTTCATCAAGCTGCCATTCTCTGTCCCAGTCAGCGCTATACAAGCGCTGCACGCCCTGAAACAGCAGGCGGCGGTCATCACCATTGATGGCCAGAATACCTTTATAACGCAGCAGATTATCGGAGAATTGCAGCAACAGGTTTTCCATCACATCGGAAACAGACTGAAGCTCAACCGCCTTATCGAGATACACAACAATCGATTGCACGTTATTTTGCGTAGGAGCAACAAAGCGAAATACCGGTGTTTTCACGTCCAGCTTATCGCTGAGCACAAAGCCGTCGATGTTAAACAGCACGCTCAGATCGATATCGCCATGTACCACAGAGTAGATCGGTGCACGCGCATTGATGCGCTGAAGACGCGGTAGCAGCGTGTCGTCTTCGGTTGCCACGTCGGTTTTGGTTAGCAGTATGCGGTCGGCATAGCCAATCTGCGACTGGGCGATGGTGAACTGATCGAGCTGCTGCTGCGCATGTACTGCATCCACCAGCGTGATAATCCCGTCCAGAACAAAGCGTTCACAGATAACTTCATGCGAGAAGAAGGTCTGCGCCACCGGCCCCGGATCGGCCATACCGGTGCATTCAATGATGACGTGATCAAAATCCAACGTGCCGTTATCCACGCCATCGACCAGATCGAGCAGCGCATCGGCCAGCTCATTGGACTGCGTACAGCAGATGCACCCGTTGCTCAGCGTCGTAATCTGGCTGGCCCGTTCGCCGATTAACGTATTATCAATCGGGACTTCGCCGAATTCGTTTTCAATCACGGCAATCTTGTAGCCGTGCTCGGCATTCAGAATATGCCGTAATAAGGTCGTTTTTCCTGCACCAAGAAACCCGGTCAGAATGGTGACATACACGGGTTTCGTCACATCAGAGGATAAAGGTTGAGTCATAACAGGTCCCAAGTCGTTAACAGCAGCGCATCCCGCCTTTGCCGTCTCCACCATAACGCGCCTGCTGGCGTTCGCGGAAGAATTCTTCGTACGTCATCGCAGGTTTATCCGGATGATTAGTCTGCATATGCTGCACATAGGTATCATAATCTGGCATACCGACCAGCATACGCGCCGCTTGGCCCAAATATTTTCCTGCTTTTCCCAGATTGCCAAACATCATTACCTCCAGACCATCGCCTGCAATAGCGGCTAGATAAAAAATACCCTGTATAACGTTATACATTATACAGGGTATCTGTACCCGTCATCTTTCACGTTCAGCCTTGCTAGCTGTCTCGCAAAATCTGACGGGCGCGAATCACTTAGTGGCCGGAAGAGACTTTCACGCCACCTTCAGGAACCGGAACATACGGGGTTTCCTGATCGGTACGTTCAGCTACTTTACGTGCAGCCAGTGCCGCTTTAATACCGTACGCAATAATGCTGTACACCACGATCAGGAACAGAATGCTCAGACCGGCGTTGGTATAGTTGTTAGTCACGATATGGTTCATGTTCGAAATCTGCTGCGCGCTCAGATCGGCACCGCCTTCCGCAATTTTGCCCTTGAACATGTTCGCCATGTAGAAGAAGCCTTCCAACTGAGGATTGTCGCTGAACAGTTTCAGACCCAGCGCCCAGGTAGTACAAATCAGCAGCCAAATCGCCGGAACCAGCGTTACCCAGATGTACTGCGTACGTTTCATCTTAATCAGGATAACCGTACCCAGTACCAGCGCTACCGCAGCCAGCATCTGGTTAGAGATACCGAACAATGGCCACAGGCTCTTCACGCCGCCCAGCGGATCAACCACGCCTTGATACAGCAGGTAGCCCCACAGACCGACGCAGCCAGCCGTACCGATCATACCGGCAATCAGAGAGTCGGTTTTCTTCAGGAACGGAACGAAGTTACCCAACAGGTCTTGCAGCATGAAGCGACCCGCACGCGTACCCGCATCCAGTGCTGTCAGAATGAACAGCGCTTCAAACAGAATACCGAAGTGATACCAGAAGCCCATGTTGGCACCAGGAATGATCTGGTGGAACACGTGTGCAATACCAACAGCCAGCGTAGGTGCACCGCCTGCACGGTTCAGAACAGAAGGTTCACCGATGTCTTTCGCCGTCTGCAGAATCTGCTCAGGAGAAATCACGAAGCCCCAGGAGCTAACGGTCGCCGCCGCGTGTGCGGATACATCCTGCAACTGTGCCAGAATCATCGGCGCATCCGCTGTGCCCAGACGGTGCAGATCCGGCATCGTAATACCTAATGCCGCCGGCGGGGTATTCATCGCGAAGTACAGACCTGGTTCGATGATAGACGCCGCAACCAGCGCCATCACTGCCACGAAAGACTCCATCAGCATGGCGCCGTAACCGATGAAACGTGCATCGTTTTCGTTAGCCATCAATTTCGGCGTAGTACCGGAAGCAATCAGCGCGTGGAAACCAGACACGGCACCACAGGCGATAGTAATAAACAGGAACGGGAACAGCGTACCTTTCCAGACCGGACCGGTGCCATCCACAAACTGCGTTACCGCTGGCATTTTCAGGTCAGGATTCAGAATGACGATACCAATCGCCAGACCGACGATGACACCAATTTTCAGGAAGGTTGCCAGATAGTCACGCGGTGCCAGAATCAACCATACTGGCAGCAGTGCGGACACAAAGGCATAACCAATCAGCGTATAGGTGATGGTCGTATCTTTGAAGGTCAGCGCCGGGCCCCAGTACGGGTCATGTGCCACTACGCCACCAAACCAGATTGCCAGCACCAGCAGCACGATCCCGATCACCGAGATTTCACCGACTTTACCCGGACGGATAAAGCGCATGTAGACGCCCATAAACAGCGCGATCGGCACCGTAGAACACACGGTAAAGACGCCCCACGGGCTTTCTGCCAGTGCTTTCACCACGATCAGCGCTAACACGGCAAGAATGATGATCATGATAAGGAAGCAGCCGAACAGCGCAATCGTACCCGGTACCGGGCCTAATTCTTTCTTAACGATTTCGCCTAACGACGCGCCGTTACGACGGGTCGAAATAAACAGAACCATGAAGTCCTGCACGGCCCCCGCCAACACCACGCCGCCCAGCAGCCATAAGGTACCCGGCAAGTAGCCGACCTGCGCGGCCAGTACCGGTCCAACCAGCGGACCCGCCCCTGCGATAGCGGCAAAGTGGTGCCCGAACAGAACATTACGGTTCGTCGGCACATAGTTAAGGCCGTCGTTATTCACAACGGCAGGAGTTGCTCTGGTCGGATCTAACTGCATGACTTTTTGTGCGATATACAGGCTGTAGTATCGATAGGCCACGAGGTAAACGGCGACAGAAGCAACAATAATCCATAATGCACTGATATGCTCACCGCGACGTAGTGCGACTACGCCGAGGCAGGCAGCCCCGATGATTCCAAGAATCATCCAGGGGATGTGTTTAAGAATGGAACTGCTCTTCATAAGACATCCTTCAATTAAAAATAACAATCGTTTGATTTTGTTAGCTTTAGAAAAATAAACCCTGGTAATGCGTCGTGCGATAACGCGGGTTATCGCGTATTTCAGATAAAAGAAAATAGTGGCGGCACATTACGCCATCGCGTACGCGCGTGGGGCGGGTATTTGGGTAGGCGGCAGAATAGCGAGCTAAGCGGTTAGAATGACGCAGTAAGTGGCTGGGGATAAATTGGGCGGTATAAAACGAAAAGGCCGCGATATACGCGGCTATTGAAATAGGTCATCGGGCGAAGGGTTATGGAGCCTGATACGCCAGTTTGTAATTACCTGCCGTCACGGTACGGAATGTCACACTGTTGGTACGCCAGCGGATTTCCACTTCCGAAGATGACTGCACTTTCCAGCTTGAGGCGTCGTTGACGTTCAGCACCAGACGGTCAATGGTCGCCACGTCGGTGACCGGGTCAGTGATATCGAGTGCAAACGCAAACGCGAGTGAGTCCGGCACGCCGTTATTGGATGAAAACAGTTGCGCCCACTGCGCCGCTGTAATAGCGCCGAGATCGGCTGGCGTCATGCCGTCCGCAATCAGTGCTTCTGCGCCTGCGGTATCGGCTGACAGCGCACCAACATCAATCCACACCCCGTTCCGCAAGACATACCAGTTCACCAGATCACGTGTTACAGCAACACGCACCTTGCCGTTGCCCGTCTGTGTAGCTGCTAGCGTTGCGGAATTAATCTGTGACCATACTGCGGACGTCAGTGATTTTTGAATGGCTATTTGTGAGTAAGGTGCGTATTTCACTGGCACATTCAGCTGAGATGTAGACACAATAGATATCGGTAATTTTCCAGCCAGCTGTGATGCCATGATTTTCCCACTATCGGAAAATCCATTAAATGATTTTAATTCAGCCGGAAATAACATACCGTTACTCGCCGTAAAATATTCTCCTGTTCCTGTTTTTATCAGAACACTATCATTAGCTGAAAGTAATTTCAGGTCTCCAATTTGGACAAAGTTACCACTACCATTGCTATCGGTTATATTAAGTCTAAAGTAAATATACGCTTCACTTTTGGGGAATGACCACTCTCGCAGCTGTTGATTACCATTTCGACTATCATTAACTACTGAATATATTTCATCCCAATTTACCCCATCATTACTCCCTTGTAATAGAAATGACTTTGGTGATGCCAAGTCATTGGCATACGGGGTATTCATGTTGGTTATTCGTAACCCATCAATCTTGGTTGAGTTCGGGCATTTCACCTGTATCCATTGGGGAAATTCTGATGTTGGTTTTTTTGATGACCACCACGCATCAAGATTATTTATTGTTGTGCCATTCATAGCCTTATATGCTGGTGAGTTTTCATTTAATTGACTACTGGATGCAGCACTAAACCCTTCGTAATCATTTGCAGACATTGTAGGGATAATATTACTTTTAACATCAGGTAGCTCGATCGAGATAAATCTCCCATCCGCGCGAACTGGCGATGAATAAAACTCACCGTTTTTTTCCAGCTGTACCGATACACCGGTGTAAAGATGTAGTAGATCACCAAACATAACCGCATTCGTCGCGTTATAACCTTGTTCACTCGACGCATTGAAATCATCAACCACATAAGTCTGATTCGCCGCGCCTGCGACTTCTTTCAGCGCGTATGCTGCGAGATTAAACGTACTTTGTGGGCTAATGCTGAATGCATGATTTTGTCCCGCTGTTGCACCCTGACGATCGGCAACAATATAGCCAGAACCGCCTGTGCCCGAACCACCAACCGCGCTGATAATGGTTTTCTCATCCACCGGATTATAGCTCAGCGTCACGCCCGCCCCGGCTTCCAGCGAGGAATGGATAAGCTGCTTCGTTTTTTGCGTGTAGTCAGTGATTTCCGCGGTGGTGTGCGAGTGATCCGCGCCCGCAACGCCCATTTGCGCTGGTGTCGGTGAAACATCACCGCTACCCAGCAGCGATTGACCAAAGACAGTGCGGATAGTGGTGCCAGAGAGTAATGCATCCTGCTTTGCATTCCAGGCCGTTTTTTCATCCGGCGAGGCAAATTTTCTGGTAGCAGTTTCAGTAATCTGATCGGCCGT
>NZ_JAPQKX010000073.1:0-201 GCF_026800125.1 Pectobacterium jejuense | reverse complement strand
ACCGCGCTATCGCCGCCAGGCAAATTCTGTTTCATTCTAACCGTTATACTTCACTTTTCAGTGTGCACAACCATCAGAACCAATCTCTGAACAAGCTAAAATCAAAACACGTTTCTATGAGTCACCCACAAAACACCTTCGGTGTTGTAAGGTTAAGCCTCTCGGGTCATTAGTACTGGTTAGCTCAACGTATCGCTACGC
>NZ_JAPQKX010000072.1:0-217 GCF_026800125.1 Pectobacterium jejuense | reverse complement strand
CCTTCATCGCCTCTGACTGCCTAGGCATCCACCGTGTACGCTTAGTCGCTTAACCTCACAACCCGAAGGTGTCTTTGGTAAACCAAAGCCACGATTCACGCTGCGATTATTTGAGAGACTCATTGACACACTGACACGCTATTTATACCCGCAGGTATCCATGCATGTTCAGCTGTCATGTTTCAATTTTCAGCTTGTTCCAGATTGTTAAAGAGCA
>NZ_JAPQKX010000071.1:0-218 GCF_026800125.1 Pectobacterium jejuense | reverse complement strand
GCGCTGGATCGGATCGTGGCGCGTCATGCGGCGCTGCGCACCCATATCGACAGCCGGGAGGGCGCGCCGGTGCAGGTAGTGGAGCCGGCCGATCGCGGTTTTCCGCTGCGGCTGTGTGATGCCACGGGCGTCGGAACGCCTGCGCCGTTTGCGCCGGTGTTCGATCTGACACGCGGCCCGCTGGCGCAGGGCGAACTGGTGCGGATAAGCGATGACGA
>NZ_JAPQKX010000070.1:0-223 GCF_026800125.1 Pectobacterium jejuense | reverse complement strand
ATGAAGGCACGGTACGGCGTTATCTGGGGTACTGGCAGGCGCTGCTGCGCGGCATGGCGGATAATGCTGACCAGCCGGTACGGTCACTGCCGATGCTGCCGGAGGCGGAGCGGCGGCAGGTGCTGGTTGAGTTTAACCAGACCCGCGCCGACTCCCCTGACGAGGTCTGTCTGCATGCCCTGTTTGAAGCGCAGGCCGCCCGGCATCAGGATGCGGTGGCGCT
>NZ_JAPQKX010000069.1:0-227 GCF_026800125.1 Pectobacterium jejuense | reverse complement strand
TGGAGCGGGAAACGAGACTCGAACTCGCGACCCCGACCTTGGCAAGGTCGTGCTCTACCAACTGAGCTATTCCCGCATATCGGACAGACATTAACAGGCGTTACGTCTGATTATGCACACGGTCTGTATGGTGACAAACAGTGATAAAACTTGGAGCGGGAAACGAGACTCGAACTCGCGACCCCGACCTTGGCAAGGTCGTGCTCTACCAACTGAGCTATTCCCGC
>NZ_JAPQKX010000006.1:0-368332 GCF_026800125.1 Pectobacterium jejuense | reverse complement strand
ACAGGATTAAAACGAACAAGGCTCCCTTCTAGGGAGCCCCACTTTAAAGCCACCTCTTCAAGAGGTGGATTTTTACTATCGACAATGTAAAATTTTAGGGGAAACACGGGGATGAGGTTCCCGTAGGGATACCTCGCACCGTGGTAGCCCCATGTATCTCGATCTCACCTCGATAGTATTATCATCTCGTTTTCCCTCCGCATTCTTGCCGTCATTCTGTGATTGTCGCCCAACGGGGGAAGATGCTATTTTCAGGCATTCATTCACTGCTGGAACACTCTCATGATGACGTACCGCGATGCCTGGTTCGAACTGGCGCTGTTAACCAATGGCCGCAGTTTTCCACGGCATACGCACGACGAATTCGTCATTAGCGCCAATCTCAGCGGATTGGAAACGGTCTGGCTGGATGGAGAGACCTTTGTTGCCACCAACGATATGGTGACGACCTACAATCCCAATCAGCTACAAGGCAGCGACAACGAATTTGACCGCTGGCAGTGCGCATCCTTGTACGTTCACCCACTGGCATTCGAACATTATTTCCACCAAACCTTTCGGTTCTCACGGGGCTGGAATCCGTCAGCGCAGTTGGCGTCCGAGTTAAAACAGCTAGTCACCTCTGATTTGGACGACAGCACGCGTCAGGAGCGCATTATCCTGCTGCTCGCGGGGTTGATGGAAAATCAGCATCATGTGCCGTCTCAAGGGCAAGTCAAAGAAGCAGAGCGGATCACGCGGATCAAAGACGGGTTGCTGAACGATCTTAGTGATGTCCCCACGCTCGACCAGCTCGCGCAGCAGGAAAATCTGTCAGTCGCACATCTGGTGCGCTCGTTTAATCAGGCGGTTGGGCTGCCGCCGCTGGCGTGGCTGATGCAGCGACGCATGTGTAAAGCACGGGAACTTCTGCGGCAGGGCGCTGCGATTAGTCAGGTTGCGGGCGATGTCGGGTTTGCCGATCAGGCGCATTTCACTAAGGCTTTCAACCGTTATAACGCTATGACGCCGGGGCAGTTCCGCCGTATCAATTTTTGACAATACAGCGTTTCCCTTCGGCTCTACACTCGCCTTATTGCTTAACGCTCGAAGGGAATACCATGCTGTTAGTTGTCTTCACGGGGATGCTGCTATCCCTGTCACTTTGTCTCGATCTGGGAATGGTCAATACCGCGATTATTAACCGTGGGCTGCGGCACGGTGCGCGCTCGGCGTTTTATATCGGGCTGGGTTCCTGTTTCGGCGATCTGTTTTATGCCACGCTGTCGGTGCTGGGTCTGGCGGTGGTGTTTAACCTGACGCCCGTCCGCTGGGTGTTATGGATTGGCGGCGGGCTGATTCTGATCTGGATGACGTTCAGCATGGCGCGTGCGGCATGGCGTGACTATCAGGTTAAACGCTTCGCCGACCTGTCTGCGACAGCGAATGCGGCGGATGTTACTGCGTCACCTGCCCGATATACCGAGTTTTTCAGCGGCGTCGGCATGGCGCTTGCGTCACCGACGGCGCTGCTGTGGTTCGCTGCGATTGGCGGCACGATTATCGCGCAGTCTACGGATGGTTCAGCCTTCATGATTAGCCTGTTTCTTCTAGGCTTTTTCGTTGGCGGCGTGCTGTGGACGTTCTTCCTGGCCGCACTGGTGAAGTACGGTCAGCGTCTGCTGAAAGAACGGATCTCATTCTATTGCAGCCTGATTTCCGCGCTGCTATTTGCCTACTTTGCCTGGCACGTCATTTCCAATGGCTATGAGACGCTGTTTCTACCGCTCTCCACAGCCGCATAACCGGCTAAAACATCAGCACTTTGCCGGGTTTTTTACTTGCTCGGCAACGGCATAGCGCTATAATGCCAGTCGCTTCTGCGTGCGAGTGTAGTTCAATGGTAGAACGGCAGCTTCCCAAGCTGCATACGAGGGTTCGATTCCCTTCACTCGCTCCATGACCTTCTTAAAGTATTCTAACTCACTGAATCCTAAGGGATACGGCTTAACGCCTCCTTACAGAGTTACTTCCTGTAACCTACTGTGTAACCCTATCAGGGCATACAGACTATGATTCAGCATCAAGTAGCAAACAAGCTACGTCCAGCTTCAACCATCACAACTACTTTTCTTTCAGTTACGACTTACCTTTATCAGCGTAACGGTGTCTACTATTTCCGTATGAAAACAAAAAGACGTAAAGATGTCTGGACGTCTAAAACTAATGAAGATAAGATGACCTCAGTCTCATTACGAACCAAGGATAGACGTACCGCTATGGCTCACTCTCGACACATCAAGGCAGCACTTAAAGCAGTCCATGCGGATAAGCCTGATGCTTCCTATGAGGAAATGAGGGAGCACCTGAGGGATATCGCTGAGTGGGAATTGTCTTTAGGGCGCTCAGACCTCTTTGAGCCGGACATGAGGGATATCTATCGTGACCAGTACGGGGAAGTGGGCGATGGCCTTATCGATGCTTTAGCAAGTGAGCCACTGACCGTTGACCAGCACCGATACATCAATGAAGCGCTGAAGGTACTAAAGGCTTGCATGAAGCGCATCGAAGCGGGAGACAGTCAACCACTGATAGATTATGTCGATGGTTTTAATGATATTGATCGGTCAAATGCTCAAGCCTCTGTGTCCCTATCTGTTAGTGCGCCTGAGGGGCCTCATTCTCCCCAAGTGAAACCCGAAGTAACCGCCGTTAGTGTTGCGTCCCTCTTTGAGCAATACGAAACGGAGAACGCCCAGAACTGGAAGCCAGCAACCTTAAGGGAAAACACATCGGCACACGCTACGTTAATCGAAATCTTTGACTACATGGGTCTCAACGATAACGCTAACGCGATAACACGCGCTGATATACTCAAGGTTCGTGATGTTCTTCAGCGATTGCCAAAGCACCGTAAGCAGCGTTACAAGGATACGCCATTAGCAGACCTATTGAATCGTGAGGCTAAGGCTGACTGTCTGGATGTGGTAACAATCAACAATAGATATCTGATTAAACTATCAGCCGTCTTCAAGTGGGCTGTGAGAAATGACTTGCTGGTCAAGAATCTAGCTGAAGGGCTGGAGCTGAAAGTGCCCCAACGTAAAGCCTCAGATGCGCGTAATGCCTTTAGTCCTGAGCAGGTAAGGAAACTACTGGTTGCCGCTAAGGCCTACTCACAGAAGACCTTAGGCAAGCCCTATCACTATTATGTCACTTTGCTAGCTGCTATCACTGGAGCAAGGCTCAACGAAGTAGCTCAACTACAAGTTAAAGATATCAGGACCACAGATAGCGGGACCGTTTATATCCACATCAATGAAGATGACAGTAGCTTAGCTGGTAAGAGCATCAAAAATGCCCACAGTGACCGCTGTGTGCCTCTTGTAGACGGTGCTTATGGTTTTGTATTAGCTGACTTTATGGCGCTTGTAGAGGCTCGTAAAGAGACTGAAGGTGATGAGGCTATGGTATTCGATGGCCTCCGCTTAATGAAGAACGGCTACGGTGAGCAGGTGAGCAAATGGTTTAACCGAACGTTGTTACCTAAGGTTCTAGCTGACCGTGACGGCTTGGCGTTTCACTCGTTTAGGCATACCGTTGCGACCCAGTTAAAACAGCATGGTGTCGAGTTGGCGTATGCTCAGGCGATTATGGGGCATAGTTCAGGGTCTATTACTTATGACCGCTACGCTAAAGAGGTTGAGGTGGATAGGCTGATTGGTGTGATGGCTGAAGTTCTAACCGAGAGACCTTTGAGCTAATCACAATCAGACCTAAAGGAAACACCATGTCAAACACCATTAAAGTAACCAAAATGAATTTCGCTGGGCTGCAACTGGACGTAATCACTGGGCACCCTGAATATGAGTTGCTCTTTGTGGCTACTCAGGTAGTGATAGCCTTAGGGTATGCCAACCCTAAGAGCACCTTAACCAACTCCTGTGTGCGCTTTAAAGACCACATCGTAACGCATAGTGGGGTACAAAAATTTAGTACCTCTGTATGTCTTAAGGGTTCTGATGGGAGAACCTTACGCCAAGATGCTAGAATGCTCACAGAGCCTCAGTTGTATCAATTACTTATGCGTAGCTATACCCCACAAGGCGAACCCTTCCGTAAGTGGGTCACTGAGGAAGTCTTACCGTCCATCCGAAAGACTGGAAGTTACAACGTTGAAACCAGCAAGACACCTGAGGGCATTCAGTTTGCCTCTGAGTTCGCGGCAGTCAACGCAGAGCTGAAGGCTATATTCCAGAGTATGCCTGAAGGACCACGTAAGGGTATCGAAGCTCAAGACAGAAAGGCTCTTCAGAATAACCAAGATGCATGATCGCTACACGTTCGGCGACGTTTGTCTAACCACTCACTATTGGGAGAGACAGCCTGATGTCGAAGCAATTAACTATCACTATTGGGAGACAGATAGAAAACGTTATGCCCACAATCCATTAGCTCCCGAGAGACCACTTTCGGATTCCATCAACCGTAGCCATTCATGCGACCTGAGAGAATCGCACAGACAAACGAGAAGACGCCCAGTGATACATCTGGTTAATGTCCTATCGTCTGGAATGGTGAATAACCCCTTTTGTGTAATGACGCTATAAATTAGCTTAAGCGACCATTATCACAGGAGAGGTTAACTTAAAGATTACTTAGAGAAGACTCTAATGTTTATTATTCTTCTTCGAAGAAGAGAATTAATAACTTTAAGAGTAAAGCTCTAAGTAGAAATATTAAGTAAAGCTTTAAGTATCCCCTCCTTGATTCCAATAACTGGTCATCAATGGTCTCCTCAGCAATAACGACTCACTATTAGAGAGAGCCTGCCAGCCTATCCTTAAGATAAGCCTAGAGATATCAGACATGGTCACCACCATCACCATGTACGATATGCAAATTTGCACCTCGCTCTAGTCGCTCTTTAATTGAGCTATTTTCAAATTGAAAACGTTAACTGGTCTCCTCAGCAATTAACTATCACTATTGGGAGAACAACCTCCCATCAATCAGAAAGTACATCACCGAGCCTTCACACGGCTAACCTCAAACCAGTCTTTATGAATGCCCTTGTGCCGCTGTCAGTTCCCTTTGTGTGGGGTCTGGTTGGCTGACCGTGGGTGTGACATAAGGGCATTACATAAGGAGCACACACAATTATGAATACATTACTACCAATCATTATCAATGGTCATTCGTTCACATGCGATGAAAATCAAATGTGGAATCTGAACGAGATTTATAGAACTCTGGACCTGCCGGACAGTAAGCGCCCCTCAGAGTGGAACAACCAAGTCCGCACACAACTTGACCGCTCCGGAAATTTCCGGACCGTGAATGGTGATGGCGGTGGTACATGGGCTACGGAGAAAGGGACTATTGCTTATGCTATGTGGGTCTCGACTGATTTCTATTCATTGGTCATTGATGCTTTCGTGTTCATGCGTAATGACGCAATCATGCGGGAACGTATCGCTATACTACAGGCTGACGAAGCTAACGCTGAGTTATCTATAGCAGCCCCTAAAGCTGACATATTTGATGGACGATTGGAGCGTGGTGGCTCAGTCCCGTGGTCATGGGCCTGCAAGTCATTAGGCCTCGCCCCTCAGATACTCAAAGAGGGCCTATTAGGCAGCGGGAAGTTCATTAAGGTCCGCAACCGTGATGACGGTATCGAGACAATCAAGCCGCCTAAAGTAGCGTTCAGCGATGGCTATTTTGTCGCAAAAGAGGTCATGGGTAAGAGTCAGTGGCAAGTCACAGCGCGTGGATATGCTTGGATGCAGGCACATGCTCAACGCTGGCGTGGATTAATTGAGGAGCGATCTAAAGCCAAAGCTAAAGAATATCGCCAGAAGCGCAAGGCCCTGTAACCATGACCACTCAACACCATCACAACGCCCAGATTGACCCTAGGACGCCTGGAGGTCGCCAAGCACTGCGCCTAATGACCATCAAAACGTCAGCCCTTGTGAGCAAACTTGGTCTACCGCCAAAGCACGACCGAGCAGATTATTACTCGAAGGGTGCGCTATGTCTCATGGCTGCGCGCGCCGGATTGTCCCCGAAGGATTTCTTCTAGCTTCTTCTGGTTCCAATTATTAATTAAACCTCTTTTGAACTGACCGATGCGGGGAGACACCGTAGGCCTCATTGCGCCTATGGTCGACCGATAAGTTCACTCACTCAATTCAAAGGAGAACAAATTATGTCTATCGCATACCGTAAACTTGATATCACCCTATCTACTGACAAGGAAACCGTACTGGTATTCGGTCAGGTGTTATCTACCAAATATTTCTGTGAAATTGTCATCCCGACCATGCTTAACGGTTGCGGTAATGATGAAGGTAAGACCAACTCAATCCTTAATGATGTTCATGCCGCTGGTCTGAATGCTGGTGATTACCTCAAGTATTCCCGTTGGTGGACTGAGAGCAACGCTCAGGCTCGTCAAGAAGCTGAACGCAAGCGTATTGAAGCTGAACAACACCGTGAGCGAATCGCTGCCATGCTTGCGACACCTGCCGAGATTGCCGCTGAGAGAGCGGAGAAAGAACGCAGACGTGAAGAAGCACAACGTAAGTTCGGAAATAAAGGTGCCGCTTTCGGGCTGTGATTTAGCCACCAGTAAGAGCCTACAGAGTCTCCTTAAGTGGGGCCTGTAGCTCACCCAGCATTCATTTATTCATGACTATTTTAGGAGGAACTACCTTATGAACACTCACAACAGCAACAACCAAATTAAACGTACCGATACGACCCAGCCTAAAGTTAAAACCGTGGATGACCTCAAGACCCATATGGTTGATGCCAATGGTCAGAAGGTCCCTAATTCCGTATGGGGAACCGATGCCAGCCGCTCAGAAGTAGTCAGCATGTCTGATAGCACTGGAGGCATTCTTAATGTTGGCTATACGGACCGCTCAGGACGCCCCCAGCCATTCGGTAATGATGTTCATGACTACATCCAAGCGCTAGAGGCTTCCCTTGAGGCCACCTTTAACGATGGTGATTTCGCTGATGCGATGCAACAACACATCTTCCCGTCTGAGTTCCGACCATTTGCTTCCCTGCCTACACCGCTTAACGTGCAGCTTTTGGAGGACCGTACCGTTACCTTCAATCCTAATGGCAAGCTTGACCGTTCTAATCTGCCTACAGCGAAAGCTATTGCTGGGTCTGCGGTGATGGTCGCCCCTGTCTTACACGGTGATGACAATACACAAACAGGTATCCTGTGCTCCACTGCTACCCACGTATCAGATTTCGATATGATGGGCGGCTGGACTGATGGCTCACTGCGTCAAACCGTTGCAAACATGCAGCTTCAATTCTGCCGTATCATGGCTGGCAATGTCGCTAAGGTCCTTTCTAAGACCCCCGACCTCGTCACCTTTGAATGCGAGGCATTGAGTTCTAAACCTAAAGACGCCGCTGAGGACCTTTTAGACTATCTGGCTATCAACCTTCCGGTTCACCTAGGGGCTACTCTTGATGCGTATGCGTTGATGGTCCCTGAGAAACTGGAAGCCGTCTTAGAGCGTGCAGCCCAACGCGCAGGCCATGAAGACGCGAGTGAGTTATTCGGCTGTACTATCATGGGCTATTTAGGTGAAGACACTGGCGTCTATTTGCTGCCTAAAGGGTTCGCTATGTTGTCCTTCCGGTCTACCAAGGAGGGCGATACCGTTAAGGTTATCGTGACCCGTGACCCTAATCGTGCAGGCTATGACGTAGAGCTGATTACAGTAATCGACGTTATGGCAACGGGTTCAGTCAAAGTGAAGCAAGGTGAGTTCAACGTAGAGGCGACCGCTGAGTTTCCAGTAGTCCACCGTCTGACATTCAAGAGCGCTTAACGCTTAGTCTGTAGTCCACTATGTCAAACCTAATGCTCATCTATCTGGCCCCCTTTGGTGTACTACACCGTGAAAGGGAGGGTCTAAGAAATTGTCACAAAAATCTGAGGCACTATCTGATATGTCTACGGCCAGCGGTTTCCCCCGTCTGGTCTGTAGGTTCCATCAATGCACTGATTTTAGATGGCTCTAACCGTGAGCGGCTAGCCGTTAGGGGGTAACTATGAGTTCTATTCTCTTTCGAGGAATCTAACAGAAGTGTTGACCGGAGATCATTCAATGTGTAACCATGACTGTAACCTCAAGGATTCATCATCCTTTAAGAAACAAATGGTTAGCAGTGATTGTCTTCGATGCTTCGATTCCCTTCACTCGCTCCAAGCTCTCTTCTCTCAATGTCGACTCAAGTCCATTAAATCCAACAATCACAATGCTTCGCGCTACTTCTCAGTCGTTGAGGGAAATAACTCGTCTATGACTGGACATCGACCCACTGTGGATATTCAGGCAATGGGAGTAATGCCAGTGTTAGAAAAATTGGATGAACATAGTTCCACCTGGAAATGTCGCAACACTTTGAAAATGTAAAGTTTATTTCTAATAATTTGTTTATATTTTACAAAATATCTTATAAATTATAGGAGAGAATTTTATTTAAAGGATTAGCGCTGATTTTTTAAGTGCCAGGTAAGTTTAATACTAATAATTTTAAACAAGGAGAGGTGTTGCATGAGTCTTTTATCTAAAATAATGACACAAATTAAGGGCTTACTTCATGATTCCGTAGATAAGGCATCTGATGACGGCCGTACTGCACGCCAGCTTATTCGTGATGTCGGTGAGAATGAAGAAAAAATCAAAGGGGCTTTAGTCGAAGCCAGATCTCAAGCGATTATTGCTAAACAGAAAGTCGAAGATAAGCAATCTGCAATTGCTCTGTCGAAAAAACGAGCGGCAAAGGCTGTTGAGTTGGATAAGGAAGATTTGGCAAGAACTATTCTTTTTGAAAAAAGACAGCAGGAAAGTGATTTGGTCGTGCTTCAAAACCAACAAGCTAAATTTGATAATATTGTTGTTACATTAACTTCACGATTTAATGACATTCAGAAAAAACGCTCTGAAATGGAAAGAAAAGCAGATAGTATCGACTTGCGTTCTAAAGTTGCTGCGGCAACTGAAGAAGCCACAAAATTACTTGATGTAGGTAATTTCTCTTCTTATGACAGCGCTTCTAAAGTATTTGACCGTTTAGAAGATAATATTGCAAAAAGAGAGGCAAGATCGCAGGCTCATGGTGAGTTTATTGATGCAGAGAAAGATAAGCAAGACGAGTTGGCTTCTCTTGATAGACATGGTCTTGATGAGTCAATTGAAGATGAGTTAGCGGCATTACGTGCTATGAATAAAAAGCAAGAATAAAATAATAATCATCTTCGAAGATATAGGAATATACCTTCCGTTTTTTCCAGTAAGAGATAAGAGATTATATGAAAAGTGTCAGTTACTCTATTATTAAAAGTCTTCTTTTTTCGGTAGCTATTCTTTTTTTTATGGGGGTGATAAGTGGAACTGATTTTTTACCACAAAAAGCCATTGCTGCTCAAAATCAAGAGGTGCCTAAACCAAGTGAAATAAAAGCAGCTGTTAATAGTGGTAATTGGATATTAGCGCATACTCTTATTAAAAAAGTAGTGATAGCTCATCCAGATAAACCTCAGTCTTGGTATATGAAGTCTCAGATTGAAGAGCGATTAATTCCAAGTGGAAAAGCTACACCACAAGACGCGTTAGCTTCTTTAAATAAGGCGATGGAGTTAGATCCTACTTATTCTTTTGGCACTTCTTATGAGAATGTAACAATACTGCATGACAGATTAACGACGAAGGTTAATGTTTCCGAAGGTAAACTTCAAGTATTTACTCCAGATAACGACCCTATTCTTAACAAGAGTAAGGTTATTACACCATCAGAAATAGAACCTTTAGCGCCTCAAGAGATAAATAAATTAAATGATAATAAGAAATTAGAAACTATTATTTCAGCCTCAGAAGCGGTCGAAGAAACTGAAGGCGATTCTTCAAATATTACTGAGTATCTTGTTGTTATCTTTATCGCTCTTTTTCTCTGTTATTGTGTCTATCTCTCATTTAAAGAAGAGAAGGGTATATTTAATAGAGCGAAAGAAAAAGAATCAAATAGAATTAAATCATTGAGCTTGGCTACACAATTAGATGATATGTTATCTAAAGATATTTCATATATCGAACTGGATTTTCCTCGTGAGTTCGATAGTGAAAGCATTATTATTAAGTATAAAGAGAGAAAACAAGAGCTTGTTTCTATAATGGAAGCGCTTTTGGATAAAGGGCGGAAAAGCATTTCAGACGAAATTATTAAATTAGAAGAGTTATCAGACTGTCATGTTACTGAGCGAAATGTTATAAGGCAGGCTGTTGAAAAAACTAAAATCCATATGAATGGTGTTGAAAGAAAACACGGTAAAGAGCTATTTGAAAAAATAGAAAAAACGTGTTTGAAATTTTTATGTGATAGGCTTGAAAAGATTGATGGTGTTATTAATGAATCACCAGGTAACTATAGTTCCACGTTGAGGGTTTCATTAAAAAATGTTTCTCATTCCTTTGTCGAAATTCAAAAGGATAATAATGAAATTTGGATGAGAGCAACTGATGTTAATGTTTATTATGATAATGTGGTTTCTGAAAAAATTGTTGATAAATTAAAGGCCATAATTATGGGTTTTTATTTCTTTGAGGGGCTTTTTGAGAAAGAAAAGAAAATCTATCGAGATAAAATGGAAGCCCAGCGTAGAGCTTTAATTGAAGAGGACTTGCGGATCAACAGAGAACTGGAAGCGAGTGCAGCATATAAGAGAGAACAAGAAATTCGTGAGCAAGAAAGAGTGATGGAAGCTGAGAATCGTCGTAATAATCCACCAAGGACGGTATATCACAGTCATTCACGTAATAATGGTGGAGGCTTTCTTTCAGGGTTTATCGCAGGTAGTATTTCGAATAGTGGTAATAATAAGTCTAATAACGGAAATTCTACTAATAGCGGTTATAATAGTTCTAATAAAAATAGTGGTAGCAATAATCGTTCATCATCTGATTCTATCTTTGATTTTGGAAAGAGCGAGAGTGGAAAGAGTAATAGTGGATTTGATTTCGGTAAAAGCAGTGGAAATAGTAGTGGTTTTGATTTTGGTAGTAACAAAAATGATGATAAATGGTAAATTTGAAATTATACATACTATGAAATTTTCTATGCCACGTTACTGGGGTCAATGCTTATGAAACCACATCCAATACGCGAAATTATTGAAGCCTGTGATAAAGCAATTTCTGAGCGAAATTTTGATGCTCTGATGAGTTATTACGCTGAGGATGCGGCGCTGGTCATCAAGCCAGGCATGGTTGCGAGAGGCAAAGATGATATAAGAAAAGCATTTGTCGCTATTGCCGATTATTTTAAAAACCAACTCATTGTTGAACAAGGAAATATGCAGGTCATTGAGGGCGGTGGAGACGCTTTAGTTATCATGGAAACCGTTCTTCATTACCCAGATGAGCAGGGGAGTATTGTCACCACCACGCGACGAGCGACCTACGTGTTCAGGAAAGAAACTGATGGGAACTGGCGTTGCACGATTGATAACTCCTATGGAACGACACTGCTTGACTGATTCTGTTGAGCAATGCAGGCGCGTTCAGAGAAGTTACCCTGACGCGCTTTACTCTGATTGAATTAACGTGGCGGCTCTAACACGTCCGCTACTATGATTGAATTTGAGGCCAGCGAGTAACCTCAATTCCTTTCATTTACCCGGTTTCACCACCGTCGTCGTCCAGTAGGGTAAATCCCAGGTGCCGCCGAGTTGGATCATGCGGCATGAGCCTGTAAGAGATGCACTGCTCCGCTGGAATGTTTTACCATCCCATGTCCAGGCTTCATAGCTCATGCAGTCCGCGAGTCCGCGTCCTTTCTGCACTGAGGTAATTTCACCGTTTTCGTAATCTGTGCCATCTGTCGTCACGAGCTGCGGCTGAGTCTGCATGGCGTTATCAGTGACCCAGTAGGCGTAGCCTTCGTTATAAGCCGCGCGCCAGCAAAGGGTGCTGAGCAGGGACATGCTGTCATTAAGTGGTGTGAGCTCAATGCGTTCGGCCTTTTGGTCATCTTGCGGTTGCAAGCTATCGCAGTCGGCATTGAGCGTTTTAAGCAGTTTTTTCTGGATAGCAGACTGTTCTGCGTCCGTCAGAGTCCGCGATGCCTCCTTCTTAGTGACTGCTGCGTAGATAACGGGGGCGGCTACAGCAGATAACACACTGCTTTTATTTCCTTTTTTGGTGATGGCATCCGTTGTACCGATGCGACCTTGTTTCTCATCCATCTTTAGCAGTACCGCGTAGGCACCGGCCCCAGACAGTTCGGAAACGACGCCATTGTGATGAAACGCCACTTTCCCGCTTCCTTTTAGAGCCTGTAATACGACAGGAATTTGCTTCTCATTTAGCTGCCAGAGGTTGTCTCCGGTTGAGATGAGTCGTCCTTTATCCACGCCGTCAATGGTTAGTGTGAGTGTGGTGCTTTTAGGAATTGCCTGGTATACCTCTGCGAGTATGACGTCGGCCGTTATTGGCGTATTTTGCCCGGCATGACGAGTGAGAAGCAGTGAGACACCGGGAATCTCCTCCTCTTCTCCCGTGTACTTCTCTTCTGGCGAGTAGCCGGCAGCCCGACACGTTAGCGTGTTATCGCAGACCACTTCCCAGTCTTTATGAAAGAAAGTGCTATCGGCGAAGGTTGTGGCAAATGCCAGAACAGGAATCCCCGTGATAAGTGCGGTTAGCATAGAGATACGGGAAGGGAGAGAAAAAGTCATTTTCCATCAAGTCCTTGATTATATTGTGGCTTGCTGCCGGCCTATTTTGGCTGCAACAAAGCCAGCCGCTTTTTTGACATATACCAGGATGTTAGCGTTAGACGGCGTGATATTGCGAATATTTCTTGTCCGACCACTCCTTTATTAAACGTGAATCGGGTATGATGCCGCTGCCGTTAACCGTTCATCGGCTGCTCAAAATCCCCTCAGTGTTATCAGCATGTTTATTCTGCTTTTTAACCTCACGCGTGATAACGGCCAGAAACAGTTTTCCACACAGTTGAAACGATCCCTATAAAAAAGTGTCATGATAGATGTAGCGCGATGAGAACGACTCTTTATGCGGTACGCTGTTAATCACTTAAAGACGAGTATCATGAAGATTAAGCAAACATTTACCAGGGCATTACTCCACCCGCGCTATTGGACGACTTGGTTCGGCCTTGGCGTGCTGTTTTTATTAGTTCAACTCCCTTACCCGCTGCTGATGAAACTCGGGAGCAGTGCGGGCCGTCTATCCCGCATCTTCCTGAAACGCCGGGTGTCGATTGCCAGACGCAATCTTGAATTGTGCTTCCCTACGATCTCCAACGATGAAAGAGAAGCAATGATCGACGGTAACTTCGCTTCGCTCGGGATGGCATTAGTCGAAACCGGTATGGCATGGTTCTGGTCCGATCGCCGCGTGCGCCAGTGGTTTGATGTTTCAGGGCTGGAACATTTACAGCACGCGACCGCAAAAGGTCAGGGCGTAATGGTGATTGGTATTCACTTTATGTCGCTGGAGCTGGGCGGTAGGGCGATGGGATTATGTCGACCGATGATGGCGATGTACCGTCCGCACAATAATAAAGCGATGGAAATGGTACAAACCTGGGGGCGTTCTCGTTCCAACAAAGCGATGATCGACCGTAAAGATCTGCGTGGCATGGTGCAAGCGCTAAAACGGGGTGAAGCGGTATGGTTCGCACCCGATCAGGACTACGGCCCTAAAGGCAGCGTTTTTGCCCCGTTCTTTGCGGTGAAAAATGCGGCAACCACTAACGGTACGTACACTATCAGCCGTCTCGCAAAACCGGCGATGATGACGACCGTGTTGATCCGCAAACCCAATGCCTTGGGTTATCAACTGGTGATTCAGCCTGAATTACAGGATTATCCTTATCACGATGAACAGGCTGCGGCGTGTTACATGAATCAGGTGATCGAGAAAGAAATCATGCGTGCGCCTGAACAGTACCTCTGGTTGCACCGTCGCTTTAAAACCCGTCCGGCAGGGGAAGTGTCTCTCTATGCCTGATGGCATAAAGCACGTGTGATATCGGATGGCGCTTCTGCGCCATCACGGTATGGTGAGTAGAATCCGTTATGCATCGTGTAAAACAAAAATGGCTACCGGATGGTAGCCATTTTATGGTGGTTAACGTACTTGAGTACGATTAACGGAAGATAGCGTGGGGGTTAACACCGCGATAGGTTTTGCCCAACGCTTTTAATATTTGATTGATTTTGCGGACAACGCGCATCTTTTTATCCCCACGATTCTTAAATAATTATTGGTTGAAAGTACCAAAGTTGATGTTGATGTTTTCAAACATAGCGATGATTTTGTTCAGCAGTTTCATGGTCATTTCCTCGTTGTTAGTTGATTTGTTTTCTGTGATGCTGTTCACGTTTTTAAGAATACTCGCACTGATACAGGTGGTCAACTTTTTTGTGATGCGAATCACAAAAAAATGAACGATCAGTTTGTGAGGAGTAAACCGCTGTTTTGATTTTTGTCTAAGAACCCTTTCTGCTTTTTCTTCATACTGACCCACTTTCAGCGAGTGGTCTGATTGAGCATTACCTGCACTGGCTGTGCGCTTCCTTATCGGAAAGATGAAGTGAGATAGGTAAATTGTCTCGATTAGCAGTTGAAATAAGCGCGGGTGAAGCGGGATAATCACGCGCTTCACATTGCCTGACACCGTCTTATCCAACTTGTCTTAGTTCAGCCTGTTTTTGATACAGCAGTGTCTTGATATAGCAACGTTTTCCAGCTTTGCATCCAGCGAGTTAATCGTTTGCGTGCGGGGCTATACCCTAAATAATTCGAGTTGCAGGACAAAACGTTAGCGTTTTGAACAACGCAAAGCGTTGGCCCGCTAGGGCGAGACCCATTGATGGGCCTCGTAACGCGGCAAGAGAGGGAATCCCGATGAGCTTACTTGAGTAAGTGATTCGGGTGACTGAACGCAGCCAACGCACGTGCAGCTTGAAGAATGACGGATATATACGGTTCATGATGCGCCAGCGATGCTGGTGCATTCGCGGAGCAAGGCCGCGGGAACCGTCAGAATCGATCTTAAATAATAATGGCATTTCAGGGGATACCACCATGTCAAACACCACCCGTCAGGCAGGCTCGCAAGGCTCGCTTGATGCTTTTTTCAAAATTACACAGCGCGGCAGCAACGTGCGTCAGGAAGTGTTAGCTGGCCTGACGACGTTCCTGGCGATGGTTTACTCCGTGATTGTGGTGCCAAGTATGCTGGGCAAGGCCGGCTTCCCACCGGCGGCCGTGTTCGTTGCAACCTGTCTGGTTGCCGGGCTGGGGTCGCTGCTGATGGGGTTGTGGGCTAATCTGCCAATGGCGATTGGTTGCGCGATTTCGCTGACGGCGTTCACCGCGTTCAGTCTGGTGCTGGGGCAACAAATCAGCATTCCTGTGGCGCTGGGTGCGATCTTCCTGATGGGGGTGCTGTTCACCATCATTTCCGTCACGGGCATCCGCTCCTGGATCTTGCGTAACTTGCCGATGGGCGTGGCGCATGGCACAGGGATTGGTATCGGTCTGTTCCTGCTGATTATTGCCGCTAATGGTGTCGGTCTGGTGGTAAAAAACCCGATTGACGGCCTGCCGGTCGCGCTGGGTGATTTCACTTCTTTCCCTGTCATTATGTCCCTGCTGGGGCTGGCGGCGACTATCGGTTTAGAGAAACGTCGCGTACCGGGCGGTATTCTGCTGGTTATCATCGCAATCTCTATTCTGGGGCTGATTTTTGACCCGAATGTAAAATACGCGGGCTTCTTTGCGTTGCCGAGCCTGACGGCGGCTGACGGTTCGTCGCTGATCTTCAGTCTGGATATCATGGGCGCATTGCAGCCGATGGTTCTGCCGAGCGTGCTGGCGCTGGTGATGACTGCCGTGTTCGATGCCACGGGGACGATCCGCGCGGTAGCCGGACAGGCGAACCTGCTGGATAAAGACGGGCAAATCATCAACGGTGGTAAAGCCTTGACCGCAGACTCCGTGAGCAGCATTTTCTCCAGTCTGGTCGGGACGTCTCCGGCAGCGGTTTACATCGAATCCGCAGCGGGTACGGCAGCCGGTGGTAAAACGGGCTTAACGGCAACCGTTGTTGGTGTACTGTTCCTGCTGCTGCTGTTTGTGTCTCCGTTAGCGTATCTGGTGCCTGGCTATGCCACCGCACCCGCACTGATGTACGTTGGCTTGCTGATGTTGGGCAACGTCTCCAAATTGAACTTTGATGACTTCGTCGATGCCATGTCCGGTTTGGTATGTGCCGTATTCATCGTGCTGACCTGTAACATCGTGACCGGTATCATGCTGGGCTTTGGCGCGCTGGTATTAGGCCGCATCTTCTCCGGCGAATGGCGTAAATTGAACATCGGTACCGTGGTTATCGCGGTGGCACTGGTGGTGTTCTACGCTGGCGGCTGGGCGCTGTAATCCCTTCCAACAGACCTTCTGGCGCCGTCCAGAAGGTCTGTTATTCCTCGTCTTTCCTTCTTCTTTCCCTTCCTTAGCATTTCTCACGCCAAACGCGATTTTATGTGCCCTTTTATTGGCTTTGGGTTGATGTAACTTGTGTGATAATCAGAGAAGTAATTACTTTTCTTCTTCACCCAGAAATCCATTTTCATACCGAGCTAAATGCGTTAAATATGGAAGAGCAGTTTGCTCGCTAACAGGCAGAATTTTTTGATTTAGGAGTACGTCTAAGGAAAGCATGGAAATATTTTTTACGATTCTTATTTTGACCCTGGTTGTATCCCTGTCTGGGGTCGTTACCCGCATTTTACCTTTTCAAATCCCTCTGCCTTTAATGCAAATCGCGCTTGGTGCCATCCTTGCCTGGCCCCAGTTCGGTTTGCACGTTGATTTCAATCCCGAGCTGTTTATGGTGCTCTTCATTCCGCCGCTGCTGTTTGCCGACGGCTGGAAAACGCCGACGCGTGAGTTCCTGAAACACGGCCGGGAAATTATTGGTCTGGCGCTGGTTCTGGTGCTGATTACCGTGGTGGGCATCGGCTATTTCATCTACTGGATGGTGCCAGGCATGCCGCTGATTGCGGCCTTCGCGCTGGCCGCCGTGCTATCTCCGACGGATGCCGTCGCGCTGTCTGGCATCGTCGGTGAAGATCGTATTCCGAAAAAGCTGATGGGCATTTTGCAGGGCGAAGCGTTGATGAACGATGCGTCCGGTCTGGTGTCGCTGAAATTTGCTGTCGCGATTGCGATGGGCACGATGGTGTTTACGGTTTCCGGTGCGACGCTGGAATTCATGCAGGTTGCGCTGGGAGGGCTGCTGGCGGGCGTCGGCGTGACCTGGCTATTCGGTAAATCGCTGCGCGCTATCAGCCGCTGGAGTGGTGATGATGCTGCAACGCAGATCGTACTGCTGCTGCTGCTACCTTTCGCGTCGTATCTGATTGCCGAACACATCGGCGTGTCGGGCATTTTGGCTGCGGTGGCGGCGGGGATGACCATCGGGCAGTCGGGCGTGATTCGTAGCGCGCCACTGACGATGCGGCTTCGTGCGAACGGCGTGTGGTCGATGCTGGAGTTCGTGTTTAACGGCATGGTGTTCATCATGTTGGGCCTGCAATTGCCGGACATTCTGGAAACCTCGGTGACGCAGGCAGAGCTGGATCCAACGGTTGAAACCTGGATGCTGTTTACCGATATCGTGATTATCTATGGTGCTCTGCTGCTGCTGCGTTTCTGCTGGCTGTGGGTGATGAAAACATACAGCACGCACATCCAGAAAAAGCGCCCGATGATCTTTGCCGAATTTTCCACGCGCGAGCTGTGGATCGCGTCCTTTGCTGGCGTGCGCGGGGCGATTACGCTGGCGGGTGTGCTATCCATTCCGCTGCTGCTGACGGACGGCACCGCGTTCCCATCACGCTATCAACTGGTGTTTATCGCTACGGGCGTTATTTTGTTTTCTCTGCTGTGTGGCGTGCTGGCGTTGCCGTTTCTGCTGCGTGGTGTGGTGGTGGCGGACAAGGCCGCACATGCCAAAGAAATCCGTATGGCGCGTATGGCGGTGGCAGAAGTGGCGATCAAAAGTATGCATAAAATGGAGGAACGTCTGGCTGCCGATCGAGAGGAAAACATTGATGAGCAGGTGCTGAAAGAAGTCAGCGCGCGCGTCATTGGCAATCTGCGTCGACGGCTCATTGATAAAGACGATCCTGAAAATGGCCTGCTGATTGAGAATTTGGAGCGGCGTTTTCGTCTGACTGCGCTAAATTCCGAACGTGCGGAGCTGTATCACCTGCGTGCCACGCAGCAAATCAGCAATGAGACATTACAAAAAATGCTGCGTGACCTCGACCTGATGGAAGCGCTTCTGATCGAAAATGAGTAAGGCGCGGTGAGGTGATCCTCGTTACCGCGTTGATTTCTTTCTCTTCTCTTTCCTTCCTCTGCATCCCCATGGCGTAAGCGATGGGGATGTTTTTTATGCGTCCAGTCTAAGAACGACGTCAGGCGATTGTAAACTGCTTGTCACTAAATGATAATGATTGTTATTATCCGTAGGACTTTTCTCATAAGTGAAAAGTAGAGAAGTAAAAAACAGAAAGTAAAAAAACCAGAAGCAAAAAACGGCCCGCACGGTATCAACATCGTGTGGGGTGAATGGCTGTTTGAAGGACCAGATAAAATAAACGGACATTAACCCTAAATTAATTAGGTAATAAGCCACGTTTATAGGGGAACATTATGCGTGTATTAGTGGTTGATGATGATTCTGTGCTGTGCCATTGGCTGGGGTCTAAATTACATTCCCACGGCCATTCTTGCCGAATGGTGCATGATGGTGCGCACGCATTAAAAGCGATCAAGGATGAAGTTTATGATGTCGTTCTGTTAGACAGAATGTTACCCATCATGGATGGATTTACGGTATTACGTGAATTACAAGGCTCACGTCATCCGCCTATTATGCTGCTCTCGGCGCTGGATCGTGATGTCGATCGGGTGATGGGCTTAGAGCTTGGTGCGGAAGATTATCTCGGCAAGCCTTTTAATTTTAATGAGCTTAGATTACGTCTGGATATTATGGCGCGGCGCGGTAAACGCCATGTCGATAATCCTTCCATGCTGACTTTTGAAGACCTGCAGCTTGACCGTATGCAGCGCGTTGCATGGCGCGGCGGCAAGCGCATCGACTTGACCGATAAAGAGATCAAGCTGCTGATTATATTAATGGAAAATCCGGGTCAGGCGATTACGCGTACGATGCTGTTAGAGCGCGTTTGGGGCTACAATTTTGATCCGCAGACCAATCTGATCGACGTTCATATGTCAAAACTGCGGGCAAAAATTGATAAAGGCTTCCCGCGTCCATTAATTAAAACGCTAAGAGCGATGGGCTACGCATTAGGCGCGGTAGATAAGGACAAAACCGATGTTGGCAGCCACGCGGAATAAAATAAAAATAAAGAAGCTCGGGCAGCGCTGGCAGGTAAAAATAAAACACTGGCAATTACTGGGGGCAAGCCAATATCCCGGCTTTTTATGCACCTCTAATTTTCGCCAGGCAATAACCATTGTTTTTCTGTTCTTATTGATGATGCTGATGTGTATTGTCGGCTTCAGTTCATTAAGTGAAACGCTGATTAGAACGCATGTCCGCGAAGTTATTCTGGGTAATATTTACGATTACTCGATGCAGTCGCGTTTAACGAATGCCGATAGCCTGATCACGCAATTACGGCAAGATAATCGAGCGAAAGGGGATGAATTACCGCTGTTTCTGGTAATGGATAAACACGGTGATATTCTGTATAACAATCATCCATTAAGAGCGCATCCACTCCCTCCCCATTCTGCAAACTCACACCCTCTGGAAATGCGGCAGCATACCGATTGCCAGATGGATGTCAGCTGTCTTAAAGCCGAAATTTCCAGCCCTGACGACCCCAATCTGATCGGTCTGTCCGTGATGTTGGACGACGGGGGCGTACTGTTCACCGCTTACAACATTCGGCCCATGTTAGAACGGGTGAGGACCATCCCGCTCGTGGCGGGGGCGGGACTGTTTGTCGTGCTGCTTTTCTGCCTGTTTGTCAGCCGCCATTTCAGCTTACGCAGCTTGCGCAGCGTGGAGAAAATCCGTGCGGCGCTGCATCGCTACAGCAGCGGTGAGCAACAGGTGCGTATGCCGCTGTCGCCTTATGACGATGATTTTGACAGCCTGAGTGCCGATATTAACCAGAATCTGGAACGCATTGAGCGCCTGATGGAACAGGTGCGCAGCACCTCCAGCCATGTCGCGCATGAACTGCGTACGCCGCTGACGCATCTGCAAAATCGCCTGTTCAATCTGACGGAGCGGGCAGGGCTGGATAACGACATTCGTGATGAACTGAATCTGGCGGTGGACGAGGTGCATAAAATCCTCGGGCTATTCCGTACCGTGATGCGCATCGGTGAAATCGAAAGCGGGCGCTGTGTGCACCAGTTTGAGAATATTGAAGCGCGTCAGTTGCTGGAAGAAATTGCCGAATATTATCAGCCGCTGGCAGAAGAGCGCGGCTGTCGTCTGAAAATTGAAATCAAAGCCGGCATTCAGCTCTTTGGCGACCGTGCACTGCTGTTTCAGGCGCTGGCCAATCTGGTAGAAAACGCGCTGAAATACGCGGCGCAGGGTAAATACATTACGTTGAGCGTGACGCTGTATCGTGGCTGGATCGCCCTGAGCGTCGCTGACCGCGGTCCGGGTATTCCGCCCGCGCTGCATGCCAAAGCGCTACAACGCTTTCAGCGGCTGGATACCTGGTTTCAGTCTGGCTATGGGCTGGGATTATCTCTGGTTCAGGCGATTACCGACCTGCACGGTGGCAAGCTCTATCTGGACTCCTCGGAGCCGGGTCTGAACGTTTATCTGTGCCTTAATCGCTGCTAATCCTCTTTTTTTCTCGATGAATACGACGCGTGGTGAGTGGGTTTTCCCTGCTTACCACGGCTATTTTCTCGTGATCGTTTATGAATATCCCTGCAAAAAGCATGAATATTTATTAATTTTTCCTGCAATGTAAAGTGTGTTAATTATTGATTTATATTGATAATTTTTTGCATGGAAAGATTAACGAATATTAATGTTCTACTGCTTGCGGCGTTTGATAATAAGTCTCATTATTAATCTTATTATCATCATGGCTCCCCCCGAATTTCCGAGTAGGCCATGATTTCTTTGCCTGCGGATTAGAGAGTCTTCCCATGAAAAACATGAAAGCAAAATTGCGTTCTTTCCTGCGTGACGAGAGCGGTGTAACGGCAATCGAATACGGCATTCTTGCGGCGGCAATGGCGGCAGCTATCGGCGCTATTTTTGGCGGCGACGGTATCTTCGTGAAAGCGCTGAATGAGAAATTCAGCCAAATCGCCGATCAAATTACCGGTACGGGCACCAGCGGCGGTACATCCGGCGCCGCGAAATAAGCGCGAGATGGCGGATTACACGCACTGGCCACAGACGGTACTGCTGATGGGGTGCCTGCTGTGGTGTATCTGTACCGACCTGTTAGTACGCAAAATTACCAATCAGGCGGTACTGATTTTATTGCTGGGCTGGCTGTTTTTCAGCGCTTCACATGTCCTGCAATCCGGTGCGTTAGATATGTTGGCACTACGGAAAACGCTCTGGGCGCTGCCAGGTGCGGCGGCAGTACTGGTTGTGGGATTTATGCTTTTCCTCACCGGCAGATTAGGCGCCGGGGATGTCAAGCTGATGAGTGTGCTGTGCCTGTGGGTTGGGCAAGGACACCAGATCGTTTTCGTCATGGTGACGGCGCTGGCTGGCGGTGTACTGGCGCTTAGCCTGCCGCTGCTGAATACCGTACCCACAGCGGTGGCGATGGGCATTCAAACCACCAACCGGATATTCAAGAGTCGGTTGCCTATGCCACCCGCGTTGCCCGCCGATCTTTCTCAAGGCATACCTTACGGCGTCGCCATTGCGTTCGGCGCGATGTATGTCCTGATTTTTCCCTTGTTTTAATTCTGTCGCAGCTTTAAGACACACACGCTAGGGTAGGCAAGTTGAAATGAAAGTGAACTCTACATACGTACTGTCAGGTGCGCTCGTTCTGGCAGGCATTGTTGCGCTGGTGGTGCGTAGCCATCTCTCTTCGGAACCCCCTCCGCCACCTCCTGTCGTGGTGAAAGCGCCGGAAAAAACGGCTGTTCTGGTGGCTGCGAAAGATCTTCATCCCGGTGATTTCATTGAGCCTGCCTCACTGCGCTGGCAGGAGACAGATCAATCGGTTTCCCGATCATTTAACTTTGTTCGTGGCAAAGACAGCCAGTCCCTGCTGGTGGGCGCGACCCTGCGTGAAACGGTGAAGGAAGGTGCGCTGCTGACCAGTAATGTATTGGTTAAGCCGAATGAACCGGGCTTTGTTGCCGCCGTGCTGCATAAAGGGATGCGTGCTATCTCCGTTCCCACTAGCGCGATTGCGAGCAATGCTGGGCTAGTCTCAGCAGGCGATCGTGTCGATGTGATCCTCAGTATGAGGCGAGACGATCAGTCAGAGTTACCCGCAAGCCGTAACCAACCTGTCGTGATGCCGCTGCTGGCGTCACAAACCATTGTTCGTGATTTACGCGTATTGGCGCTGAATGACAGAACCGGTACGCCGGTATATCCACGTTTGGATGCGATGGAAGATGGCACGACGCTTGATGCCGCAGCCAAGAGTCGTGAGTCAGCCGTGCGTTCTCGTCCTGCCACCTATCAAACCGTTACGCTGGAAGTGACGCCGCAGCAGGCTGAAGCGCTGGCGGTTGCCAAAGAGCTGGGCATTCTGCATTTGGCGCTGCGCAGTGCCGATCTTGATGATGTAGTCGATCCTGCAACAGGGCGACCTCATGTGACCACGGTTCCGCGTGCGACCGATATCTACGGGGTGCTATCAGCAGGATCCGGTGAACGCAAAGTGAAAATCTATCGCGCTGAGCAAAAAGACGTGGTGACGTTCCCCTCCCGATAAGACGAGTACGCAATCTGACAGCCTGCGGGGAGCCGCGAGTTGCTCATGGAAAAATGAAGCCCATTACGGAAATTAAGTAAATGACGATGTTTTCGCTGTTTTTGAAATCGGACTTTCGGGGTACGTGCAAACGATTGCTGGCCGCTGGCCTGTTTAATGCGGTATTGCCTGTCACGCTGACGACGATGATGTTGCCTGCGACTACGCTGGCTGCTGGGGTATCGGTAGCGCCAGTCACCGATGAGGTGCGACTGACCGTGAATCAGGGACGGTTGCTGCACCTTGATGCGCTGCCGGACAGCGTGCTGGTGGCCGATCCGAATATTGCCAGTTTCGAACTGCCTTCACCGGGTAACCTGTTTGTCTACGCCAAAAGTGTCGGTACCACCACGCTCTACGCGATGGATGAAAATGGCAATGTGATCAACGCCATTCGTCTGGTATCCGAGCATGATTTGAAAGCGCTGGGTGAACGCATGAAGCGTGAATTCCCCGGCGCGGATATCCAACTGGAAGCCTCGATTCCCAGCGGTGTGATTGTGCGCGGTAGCGTTGATACCCCACAGGATGCTAAACGTGTGATCGACAGCATACAGGCTTATATCAGCGCGTCCTCCGGCGGTGGCGGGCAGGGCGGTGGTGGCGGTGGCGAAAGACTGCCAGGCTCCAGCGAATCCTCCGGCAAAGTGATCAACCAGCTCAAAATCAAAACGCCTTCGCAAATCAATATTCAGGTGCGCGTGGTGGAAGTGTCCCGCAAGTTAACCAGCGAACTGGGCTTCAACTGGGCGGCATCACTGAGCACCGGTAGCGGCAACATGACCGCAGGCAGCGGATCGCGTCTTAATCTGTTCAACGCCACGACCGGGAGATTTGCTAACCCAACGGATACTGGCTTCCTGAACTTCGGCCGTTCCAGACTGAGCGGATTGTTAACCGCGATGAACCAGCAGGGCATGGCGACCGTGTTGGCTGAACCTAACCTGACGGCAATGTCAGGGGAAACCGCTGCGTTTGCTGCGGGTGGTGAAGTGCCAATCGTCCTGATCACCAATAACAGCGTCAGCATCGATTACAAATCCTACGGTGTGATTCTGCGCATGACGCCAACGCTGCTGTCTGCTAACCGTATCAGCCTGCATATTGCGCCGGAAGTCAGCGAACTTACTGAAGTGGGCTCCGTGCAGTTAGAAGGCGGTTCGCGTATTCCAGCCTTAACCGTGCGCCGTGCGGATACCACGGTAGAACTGGCCAGCGGACAGAGCTTTGCACTGGCAGGCATGCTGCGTAGCGCCGGTAGCCAGACGATCAACGGCGTGCCGGGATTAAGCAGCGTGCCGATGTTTGGCCGCCTGTTTGAAAGTGAAGCCACCAGTCAGGAAGAAACGGAATTGGTGATTATCGCGACCGCCTATGTCGTTGAGCCGGTTAACGCGGGCGATCTTCAGACTCCGGGACAAGGCGTAAAAATGCTGGATTCGTCCATGCCGCGCTCTGCATCTATCGGCTATCTCTACTGAGTCCGCGAGGGGCAATAAAACATGAAAACGATCAACAACAGTTACCCCCTGCTTCGCCCGCTGCACATGCGTGTGGCGGTGCTGACCGCCGTTGTTTTGCTGGCGGGATGCGGATGGAATAAGCCGATTAACGACGTACGTATGCAGCGCTTTGACCAGCCAGGGCTTCAACCGATTGCCGTCCAGCCTTCATCGGTATCAGTGCCGTTACTGGTTGCACCGAACGGGCGCGGGTTCCTGCCTGAATCCCTGAGACAGCTCAATATCATGCTGAAGGATCAAGGGCGGCTCTCCGCACAGACGCTGACGCTTATCCCGCACAGCACAAGCGGTGAGCAGATGGCAGGGCGACTGGCTACCGTGCTGAAAAATGCCGGTGCTAATCCACAGAATGTGAAGCAGATGCGCCGCTCTACGGCGAGTGGGCAGAATGGCGATCTGGAAGTGATCTCCGAGGCGCTGGTGGTCAAAACCACCCGCTGCACGATCAATGACCCCAATCAACTGATGGTGAAGCCCTATGAGGCAATTGGTTCTCTCGGCTGCGCCACGCAAAACAATCTGGCGATGATGGTCGCCGAACCACGCGATCTGATTCAGGCGAAAGCGCTGGATCGTGCGGATGGCGTGACGGCGGTCAATAGCATCGAACGCTATCACAAAGATGAAGTGAAAGAGCTCATCGACATTAACTTTGAAGAAGATTAAGGGCGTGACATTCCATGAGTGAAATTACCCCTAACGATGGTGAAGAACTGGCGCTGCCGCTGGTGGCGTTCGCCAATGACGTACGCGATGTGGCCGATATCGGCGATCTCTTTACCCGCCTGAAACAGCCGGATGTACCGGTCATGTCCGGCGGTATCGCTGCGGCTCGCCAATGGTGTGAACTGAATGTCCCGCCGCGCATTTTACTGGTGGATCTTGAAGGGGCGCACTGGCCGCTTCCGGCACTCGAAGAGCTGCTGAGCGTCTGCGGCCCCACCAGCCAGGTGATCGCGACGGGCAAAGAACAGGATGTCGGCTTGTACCGTGCACTGCTTCAGGCTGGCGTGGTGGATTATCTGGTGAAACCGTTCACGCTGGATCTGCTGGCGGCAACGCTGGCGAAGTGTGAAGGCCAACAGGCCGGACCGGAATATGCCCGCATGGGCAGGACGATTGCGGTCGTCGGCGCTAGCGGCGGAAGTGGTGCCAGTACCGTGGCGATGGGGCTGAGCCGCCTGCTGTCTGGCGAGCGTCATTTGCCTGTGGCACTGGTGGACTTTGACCGTCGTAACGGCGACCAACTGCTGTTGCAGGGGCAAACCGACGACGCGGGTCTGGCGGCAGTGTTGGGAACGCAGGAACTGGATACCCGACTGCTGCAACGCGCCATGCTGCGCGTGGATACCCGTCTTCATCTGTTGGCACAGAAGCCGGAGCTGGGCGAATTGGCTCCGGTTGACGTCGATAACGTGCTGAATCTCGGCGGTGCGCTGTGCCGCATGTTCAATCAGGTGATTTGGGATCTGCCCAGCAGCTACCCGACCGGTGCGCTCGACGTACTGACCTACGCGGATCTGCGCATCATCGTGACGGAATTGACGCTTCAGGATGCGCGTAATGTACGGCGCGTGCTGAATGAGATCGGTGACGAAAGCGAAGGACAGCGTCTGTTGCTGGTGCATAACCAGAGCCGTTTTGCTATGACCGCGCCGTTAAGCCGCGATCAGTTCGAACAATTTACCGGCCGGAAGATTGATGTCGTGCTGCCGAATGCGGGCCACGCGTTATCGCAGAGCCTGACGCTCGGCGCACTGAATCTGGCTGCGGCACCCGCTTTCCAGCAGGGATTACGCCAACTGGTCGATCTAGCCTGCGGTGTACGTGCCAGACCGGCGGAAAAACGCTGGTTCTCGCGTTGGTTAAAACGCGCCTGATGATGTTCAGCGTTTACCGTTTTTCAAAGGGCTAACGGACTATTTTAGGGTTACGGACATGTTGATTCGTAAGAACAACCTGCAAAAAAGTGAAGCAGGAAAAAGCACGCCTCAGCCTGCGCCTGCTGCCAATGTGGCAGAACTGAAAACGCGCCCGGCTGCGGAGAACCGCACACAGCCTGCGGCGAACACGTCTTCTGGATCTGCACCGGCTGCCCGCCAGACGGACAACCGAAACAGCCAGCGTCGGATTATCCGCGCACAGCTCTACGATCAGATCGACGCGGGTAAAGCGGCGATGATGGGGCGTGACAAGCTGTTGGTACAGATCGAAACGGTGATCCGCCGCATCTGTGATGAGCAGCGCTTGCAGCTTTCTCGTCAGGAAGAGGAAGCGATCGCCACCGAAATGCTGGATGAGATGACCGGGATCGGGCCGATCCAGCCGCTGCTGTCGGATGACACGGTCAACGATATTCTGGTCAACGGTGCCGGTCAGGTATTTGTCGAGCGTTTTGGCAAGCTGGAACTGTCGCCGATTACCTTTATCGATGAAGAACATGTGTTTAACACCGCGCAGCGTATTGCCGCCGCAGTGGGTCGTCGTATCGACGAAGCCAGCCCGATGGTGGATGCGCGTCTGCCGGACGGTAGCCGCGTCAACGTCATCACCTATCCGCTGGCGATCGACGGCACCACGATCTCGATCCGTAAATTTATGCGTCGCAACCTGTCACTGGAAATGCTGGCGGAGCGCCGCTGCATGTCCTACGCGATGGCGGATGTCCTGAACAAAGCGATGCAGGCGCGCGTTAACGTGATCGTCTCCGGCGGAACGGGCGCGGGGAAAACCACCTTACTGAATGCGCTGTCGCAGAAGATCGGCAGTACCGATCGCATCATCACCATCGAAGATGCCGCCGAGCTGCAATTGCAGCAGGAGCACGTGGTGAGGCTGGAAACTCGTCCTGTCAGCGCTGAAGGCACGGGCCGCGTCGATCAGCGCGATCTGATGCGTAACGCCCTGCGTATGCGCCCTGACCGCATCATTCTGGGTGAGGTGCGCGGTGGTGAGAGCTTTGACATGTTGCAGGCGATGAACACCGGGCACGACGGTTCGCTGTGTACGGTGCACGCCAATACCTCGCGCGATGCGATACAGCGTCTGGAAAACATGGTGATGATGGCGAACATGCAGCTGCCGCTGATGGCGATCCGCCGTCAGATCGCCAGCGCGGTTCACCTGATCGTGCAGATCGAACGTATGCGCGACGGCATGCGCCGCGTGGTATCCATCACCGAAGTGTGTGGCATGGAGAACGAAGTAATCCAGCTTCAGGATCTGTTCAGCTTCAATATTCAGGGGATGGATGGACAGGGTCTGTTGACCGGTGAATATGTTCAGCACATTCAGCGCCCGCAGTTCTACAGCGATAAAGCGCATTTGTTTGATGCGCAATGACGGACTGAGGAGACGCCGATGAGTGATTTACGCCTGAATCTGATCACGCTGCTGGTATTTGGCAGCGTGCTGATGCTGTTTCTGGCTATCAATGCCTGGAGAAAGTCACGGCAGCAGCGCATGCAGCGCGAACAACGCTGGCAGCAGATTTTGAACGAGGTCAGCCCGTCGGCTGCCGCCGTGGCGTCTGATTCCATTCTGCGTGACGAGATCAGAACGCCGCTGATGGGTGTCCCGGTGATTGGACGCTGGCTGGCGATCCTCTGGGCGCAGATGACGTTTATCGGCTGGAAAAAGAATCTGCTCCAGCGTTCCCTTGCGCTGGCGGCGGTGAGCCTGATTCTCGGCATGATTCTGGGTCAACGTACCCTGCTGCCGCTCACGATGGGGCTGATATTTACGCTGGTGCTGTTTATCAGCATCGGCATGCTGATATTCCGGTCGACGCTGCAAAAACACCTGAAAGCGCTACGCGAGAGCCTGCCGGAAGCCATTGATGCCATTACCCGCAGCTGCCGTGCCGGCGTGCCGGTGGCGAATACCTTCTCAATTGTCGCGGAGCACCTGACCGGGCCGCTGGCGAATGAATTCAAGACGATCGATCACTGGCTGCGGCTGGGGATTCCACTGCGTCAGGTGATTCAGGCCTCTGCTACGCGGGTGCCGATGTCCGAATACCGTTTCTTCGTGGTGATTTTGATCATCAATCAGGAAGCGGGTGGGCGACTGGGGGAAACGCTGGAGCGTCTGTCCGCTACGCTGCGTGAACGTCGGGAGTTGCAACTGAAGGTGCAATCCAAAACGTCGGAAGCGCGGGCATCCGCCAAGATTGTTGCCGCGTTGTTCCCAGGCTGTCTGGCCTATCTGTACATGAAGTCACCGGAGGATTTCAGTTTCTTATTCTCCGATCCGGTGGGAACGACGGTACTGATTTACGCCTTGTGCAGCGTCTCGGTCGGCATGTTGATCACGCACGTTATGGTTAAACGGATAGGGTAAAGGGAGAGCCACTCATGACTGTTTTTGACGATCCCTTACTGCTGCTGGCGCTTGTGCTGATGGTGGCTGGAATCTATCTGGCCCGTACGCAACATAGAATCCAGCAATACAAACAGCTGGAAATTCGCATGCGCGGGCATCTGCCCAGCGCCTCTATAGAGGCGACCTCTCAGGAAAACATCCTGAGAGGTCAGGGAACTGCATTATCTCCCTGGTTAGAAAAAGTCTTGCAGCCCGTTGCCGCGCAGGGCGAGCGTCTGTCGGGATCGGATCGCGATCGCCGCAATCTGCGCCGCTTGCTGGATCTTGCCGGGCTCCGTCGCAACGAAGCGGTGGGCTGGCTGGTAATGGGGAAATTTGCCGCCGGGGCGCTGTTCGCTATCGTGCTGGTGTGGGGATGGTTACCACCCGCTGACCGTGCGGGTCTGACGGGCGTAGCCGCGGGGCTGATCGGCTTCTTTGTCGGTTCGATGGTGCCGGAGTGGTGGCTGAAGTGGCGTGCGGCAAGTCGGGGTGAAAAGCTGGCGCGTGCGGTGCCGGATGCGCTGGATCTGATGGTGGTCTGCGCCGAAGCCGGTCTGCCTATCGGACGCGTATTGCAGGTGGTATCGAAAGAGCTGGGGCTGTCTTCACCGGAAATGGCGGATGAACTGCACTACACCGCTGCTGAATTACAGATCCTGTCGGATCGTACGCTGGCGATGAAGCATCTGGCGGAGCGTACTCGCGTTAGCGAGATCGAAAGCATGGTGGCGACGCTGATTCAGGCGGAGCGTTACGGTACACCGCTGTCTCAGGCGCTGCGTACGATTGCGGATGAAAGCCGCAAGACGCTGATTCTGGGGCTGGAAGAGAAGGCCGGTAAATTGCCTGCGCAGCTGAGCGTGCCGCTGATGGCGCTGATCCTGCCACCGATTATCGCCATTATGGCGTCGCCTGCACTGGTGCGAGTGGTTCGCCTGCTGGCGCAGTAACGTTTTATTTAACGTATTGATTTTAAATTTTTTATTTTAAAAGCATCGATTCCCGGTATGCGCCGGAAATCACCAAGGTTACAACCGATGGAGTTATCGAAGATGGTCGATCTGGTAGCAAAACTTAAGCGCGGCGCGCCCATGCTGGCACTGCTGATAGTTAGTGCCGTGCTGGCGGGATGCAGCAGCTCGATGGCGATTAAAGGCAGCAAAGATGAAGGCCTGCGTTTGGCGCGTCTGCTGCGCGATCAAGGGCGTGTTGAAGCGGCGACGGAAGTGTATGCGCGTCTCGACAGCCGCGATGCGCTGAAAGGGGCAGAGATGCTGGAGTATGCCAGCGTGGCGGCTCTGGCACGTTCACCGCAGCAAACGCTGGAGCTGTACGGGCGAGCACGTCAGGCGCTGGGCGGCGATACCAACAAAATGACGCCGGAAGAAGCGCTGGCGGTGTGTCTGGGAATGGGCCGTGCGCAGCTGGCATTGGGACGGAATGCGATGGCGCAAACCGACTTTGCCTGTGCGTTGAAAGCACAGCCAAACGACGCTGGCGCACTCAATGGCATGGGCGTGGTGATGGATGCCTCTGGCAAACACGCCGAAGCGCGTCAGCTGTTTGAAAAAGCGTTGCAGATAAACCCGGCAGATGTCGCGGCACTCAACAATCTGGCGCTCTCATGGCTGGCAAGCGGCAACGCGGACAAAGCGATTTCTCTGCTGCGTTCAGTGGATGACAGCAACGCGACGGGCAGATTGAATCTGGCACTGGCCTACCTCTCTGGCGGCAGAGACGATGACGCGCGTGCGGCGCTGGCGACCATTGCACAGCCGCAGCGTATTGATGGCCTGATTGACGAGCTGAATCAGCGTTTACAGCAGATGCAGCAGGATAAATCCCGTGGTGAAGCGCTGCTGTTATCCAGCCGTCAACGCCTGCAATTGAGTACGCCTGAGTAATGGCGTGGCTTCGTAATCTCGGCCCGTGGCGTGATGAAAGCGCAGTGCAAAGTATTGTTCCGCGCCATGAACGCCACTGGCGCAGCACGCGCGGCGTGATCGCGACGGAAGTGGCGTTTCTGGTGCCGGTGGTGCTGGTCGGGGTGATGATGCTGTTTGAACTGGCACGTATCGGGCTGGTCATTGCCGCTGGCAGCGCCGCGCTGGATAAAGCCGTGCAGGCTTTCCGCCTTGATAACCTCGCATCGGACAGCGCGGAACAGATGGGAACCCGTCTCAAGGCGCGCATGGTTGAAGCGGGATACGGCTACCTCAAAGAAGACGATTTAACCGTCAGCGTGTTGCACTTCGACAATCTGAGCCAGCTTGGCGGGCTGACGAACGGAAATGGCAATCAGGACAACCCGAACGGCGAGGAAACGACGACGCTGCCGGTGTGGTCCGTGACGGTACAGATTAAAAAGGCGTTTATTACGCCGCTGCCGGAAGTGTTAACGCTGGGTGACACCTTCCGCTATCAGTACAAGCATGTGTTTGGGACGGAATTGCGCAATGACTGATCGTTTATTGAAAGCCAGTCGTTTACTGAGCGGGATACGCCGCTTCTGGTTTTCTCGCCGTGCTTCTACTGCGGTAGAAACGGCGTTAGCGTTCCCGATTGTGTTGGCGATTGGGTCGCTGTGCGCGGATATCTACACCGTCGGGCTTGAGCGTACACGCATGGAACAGCGTGCGGGCGCCATCGCGTCAGTATTAGCGATGCAGCAGAAGCTGGATGAGAGTGGGCTACAGGGGCTGCTCGATACGATGTTGCCAACGGAAGGTGTAGGAAATTACCAGCTGTTAATCAGCAACGTGCGCCAGACCGGTGAGCTGCACTGGCAGTTGAGCAGAGGCACGGCAGAGGCGCTGTGCGAAGAAAGTGAAACCCTGCCGGGCGAGGAGTACCTTCCTGAACTGCCGGAAAGGGACCGTGAAGAGGGCAGTAAGAATATCTCCATGATCGTGGTCGAGATCTGCCGTCAGGGGAAAGATGTGAGCCTGCTGGGTGGCTTGTCGCTGGGCGGTCTGCTGCATGCGTCGTCGATCAACCGGGTCGCTGTCGACGTGGTTGAACTGGATGAGGTACTCAGAAAAGAGGCCGGTCTGGAAGAAAAAGATCAATAGCTACAGGTTTTATACAAAACACAGAAGCGGCAATAGACCGCAAACGGCAGCGAGCTTCTCGTTACCGGAATAATGAAACCATTAAAAATCTATAGGCATATGAGCAATGTCGTTTTTATTTTCCCGTTTTATGGGCGGGTTGAGTACGCGCTGAATCCAGGAATACAGGATAGGAAGGAATGAAAAAAACCTTACAGAACAGAAGAGTAAAAAAAGACGCTACCGGAATTACTCTGTTCTGGCGTGAACGCCTGTCTGCCTTTATTCAGCAGGAAAAAGGCGCGGGCACCGGATTCTATGCACTGGGTGCGATGGCGTTATTGGTGACGGCGGCTTTTATCGTGGATACCTCCACGGCAACCGGTGATGCAACGCAGATCAAGCGCGCGACGGATGCCGCCGCGTTGGCCGTCGGGCATCAGGCCACCATTAATGGCGAAGAATACAGCCAGGAAGAGACCAATAAGCTGGCGTATGACTACGTCAAAAATAATCTGGGGATGAATAATGCCCTGAGTGAAAAACTGGTGGTGGGCGATGTGGCCGTCACGGAAGGGCGGAACAGCGAGACGCGTAAAACCTATACCGTCACTGTCGCCTTCGAAACCAAGCCCAGTTTGCTTAACCTCGGGGCGAGGAAGCAGGAAGTGTACTCGACTGCTGAAGTCATCAACCGCCCGACCGAAGTGGCTTTTGTCATGCCAGTGACGGGGGATATGAGCGAAGAGGATATCCGTTCGCTGAAAAGTGTTAGCCGCAGTTTCGTCGAACGCATGCTGAGCAGCGCAGACGGCAAACGTGACAATCTGTGGCTATCGCTGGTGCCGTACAGCCAGTCGGTGAATGTGTACGATGCGGAAGACGCTAACCGCATTCGGCGTTGGTCTGCACCGGGTGCGCTGAACCCGCCAGAGCTGCGTTCGCTGTTTGCCAGCGGCGTGGTCAGTAGCATGGCCGACCGCCGTTTCCCGGATCGTCGCGCTAACCTGCTGTGCATGTACCGCGGGCTGGGGCGGGAAGAAAACTTCTTCTGGGATGAACCTCCCGTTGCTCAATTCCAGATCTATTACCGCCACGACTTGCCGCAAAACGGTAGTCCCGGCGCACCGCCGATCTCCTGGCGCGGCCCGAATCCTGATTTTGACGATAACAATGCGGTGGATACCCGCTGGATCGTGGCGGACAAAGGGTGCCCCAATGCCGCACTGATGCCGCTGACCAATGAAGAAAACAGGCTGAATCAGCGTATCGAACAGTTTTCTGCCCGTTTCAATACGAATTACGCCATCGCGATGTCATGGGCGGGCGCGGCGCTGTCGCCCGCTATGCGTGGTTCAGACGGCTGGGGCGATGCCACGCTGCCGCTGGATTTCAATCTGGACGGCAACGGTGACGGCCAAAAGGTGATCGTGATGATGGCCAACACCGTTGGTAACTGGTTCGACACCGACAGCTACAACTTCAATCGAAATGCATTCAGTGGTCAAACCGGCACGGATCCCGCCCGTACCTTTGCCGCGCAGCGCTTCCGCGATCTGTGTTCCAGCTTCCGCGCGCGCAACATCAAATTCTATTTTGTCGGCATTCGCCCCGGCGACCCAGAGGATTTTGGCCGCAACCTGTTCGACGCCGAAGCGACGCCAGGCCTGCTGGTCTGCACCGAGGGTGAGAAACGCATGAGTTTTATCGATGGTGCAGGCTTCGGTGCTGAGGGCGTTGAGGATCAATTGATCCGACGTCTGGATCGTATTGCCGGCCAGATCGAAACCGAGGGCGGCTATGTTCGGCTGGTCGAATGACCGCTGAAGGTAGCCAGGAATGACGCGATTTGCCCCTTTATTACAGGACATGACACGATGACTTTTTCCCGCTCAAAATCTGGTTCAGGCTTAACGCGCACGCCGCGTCAAGCGTGGGTATTGGAACCGCGCATGATGTTTGATGCCGCTGCCGTGGCAACGGTGGCGGATGTAGCCGCGCAGGTTGTGGTGGCAACGGATACCGCGCCGGGTGTTGATGCGACACCCACCAAGGCGACAGTCACGATTACCGATACCAGTGACAGCTTCCCGGCGGTCGATCTGTTTAGCGATGTTAGCGTGTCGGCAGATAAAGACGGGCAGGAACTGAAAGATCTGGTGATTACCGTTAACCGCACGGGCGCGAATCAGGCATTAGTCATTGATGGCACTGAAATTACATTAGAGTCTGGTAATGGGGCAAAAACGACTGTTGGTGCTGGTCAATATAGCTATACCGTTGCTGTCAGTGGCGCGACGACAACCGTCACCGTTAGCATTGCTTCATCTGAAGCGTTTGAACCGACTGACGTCGCTAGGCTGATCGACGGCATTGCCTATAAACCATTAGACAACACCGTGGCTGGTGGTGACGTGGTGGTGACGCTGAAAAGCCTGAGCGACGAGGGCGGCAATGATACCGATACTGCCGATCTGAATATTCACTCCACCGTCACTATCGACAGCAAGATTAATGTGGCGCCCGTGGTATCCGCATCGGATGCACCTGAACTGGCTGAACTCATTATTGTTCCAGGCATGGAGTCGCCGCAGGACGTACGCTATTCCCGTACTGGCGATTATGCCTACGCCATCGGAAGTGATGGCACGCTGGGGGTCTTTACCGTAGGCGAGCACGGCAAACTGACGTTGAGCCAAACGCTGAGCGGCATCAGCGCGCTCAAGGATGTGAAAGAGGTCGTACTGAGCGCGGACAACCGTTCGCTATATGCCATTACCGGCAGTAGCGATATTGTCGCGCTTAGCCTTGACGAAAATGGGCAAGTGGTTCGACTCAGCGGCAGCGACGAGCAGCCGGTATATACCCAGACGATTGCTTCGCAAAACGGCAATATTACCGGGCTGGCTGTCTCCAGCGATGGTACCCAGGTTTACATCGCTACGCAGTGGAATGGCATGGCCATCTTTACTCGCGATACGACGACAGGGGGGCTGACTTTCCTTCAGCGCGTGAGTGACAGCGGGATTGAGCGTAGCGGTATTGTGGCAAGTAGCGGTGACTATGTTGTCACTGTTGGGATGGGGGCGAAGCATACGCTATCGGCTTTCCAGCGGAGCGAGAACGGGACATTAATGTCTGTCGCCACGCTGGAAACGTCTGGGGAAGGTTATGGCGCAGTAGACTACCAATTAGCGATCTCGAAGGATCAGCAGTTCATCTATGTTGCCGATCCTGACAGCGGTGAAATCAGCGTCTATCAACTGCGTGACGGTACAGAAGGAAAAACGCTGGTCCACACGGACACGAAAACGCTGGAAGGCGTTAACGCGCTCTATCTTAATGCCGATGGTAGCCAACTCTATGCCTTGAGTAGCGAAGGCACATTGCAGATTTATAGCGTGAACGCCACGACAGGAGCGCTGAAAGAAAGCGGCCAGATCCAGGATATTGGCGATACGCGTGGCATGGTGTTGTCACCCGATGGGCAATCGCTCTTGATCGCCGGTGAGGCCATTCAGCGTTTTAGCGCATTACGCACTTATCTCTATGGCAGCGAATTACCCTTTGCCGACCATATCGCGCTTTCCGATAGCAATCTGGATGTGTTAAACAGCGGTGCAGGCAACTATAACGGTGCCACGTTGACCATTGGGCGTGAAACGCCTTCCGCAGACGATCAATTTGGCCTAAGTGCAGGTAACAATCTGACGCTGCAGGATGGAAAAGTTCTGCAATCAGGCACAGAGATTGGGACATTCACGCAGAATCAGGGCGTACTCAGCGTGACGTTTACCGCTGATGTGACAAAAGAAACTGCCAATGCCGTCCTGAAACAAATTACCTACCGCAACGTCAGCAACCAGAGCGCCACCGAAACAGTCGCGCTGACGGTGATCGCGAACGATGGCGAGCTGAACAGCACGGTAACCACGGTCGCGCTGCTGCTGACTGCTAACAGTGCGCCAACGCTGGTTAGTCAGGGTGGAAGCAATCTGACGCTGGATACGCGCGGCTCCTCCGTCACGCTGTTCAAAGACACCGCGATTAACACTGGGGAAGCTGGACAGGCGCTGACAAAATTGTCGATCGGTATTGATGGCCTAAACAACCCGAATCAGGAGTACCTGACGGTGGATGGCACAGTCATCGATCTGAGTAAGGACAGCGCGGGCACCACGGCTAGCGGTTACCAGTATACCTACACCTATAACGCTCTGAGCGGTGAGTCTTCACTGGTGCTGAGCAGCGTTCAGGGCATCAGCAGCACGGCTGTGATGAAGCTGGTTGATGGCCTAAGCTATTCGGCTGGCAAAGAGAGCACCAGCGCCAGCGGCTTGCGTACCATCACGTTAACCGAATTGCAGGATAATGGCGGCACTGCCAATGGCGGGAGCGACACCGCGACGCTGGCGGTGTCTGGCAGCATCAATCTGGCCTTAAACGACGCGCCGACGATCGAGGCCACCTACTCTCCTGATGCCACGCTGTTTTACAACGCAGGTACGCTAAGCGGTTACAACGAACGCGTCTCGGCGATCAGTGTCTCTCAGGATGGTAAAACCCTGTTGGTCACTGGTAGCGAAGGGAACAATAACAGCGGTAAGACTTATCTGCGTGTCTACGCCCGGGATGCAGAAACTGGGGAATTGACGTTGCTACAAAGCTTCACGCAGGGCGAACAGGACGATCCGTCCACCCCTGTGATTGAGGTTAACGGTCTGAACACCATCACCACGCTGGCGCAGTCGAAAGATGGCTCCAGCGTGTATGTCGCGGGAGGAAGCGGAAGCGCCTACTCGCTGGTGCAGTTTAGCCGCGATACCACGACAGGCCAGTTGAGCTATGTCGGGATTGTCGCTACGCAGGGCGTGGATGGCGTTAGCGGTCTGGATGCAACGGTTTCCGAGATCGTGCTCTCTGACGACGGCGCTTCGCTGTATACCATTAATGGTGTGACGCCAGTCGATGGCTCTACGGGTAAAAACGCGGTGACCTTCTTCTCGCGTGATACCACTTCCGGTGCGCTGACGTTTGTCGGCTCGTTGGTGGGCAGCGACACGATTCCGGTGAGAAGCCCAAGCGGCATCGTGCTGTCCAGCGATGGCACATCGGCTTATCTCTCTAATCTGGGGAATCACAGTATTACCGTACTGTCGCGTGATGTGGAGACGGGGAGCCTGAGCTACGTCACGACGATTAATAAAACCACGATAGCGGCTGATGCGAACAGCGCGGACATTCCGAAAGACGATCGTTACCTCAACGGGTTGCAGGATATCGTTATCTCCCCCGATAACCGTTTTGTCTATGTGTCATCAAATTCGCAGGGCACCGTCTCGATTTTCAGCCGTGATATGGATACGGGCGCGCTGACCTATGCCGGAACGATGGATTTATACAATAGTGAAAGTCATGTTCCTGCTGCGCTGCGGGTAACATCACTGCGTGAAATCGCTATCTCTCAGGATGGATCTGCCCTGTACGTAGCGGCTTTTGGCGGTAAATCGCTACTGGTCTTCGCGCGTGATGCCAATTCTGGTGCTTTGACGTATAGCAATAACGTTGAAGTTTCGGTTAACACCGTCAACCATATCGCCGTCAGTGCGGATGGTAAGAATATCTATGCTGGGGTGAGTACTTTCTTTGGTGGGTTAAGCGTGTCCACCGCAGCGGCGAATGCACCTTATAGCCAGACAACGGATGTCCCATTTGCCACGAGCGTCACGCTGTCAGACCAAGAACTGGATGCTGCCGATGACTACAAGGGTGCGACGATCGCCATTAGCCGTAACGGTGAAGTATCGGCAAATGACCACTTTGCTTTTCAGAACGGAAGCGGACTGACGCTGTCCGGCAGCGAGATTCAGTATCAGGGGGCGACCATTGCCACCTTTAACGTCAGTGAAGGTACGGTGACGATTGTCTTTACCGAGAGCGTCACTAAGACGGTAGTCAATCAGGTTCTGCATCAGGTGACCTACCGTAACGAGGGCGACACGGCAGGCTCAGCAATTTCTCTGAAGATCGGATTTAGCGACGGTGGCAAAGATACCAGTCTGTTACTGATGATGGTACCGAGCAAAGCACCTGTGGTGGATAACGATGAGTACACTCCACCGTCTGCGACGGTAGGGCAATCGTATAATGAAGAGCTGCCAGAAAACCTGTTCCTCAATCCTAAGAATGGCGCGCTGACGTGGCAGGTCAGCGGCCTTCCTGCTGGGTTAACCTTCGATCCTGAAACGCGTACGATTTCCGGTACGCCACTCAATGGTGCAGGATCCTTTGCTATTACCGTCGTCGTAAGCGATGAATCGGGCGCACAGGCAGAGCAGACGCTAACGTTGAGTATTGCATCCGATCCTGCGCAAGTTCCAACTATCGGCGGCGAATCCAGCGCTCTGCAGAGTATCGGCACCCTTGATGGTTACGACTCCAATAATTATGTGGATGTGCTGAGCGGGGTGAAAGACAGCGAACTCTCTGCGGATGGCAAAACGCTCTATGTCGTGAGTTCACCGGAGAGTGGATCTGCGGTACTGAGCGTCTTTGTGCGCAATGAGGAAGGCAATTTCACTCTGTCGAAGACCTTCTTTAACTATCGATCCGTTTATAACGCTGAGACGGAACAAAACGATGAGGTTGTGGACCATGCAGGACTGGCGGGTGCATCAGATGTCACCCTGTCCTCTGATGGACAATACCTGTATGTGGTCGGCAGTGAAGGCAACGCGGTGACAATCTTCCGTGTCGGCAGCGACGGTGAGCTGACGCAAGCGGGCATCCTTGAGCAGGCGGAGTTAGGCGGGCATTCGCTGGATGTGCGTTCCCAGATTGTTTCTCAGGGCGATTACCTCTATCTCACCGCTGCCCAGTCTGGCAGTGATAATGACAGCCGCAGCGTGCTGGTGTTTAAGCGCGGGGCGGACGGTATTCTGACGTCGGTTTCTCAGACCGATAATCTGATTGGGGCGAGCCGTCTGGTGCTTGATCCAACCGGGCGTTACCTGTTCGTATCGGGTTTAGGCGATACAGTTGGTGTCACTGGGTTCAGTATTGATGCAGAGGGCAAACTCACTCAGGTTTCCCAGATTCGTGCTGAAGGCGATGACCTGTATTACATCAATTCACTTGCCCTCTCACCTGATGGCAAAACCCTGTATGCGATTAATGCTGATGGAATTCAGTACACGCTCAATACGATAACGGTAGGTGCGGATGGCGCACTCACGCTGGTATCGACGGAGCCGTTTGCCGATGACGGTGGCGATTCCGGTGAGGCGTTGGCAAGCAACCTGGTAGTTTCCGCTGATGGTACCGCGCTATTTGTGATCGGGAAGAACATCACTATTTTCTCCCGCGCTGAGGATGGCAGCCTGACCCTGAAACAGACGGTTAGCAGTGGCTGGGATAGCTCACTCGGTATCAGTTTCTCATCGTTACAAAACATAGAGTTGAGTGCAGATGGCAAACAGCTGTACCTGATTGGCGGCGATAAGGTTCATGTGTTGAATGTCGGGACGGCTGGCGCAACCTATACCGAAGGCAATGATGCCACGGTGCTACTGCCATCAGGCCGCCTGTCCGATCCGCAGTTAGATGCGTTAAATAACGGTGTGGGCAATTATAACGGTGCCACCATCACGGTGGGTCGACAGGAAGGTGGGCAACCGGAAGATACCTTTGGCCTACAGGCGGATAATGGTTTAACGCTCGATGGCGACAATATCCTAAAAGATGGCGCGGTAATCGCGACCTTTACTCAGGTTGATGGGGCGCTGACGGTTAAATTTATTGCCGCGGTAACCCAAGCCGATGCGCAGAACGTGTTGCGCCAAATCACCTATAAAAACACCAGTGACGATCCTGAACAAGCAGGATCGTCGCCGACCTTCACCTTCAGTATTAATGACGGTGACAATAACACCGCTAACATGGATATCACCGTCAATCTTATTGGCGTGAATAACCCGGCAGAATTGACGACGACGGTGCTCAATCCACAGATTCCGGGCAATGGTGAGTTCGTTAAGCTGTTTAAAGATACCCATGTCGACACCATCGAGAGTGGACAAACCATCTGGCAGGTCGTGTTAACGTTTGATGTCTCAGGGCCTAACGAAACGATCAGCGTGGATGGTTCGACGATCGTGCTTGAAGCCTCCAGAGGCGCGCCGCACACGGCCGGTGGGTTGCAATATTCTGTTACGGTACAAGATGGGAAAGCGACGGTACTCCTGTATGTCGCAAGAGATGGGAGTGGAACCGCCGAGATTATTGACAGCATCGGCTACAACTATCTGGGCAGCTCTCCCAGCGGTGAACGCCATGTCACCTTGATGATCAAGGAAAATAGTTATAACGGCACCGCACCGGAAACCACGCTGGAACAGGCGATTACGCTGACGCTGGTGCCTGCGGCAGAAACCAATACCGCGCCGATTATCACGGTTCCGGGGACGACGCCGACGTATACCGAACGTGCCGATCCTATCGTGCTGGCACCGGACGCGACGGTGTCTGATGCACAGATGGATAAACTCAACGGTGGTAGCGGCAACTACGACGGCGCGACGCTGAAGATTACGCTGGGTGACGGTAAAACGGCGCTGGATAAGCTGGGCTTCAGTGCTGATAACGGCCTGACGTTATCGGGCAATACGCTTCAGAAAGACGGTGTCACCATTGGTCAGGTCAGTAATCAGGATGGCGTACTGACGATTCGCTTCAACGCGAATGCAGGCACAATCCCGACCACGGAAGACGTGCAGAATACGCTGCGCCAGATTACCTACGCCAGCGACAGCCGTACGCCAGCCGCGCAGGTTGCAGTGACGGTGACGCTGTCCGACCGCTATCTGGAGTCTCAGGTCACGGCCTTGTCGGTAGCGATTACCGCGATCAACGACACGCCTGTTGTGGCGAACGATCCAGTGCTTTCTGCCGATGAACTGCGTTTGGTGAATACCTACACCGCGATTAGCGGGCTGGGCACGTTGACGGCTGCTGCTCGTACGACCGATGGGCTGTCGCTGTATGTCAGCGATGATAAAGGCGCGATTGCTTTATTCCAGCGTGATGCGAACAGCGGCGAATTGACCTATGTGCGCACCTTCGCGGCGGCAGAGGGCGTGACAGGAATAAGCCAGCTACAGGTTTCTGCCGATGGCAACAGCGTGTATGCGCTGCGTGCCGACGGCAATGCGATTGTTTGGTTTAGCCGGAATAGTGAAGGCAATCTGGAACATAAAGAAACCATCGTTGATGTCTACGAGATACACAACAGCAACCTTTACGACATCAAAGGGATCACCCTGTCTGATGATGGCAATACGTTGTATGTCATCAACAACTACAACCTTCTCTGGTTTACCCGCGACACGGCAACAGGCAAGCTTGATTATGTTGGGCTGGTCGAGGGCGGGATGTGGAGTGAGCCTTACCTGTGGCAATCGAGTGAGATAGTCAGCCGCGGTAATCTGCTATTTGTGACGACGAACACCAGCAGTGGCTCATCACTGATTGTGTATACGCGTGGTGACGACGGCAAGCCGACGCTATTGGGACATGTCCGCGGCTTTACCGATGCAACAGGCAATACGGTGCAGCTCTCAGGGCTGGAGCAGATAACGGTCAGCGCCGATGGCCGCAGCATCTTTGTTGCCAGTGCAGGGCAGATCGATGCCTTCTCGCTGGATACCGCTACGGGGACCTTCACGCACCTTGCTCGCATCGCGGCCGAAGGCACGGTGAGTGATATCGCTCTTTCTGCGGATACTCGGGTGCTGTATGTCACGCAAAGCGACGGTGCGCTGGTTCGCTATGTGCTGAACGACCAGACGCTGACAAAACTCGATACGCTGAAAAATGACGGCACGGGCTTTGCTCATCTGCTGCCGGTTGACGGTGGGCTGATTGCGCTTGGCAACGGTGTGTCGGTGTTGGATGAATCCTCTCGCCTGCCGGTTTATCGCGTTGATGGCCCGGCGGTGATCGTCGCACCGGCCATTGTCTTCAGTGATGCTGAGCTGGATGCATTGAACGGCGGGACGGGGAATTATCAGGGTGCCTCAATCACGCTACAGCGCGGTGAAACGGCATCAGCCGACGATCGCTTCGATTTTACTGCGGGTAATGGTTTTACCTTAGCGAATGGCGTCATTAGCAAAGACGGGCAAGCGGTAGCCACCTTCACGCAGGCAGACGGCAAGCTCACCGTGACCTTCACGACTGCCATTTCCCGTGCGGATGCGACGGCGCTGGCACGCCAGATTAGCTGGGCGACGAGCGCCCCGCTGACGGGGGATTCGGCCTCGCTAACGCTGGTGCTCAATGACGGCGCAGCCGATTCTGCCGCGCAGGCGCTCGGCGTTACGCTGTCGAGAGAGGTGAATCTGCCGCCGGTTGGTCATGCTGAGCAGTTTACTCCGCCAACGGCGCAGGTTGGTGCCAACTGGTCTTATACCTTACCGGGTACGCTATTTACCGATCCTGAAAACAATGCGCTGACGTTGACTGTTGATGGTGCGCAACTGCCAGAAGGCGTGCGTTTTGATAGTGCAACACGGACGTTCAGCGGCACGCCGTCAGCGGCCGGTGTGTTCAACCTGACGATTACCGCCACGGACAGCGCAGGCAACGCAACGGCAATGAATGTGGCGCTGACGGTCAATGCTGCCTCAACGCCTGTCGATCCTGGTACGCCGACAGAGCCAGTCAATCCTGATAACACCGCGACAGCGGCACCGGTAATTCTGGTGCAGCAGGGCGCAAGCCTGCCCGTTGATTCGGGCGAAAGAGAGCGCGAACAGCCGCTGGGGACGATCGTTGCCGATTTATCTCGCCCGGAAGCGCAGCCGTTACCGAACAATATCGTTACCGAACCTGTGCGTCAGCGCGATGCCGGTACGACACGCCAGTCGGATGCCCCTTGGGTGCTCGATCCCGTCATGTCATCGCTGATGCCGACACTGGAGCAGGTCAACTTCTCTTCGCGCGCTGAAGCGTCTATGCGCGACAACACTGCGCTGCGTCCGGCTGATTCCAACTTATTCCTGAGCGTGCGCGGTCAGACAACAGCGCTGGAATCGGCTTTCAGCAGCGTGCAGGGCGCGTTACAGCCGGATGCCTCCGGCGCACTCGCCTTTAGCCTGCCGCAGCGCATGTTCAGCGTGCGCGAAGGCAACGCCACGCTGACGCTGCAACTGGCGAACGGGCGTCCGCTGCCTGCGTGGGTGCAGTTCGATGCCCGCAACGGCGTGGTGCGTATTACCGATGCCAGCGCGGTGCAGGTTAATCAGATCCAACTGGCGCTGAAAGCGCAAGCCGCAGACGGCACCAGCCGGATCGTACCGATTACGTTGCAAACCGGACAGGGCGATGGCGCAGAGATGGCGACTGATCGTGGCGCGATGCAGCTGCCTGCTAACTCTGTGGTACATCCGGTTGAAAACCGGGATGCAGAGCGGTTAGCGCCAGCGGGGAAAACCGCCTTTACCGAACAGCTGCGTCAGCATCAGCCTGAACAGGATGCTCTGCTGGCGGCGCTCAGTGAGCTGAGCAGTCTGCGTACATAGCACACGTAGGCTGAATATTAAGACGAGATTTTATTTACTTATACCCTAAATAATTCGAGTTGCGTGAAGGCGGCAACTGCACGAATCCCCAGGAGCTTACACAGGTAAGTGACTGGGGTGAGTAAGGGCAGCCAACGCACAAGCAGCTTGAAGTATGACGGGTATAACCACTAACCCAGACGCTTGCAGGCGGTAACCAAACCACCGCCTGCAAAATGAAGGGAACAGACAAATAGAAGATGGGGAGAACCCGGGTGAATCAGCACATAGCGCATTTCTGGGATAGCCAGCAACACGACAGTCAGCAGCAGAACGTTCAACACGAGGCTACACCACGCACCGCGGGTTCCCGGGCGTTACGGATCGCGGTAGCCCTGGCCTGTCTGGGTCTGGCTGGCTGTGCCGTCAAACCTGAGCCGGTGACGATCGAACAGCAGGTTGCACAGGCGCTGAGCGACAGAACGCAGATGTTCGCCAATCAGGAACCGGTGCGCGGCACGATCACGCTGGATGAAGCGATTGCCCGTGCGCTGAAATATAACCTGCAACAGCGGATCGCACTGCTGGAACAGGCGATGGAAGATGACCTGTTGGGCGTACAGAATCTGGACATGCTGTTACCGAAACTGACCGCGCGCGCCGGGCTACAAACCCGCGACAACGTGGCCGGTTCCAGCAGTCAGTCGGTGACCACCGGTCGGCAGTCTCTGGAAGCGTCGACCAGTCAGGATCAGACCATGCGTACCGCCGATCTGACAATGAGCTGGAATGTGCTGGACTTCGGTATCAGCTACTTCAATGCCAAAGTACAGGCGAACAAATCGCTGGCGGCGGAAGAGCGTCGTCGTCGTGTAGTTGCGGATATCACCCGTCAGGTACGGACGGCCTACTGGGAAGCGGCAACGGCACAGCGTTTGCAGCCAGAAGTGACCACTGCGTTGACGCAGGCGCGTCAGGCGCTGGAGTATGCGCGTCAGACCGAACAGCAGCGCTTGCTGGCACCGGTTGAGGCGCTGCGTTTCCAGAAAAACATGCTGGAGATGGTGCGCCAGTTAGAAATTGTCGACAGCGATCTGGTGGTGGCGAAATCCCGTCTGGCGGCGCTGATGAACCTGCCGCCGTCGAGCAAATACGATGTCGTCGTGCCGAGCGAAAGCAGTCTGGTCGCGCCGAAGATGGCCTACTCGCTCGACGATCTGGAAAACTTCTCGATGGTTAAACGTCCAGAAGTGCGCGAAGAGAGCTATCTGGCACGCAATAGCGTACTGGAAACCCGTAAATCGCTGCTGCGTCTGCTGCCGGGCGTGTCGCTGTTTGCCGGTATCAACGGCGACAGCAACAGTTATCTGGTCAATCACCAGTGGGCGAACGCGGGCGTTCAGGTCAGCGGCAACCTGCTGAACGTGCTGTCGTGGTCATCGGTGAAACGTGCCGGACAGGCGAACGAAGATCTGGCTGAAGTGCGTCGTCAGGCGCTGCGCATGGCGGTGCTGACGCAGGTGAACGTCGCCTGGCAGGAATATCAGCAGAGCACGCGGATGTTTGGCCGCTATCAGGAACTGGCGCGAATTCAGCGTGGCATTCTCAACCAGACCACGCTCAGCGTACAGCATCGTGCCGAAACGCAGATGGAACAGGTACGCGTCAGCACGGAAACCATTCTGACGACCCGCGCGCGTGACCGCAGCTTTGCCGATGTGCAGAACGCGCTGGGCGCGGTGTATCAGGCTGCCGGACTGGATGTGCTGCCGGATAACGTGAGCGATGTCAGTCTGGCGGCGCTGAGCAACTCGATTGCCCGCACCACGGGTAACCTTGAGAAAGGCGGCGTTGCGGTACCACGCCTGTCTCTGGCAACACCGGCTACGCCAGCCACCACGACGGCGTCGACTAAAACAGTCTCTACGCCAGTCGCGAAGCCGATTGCCTCGTCGACGACTACATCGTCGGCTAGCACGGGGAAACCTTATCGCGTGGTGAACACGGATATGTGGGATAACCTGCAATCCCTACAGGCGGGAGGTTCGCGTTAATGGCTTTCGGCATGATGCGTCCGCTATTGCTGGTCAGTGCGTTAGGTCTGCCCCTGTTGGGGCAGGCTGCGACGACGGGAGACATTCGCGTACAGCTTAGTGCGCAGCGCTATACCGTGTTATCCAGCGAAATTGCCGGAAAAGTGACGGATATTGCGGTGAAAGAGGGCGAACACTTCAAGCAGGGCGATACGCTGGTGACGTTTGACTGTACCGTGTTGCGCGAAAAGCTGAATTACTCAAACGCGGCAGAGAATGCCGCGCGTAAGAAGCTGGCGATTGCCGATCGGCTGGATAAGCTCAATTCGATCAGCCTGTCGGATGTCGATCAGGCGCGATCGTCGGTGTCGATGGCGCAGGCCGAAAGCGGCGTCAATCGCGCCATGCTGCAACGCTGTGTCATTAAAGCGCCGTTCTCCGGTCGCGTGACGGAAACCAAGGTGAAGCGTTGGGAATCTGTGCCGGAAGGCAAAGAGCTGTTGGCGATTTATGACGACAGCGCGTTTGAGCTGGAAATGATCGTGCCGTCGCGCTGGCTGGTGTGGTTAAAACAGGGCAGCGCCTTTCAGGTCGTGCTGGATGAAACCGGCCTGAGCTATCCGGCGGAAATCAGCCGCCTTTCTTCGGCGATCGATCCGGTTAGTCAGTCGGTAAAAGTCTTTGGTCGCATTACCCAGTCTACCGCTGGATTGCTGCCGGGCATGAGCGGCGTGGCGCAAATCGTACCGCCTGATGCCGGTAGCGTGTCGCCATGACCGAACGGAACACGACGGCAGCACAAGCTGAACAGGATACCCGGCTGGCACTGCTGGCCGAGTTGTTACAGCTGCAAAGCCGTGCCAGAGCGCGTGAGACACTGGATGAGCTGGCGTTTTTCATCGTCAATGAGACGCATAATTTAGTGAAGTATCGGCAGGCGTTGCTGTGGGACTGCGATAAACAGCGCTTGCAGGCGGCTTCCGGGCTGGCTTCACTCGATCACAACGCGCCGTTTTGTACCGAATTTAGCCGCCTGTGCCGCCAGTGGCAGGCAGAGGGGCGTCAAACGCAGGCGCTGCAATGTCGCGAGTTGCCTGCCGATGACCAGATTTTGTGGCAGGAGCATCTGCCGGAATTTTTACTCTGGCTGCCGCTGCGTTTACCGCAGGGCGATATGCCGCTGGTGCTGGTGTTAGCGCGGGACAGCGCGTGGCTGCCTGCCGAAATCGTGCTGCTGGAAAAAATGGCAGATGCCTACGCACACGCTTGGTCGAGCCTGTGCAAAGTGCGTCGCCGCCCGTCGAAAACGCCGCCTGCCAGACGCCGTTTGATCGTTGCTGCGATCGTGGCACTGGTACTGATCTTATTGATCCCGGTTCGCCAATCGGTGCTGGCTCCGGCAGAGATCGTCGCGCATCGTCCGGTGATGGTGCGCGCACCCGTGGCGGGCGTGGTGGATGACATACTGGTTCGCCCTAATCAGACTGTCAGCGCCAATCAGCCGCTGGTGCGACTGGACGTGCGCGAATTGGAAAATCGGCTGGAGTCGGCCCGACAGGCTTTTGCTACCGCCGATGCTCAGTATCGTCAGGCACAGCAGCAGGCGCTGTTCGATGCCAATAGCAAAGCCAGCCTGGCCGTGCTGCAAAGCCGCCGCGAGCAGGCGCAGAGCGATGTGGATTTTCTGCAACGTCAGCAGGAACGCATGCAGCTCGCTTCTCCGCGTGACGGCGTGGCGATTTTTGACGACAGCAGCGACTGGATTGGACGCTCGGTGGCGGTGGGGGAACGCATCATGATGATCGCCGATCCGCACGATGTTGAGCTGGAGATCCAGTTGCCAGCAGCGGACGCGATTGCGCTGGAAAACGGTGCGGATGTGCGCCTGTTCCTCAACGTTGCACCGAATTCGGCACAGGAAGCGCGGCTTGAGCAGATTGGCTATCGCGCCGCGCCGACGCCGGATAATGTGATGGCCTATCGGCTGCGGGCCAGTTTTACACAGGATGACCCGCAACTGCGCGTGGGTCTGAAGGGGACCGCTAAGCTATACGGAAAACGCACGGTGCTGTTCGTTTACCTGCTGCGTAAACCGCTGGCCTCCCTGCGCGTCTGGCTGGGTGTCTAACGATGGCCGGAGGCGCGACCCCAGCCGCTGGGCTTAGCCCGCTGCGTGATGAGCTGATCCTGCACGCCGGGCCGGCTAACCGCGACGGATCGCCCAGTTGGACGCTGGAGGATCCGCTGCGCGGTCTCTATTTTCGTATCGGCTGGGCAGAAATGGCGATGCTATCGCGCTGGTCGATGGGGAATGCGGCGCAGATCGTGGCCGAGATTAACCAGACTTCTGCGCTGACGCTCGATGACAGTGACGTGCAGTACTTCAACCGCTTCTTGCAGGCCAACAGCCTGACGCGCGTTTCCGGTGATGACGCACTGGCGCAATTTTCTCGTCAGGTGGAACAGTCACGTGTTTCGATCTGGCGCAAGCTGCTGAAGAATTATCTGTTTTTTCGTATCCCCTTATGGCACCCCGATCGCTTTCTGGGCGCAACGCTGCCGTGGGTCGAACCGTTTTTCAGCCGAACTTTCCTCAAACTGACGCTGCTGGTGACCGTGCTGGGGCTCTTCCTCGCCGGACGCCAGTGGGAAACGTTCAAGCATACGTTTCTGCACTTCTTCACGCTGGAAGGTGCAGCGCTGGCGGGGCTGACGCTGTGCTTTACCAAGATCCTGCATGAGTTCGGCCACGCTTACACCTGCAAGCGCTTTGGTGCGCGGGTCGCCACCATGGGCGTCGCGTTTCTGGTGATGATGCCGGTGCTGTACACCGATACGTCCGGCTCGTGGAAGCTCACCCGCCGTCGGCAGCGGATGGCGATTGGCGCAGCGGGCATGATGACTGAACTGGTGCTGGCGGCGTGGGCGACGCTGGCATGGAGCTTCTTGCCGGACGGCATGCTGCGCAGCGCCGCGTTTATGCTGGCGACGACGACCTGGATTATGACGCTGGCGATTAACCTCAGCCCGCTGATGCGCTTCGACGGCTATTTCCTGCTTTCCGATGGGTTACAGATGCCGAACCTGCAAAACCGGGGCTTCGCTATCGGCCGTTGGCAGATGCGGGAATGGCTGTTCGGCTTAGGGGATGCGCCACCGGAGCACTTTCCGCGCTGGCTACAGCGCACGCTGGTGGGCTATGCCTTCGCGGTGTGGATATACCGTTTCTTCCTGTTTACCGGTATCGCGATTCTGGTTTACCACATGACGTTCAAACTGCTGGGGATGCTGCTTTTCGCGATTGAAATCGGCTACTTCGTGGTGATGCCAGTGGTGAATGAAGTGCGCGAATGGAGTAAACGCCGTAAGGATTACCGTATGAATCGTAATATGACGACAACGCTGGTCGTGAGTGCCGTGGTTCTGCTCTTGCTAATGATTCCCTGGCAGCGCGGCGTGTACGCCCCGGCGCTGCTGCGGGCGGAACAGCAAAGTAGCCTGTATATGCCCGTGCCTGCGATGATTCAACGCATTGACGTGAAGGTCGGCCAGCCTGTGCAAGCGGGACAAACGCTGTTTACGCTGTCGTCTGACGCGCTGACGCACGAACGGCAACAGCTGGAGCGACAAATCGCTACGCTGAACTGGCAAAGCACCTTTCAGGTATTCAACAAGGAAGCAGCTGGCGATCACCAGCGGGTGAAGCAGGAGCATGAAGCGGCGCTGCAAAAGTTACAGGTCTTGCAGCGTCAGTCTGAACAGCTGACGGTGCGTGCACCGATAGACGGCGTGGTGGCAGACATGACTACGCCACTGGAAACCGGCGAGTGGCTGGGACAGGGCGAATGGCTGGCGGTCGTCACCAAGCCAACCGGCGGACTGGTGGAAGCCTTCGTATCGGAAAAAGACTGGCAGCGGCTCCATACGGGCGCAAAGGGGACGTTTTATTTACAGGATGTGAGCCGCTCGTCGCTGCCGCTCACTATTGTGGAGATTGCCAGCACGGCAACCCGCGATCTGAACGCCGCGCCGGAATTGGCGTCGATTTATGGTGGTGATATTGCCACGCTGAGCGATGCGCAGCGCAAGCTGCATCCTGAACAGGCCGTTTATCGCGTGCTGCTCAGTCTGCCTGACGACTATCGTGCTCAGCCGCAGGTGCTGCGCGGCACGGTGGTGATGGACGGTGAGGCGCAAAGCCTGTTGATTCGCGGCTGGAAAGTGGTGTCCGCCGTACTGATCCGCGAACTGTCATTCTGATCAGTTTTGATTTCTGCGATGTCGATCCTGACTTTCTTCCCGTTATTGCCAGATTCTTGTTTGTGCTGGCAGTAGCGTGAAGGAGGGCGCTTATCCCCTCGACTATGTTGTTCCTGTTATCTCTATTCTATCTGTTTAAAATATTTGGCTTTTTACACTAGTGGTAAGGCAGCTACGTGACATCGAGATACACGGGGCTACCACGGTGCGAGGTATCCCTGCGGGAACCTCATCACCGTGTTTCCCCTAATATCTGACATCGGTCGTTACCTGAACCACTGTGATCCGACTGAACACAAGAGGGCTGACTGTGAAGCGATCTGTCTTGTTGTTGGTAGGGGCCATGCTGGCACCCTACAGCTATAGCGCGCAGGATAATGCGGTGTCGTTATCCGTTTCTGGTTTGAATACCGTTCTGGATAACGGCTTGCTAAAAGTCGCATTCGGTGAAGATGGCAGCGCGGTGAGCATGGTGACGGGAGGTAAGAATATCGTCACCAACCTGTCCGGTGCAGCGCGCGACCCAAGCAAAACGCGTAGCGCTTATCTCGATTACTATATTAATGATGCTCATGCTAAAGGCGTCAAAGATTTTGTCCCCGAGCGGGTAGAGGTGCTGCGCAACGATCGTGATATGGCGCATGTCGCCTATATCGACGACCGGGACGGGTTGTTACGGCTTGAATATCACCTGATTATGCGTCGCGGTGTTAGCGGACTTTATAGCTATGTCGTCGCTGAGAATAGCGGAACTCAGGACGTTAAAGTCAGTGAATTGCGTAACGTCTATCGCTTCGATCCCGCCCGGTTAGATCATCTCTACAATGGCGATCGTCAGGGTAAACCGCTGCTCTACAGCCAGCTTGAAGCGTCGCCGAAGGTGCAGGATGAAACCTGGCGATTGCCGGATGGCAGCATTTATTCCAAGTATGATTTCGCCGGTTACATGCGTGCCGCGCCTTTCTGGGGCGTTTTCGGTAATGGCGTAGGCGCGTGGCTGATTCATGGTAATCGGGAGTATTTCTCCGGCGATGCGCTCAAGCAGGATCTGCTGGTGCATCAGGATGCGATCATCCTGAACTACATGACGGGTTCACACTTCGGCACGCCGGATATGGTGGCCCCACCGGGCTGGAAAAAATTCTACGGTCCGTGGCTGCTGTATATCAATCAGGGCGATACCGGACACATGCTGGCGGATGCTCAGCGTCAGGCGCTGACGGAAACCGTCAGTTGGCCGTACAAATGGGTGGACGATTCCCGCTATGTGCGCGATCGCACGCAGGTGAGTGGACGCGTTGCCAGCCAGCAGCCGGTAACCGTTGTGCTTTCGTCATCGCTGGATGAACCGTTCGATGTGCAAACTCGTGGCTATTCGTATCAGGCGACCACAGATACTCAGGGGCATTTTGCGATTTCCCATGTCCGTCCGGGTAATTACCATCTGGCGGTATACGCCAACAGCGGTACGCAGCCAGGGATATTGGCAGAACAAACGCTGTCCGTTTCCGGTGATAAGCAAGCGCTGCCAGTGATAACCCTATCCAAAGCCGAACCGGTTGTTTGGGCCATTGGACAGGCCAATCGGCAGGCGAGTGAATTCCGCTTTGGTAATGAAGCCCGCAACACCCGCTGGCAGCATGAGGTTCCGGCAAACCTGACGTTCGATATTGGCCACAGCGACTATCAACGCGACTGGTATTACGCGCAGACCAAACCGGGAAAATGGGATATCCGTTTTGCTCTGCAACCTGAGAAAAAAACCTATTTCCTGAACATCGCACTGGCAGCAGCGAGCAACAGTGGCATGAGTGAGCCGACCATGCCACAGCTGGCGGTAGCGGTAAACGGCAGCACGCTGGAAACGCTGACTTACGAAAACGACAAAACCATTTATCGCGGTGCGCTACAGAGTGGTCGCTATCACATCGCCCGTATCCCAGTGTCATCCCGCTTTCTGAAAAACGGCAACAACACGATCACGCTGCAATTAAAAGGCGGCAGCGTGATGTATGACGTGGTCACATTAAGCGAGGAATAAATCCCGTTTTAACAAGGTGAAGCGTTGGATTGCAGAGAAGAACTGGCCCGCATTTCGCGGGCCAGAGAGAGATAGATTAGTGGGAACTGCCTTTTGATGCGCCGACGCCGGTTTGTGAGCGGACAAACTGTGCGTGGAAGCGTGCGCGTTCCTGCTGTCCGGCTTCGGAACGATCGGTGATGGAGAAGAACCAGATACCGATAAACGCAACCAGCATAGAGAACAGCGCTGGATAGTCGTAAGGGTAAATAGGCGTAGCATGACCGAGGATTTTCACCCAGATCGTCGGCCCTAATATCATCAAAATGACGGCCGTCAACAGCCCCGCCCAGCCGCCGATCATCGCGCCGCGCGTGGTCAGCTTCGACCAGTACATGGAGATGATAATAATCGGGAAGTTACAGCTCGCGGCGATGGAGAACGCCAGCCCGACCATGAAGGCGATGTTCTGGTTCTCAAACAGGATACCGAGCGAAATAGCCACCACGCCCAGCACCAGTACGGTGATTTTCGAGACTTTCAGCTCATCACGCTCCGTCGCTTTCCCTTTCTTGATCACGTTAGAGTAGAGATCGTGGGACACGGCAGAGGCACCCGCCAGCGTCAGACCGGCGACCACGGCCAAGATGGTAGCGAAGGCCACGGCAGAGATAAAGCCGAGGAAGAAGTCACCGCCGACTGCATCGGCCAGATGCACGGCCGCCATGTTATTCCCACCGATAAGTGCACCCGTCGCGTCCTTAAACGCAGGGTTCGCACTGACCAGCAGGATGGCACCAAAACCGATGATGAAGGTCAGGAAGTAGAAATAACCCATGAATCCGGTGGCATAGAACACGCTTTTTCGTGCTTCTTTGGCATCGCTGACGGTGAAGAAACGCATCAGGATGTGCGGAAGACCAGCCGTACCGAACATCAGACCTAACCCAAGGGACAACGCGGATATCGGGTCGGAGACCAGTCCGCCGGGGCTCATGATCGACGCGCCTTTTGGGTGAACCGCCATTGCCTGTTTGAACAGAGTGTCAAAGCTGAAGCCCACGGATTTCATGACCATGACAGCCATGAAGGTGGCACCGAACAGCAGCAGGACGGCTTTAATAATCTGTACCCATGTGGTGGCGAGCATGCCGCCAAACATCACGTACATCACCATCAAAATACCGACCAGCACCACGGCAATGTGGTAATTGAGGCCGAATAGCAGTTCGATGAGTTTCCCCGCGCCCACCATCTGTGCGATGAGGTACAGCGCCACAACCACCAGCGAACCACAGGCGGAGAGGCTGCGAATCGGGCGCTGTTGCAAACGGTAGGATGCGACGTCAGCAAAGGTATAGCGCCCGAGGTTACGTAGCCGCTCTGCGATCAGAAACAGAATAATTGGCCAGCCGACCAAAAAGCCAAGTGAGTAAATCAGGCCGTCGTAGCCGGAGGTATAGACCAGCGCAGAAATACCGAGGAAAGATGCGGCAGACATGTAGTCGCCCGCAATCGCCAGCCCGTTCTGGAAGCCGGTAATGTTGCCGCCTGCCGTATAGTAATCGCTACGTGAACGGGTTTTCTTCGACGCCCAGTAAGTGATATACAGCGTGCCGCCGACGAACAGCAGAAACATCACGATGGCCTGAATATTCAGCGGCTGGCGCTGAACATCTCCTGTGAGGGCATCCGCTGCCCACGCAAGCACCGGCAGCGTCAAAAGCCCGAACAGCATCATAAAGCGTATTTTCATTGCTTTACCTCATCCAGTAACTGCTTGGTCAGACGATCAAATTCACCGTTAGCGCGATACACATAGACGCCGGTCAGAATGAAGGAAATCGCAATCAATCCCACACCAATCGGAATGCCGCGGGTAATGCTGGAATCTGGAGCGATCGGCGTTCCCAGCCAGCCAGGCGCAAAGGCGATCAGCAGAATAAAGCCGACGTAAAGCACCAGCATGATGAGTGAAAGAAAAGCGGCAAAACGCTGTCGCTTGTTGACCAGTTCTCTGAATAAGGGGTTACTTTCAATCCGTTGATAAATGGCATCATTCATCGTAAGTCTCCAGTAATCTGTAGGGTTGAGTGCGACCGCGACGTCACCTTCTGATTTATCGCCACCCACATTCCCGCAAGCCACATCATGGCTTACGGGAATGGAGAGAGTGGTGGGTCAGAGAGTTATTGAGAGGCGGTACTCATAGCCTGCTTTTCTTCGAGCAGTTTTTCGACGACGCCAGGATCGGCCAGCGTTGAGGTATCCCCCAGATTGCTGGTGTCACCGGCGGCGATTTTACGCAAAATACGACGCATGATTTTACCGGACCGCGTTTTGGGTAAAGAGTCAGTCCAGTGCAGGATGTCCGGTGTAGCAATCGGACCGATTTCCTTACGCACCCAGTTGCGGACTTCTGTATACAGCTCGCTGGACGGCTCTTCGCCGTGGTTCAGCGTAATGTAGGCGTAAATAGCCTGCCCTTTCATATGGTGCGGAATGCCGACCACGGCTGCTTCGGCAATCTTGGGGTGTGCAACGAGCGCTGATTCGATTTCCGCCGTCCCCAGACGGTGCCCGGAAACGTTCAGCACGTCGTCAACACGACCCGTGATCCAGTAATAGCCATCTTCGTCACGGCGCGCGCCGTCACCGCTGAAGTACATGCCTTTAAAGGTGGAGAAATAGGTTTGCTCAAAGCGGTCGTGATCGCCAAACAGGGTTCGTGCCTGACCCGGCCAGGAATCCACGATGACCAGATTGCCTTCAGCGGTGCCTTCTTGCGGGTTACCGAGGTTATCGACGAGCGCAGGCTGCACACCGAAGAACGGGCGCGTCGCGGAGCCGGCTTTCGCTTCAATCGCGCCGGGCAGAGGGGTAATCATGAAGCCGCCCGTCTCTGTCTGCCACCAGGTATCGACGATAGGGCATTTGCCATTGCCGATTTTGTTGAAATACCATTCCCAGGCTTCTGGGTTGATCGGTTCACCGACGGAACCCATGATCCGAAGGGATTCACGCGATGTGCCCTCGATCGCTTTATCACCTTCAGCCATCAGCGCGCGGATCGCGGTGGGAGCGGTATAGAGGATGTTGACCTTATGCTTATCGACCACTTGCGCCATGCGGCTGGCGTCTGGCCACGTTGGTACACCTTCGAACATCAGCGTAATCGCACCGCATGCCAGTGGGCCATAAAGCAGGTAACTGTGCCCCGTGACCCAGCCAACGTCCGCCGTACACCAGTAAATGTCGCCGGGATGATAGTCGAAGACATACTTGAAGGTCAGCGCAGCATAAACCAGATAGCCACCGGTGGTGTGCAACACGCCTTTGGGTTTGCCGGTCGAACCTGACGTATAAAGAATAAAGAGCGGATCTTCCGCATTCATCTCTTCTGGCGGACAATGATCGTCTGCTTTTTCAACCAGATCGTGCCACCACAGATCGCGCCCGTCCTGCCATTCACCGATCTTACCTGTGCGGCGGAAAACGATAACGCTGGAAATGGTGGTGACGTTCGGATTCTTTAACGCCTCATCAATATTCTTCTTCAGCGGAATCACTCGTCCGGCGCGTACGCCTTCATCGGCAGTGATAACTAATTTGGCATTGGAGTCGATGATGCGCCCGGAAATCGCTTCGGGAGAGAAGCCCCCGAAGATCACCGAATGAATCGCCCCGACTCTGGCGCAGGCCAGCATTGCCACCGCTGCTTCCGGCACCATTGGCATATAAATAGCAACAACATCGCCTTTTTTGACGCCCTGCGACTTCAGCACATTGGCGAAGCGGCACACGGACTGATGCAGCTCACGGTAGGTGACTTTTTTACTTTCTGTCGCGTCATCACCTTCCCAGATGATGGCGGTTTGATCGCCACGCTCGGCCAGATGGCGATCCAGGCAGTTTGCTGCCACATTGAGTGTACCGTCTTCAAACCAGCGGATACTGATGTGGCCGGGGTCGAATGAGGTGTTCTTGATCGTTTTATAAGGTTTGATCCAGTCGACGATCTTTCCTTGTTCGCCCCAAAAGGCGTCGGGGTCGTCAACGGACAGCTGATACATATTTTTGTATTGCTGGGCATTTATCAGTGCATTTTCCGCAATTGAAGCGGGAATAGCGTGTTTATTATGTTGTGTCATAGCGCTTCTCCTTAAACATGTTAATGCTATGTCAAATAATGGTTAATTCTAGTTAACCAGTTATCTTTGTTTCTTTTTTGCGCGATTGATCACGCAATGCAGGAAAAGCAGTGGGGGATTACTTAAAAGATAGTCTTTCGGCTCAGAAAATAGGCAACTTTTTCGTGGTAGCCAAAATGCAGTAAGTGATGTATGTCACAATATGACTGCCAGCAGAATTATCAGGGCTGTTATAATGTCATAAACGATCAATTCATTGTTTTCAATAGATTATATCTATTGTTATCAAGTTTTTGATCGCCCTTTACGATCAAAAGGCATAAAGATCCCGCTTATTCAGCCGATAGTAAAAATCCTGTTCAGAGTATATTCCTACGTAGGCCAGCTATTTAGCGCGTTCAACTATGGCTGATGTGTTGAAATTTTGTTCCAGTTGTTAATTATATGTAGACTATTAATGAAATAGATTTATCTGATTATCAACGGGCAGATAAGTGTGAATAATCTACACTTTAGGTGGGTTCCACAGCACAGATGTCGACCTTCTTAAAAGCGTAAAGATGCCGTGTGCTAGCCGCTGAAAAAAGAAAAATGAAGTGTTATTTTTTGTATCTGATTCAGAAATATTCGGTTTCCAAAAATAAATAACATAGATATACCCAACATCACTGACGCTGAGTAAGGCGGCAGATGTTTGAGCCCCGGTAGCCTGAGAACGTGTAAACGGTTCCGGTTAGTGAAATTCACTATTTTGATTAGGTGATTTTCTGGGGTGGGGAAGAACACTATTAGTCCGGAAACCTTTTAAATTCCGGTAGGTTGATTGCTTATCAATGGTGCGCCGTGGCGTCATAGCGCGCTGTGAGATATCTTTTTACATAGCATGATGCAGAGGAAACAATGAGTCTGATATTTGGCCGGAATGAGATTTTAGGCATGCTTTCTCAACCAGTTCAGAATGATAGACGTGCAGTGGCGGTGATTGACGAGAAATGTAAGGTCGTCTGTGCGAATTCTGCCTTCAACGCCCATTTTGGATTGCGTGCTGAAATGAATACGCCCGTCTCAATTGATGATGTACTACCTATCAACGTGAAGTTTGCCTATCACGATTTTATGACGAATTCCAACATGTTGAGTACGCGCGTGGTCTCGGATTTGTTGTCTGATGGCTTTACCAAAAAGCAGCTAAGTACGCTGTCTTTTTCGAAACTGAACGTCGAAAACCGGGTGCTTTCTTTGCTGATCCTAAACCAGGATGCAGTTGAGCCTTCGACAAATCTGGCGTCGTGAGCTTGAGTAATCGTAGATTATCTGGCCGGAAGAGTAGGGTTGTGTATTTTTCAGTGAAAAATAACGACAAAAGAAAAATTATTGCTATTAATAACGTTGCTATAGCTACCTTAGCCCCGTTTTCTCTCAAGTAATCGATTTCTCTAATACTCACTGACGGCCAGCAGAACGATAAAGCAACACGTAGCTTTTGTGGATGGAGAATAAAAAGCGTTCTTTATTAGTCACAATGATGTGAAAAATTAATAAAAATAGATGGTTAACTATTTTATTGCATATATTATGCCTGTTTAAAATAATCAGCGAAACGTTTCGCTCTTATCCAGCCCTGCTTCTTGCCTATTCACTCTCCCTTCTGATTACGCGTGAATTATTCCTGTAGACATCATGGTTTATTAAACACTGGTAATAAGCTCTGTAAATTTTCTTTATTTTTAGCGTGTTGAATCCGCCAGGATGACGAATAAATAAATAGACTATCGTCTAATTATGGATGTGGTTTAGCTTATATAGCGCTTATCGCCATATAGCACGTTTTGATAAAATCGACGTCAGTTTTTATTAGTCACCGTATCGGTTTACCAATATTGGCAACGTATTTTCCCTAATATTTCTGATTGATAACGATTACTTTAATTATTTTTCGATTTCTGGTTCCCCTTTTTACGTTCTCAATTGGCATAGCTTCTGAAAACAAGCGTTTCTTATGCGATAGGGGATAAATAATGGTTAAATTCCGTACCCACCTATTGGCGCGTACTTTACGTGCCGGGGTACTTGGGGCATCGTTTGCCTCAGTGTTGCCAATGGCGGCGGCCTATGCTGCGTCTGCTGCACCTGTCCAGCAATATGCGGTGTCGTCTGGCCCGCTCAATCAGGTGCTCAATCAATTTGCCCAGCAGGCTGGCGTATTGCTGTCTTACGATCCGGCTGTCGTGGCGGGTAAGCGCGGTGCGGGGTTGCAGGGGAACTACAGCGTTGAGCAGGGTTTCCAGCAGATCCTCAGCAACAGCGGCCTAAGTGCACAGTACAGTGCCGATGGTAGCGTGACGCTGGTGCAGCGTACGGCGAGTGAGCCTGTATCAGCACCTGCTACCGCTAAAAACGATCGGATCGTCGTTACTGCTCCACCGAATACAGCAATGAAGCTGGATGTGCCGATTTCAGAGACACCACGTGCGGTGGCGGTTGTGACGGAGAAGCAGATCGAAGAGCGCGGCGCGCAAAAGATCGATCAGGCGCTGCGCTATAGCAGCGGTATTCTCGCGACGCCATACGGGCCGGACAATAAAGCCGAATGGGTGACTATTCGTGGATTTAGCGATCAGTCTCGGTTTCAAAATGGCCTGGCGACGCTGAATGAAGATGGATTCTACGGCCAGCAGATTGAGCCGTTCGGCGTCGAGCGTATCGAAGTCCTGAAAGGCCCAGCCTCCGTTCTGTACGGGCAAAACCCGCCGGGCGGTCTGGTTAACGTCATCTCCAAACGACCAACGCGTTTGCCGCAGGGGAAAGTCGAGCTGGAATACGGCTCTAACGATTATCGCCATCTGGCTGTCGATAGCGCAGGTCCGCTAAATGATGACGGCTCGGTGCTGTATCGAGTGGTTGCGTTAGCGCGTGATACCTCGGGCGAGATGGACTTCTCGAAGAGCAAGCGCCTTTATCTGGCACCGAGCGTCACGTTCCTCGGAGAAGACACGGAATTGACCGTGTTAGCCAGCTACATGGATACGAAATCCGACACGACCAACGGCTTTAAGCTGCCGTACGGTACACTGCAGGGCACGCCGTTTGGCAAAGTCGGCTATAAAACGTCGCTGGGCGAACCGGGTATGAACCGCCACGATACCCGGCAGTTCACTCTGGGCTATGAATTCACGCATCATCTGAACGACACCTGGACGTTCCACCAGAATGTGAATTACGCCTATCTGAATTTGGATCTGCGCAATGCTTATGCGCTGAGTATGGCGAACGATCGTCAGGCTAATCGTGGGCTGACCTACCGTGACGGCTTTGCGCAAAACTGGGCTACGGACAACCGTTTAGTGGGAGAATGGCAGTGGGAAGACATTGAAAATACCCTGCTGCTTGGGTTCGACTACCGCCGTGCTAATACGCAAAGTCGCGATGGAAACCTGTACGCCTTTGGTAGCCCTATCGACATCTTTAATCCGGTTTACGGCAACTATACGTCGCCGGACAGCCAACTGTTTGCTCACCGCTCTGGCCGCCATCAGACCGGGTATTATGTTCAGAACCAGATTAAGTATGACGAGCGTCTGATCTTCTTGCTGGGTGGACGTTACGACGTGGCGAAGTCTCGCGACCGTAATTTTTCATCAGGCGCTGATACTCGCACCGACGATACCAAATTTACCAAGACTGCTGGGGTAATGTACCTGTTTGATAACGGTATTTCTCCTTACGTCAGCTACTCGGAATCGTTCTTGCCAGTGTCGGGTCGTGATGGTTACGAACGTCCTTATGTACCGGAAGAAGGCCAGCAGACGGAAGTTGGCGTGAAATATACGCCAGAAGGCTTTAACGGCTATGCTTCTGCTGCTCTGTTTAATCTGGAACAGAAAAACGTTAAAACGACGGATCCTAAAAACCCAAGTCTGACTATTCAGGCGGGTGAAGCGCGTTCACGCGGCCTTGAATTAGAATTGAGCGGTGAGGTGTATACCGGTCTAACGCTGACGGCAAACTACACATACAACGAAGTGGAAACGACCAAATCAGGTACCGTCGGTGAAGTGGGTAAACGCCTACCGGGACTGCCTGAACAGATCGTGTCTGGCTGGGCGACTTATGCCTTTAACGGCAAGCTGGAAGGATTAAGTATCGGCAGCGGTGTGCGTTATGTTGGCAGCTCTTACGGTGACATTGCCAATTCAGCAGACATGAAGGTTCCAGCTTATACGCTGTGGGATGCGATGATCGCCTATGATTTCAGCAAAGACTGGCGGTTGCAGGTTAATGCAACCAACCTGACAAACCGCGAGTATGTCAGCGCCTGTAACTACTGGTGCTACTACGGTGAAGGCCGTAACGTTAGCGCGAATGTCAGCTATCGCTGGTAATCCTCCTTCTCGACTCTCACTGAAAGAAGCCCCGGGCTTCTTTCTTTTTGCATGCAATCCCTACACGCCCTCCTTTTTCGTGTAATCGGCATGATAAACGCGAATAGTCGTTGACTTTGCTTTTAATGATAATGAAAATCATTTCATTGCTGTCACATTGAGCGAATACCGTGAAGAGTCCCGCCGCTGCCTGCCCCCATCAGCCTGAAACCTTAAACGTTCAGCAGATTTATCATGACCATCATGCTTGGTTACAGGCGTGGTTGCGTCGACGTTTGGGGTGTTCTCAGCAGGCAGCGGATCTGGCTCAGGATACGTTTCTACGTTTGATCTGCCAGCATCAGGCCGATCGCATCCGTGAACCGCGTGCCTGGCTAACGACGGTCGCCCACGGGCTGGTGGTCAATCACTGGCGACGTAAAGACATCGAGAATGCTTATCTTCAGGTGCTGGCAGAGCAGGAGTTTACTTTTTCTCCCTCACTGGAACAGCAGGCTATGGTAGTGGATGCGCTGATGGCCATCGACCAAATGCTGGCGACGTTGCCGGGCAAAGTGCGTCAGGCATTCTTGCTCGTGCATCTTGATGGCCTGACCTATCGGCAGGTTGCTGAACAATTAGCCGTTTCCGAGCGGATGGTGAAAAAATATATGGCACAGGCAATGCTGAATTGTCTATTGTGTCAGGACTTATGATTTCCTCTATTACTTCTTCTATTCCGAAAGATGTTCTTCATGCCGCCGCTGAGTGGTATGCCACGCTGTATGACGAAGACTGCTCCGAACACGAGCGTCAGGCATGGCAGCGATGGTTACATCAGGATGATACCCACCGGCTTGCCTGGCAGCAGGTTGAACAGATTCACGCCCGCTTCCACGCGGTAGACAGCCAATTAGCCTCTTCGGTGCTGAGCAAGCGAGGTGGTGAACGTCGGCGCATGCTCAAACTGTTGGCGATTGCCAGCCTTACCGGAGGTGTGGGCTTTAGTCTGCCGTGGGAAAGCTATGCGGCGGATTACCACACGGGAACGGGCGAAACGCTTGAGCTCAACATCGAAACGGGGATGACCGTCTGGCTCAATACGGATTCGGCATTGAATCAGCAGGGCAACCCCGCGTTGTCTCAGCCGCTGACGTTTCAATTGCTCAAAGGCGAATTGATGTTGGATAACCGAACGGCTCACGCCGCCCGGCTGACCACGCCTCATGGCGACCTCGCGGCTTCTGCGCATTCCTGCCAATTAGCGCTGCGCTATACGTCCGCCCACAGCGTTCTCTCCGTTTTTAGCGGTGAGGTCTTGCTACAAACGGCTGTACCCGCTGCGCAGCGCGTGACGGCAGGGCAGCAGGTTATCTTTACCCGAGACAGGAGCAGTGAACCCGCGCCCGTTGAGAATTTCCGCCAGAGCTGGCGCAAAGGGCAACTGGTCGCGGATAACATGCCGTTAGGACAGTTCGTTAATGAAATTGCCCGCTATCACCACGGTTATTTTCATGTTGATTCTGCGGTGACGACGCTACGGATTTCGGGCGTTTTTCCGCTACATGAAACCGATCGCCTGCTTGACGCCGTTGTGCGGACGCTGCCAGTGAAGGTGACCCGGCGTTTTTCCTGGTGGGTGGATATCCGTCCGAGCTAAAACACGGCTGGTATTTCGCTGATAAAACACCAAAAATATCCCTCGTTTGTTATCACTCGCAGAATAGACGTAAATCTGGCGCATATATATCAATCTGTTGGTACCGAAAAAGGCGTAACATACTCCACAAAGAGTACCCTCAGCGTTGCCTCTTCATACGGGATGTCATCATGCAGTTACTGAATCTGAAACAAGCTCGCCTGCTGAGCTTTTTCTTTATTATGGGCGGCCTGCTTCTATTGCTGCCTTTACGCCTGCTGGCCTGCTTTATCGCCGGTTTTTTGGTGTATGAAATTGTGAATTTACTGACGCCCTATTTTCAACGGGTCATCAGCGGTAAGCGCGCCCGCTGGATCGTGGTCGCCGTGATCAGCACGTTGGTCGTCAGTCTGTTGAGTCTATTGTTTGGCAGTCTGGTCGGGCTGTTGATGCAGGAAATGAAGGATACGGCGGCCTTCAATGTGCGCATTGGCTATATCCTCAATGATATTCAGCAGCAGATCGTCCACTACTTACCGGGGTATCTGCCAGTCAGTATTGAAGAGCTCCAGCACGAGCTGCTGCAATGGGTTCAGGCACATATTGTGATGTTGCAGAACATGGGGAAAAGTTTTCTACATGGCTTTGTGACGATGCTGATTGGTATGGTGCTTGGCGCGATTGTCTCGCTTTATAACGTTGATAAAGACACGGAAAAACCGTTACTCAAAGCGGAGTTACTGCGCCGGGTTTCGCTGCTGTCGGCCTCGTTCCGCAACATCGTTTTCGCGCAGGTGAAAATCTCTGCGGTTAACACGGTGCTGTCTGCCATTTTCATTCTTGGCGCTCTGCCGCTGTGTGGTATCCATCTGCCGTTTGCCAAAACGCTGGTGGTGCTTACCTTCGTTTTCGGTTTGCTGCCGGTGATTGGTAACCTGATCTCCAATTCGATCGTTTTCCTGTCTGGCTTATCGCTTTCATTGCCGATTGCGCTGGTCGCGCTGGTGTATTTGATGCTGATTCACAAGTTTGAGTACTTCCTGAATGCACAAATCGTTGGGACGAGGATCAAAGCGCACGCGTGGGAAATCCTGCTGGCGATGTTGGTGTTTGAAGCGGCGTTTGGCTTGTCCGGTGTGATTGCAGCCCCGATTTATTACGCTTATCTGAAAAGCGAATTGAAAGAAGCCTCGTTGATTTAATGCTGCATGTTGGCAGGTGATTGATGCGAGCGCCTGCCATATCCTACCCGCTCAGTTAATCGAAATACGACGCGCTAAATGAATCAGCCCAATACGAGATTGGGCTGATTGTTTTTAGTTGATGACCGCTAATTGATGTCTGTTTTCAATCGACGCTTGTTTCAGTAAACGGCATTTTCAATAAATGAACGTCTTCAATTAATGCTGTGCAGTAGCAACCTGCGGTTTAGCCTCTTCCGACTGAACGCCTAACGGGTTGTTACCCCAGCACTTCTCATATTCCCAGCCCGTCAGCTCTTCTGCGACAGCGCGAGCATGAGCCGGAACATCGGCAATCGCGCCACCCGCTTTGATACGTGCAATCTCTTCCAACAGAATGGCGTGGTTCTTACGATCCAGCTTCATCTGCGTGGTGTAGTAAATCGCAACCAGAGCAAGACCGATAACACCCAGCGAGAACACGCCAACAATTGCCTGTACGGCAGTTTCTGGCTGCACTGACTGCCCGGAGACAAAGCCGAATTGGCTCAGCGTCCAGCCCATCGCGAAGACAATCACAGAGCGAACCATTTTACCGGCAAACGTCATGGCACCGGCGTAAATCCCTTCACGACGACGCCCGGTCAGAACTTCATCCACATCGGCCAGGAAGGTATAAACCGTCCACGGAATGTAGTAGATACCGCCCGTGCTCAGGCCAAATACGGCAGTAATCGCGAACAGAACAAAGATGGTCATGTCTTCTGACCAGTTAGCGAAATAGAGCGCGGCATACGCCATCACGCTGACAATCACCACCATCAGAGCCAGACGGAATGGTCGCGCAAAGCCCATTTTGACGCAGATACCGATGAAGGCAGCGGTAGAAATGAGCTGCATAATTGAGCTGAAGCTATTGAGGTGTGATACCAGCGCCGTGTTCTGCTTCAGACCAAAGACGATGAAGTAGGTGAACGCGGAAGCGAAAAGCCACTCAGCGCCAAAGCCAAACAGATACATCCCCAGATGCTTGCGGAAAATACGCAGACGGAAGGTGGAAACCATATCCACGCTCAGCTTTTTCATCGCTTGCCACAGGCTGGACGTGCTTTCACGGACGATTTCGTTGACCGGACGTTCCCAGGATGTCATGTACAGCGCGATCATCGCCGCACACATAATGGCACCGTAAACCAGACCGGTGTAGAAGAATGGCGTTGCTGAATCTTTACCGTAGATGGCAATAAACTGCCCTGGAATGAATGCTGCCAGGAAATTGGCGATTTTACCGAAAATGGCTTTAGAACCTGTCAGCTTAGAGCGCAGTTTAAAGTCAGAGGTCATTTCGGTAGCCAGCGTCTCATACGGCACCATGATCGAGGTGTAAATCAGCTCGAACAGCACGTACGTCGCCAGATAGTACCAGAAGCCAAAGCCTTCAACCCATAGCATGGGGTAGACCAGCACCAGCGGGACACCCAGCAAAATAAAGAAGCGGCGGCGGCCAAATCGGCGACCCACTCGGGTGTTATAGAAGTTATCGCTGATGTACCCCATGATAGGGTTACTGATCGCATCGATGATGCTGGCAACGGAGAAGATAGCAGCAGCCTGAACCAATGTTAACCCACAGAATGTGGTGTAAAAGTACATCAGCCATGCGCCGCTGATAGCAAGCGCGCCACTGCCAAGCAGGTTCGCGCTGCCGTAGCAGAACGTGTGTTTAAAAGAGATTGGTTTATTCATGATCAGCCTAATTACAAAGATGAAACAATATTTCAGTTCTATTGAACTATCATTTCTTTATCATTTGCTCTATTGAAAGGAAAGTAAACTGACGATCACGCTTTAGCGCGCTTTTAATGGCGATCTGTCAGACAGATCATGAAATAAGATATTTTAATTTGCTTTTTATAATTCTTTGATCGTGTCTTTGTGTTCTTAACTTACAAAGTATGTAAATTTATTACGGGAAAGCATTGTACGTGCAGATTGGCGGCGAGGCGATAAGTGGGCGCTGCCCCACAAATCGATAGCATGGTATGAAATAACGCATTGACCGCAGAGAGGAAATGTCGTCATCATCCCGCCCAGTTTACTTTATCGTATTCCCTCATCAGGAGCCGTAACGTGAGTCATTTGCTGGTCTATGCCATTATTTATGTGATTTTTATTGCCGTGGTTGGGTTGTTTGCTTTTCAGGCCTGGTTACCGTCTTCCGCACCGCGTGGGTTGAGAGATCGTGCAGGTATTTTGGTCGGGGTATTACGTTGCGTTACGCTGTTTCTCGTCGTTTCCGCACTGCAAATTTTGTTTCCCAATTCGCTGTTGGATAAGCTCGTTTGGCTGGTTGCCGTGGCGATGTTGTTGATCGCGGTCATCGGTGGTGGAATGAGTTGGTCATCGCTGCCGTGGCTGGATGAAACGAAGGGGAAAGGCCGCACTCTGGCGCTGGGTGTCCAAAGTGCGTTATACCTTGTGCTGCTAGGATTTATCGTTATTTAAAGTCTTGTACCAGTGCAGCCACGGTGTTCTTTGCGCCGTGATCGCGCAGCTTCAGATAAGCCTGTGCGATAGCGTTGAAGACATCGTGGTTTGTTGACAGATCTTCGCCGAAAATAGAACGAATATTGAGAAACGCGCTGACTCGCTCGGCGCTATCTGACGTTTCTTCAACGGCCTGTCTGAGTTTGTCAGCCAGCGGATCGCGGATCTCGATAGGGTTGCCTGCATCATCTTTTCCGCTGACATAACGCATCCAGCCAGCGATCCCTAATGCCAGACAGCGATAGTCTCCTCCATTACGCACATGCCAGCGTAGCGATTCCAGCATGCGCTGGGGCAGCTTTTGTGAACCATCCATCGCGATTTGCCAGGTTCGATGCTTGAGCGCTGGGTTGGAAAAACGAGTAAGCAACTGAACGGCATAATCTTTCAGGTCGATATCCACTACGCTGAGCGTTGGTGCCTGCTCCAGCAGCATGAGATGAGACACGGCGCGGCGATAGTTCTCGTCATTCATACAGTCGCTGACGTGATCATAACCGGCAAGATAGCCCAGATAGGCTAAAAACGAGTGGCTACCATTCAGCATGCGCAGTTTCATTTCTTCAAACGGCAGGACGTCATGCACCAGCTGCACGCCCGCTTTTTCCCACTCAGGACGTCCGGCAGTGAAATGATCTTCGATCACCCATTGAATAAAGGGTTCACAGGCTATTGCACAGGGATCGGCGACGCCAAGGTGATCGGCAATTTCCTGCAACGCTTCTGGCGTCGCGGCAGGGACAATGCGATCCACCATCGTATTCGGGAAAGAAACCTTGGCCTCGATCCAATCGATCAGGCTCTGATCGTTGAGCCCCGCAGATTCCAGCACGGCTGCTTTGGCCGTTTTGCCATTTTCCGGCACGTTATCGCATGAGAGGACGGTGAACGGCGCAATCCCACGCTCGTGACGTAAGCGCAGCGCTTCCGCCAGCAATCCCGGTACCGAAGCGGGATGACGAGGATCGATGAGATCCTGCTGAATCAGCTTATTGGTCCGATCCAACTTGCCGCTCGTCCCATCCATGCAATAGCCTTTTTCGGTAATCGTCAGGGAAACGATGGCGGTTTCTGGCGCGGCGAGTTTCTCAATAATTGCGCCAATGCCTTCTATTTTGGCATGTAACGATTCACACACGGCACCGACAACAATTGGCTGGTTGTCCGTCGCCGCTTTTTCTAACACGGTAAACAGATGATCCTGCTGGCGCAGCGCAGTGATCATGGTGTCGTCGCTGAACAGCACGACTTCACAAATTCCCCAGTCTCCTCCCACCATATTCAGCACGCGATCGGTGAGCAGTGCCTGATGCGCGCGATGAAAAGCACCAAAACCGATATGGACGATGCGTGGCTTCAGCGCCTTACGATCGTAGTGGGGGAATTGGACGCTAGCAGGCAATTCGCAGGTAGCGATATTTTTTATTTTATCAGTCATTTATTGCGCTTCGGGTGGGGGGATTTATAACGTTAAAAGTAGCTGTGATTTGCAGGCGGTGCAATACGTGACGCGCAGATAGGTTACGGTGCGCACGTTTTTTTCTCTGCGCAAATTTTAACGCTTTTTCAGATTGGGTTCAGCGGCGGATCACGGTTTTGTGAGGGGGCTTCAGCGTAATAATGTAACGCTGAAATTTAGTCTTGTTTTTACTAACTTATCTCCATTTCTTCTACATCATCAAGTGCTTTTCCCGATCGCTGTCTGCTATTTTGTCTGGATATTTTTCCCACTTCAACGATCAACAAAAAGGCCCGTAAGATGAAACTTTAATCCCTCGCGCTACATCATGGTTATGAATCTGAAGCGACAACGAAGTCCGCAGCCGTGCCGATTTACCAGACGACCTCTTACACATTTGATGACACGCAGCACGGTGCCGATCTGTTTGATCTGAAGGTGGCGGGCAATATCTATAGCCGTATCATGAACCCGACGAATGCGGTGCTGGAACAGCGGCTGGCGGCGATTGAGGGCGGCATCGGCGCGTTGGTGCTTTCCTCCGGTATGGCAGCAATTACGTATTCGCTTCAGGCGCTCACGCAGGTTGGGGACAATATCGTCAGTACCAGCCAGCTGTATGGCGGCACCTATAACCTGTTTGCCCACACGCTGCCGCGTCAGGGGGTTGAAGTACGGATGGCCTCTTTTGATGATTTTACGACGCTGGAATCGCTGATTGATGACCGCACTCGCGCTGTTTTTTGTGAATCTATCGGGAATCCGGCGGGAAATATCGTCGATATTGCGAAAATCGCGGAGATTGCGCATCGTCACGGCGTCCCGGTGATTGTTGATAACACGGTGGCGACGCCCGTGCTGTGCCGACCTTTTGAGCACGGTGCAGATATCGTCGTCCATTCACTGACCAAATACATCGGCGGTCATGGCACCACAATCGGCGGCGCGATTATCGATTCCGGCAAGTTTGACTGGGTCGCGAACAAAGCGCGTTTCCCGTTATTGAATGAGCCCGATCCGTCTTACCACGGTGTGGTGTATACCGACGCTTTCGGTCCGGCGGCCTATATTGGGCGCTGCCGCGTGGTGCCGCTGCGCAATACCGGCGCGGCGCTTCCTCCTCATAGCACGTTCTTGCTGTTGCAGGGCCTGGAAACTCTCAGCTTGCGCATCGAACGCCATTGCAGCAATGCCGAAGCGCTGGCTGGCTACCTGAATCAGCATCCGCTGGTGACCTGGGTGAACTACGGCGCGTTGCCGGATAGCCCTTATAAAGCAAACTGCGACAAAATTACCTCGGGTAAGGCGTCTGGGATTATTAGCTTTGGCATTAAAGGCGGGAAAGCATCAGGGGGGCATTTTATTGATGCGCTGAAGATGATTTTACGACTGGTCAATATTGGCGATGCCAAATCGCTTGCGTGCCATCCGGCAAGTACCACGCATCGGCAGTTAAATGCGGAAGAGCTGGCAAAAGCGGGCGTGAGTGAGGATCTGGTCAGAATTTCGGTCGGCATTGAGCACATTGACGACATCATCGCTGATGTGGCGCAGGCGCTGGAAGCCTCACAGAAAATGTAAACGGTAGGGATATTAGAGAAACGCGTTGGAAACCTGAATGGGTTTCCAACGCGTCATCGGTGATTACGAACGGTTAGCGTCAGCTGCGGTCGTCGTCTGTGCTTCAACCGGTGCGGCATTTTGCACGGCATTTAGGCTATCTTGCGGCTGTGCTTCTGGTGCAACAGGTGCCGCAACAGATTCAACCGGAATTGCTGGCGTGGCTTGTTCGATCAGACCATTGATTTTGGTCGGCATACCAGAACGTCTCTGGATTGCCTGATCAACTTCGCTGGTGTTCACGCTGGCGTCGGCCAGAACTTTGCTCACTTTTGGCGTCATGCTGATCGGTGCCGGAGAATCAGAATGGAATTCTTCTACCGTGCGAGACAGCGGATTGTGAACTTCAACATAGCGTGAACCATCTGGCTCAACGGTGGCTTTCACTGGCTCATTGATGAACTGAACGCGCGTACCGACCGGAACGTTGTTGAACAGATATTTGATATCATCGTCGCGCAGACGAACGCAGCCGTGGCTTACGCGCAGACCAATACCGAAGTTGGCGTTGGTACCGTGGATCGCGTACAGGTTACCGATGTACAGCGCATACAGCCCCATTGGGTTATCTGGGCCTGCTGGGAAAACTTTTTGCAGGGTTTCACCGCGTGCCGCATATTCTGCGTGCATCTTCGCGGTTGGCGTCCAGGTTGGGCCCGCTTTCTTGCGCTGAACAGACGTTGTCCAGTTAATCGGCGTATCTTTACCTAACTCACCAATGCCGATTGGCAGCACGACCACAGTCTTGGAGCCTTTCGGATAGTAGTACAGACGCATTTCTGCGCTGTTGATGACAATGCCTTCACGCGGTGCATCTGGCAGAATCAACTGATGAGGAATGACCATTTTGCTGCCGGGAATCGGCAGGTAAACGTCCGCATCTGGGTTGGCTTCCATCATGTTGCTCAGGCCCATTTGGAACTGTGCTGCGAAATGTTCCAACGGCTGTGTGCTATCTTCCGGTACGGTGATTTCGATATTCTCGCCTACCAGTCGGCTGTTAGCCGCAGGCAGAGGATAAACAACGGCAAAAGCGGCCTGGCTGAATGCGGCGGCTGCAAGAACTAAAGTAAAGATCGCGCGAATACTCATTTTCGTTTCTTTATTTGAGTGGTAAATGCACCCCCCGAATCAGGAGGCTGGTCTGCTAGGGTCGCCATGACGACCGGATGCGCATTATATGTGCAGAATGGCCTCCGAGGGAAACAACATGTGTAACTAATCACACTTTTTGGCGCATGAATGAGAAAGTAAGCAGCGTAGAGTGAACCGCGACTCAATTTTTCCCGTCTAACGTGGGTTTTTGAAAGCGGCGATTAGCCAGTACCGGGAGAATCTGACGGGCATACGCCAGCCGTTCTAGGTCAATGTCGGCATAGATGAGAGCCGGTGTTTCCGGAGCCTGAACCACGACAACGCCTAAAGGATCGACCACCATGCTGTTGCCGATATTCTTGACGCCGCACTCGCCAACGGCGACGAGATAGGTCGTGTTTTCCAGTGCTCTGGCGCGCACCAATAATTCCCAATGCGCTTCTTTCAGCGGCCCCTTAATCCAGGCGGAGGGAAGAACGAGTACGTCTGCGCCGTCCAGCACCAAGCGGCGTGCAAGCTCGGGGAAGCGAATGTCATAGCAGGTCATCAGTCCGACGTTCAGCCCGGCGATGCTCAACAGCGGCGGAACCTCTTCGCCTGCCAGTACGTTTTCCGATTCCTGTACGGAAAATGCATCGTACAGATGCAGCTTCCGGTATTGAGCAACGATCTCGCCGTTGCGCAGTGCCAGCAGCGTGTTCCAGACTTTCCCTTCGCCATTCGGGATATGCACACACAGCATGGTTGTCAGATTGCTGCCCTTACTGGCTTCCAGCAGATGCGAGATAAACGGGCCATCAAGCGGTTGAGCCGCAGTGAGCACCATGTTGGGATTGGTGATATCGCGAGCCAGCACGCCTTCGGGCAGCACCAGCAGGTCGGAACCGTTTTGCTGTGCTGCCGACATAAACTCAGTGATGGTCGTGGCGTTTTGCTGCCACTCGCGGTCAACGGCGAATTGTCCCAGTGCGACTTTCATGCTTGCTCCTTCGTGGCCCGATTAATCGCGCTTGGCTGGCATCATGCGCAGCAGCGTGTTGTCTTTCATAACATAGTGGTGGAACAGGGCAGCGGCGGTATGCGCGGCAATGAGCCAGTAGCCTAATGGCGCCAGCGTTTCATGCCAGCCGATCAGCGTTTCAGCCAGATCGAAATTCGGCGTTGCGGCTGTTGGCATGCCGATACCAAAAAGCATCCAGTCCCGGCCGCTGTAATAGCGTGAGGCAACGCCCAATATCGGCAGCGTGATAAACAGCAGGTAAATAACCGCGTGGGTGAGCGAACCTAGCGCGCTTTGCCAGCGAGGAGGCTGTGGCGTAATGGCGGGCGAGGTGTGCCGATGGCGCAAGAACAGGCGAGCCAGCATGAGAACCAGTATGGCTACGCCGCAGCTAAAGTGCGTCACCATCATCACGGTGCGCAGCAGCGAACCGCGTTCTGCAAATCCGCGTAGCTCGATGGTGGCATAAGTCACAACGAGCAACAGAAAAACCAGCCAGTGCAATGCAATCTGCGATGGTGCGAACTTTCCTTTCATGTTTCGTCCTCTGCGACGTTGAGAGCGGTTTGACACCGTAACGAGCGAATAATCTCATAAAGTATAAGGTAACTTGCGTCTTGTCAGCCCCTCTTTACCATGCCTGACAAACTGGGCCATCCGCGCTGGATTCTTCGGTATTCACCTCGTTCGGATCGGGGAAAACGCAACGGCCCGTAAGGGTGGCGGCCAAGGATGGCACGCCATAAAAAAACCGGCCGAAGCCGGTTTGGGGGAACGATTATTCCTGCGGGTTTTTTTCTGCCTTACCTGCCATCATTGTCAGGAAGTCAAAGCGACGACGCAGATCCAGCTCCGCTTCTTCATAGAGCTGTGCGGTTTCTTCCGGCATCATGTTATTCAGGCGGCGGAAGCGTTGCTCTTTCATCAGCGTTTCACTCAGGCTGCTTGATGGCGGACGAGAATCGGTGACCAGCGCGGCTTTCCCTTCTTCGGCACGACGCGGGTCGAAGCGGTAGAGCGGCCAGAAGCCCGTTGCCGTCAATTGACGCATCTGATCGTGGCTGAATGCCAGATCGTAGCCGTGTTCTTCGCATGGGCTGTACGCGATAATCAGTGATGGGCCCGGCCAGGCTTCGGCTTCCTGAATCGCTTTCACCGTCTGGTTCAGCTGTGCGCCCAGTGAAATCTGCGCGACATACACGTGACCGTACATCATGACGTTGATGCCGAGATCTTTACGCGCTTTGCGTTTGCCTTTCTCGCCAAACTTGGTGACTGCGCCCAGCGGCGTCGCTTTGGACTGCTGTCCGCCGGTGTTGGAGTAGCATTGCGTATCCAGCACTAGCACGTTGACGTTTTCGCTCAGGCTCATGACGTGATCCAGCCCGCCGTAGCCGATATCGTACGCCCAGCCGTCACCGCCGATAAGCCAGATAGATTTATCGACAAAGTGGTCGGCTTCGCTCGCCAGCACCTTGGCGTCGTTATCATTGATAGCTGCCAGCAACCCACGTAGCTGTTCAATCTGCTGACGGCGCAGATCGGGCACAATGGACTCTTCTTGCAACGCGTTAACCAGATCCGGCGGCAGTTGCGGTGCCAGTTTGTTGAGCAGGCGAACGGCACGTTGGCGGTGCTGATCGACGCTCAGGCGGAAGCCCAGACCGAATTCGGCGTTATCCTCGAACAGCGAGTTAGCCCAGGCCGGGCCGCGGCCGTTGGCATCTGTCGTCCACGGCGTGGTGGGCAGGTTACCGCCATAAATAGAGGAACAGCCCGTCGCATTCGCGACCAGCAGACGATCGCCATAGAGCTGCGTCAGCAGCTTGATGTACGGCGTTTCGCCACAGCCGGAACAGGCACCAGAGTACTCGAACAGCGGCGAAATTAGCTGAGAAGTGCGGATATCGATACGTTCCAGCGTGGATTTGTCGATTTCCGGCAATTGCAGGAAGAAATCGTAGTTCTCTTTCTCTGCCGTCAGATTATCCAGACGGGATTCCATATTGATGGCTTTGATTTCTGGGTTCTGACGGTCTTTGGCCGGACACACTTCCACACACAGGTTACAGCCAGTGCAGTCTTCCGGGGCGACCTGCAACACGTATTTCTGGCCGCGCATGTCGCGGGCTTTCACATCCAGCGATTGCAGTGAAGCAGGTGCATTTTCCATCGCATCAGGCTGGACGACTTTGGCGCGGATAGCCGAATGCGGGCAAGCAGCGACGCAGTGGTTACACTGCGTACAAAGCTGCGGCTGCCACAGCGGAATCTCTTCCGCGATATTACGTTTTTCCCACTTGGTGGTGCCAGTCGGCCAGGTGCCATCAGGCGGAAGGGCAGAGACGGGCAGCGTATCACCCAAGCCAGCCAGCATCGCGGCCGTGACGGTCTTGACGAAATCGGGCGCGGCGTCGGAAACCACTGGCGGGCGCTGCGGGCTGTCTGGATTGACGGCTTCCCGCGGCACTTCTGCCAGCGCTTCCAATGTGGCGCTCAGCGCCTGCCAGTTACGTTCAACCAGCTCCTGACCTTTACTGCCGTAGCTCTTGGCGATGGCGGTACGCAGTTTTTCCACCGCGACATCGGCTGGCAGAATCTGTGACAGGTGGAAGAACGCCATCTGCATGACGGTGTTGATGCGCGCGCCCAGATGACACTCGCGGGCAATCTTGGCGGCATTGATGCAGTACACGCGAGCGTTGCGCTGATTCAGCCCTGCCTGCACTTCCTGCGGCAAACGGTGCCACAGATCGTCGCTGCTATACGGCGAGTTGATCAGGAAAACGCCGCCGGGCTTAAGCCGTTCGACCATACTGTACTTATCAATAAACTGCCACTGATGACAGGCGACGAAATCAGCCTGATCGATCAGGTAGGCTGAGTTGATCGGGTGCGGGCCCACACGCATGTGGGAAACGGTCAGGCTACCGGCTTTCTTCGAGTCATAGACAAAGTAGCCCTGTACAAACATCGGGGTGGTTTCACCGACGATTTTGATCGCGTTCTTGGTCGCAGAAACGGTGCCGTCACTGCCCAGACCGTAGAACAGGGCTTCGAGCGATGCGCCGCTGGGAAAATGCTGTTCCGGCAGCGGCAGAGACAGATTGGTGACGTCGTCATAAATCCCGACAGTGAAGCGCGGTCGTGGGTTAGCAAGCGCTAACTCATTAAAGATCGCCTGTATGCACTGCGGGGTAAATTCTTTGGAAGACAACCCATAACGGCCACCAATCACGCGCGGCATGAGTGAACGCTCACCTGCGGAGAACGCCTCTGCCAGCGCGGTCATCACATCGAGATACAGCGGTTCTGCTAGCGCACCTGGCTCTTTCGTACGGTCCAGCACCGCGATGCTCTTCGCCGTTTGCGGAATAACGGCCAACAGATGTTTGGCGGAGAACGGACGATACAGGCGGATTTTCACCACGCCGACTTTCTCGCCGCGCGTTAGCAGCGTATCGATCACTTCTTCGCAGGTGCCGACGCCGGAACCCATCAGGACAACGATTTTGGTCGCTTCCGGGTGGCCGTAGTATTCAAACGGCTGATACTGGCGACCTGTCGCGGCGGCGAAATCGTTCATCGCCTGCTCAACGTGCTCATAAGCCGCGTCATACCAGCGGTTAGTGGCTTCGCGCGCCTGGAAGAAGGTATCCGGGTTAGAGGCGGTACCACGAATCACAGGACGTTCCGGTGTGAGCGCTCGCTCACGGTGTGCGTCAATGGATGCCTGTGGCAGAAGCTGGCGGATCACGTCATCGCTCAGCGGCTCAATTTTATTAATTTCGTGTGAAGTACGGAAACCGTCGAAGAAATGGATAAACGGCAGGCGGCTGTTCAGGCTGGCGATTTGCGAAATCAGCGCAAAATCCTGCGCTTCCTGCACATTGCTGGCGCACAGCATGGCACAACCCGTCTGGCGCACGGCCATGACGTCCGAGTGATCGCAGAAGATAGAAAGCGCATGCGTCGCAACCGTACGGGCAGCGACGTGCAGGACGAATGGCGTTAGTTCACCGGCCAGCTTATACAGCGTGGGGATCATCAGCAGCAGACCCTGCGATGAGGTGAACGTGGTGGCGAGTGTGCCCGTCTGCAATGCGCCGTGGACGGTAGCGATCGCGCCGCCTTCCGATTGCATTTCAACAACGCGGGGCGTATCTCCCCATATATTCAGCCCGCCGTCGCTCGACCAGGCGGCTGCGTGTTCAGCCATGCTGGAGCTGGGGGTGATGGGATAAATGGCGATGACTTCATTGGTTCGCCAGGCCACGGAGGCGACTGCGTTATTACCGTCGGTGGTGATCATGACTTATAGCCTTCTTGCTCACTAAGCCTTTCATTTTACATGGTCTTTTCGGGCGATGAAAATGATTGGGCATAAACGAAATACGATTTTTATCGGGTGATTATCGCATTTCAGGAAAAAAGAGGGTGGAACGATGTATGCGGAGTTGTATCAAACTGTGTTTTATCCCCGTCATACTTCAAGCGATCTTTCTACGCGCGGTGTTCGTATGAAGGAGAGCCCGCGTTTCCTAAAGCTGGGCATATCATACACCTCAGAGCGGATTGATGTCTTTTTGTACCTATTGAAGGGTATCGCCGCATGATTTTGTTTGCTCATTACTGCCATGACAGGTAGCGTGCTTATACTAAAATAACATCTGTAATCAATGTATGAAGGAACCGAACGATGGCAAATGATGAAATAAAAAATAAATTGGTTTCCGTACTGGCTTCACAACAGGCGCAGGGAAAAACGCCAGAACAGGCCGTCGAACACATCCTCCAGGCATTGGGTGGACGGGCTAATGAGGTGTCCCGTATTTCGATTTTGACGTCGACATTAATCGCCGATGTGCTGTATACCGTGTATCAGGATGAGATAACACACCAGCAGATTGCGGTTATTCTACGCAAACTGTGTTACGCCGCCCGTGACATTGCCACTGCATTACACGCCATTTATCCCCAACTCACCGCCAATGAAATCGGCCAGCTTTTGCAGAGCCCGGAGATTTATCCGACGATCGATCGCGCCGCATTGCTTGATGCGCTGACCTACGCCACTTTTTCCAAAGCGGAAAGTGAGCAGGTTGCTGACGCTCTCGGCATTTAATATCAGAACACTTTGCTACCGGATTGCTACCGGAACAGAACCGACAATCAGCCAGCCAAGCTTGTGATTTTCCTATCGCCGCTATCCGTTCGTTATGGGATGTGTCACCAGCCTGTGTAACAGGTTTTTAATCCACTGGCTGGCTTCCGAACGGCTATTGCGGCGATGGCTGTATATCTTCACGCGATAGGGTGGCACGGTGAAAGGCAAGGCGTGAATCCGTAGCGGTAGGAGTTGCGCAAAGATTGTCGCGACGTTGCGTGGTAATGCCATGATCAGCGTTGAATCGGCGATGATAAACGGCGCACTCATCATGGATGGCGTTTTTAGTGCGATATGGCGTTTCTTGTTGAGCTTATCCAGCGCGTAGTCAATCACCCCACGTGACTCATTCCAGGGCGTCACGACAAGATGCCGGGCGGCGAGGTAATCATCCAGCGTAAGCGCCTCGCCTGACGGATAACCCGCGGCGGTGATGATGACATAGCTGTCTTCAATCCAGTCTATCTCCTCAATTTCCCTGTTCTCCGATTGCGTCATATCGGTGAACCCTAAAGCAAAGTCGATTTTCCCTGCCAGCAAATCCGTAATCGCGACCTTCTGCGGTGAATAAACCAGATTGAATTTGATATGGGGTGCCAGCTTTTCCATGTGCGCCATCAGGGTTGGAAACACCGAGAACGCGGTGTAATCGGTGATGGAAAAAGTGAAACTTTCCGTGCTGCGGGCGGGATTAAAGCGTGGGCGCGGCGTCAGACCTTGCGTTAACAGCGCCAGACTTTCCGCGATCGGCTCTGCAATATCGTCCGCCACTACGGTCGGATGCATGGTGTTGCCAACCCGAAAAAATAGCTCGTCGTAAAACGTATTGCGCAAACGCGTCAGCGCGTGGCTGACCGCCGATGCGCTCATCGCCAGCTCTTTTGCCGCTGCGGCGACGGATCGATGCTGGTACACGCTGTTAAATACCACCAGTAAATTTAAATCGATACGCCGTAAATCCAGATGCATAATGTTCATCAGTCGCTGTAGAGAATGCAGTTCATACAGTATTTTTAATCCGGTAGCATGGCAAGCCTTGGTCATGGTTAGCATTGGAAAAATTAGCACCGGAGAAGAGAGACGTTATGAACCCAGCCCTTATGAACCCAGCCGTTATGAACATAGTCATCCGCCCCGCGCAGAAATCAGATGCGAGTGTGATTCTGGATTTAATTATCGAGCTTGCCGTGTATGAGAAAGCGCGCCACGAAGTGCTGGCCTCGCTTGAGGATATTGAGCGCTCGCTATTTGGCGAGGGGGCGACGGCTGAAACGCTGATTTGCGAGATTGATGGCAAGCCCGTCGGCTATGCGATTTTCTTCATGAGCTATTCAACCTGGTTGGGGAAATATGGCATCTATCTGGAAGATCTCTACATTGCGCAGGCGTACCGTAATGCGGGAGCGGGCAAAGCGCTGCTGAAACAGGTTGCGCGTCTTGCTCAGGAAAGGCAGTGCGGACGACTGGAATGGAGCGTGCTGGACTGGAACCAACCCGCGATCGATTTCTATAAGAGCATTGGCGCGAAGCCACAGGATGAGTGGGTTCGTTATCGGATGGACGAGAAGGGCATCGCTGATTTTGTCACGGCATCGTAACGGTGTCGCTCCTGCCAGCCTAAAGGCAGCAGGAGCCCGTCAATTAACGCGTTGACGCCGCCAACGTGGTGCCTGCCAGAATAAAGATCCCGCCCGTCGAGCGGTTAAATAGCTTGATGCGACGCGGGTTGGAGAAAAGGCCCGATAAACGACGGCCGGTGCAGGCATAGATGAACATTATGCTGAAATCGAAGACCGCCCAGGTCACAGCGAGAATAATGAGCTGTAAGGCGTGCGGAGCGCTGGTATCGATAAAATTGGGGAAGAGCGCGGCGAAAAACAGCAGATCTTTCGGATTACTGATCCCGACCAGAAAGCCTTTGCGGAATAGTGGAAACCAGCCCGGAGCCGAGGCTTCCGGCACGTCCTGCTCCGCAGTGCTCATATCCTTAGAACGCCATGACGCGATGCCCAACCAGATGAGATAAACCGCACCAATAATTTTTAATACCATGAAGGCGGTAGTTGACGCCGCGAGGATGGCACCTAACCCCAATGCTGAACAGGACATCAAAATCATTGCCGCGCTGACGCCGCCGAGTACAGTTGCGGTTGCGCGTGAAGCGCCGTAGCGTAAACCGTGCGACATGCTTATCAAGGCGGATGGGCCCGGAATGGCAATCAGGGCGATGATGATGCCTGTATAAGCCAGCCAGAGGTGAAGGCTCATGGTTTCTCCTGCGTGTAGTTCACTGTAAAAGCGACATTGAGAGCGGTGATGTGAAGCGATATATATTCACATACCTATCGCTATTTTCCAACGCGCGATAGTAACAGAAAAGGGGCCGATAGCGCTCGCCCTCTTTATCAAGATTCTGTTGCTGACGCTGGTGCGAAGCACAACGATAAACGGGGCATTTGTATGAAATCTCCCCGCCTTCTGATTGGTCAGGGAGAACTGTTGAGCATGAAAATAATCAGTAAACTGCGCCTGATATTATTCCTTCACGCTTAAATCGATATCGCCAAAATAGCGTTTCTGTATTTTCGCATATATGCCTTTTTGAACGATATCTTTCAGCCCTTGATTGATGAGCTGTTTTGTTTCCGTATCGTCTTTGCGTATACCGTATGCAGAACCGAGGCTAAATAAATCCGCATCGGTTACTTCCGGGCCTTTTAGTTCAAAATCTTTACCCTGTGGGGTTTTTAAAAATCCAAACGCGACGGCAACCGACGGACACAGTGCGCCTTCCACTCTTCCTGACTGTAAATCCTCATAAATAGCTTCCTGATCGGGATAGTTTTTAACAATCACCCCGGCGGGTAGCCAATATTTATTGGCGTAGGCTTCCTGAATGGTGCCTTGCTGTACTGCGATATTTTTCCCGCGCAGCAGTTCAGCTTGGGGAAGAAGATTGGAGTCTTTCCTTGCGACCAGCTTGGTGGGAACGTGGAAAACGTAGTCACTGAAATCTATCGATTCCTTTCGCTTACGTGTCACGCCAAGTGGCGCAATGACGTCTATTTTTTTGGCGAGAAGGGCGGGAATCTGGGAATCGAACGTGTTCACGATATAGTCACACTTTGCATTTACCGATTTACAGATAGCATCAGTTACCTCGATTTCAAACCCCGATGGATTACCATTTTTATCCATGCTCTGAAAAGGGGGATACGTTAAATCGACGCCGATACGCAGTATGTCTGATTTGGCAAATGCAAAGGGAGAAATAGCAAAAATGACAACGATCTTCAGGAGAGATAATTTTCTGAACATAGCAGTAACACCTCTTTTTAGTCGTATAAAATGAATATCAACATTCCGGTATTCGTATTATCACCAGTGATTGGACGTAAATTGGAACGCACATTGTCATCCAGTTCACGTTTGAAAAACTGACGTTAATTTACACTTGAAATTATAACAAATTGTTATTATTTGCTTTCGTGATGTAAAATTGCGCTATCGGTGATGTCCAAACGTGTAAACAGGAAATACATCCCAGTGGATGATTTCATTTTGGCGGGGTGCTGATGTTCATTGCATACCGAAAACCGACCTGAGCGAGTTTTCGGTATTTTAATCTATTAACCTTACTAAATGTGCCAATAATACGGTGGAGTTGGCAACCTTGAAGGTGAGCGCTACTTGTAGGTAAACCGATAATCGACAATATACGTGCCGAGTTCATTGACTCGCGCGGTGATCCATAACGTATCCATTCCTTGCCTTCTTTTTTTAAACAGCATTTCTCTGTTGGTACATAGCTGTTTAAATTGCCCAGTATGGACATCTTTAACCCATATGCCAGCTTCGCAACGACTACTTTTCCCTGTGGATGGCCCAGGAAAAACAATCTCATAATCGGATGTGTAATTAATCACGTCATCGGGGAACAGATAAACGTACACGTCAAAAATATTCACGATAGAAAGAAACCCCAACACAAAGCCATACAGGAACATTTCGAGCATATGCTTTAGTTTCTTCTTTACCGATCGAGAGTAGAGCGTACGGCCAGCAAAGATAAGCCCCAAAACGATCCCAAAGGTAAGGTAGATGGTGAAGTCAGGGAGTGACTCGATCAGTATCGTACGACGTGACAGCTGCGAGGCCCAAAGCATGTACCAGAAAATAGATAGCATGATGGATAATACGAGGAGAGTAACGAGAAAATCCTTCGACAATAAATAAGTTATCGTTTTTTTATAGAGACGGCGCATCTATCCATGACCTGTATCAACAGCGTGTTTTGTCGATATTTTACATGACTTCAAACATGTTTGCTTATTTCAGAATCAGATCGGGGGGCGGTACAATATGTTCGTGTTCAGCTAGTCAGAATACCCAAGCTTGATCCCTGTCCATGCTGTGGAGTAGCCTTCTACAAGGTTCTTCAGGGCCAGTAACGGCCATTCCCGCAGCGGTAGAGATCCTGCTGTGAAGGGTATAGCTGGGTTATTACAGGCATAAAAAAACCGCTGAACCTTGCGGTTAGCGGCTTTTTCACGTTTCCGGCCTTATCTGGTAATAACCGGAATCTAAATTGGTGGAGCTGGGGGAATCTGTGTTAGCTTTGTAACTGCATGTATATAATAAATATTTTTTAATTCAGGTTTCATGGGTATACCAATTTTGTTATGTAAGATTCATCGATGGCTTTTTATCAAGTAGTACATTCATCATCAACGCGAAGAAAAAACTTTTTCTAGGAAAACTGTTCACACTGTGCACTCTGGTAATTTTATCTTTTTTTTCAGTTGGATAGGTCGTGAATACTTCACTGTTCACTTTTTTTGAGCTAATCCAAAATGCTACGCTGAAGTAAAATTAAGGCTCCATCGGAAAAATATAAAATGATAAGGGGATTACTCAGGCACATTTTTATCTTCAGAATTAGACTGTGTTCTTTTGCTGTATTTCTCAATCTGAGAATTGATAAGTGCAACATATTGAATACGCTTCTGTGCTTGTGTCATTGGTGACTTATCAATTGTATTAATGATCGCTTGTACTTCCTCGTTGACACCACGGCCAGTTAGTCCATCAAAAACTGTTTTTGCTTGTATGACAATAAATCCTACTAGAGATATAGTTGATTTTGAGTAATTATTGGACTCCATACCTAATGCTAAAATTATCCCAGGATATGCTCCTGTTGCACACCATGCTAGTGCAGCTACGACATATCCAATAGCTGTACGAACTGGGTGATAAAATGTAAGGATATTTAAACCTGTATTTAAAAATTTAGATATCATATCAGAATTTATCATTTGGCAAATTCTCCGGCATCTTTAAGCCCATGCTCTTTTGTGTTGGTGCCAATGCCTTTGAGTATTTGGCGGCCACCACCAGTAATATCTTCATCGTCTTGGTTTATACTGATGAACTGTATTAACTGGAGCGCTTCATATCGATTTGCACCAAAGTATCCTTTATGTACCCGATAAGCGGTGATACGTTCGAGACACTCAAGGATAATCATATAACCTAGCAATATGAATATAGGTACGTTTGAAAAGCCCATAAATATTGCTAATAAGAAAGCTATGATCATGCCCATGAACGTCACTAATTTTGCCTTGAAAATATTAAGTTTAACTTTGATTAAGAAAATCTCAGTTAGAGTTTGTTTTTTTGATTTATGTTTTTGTGTGCTCTCATTTTTTTCAATTTCAATTTTTTCAATGACTTTAACTAGCAAGCGAATAATTAAGGTGTTTATAGTTGATGACAGTAATGATTTTTTTCTTAAGTAATTTATTCTCTTTCTATAAATTAATTTAACGTATTCAGATGGTTGATCTTCAATCTCCTTTTCTATTGATTTAAATGCTCGTTCTGTCGAGAAACCTGCAACTAGAGAGCTAATGGCACCCACCACAGTACACACGACTGATACAATCTCACTATATTTATTCGTAAAAAGAAAACCAACTGCTATAGTGGAGAGTAAAATAATTGCAAATATAATGTATTTGGGTTTGTTGTTTATTAACTTTGGCATCTTGATTAAATATACCTCTAAGTGAAATTACTGTGAGAAATGTTTAGTCTTCATCTGTCCGCTTAATCTTATAACGAAATCTTAAGGGTTTAAATACTGTTTTTTTGCTATGAGTACTTTTTACTTGCGATTAATTGGGATGAACGTTATTGGTGGTTGTAGGTTGGCTTAATATTTTGTATTTAACTGTTAGTAGTACTAGATAGACCGGCATCGCCGGTCTGAGGTTGGTTATTTTGTTGCGGGCTCATCGCACTTCGGCAGCCAGTCGCCGTTACTTTCCTCTTTCAGTGTCAGATTAGTCTGTATACCCTGATTTGTTCGCCGCCTGTCATAGTTCAGGCCGTACTCTTTGAGCATGGTGGGTAATCCCTTGCCGAACATCGTCAGGCTCAGGGTGTTTTGTAGCCGTGTGCCTCCATGTACACCAGATAGGCGTGATACAGGTAAAGTCGTGGCTGGCGCGGAATAATGTTGGCATTACCCATATACATGCCGTCAGCGTCAGGCAGTGCCTCCAGATAGCCGCAAAAATCAAACGCCGGGTCGGCGTCGCGCTTGGTGCTGAGCGCCTCGCCGGAGTTCTGCTGCGACTGGAGCAGCGTGCGTGCGGTCATCGGGTCGCTGAACCGCTGTATGAGCTGGCGAACTATGACGGCCAGTTCGCGGGCGATTTTGCCCTTAAGATGCGGGTCACGCTCCTGCGGGGCGATCTGCTCGGGGAAGTGGATGATGACCCGGCGACGGGACACGCCTCCGCTGCGGTCAGTAAAGCGCATCGGGTTATTGTTCACGGCCAGAATCACCGCCGGGATATAGGCCGAATAGGCGTCGCGGTATTTCGGGTCGACCGACACCGCATCGCCGCCGGTGATGGCCTTAAGTCCTGCGCCGTCACCGCTCCATTTCTCCTGGTCAGGCAGGCGTATCAGCGAGAAGCCAATCAGCGCCGCGCGCTCACGTGGTGATTCCAGCGTCTCGATGGTCGATGACGTGGCGTTGTCCTCCCCGGCAAGCAGGGTCGCAATTTCGGCCAGAATACTTTTACCGCTACCACCGGGGCCGGTCACTTCTAGAAAGAGCTGCCAGTCGTAGCGGTTCGCCAGCACCATAAAAAGCGCAGCCAGAATCACGTCGCGCTCATTCGCGCTTTCCTGCTGCGCATTCGTGCCCTGGAAATGAAGGGGGAAAGCGCACCGCAATCTGTGGCCATCGGTGAACTGCGTGATGCCCTCAACCGTCAGGGCAGTCTGTATCACTTCGATATGAAACACGAGCCGGTGCTATCCGTGACGGGCATGCATCGCCCGCAGATTACCTGTGTGGATATGGAACTGTTACACAGCCCAGCGAAGAGAATGATGCTCGGCAGAAAGCTAGCTGAGAATGGCGGCACTAAGGTGGAGGCATAAGTATGTTTCACTGTCCGTTCTGCAAAACCAGTGCGCACGCCCGCACCAGTCGTTATCTGTCTGAGAACGTCAAACAACGCTATCACCAGTGCGTGAATATCGAGTGCTCGGCAACTTTCCGCACGCTTGAATCTGTTGACGGGGTTATCTGTTCACCGCCGACAGAGCCGGTCATCCCTGCGTCCGAACCGGCGGCCACCGTTAACCGTGCTGGCGCTTAAGCACGACCAGTCATCAGGAGAAACTTACGTGACCACACTGACGCTACAGAAAGCCTTTGAGGCCTGTCAGGCAAACAAATCCGCCTGGCTGCAACGCAGGGAAGAACTGACGCAGGCCGAACAGTCATACCGCGAAATAATCGCCACCGGTGATGACAGCCGTGTCCGGAGTCTGCAAACTCTTCGCGATATTATTGGGGTAAAGAAATGGGAAATTAATCAGACTGCCGGTCGCTATATCCGGTCGCATGAAGAGGTGCAGCGTATCAGCATCCGTAACCGGCTGAATGATTTTATGCAGGTGCATGGGGCGGAGCTGGCCGCAGCGCTCGCACCTGAATTAATGGGCTATAACAGCCAGCATCCCGCCGTCAGAAACTGCGCCATGCAGCACTCGGTCGACTATCTGCGCGAGGCACTTAATGTCTGGCTGGCCGCCGGTGAAAAAATTAATTATTCTGCGCAGAATAATGACATTTTAACGGTCATCGGATTCAGGCCTGACGGGGCTTCGCAGGATGATAATCGTGAAAAACTCACACCCGTACAGAACCTGAATTTCACTCGCCAGCGCGCAGAACTGGTTGCACAGCAGACCGCTCAATAACTCCCGAAAATCCCGCCATTTTTCCGTAAAATAGTCATGCATCCTAAGGTGTATGGCTTTGCATTTGTTTTGCCGACACTTAATGCCCCGCAAGCGCCAGCACTGGCGAGCCCTGAGGTCGTTAATGCACATGCATTAAAAGCGACCTCTTAAGCGGGCAGGCGTGGCGGGGAGAGCATTGCGCGCCATCGGTAAAGTGTTTATTTAATTCTATTTAATTTCGCGGCCTGAGCGATTCGCTGTGCTGTGCTGCGCTGTTCGAGGGCGTGGCAAGCTTTGAGGCAGTCAGGGGAGGAATCAGCTATAACTGTCCGCTGTTCCGTGCTAAAAAAATTCCTCTGAAGTTGAGTGAGGAAAAGTGCTAACAGGATGATTCTATATGGTGTCTCACGTTTATGAGGAGACACCATACTTTTATGTATGGGGTAAATATGACAGACAATCCTGATAAGAAAACAGTTATATCTTGGATTACATGTCTCATATAACTTATTTTACATAAGTAGTATGATTTTTCAGAGTAAATGTTAGGTTCTATCAGGTGAGGATTTTATGGCTAGAAATGATACAGTTCTGTTAGATGGAATTATTGATGATCGTGTATATAACAAATCGCCATCAAATGATCGAGGTACAGTGTTCGAATATTTATCATTGGAGCAAATTCTTAAAGAATATGATCTCTCAGCAGAAGAAATCAATCATGGATGGGTAGATGGCAAGTTTGATGGTGGAATTGATGGCTTTTATATATTTGTAAATGGTCACTTATTAGTAGATGCAACTGATTTCTCATGGCCTAAAACTAGTTCTGAGCTATCAGTATGGATTATTACGTGTAAGCATCATGATACTTACAAACAAGCTACATTGGATAGCTTAATTGCGAGTATAACTGAATTGTTTGATTTTAGAATAAATACAGATGATTTGAATGGGAGTTATTCTGAAAAAATATTGTCTATGAGAGAGGGTTTTATTTTAACTTATAAAAAACTATCTCCTCGCCTATCCACATTTAATGTTAATTATATCTATGCATCTAGAGGGGATGGTGCTGACGTTGGAGAGTCTATTATTAGTCGAGCAGAGCAAGTTAAAACGATAACCTTAGATTCTTTTGGTGAGTGTAATGTCAGCTTTAGTTTTATAGGAAGTAAGGAGTTAGTTTTATTATATAGGCAAATACCAAATTTCTCTCTTGAGCTCCCTTTTCTAGAGGTTTTTTCAAGAGGGGAAAAATATGTCATGTTATCTACTTTGAATGATTATTATAAATTCATTAGTAATGATGGTGTTCTTCGTAGGTATTTGTTTGATTCAAATGTTCGTGATTTTATGGGGCTGAATTCAGTTAATGAAGATATTAAAGATACTTTAAGAAATATAAACTCACCGGATTTTTGGTTGTTGAATAATGGGGTTACTATCCTTGCCACATCTGCAAGTGTAATCGGGAAATCTATAAACATGGAAGATATACAAATAGTGAATGGACTTCAAACAACAGAGTCCATTTTTAGGTATTTTAGTGAAGGGGGAGAGGATGTAAATAATAGGACTGTATTAGTGAAGGTGATAGTGTCAAAAGATGAAGTGTTAAGGGACTCAGTAATAAGAGCTACAAATAATCAAACGGCTGTTCAATCTGCATCTTTGCATGCGACTGATAAAATTCAGAGAGACATAGAGGATATACTAATCCGTTCAGGGTTTTATTATGAAAGAAGGAAGAATTTCTATAAAAACCAAGGTGTTTCAGTCTCTGAGATTATGACGCCATTATATCTTGCATCATGCTACACGTGCCTTATACTCAAACTTCCATATAAATCTTCACGTATGAATTCACGAATTCTGAAAGAAAAAGATGTGTATGATTTAATATTTTCTCCTCAATCCTCTATCAAAATCTGGCCGAAAATTGCACATATCTTTAGGACCGTGGATGAAACATTGAGGGGGGCAAGAACAGAAAACTATGGGGAAGGTTTTATTAAAAGATGGAGATTTATAGTTGCATTTATTTCAGTTGCAAGAGTTTTGAAAACATTTAATATTAATGAGAGTAGTATCAATACCATCACAAACGATAATTTTAATGCTGAATTAGTTATTGATACATGGGGCTTTATAAGTGGAACAAACATTGCCAATCTTAATGGCTCGAAAAGAATATCAGTTCGGAATACATTTGAAATATTGAAGAAAGCGCTAGATAGATATGGTATATCTGATTTAAAAGCAGTTGAGAGGAATAACTCACTAACAAAATATGTTAATGGTTCTCACTACATAAAAAATAAAGATATAAATGAAATTAATGAAGAGCTAATGGAAAAAATAAAGTTGAAAATGCCCAAGCAACCTTGGAAGCCTCGTGTACATGTAGATGTCATAAAAGAGATAGGATGTACTGGGAATCAGTTTTTTTATGCAATAAATAAGCTGATTAGTGATGGATACTATTACAGGCAGGTAGATGGCGTATTGTATGATTTAGGCGACAATGTTGTAGCCGTAGATGAGGATAGAGTAGATCTCTCTACTCTAAAATTAATTGATAAGTGAATCTGTTAATGAGCAGCCATAATTACTATGGCTGCCTTTTTATTTCATTACCCCACCAATCCATTAATTCATACCTAAGTTTTAAATAGGTTGAACGATTATAAGCCCTTCGTACCTAATTCTTATCAGCATGAGCCAAAGCTGCCTCAATAACATCAGCATTGAATCCAGCTTCATTCATGGCTGTACTGGCTATAGAACGCAAACCATGCGCAACAAGCTTCCCACCATAACCAATTCTCTTCAGTGCGGCATTAGCAGTCTGGCTATTCATTGGTTGTTTTGGGTTGTTTCTACTCGGAAAAACGTGTTCTCGCTGAGCGCTGATAGGCCTCATCACTTCGAGATCGATCTCTGCCCATCTTGCACCTGAAGCCTCTGAAGGGCGAACGAGCGTCAGGAGCTGCCACTCAATTAGACAGCGAGTCGGCACAGATAGATTTGACATCACCAAAGAACGCATTAATTTCGGCAATTCTTCTGGCCGTAGTGTCGGCATGTTTTGCTTTTTGGGTTTCTCAAAGGCCATGCCTACCCCTGAAGCAGGGTTGGAATCTATTAGGCCAGTATTAACCGCATAAATCATTATCTCGTTAACACGCTGTACTAATCGGCGGACTGTCTCCAGCGCACCACGTGCTTTGATTGGCTCTAGTGCTTCAACAATCTTTCTGGCTTTTATCTCCTGAACAGGTATTGCCCCGATAGCAGGGAAAACATCTTTATCTAAAGAGCGCCAAATGTCTTTCGCATAATCCTCCGTAACGCTTCTGCTTTTAATCTGAAACCAGTTGGCAGCGACTGTTGAGAAAATGCTATCTAACTCAATCTAGCGTTGCTCTGATGCTTGTTCTTGCAACTGCTGGGGATCGATTCCCTGCGCGAGTAAGGTTAGATGCTGATCGCGGATTTGGCGCGCTGCTGCGAGTGTAAGGGTAGGGTATGAATCGAGACTCAGATTAGTTCGACTATTGCTTACCGGACGTTGGTATCGGAAGCGCCAGAGCTTTTTGCCAGATATTTTTACGAGCAGGAACAGGCCGTCACCATCGTGCAGAGTGAACTCTTTTTCACGGGGCTTAGCTTTAAGGATCTCGTTGTTAGTGAGAGGGCGTGTGATGCGCGCCATGTTGGTATCCCTTCCATAATTGGTACACGTTTAATGGACCACAGTCTAGCGTGTACCTAAACGTGTACTAATTTTCTCTGGACTTGGCTGGATATCCTCGGACAACAACGGACACGAAAAAGCCCGCAGGGCTTGCGCCATGCGGGCTTTTCGTACTTCATCGGACTTATCTGGTAATACCCGATGTCTAAATTGGTGGAGCTGGGGGGATTTGAACCCCCGTCCGGAACCACTCTACCGTCGGTACTACATGCTTAGTCTATCTTTACATTCGCTTGCCAGCTGCGAATAGACACGCCACTAACAAACTAGCCTGATTAGATTTAGTGCTTCAACCCCAGGCAAGGCATCCACACGATCTCTTTTGGGTTTGACCTCTCTTGATCCCCGTCCTAAGAGCGGAGGCTAGGGAGAGAGGGCTCAAAGCAGGTTATTAAGCTGCTAAAGCGTAGTTTTCGTCGTTTGCGACTATTTTTTTGCGGCTTTTTACGAGGCAAACCGCCCCTCGGCATGCACCTTGGGCTTTGCAAATCCCGTCGAATCCAGAATCAGCCCCCAAGAAACTTTCGCCAGTATATCAGAACTTACCGTTGTTAAGCCAGTGGCTTAGCGATTGGCGTTCTTCATGATACGGGCTTTGTCTAACTTCCATTCACGTTCTTTGATGTCATCACGCTTGTCGTGATCTTTTTTACCTTTCGCCACGCCGATTTTGACTTTGCTCCAGGCATTTTTCCAATACATGGATAGTGCGACGACCGTGTAGCCATCGCGACTGACGCGGCCAAACAGTGAATCCAGCTCGCGTTTGTTGAGCAAGAGTTTGCGCGTGCGTATGGGATCGCACACAACGTGTGATGAAGCCACATTCAGCGGCGTGATCGTTGCGCCAAACAGGTAAGCTTCACCGTTCATGAAGGTGACATAGCTGTCGCTGAGGTTTGCTTTGCCTGCGCGCAGTGATTTGACTTCCCATCCTTGCAGCGCAAGGCCGGCCTCAAATTCTTCCTCAATGAAGTATTCGTGACGGGCGCGCTTGTTCTGCGCAATGGTGGCGGAACCGGGTTTGTATGCTTTTTTCTTTGTCATAGTGCCGTCATTATACTGGATGTCATTGGGAATGAAATCCCCGCCGTGCGTCCGTGTCGTGGTTAATGATATCGTGCGATAAGCTTCGCAGAATTTTTGTCTGTCGGGCTATCAGTGCTATTATTTTGCGCGTTTTATGAATCACGGAAAATAGTATGCCAAAGATAAGTCGTTCCGCACTGGTGCCGTTCAGCGCTGAACAGATGTACAAGCTGGTGAATGATGTCGCTTCCTACTCCGCGTTTTTACCGGGCTGTACGGGGAGCCGCGTGCTCTCCTCCTCAGAAGGGGAGATGACCGCCGCAGTGGACGTTTCCAAAGCCGGTATCAGCAAGACCTTTACCACACGTAATACGCTAACACACAACCAGAACATCAATATGCAGCTGGTCGATGGCCCGTTCCGTCAACTGGGTGGCGACTGGCATTTTACGCCGCTGAGCGCCGATGCCTGTAAAGTCGAACTGCATCTGGAATTTGAATTCACCAATGCCTTGATTGAACTCGCTTTTGGCAAAGTATTCAAGGAGCTGGCAGGAAATATGGTGCAGGCTTTCACGCAGCGAGCAAAAGAGGTCTACAGTGTCCGCAATGCAGGTTGATGTGGTCTACGCGTTGCCGGAACGCCAGTATCTACGTACGGTGAAGCTGGAAGAAGGCAGTACGGTTGAGCAGGCTATTGTGGCATCGGGCCTGCTGGAACTGCGCCATGATATCGATTTACAGGTGAATAAAGTCGGTATTTACAGCCGCGCGGCGAAGCTGGCCGATGTGGTACAGGAGGGTGACCGCGTGGAAATTTATCGTCCACTGATTGCCGATCCGAAAGAACTACGTCGTCAGCGCGCAGAGCGTGCTAAGAGCAAATCCTGATCGGTAACGCTAAACGGCACATGACGTTTTACTGAGCGTCCTTATCGAAATGCCCTTACAAAAAAACACAGGCAAACCTGAAATGTTCAGATTTGCCTGCTGTTATACCCGTCATACATCAAGCCGCGTGTGCGTTGGCTTCCTTCAAGCACTCCGCCCATTGTGGGCTTCGTCTTAACGCGCCGCCTCTGGCTACCAGAATCGTTCATCCTGATTCAGCCGAACGGCATTGAAAGCATTAATCCAGCGCAGGTTTGTTGTTGATGTTGGTTAACACGCCACTGCCGCTGAAGGTCAGCGTCAATGTCTGCTGTTTTATCGATTCATGACCCGGTTGCTGGCGGAAGACGTAAAACCAGGTATCGCTGCCAAACGGATCCTGCATCATAGGAGTACCCAGCGTATAAGCGACCTGTTGTTTGGTCATGCCGGTGTGAATTTTCGCAACGTCAGCCGGTGCCAGATAGTTTCCCTGATTGATGTCCGGCCGATAGACCACTTTTTCCAGTGTGGAACAACCGGCAGTCAGCATAACAACCACCGCGGCGACGACAGTCAGCGTTTTACAGCGCATAGTGATTACATTCCTTAAGGGCATAGGTTGCCGATGATAATAGACCTTGCAGGACTTGGAAACCTGCAAGGCGATTGTATGACCTCAGGAAGGTAAAAAAGTTGAGCTTTTTTACCCGTGATGCACCTTTCTCGCCTTTGTCGGCAGCAGATTTTAGGCTGCCAGCAGTTCTTTGGCATTTGCCAACGTATTTTTGGTGACGGCGCTGCCGCCCAAGAGACGTGCCAGTTCTTGTAGCCGAGCACGTTTATCCAACGGTTGCATCAGGGTTTCCGTTTCTGCACCGTCCGTTTGTTTGCTCACGAAGAAGTGCTGATGACCGCAGCCCGCGACCTGAGGTAGGTGCGTCACGCACATCACTTGCGTAGATTCACCGAGCTGGCGCAGCATTCTGCCGACGATGGCAGCGGTTGGCCCGCTAATGCCCACATCGACCTCATCGAATATCATTGCTGGTGTGTCCATTTTCTGCGCGGTGATCACCTGAATAATCAGTGCAATACGCGATAGCTCACCGCCCGAGGCCACTTTTGCCAGCGTCTGATGCGGCTGACCAGGGTTCGTGGTCACGCGGAATTCAATACTGTCGGCACCAGTAGCCGTCAGGTTGTCTGGCGTAAATTTCACATCAATGGTGAAGTGGCCGTGTGGCATTGCCAGCTCACGCATATTGGTGGTGATGAGCTGAGCCAGTTCGCTGGCGTGGTGCTGACGGCGCACGTGCAGCTGTTCTGCAAGGTGCAACGCCTGCTGATGATATTCGCCGACGGAAGCACTAAGCGCGTCGTGGTCGCTTTCCTGCTGTTCCAGCTGTTGCTGTTCTTCCAATAGCTGCTGATGGAATGCAGGGAGCGCCTCTGGAGCAACATGATGCTTGCGTGCCAGCGCGAGCTGGCGCGACAGGCGTTGTTCCAGTTCATACAGGCGGATCGGGTCGAGATCCATTTGTTCGCTGTAGTGGCGCAGTTCATCGCTGGCTTCGCTAAGCTGAATGCCTGCTTCTTCGAGCATGGACAGTACGCCGGACAGTTTGTCATCCATGCTGATGAGTTCGCCAAGCTGATGTTTTACGCTGTGCAGCATACTGATGATGTTTTGCTCTTCATCTTCGCTCAGCAGTTGCATGGCCTGTTGGCTCATTGTCAGTAGCTGACCGCTATTCGCCAGACGCTTATATTCAACGTCAATCTGCTCATATTCACCGAGCTGTGGGGCGAATTCGTTTAGCTCTTTTAATTGGTATTGCAGCAGTTCCCGGCGAGCTTCGCGCTCAATGGCCGCCTGTTGCAGCTGCGCCAGCGCGCGGCAGCTTTGGTGCCACTGATGCCAAACCTGCTGCATCGCAACCAGCAGCTTCGGTTCATCGGCATAGGCATCCAGCAGGTGTTTTTGATGATCGGGGCGCAGCAGTAGCTGATGAGCATGCTGACCATGTACCTGAATCAGGTGTTGGCCGAGCTCACGCAACTGAGACAGCGGCACGGCGGTGCCGTTAATAAAACCGCGCGAGCGGCCATCAGCGCTAATGACGCGGCGTAGCAGGCATTCGTTGCTGTCATCCAGTTGGTTTTCTTCCAGCCACTGACGTGCCGTCGGGGTATCCGCCAGCGCAAAGCGGGCGCAAATGTCGGCGCGGGCAGCGCCCGGTCTGACCATGCTGGCGTCAGAACGATTTCCCAGACATAAACCGAGGGCATCAATCGCAATGGATTTCCCCGCACCGGTTTCCCCGGTGATTACGCTCATTCCTGACTGAAAATCGATTTCTAATTCGCGCACGATGGCGAAGTTACTGATAGTGAGTTGCGCCAGCATGATAAACCCTTGTATGTAATCACATGTGATTACATACAGTATAAACTGGTTTTATATACAGTAAAGTAGCTGGATAAAATTTTAGAATAATTTTTTTGACCAGCCGAGTTTTGAACTTAGTGTATTGAAATAGCTGTAATTTTTGGGGTGGATTAGATTCAGGTAATGTTCGCTGCGACGAATGAGGACTTCTTCGCCTTCCTGTACTGGTAACGCAATCTGGCTGTCGCAGCTGATTTCCAGGTCATTGGTAATGCAGGAAAATTTCAGCCGAATCGTGCTGCTGCTGTTGATGACTAGCGGTCGTGCAGACAGCGTATGCGGAAACATGGGTACCAGCGCAATCGCATCCAGTGACGGCGTCAGAATCGGGCCGCCAGCGGAAAGGGAATAGGCGGTGGAGCCGGTAGGCGTGGCGATAATCAGGCCGTCTGAGCGTTGGGAGAAGGCGAACTTGTCGTCAATATAGACTTCAAATTCAATCATGTGTGCGACTTTTCCGGGGTGCAGCACCACTTCGTTAATGGCGGTACTGATGCTGTCCTGCTGGTTTGCGCGGCAAACGTGCGCTTCTAACATGAAACGCTGTTCGCTCAAATAATGGCCGTCGAGAACGTCAGAAAGCTGCTGCTGCGCCTGATCCGGGTCGAGATCGGTCAGAAAACCGAGGTTGCCACGGTTCACACCGATCACCTTAATGTCATAGCGCGACAGCACGCGCGCGGCGCCGAGCATGTTGCCATCACCGCCAACGACAACCGCCAAATCCGCCTGCTGGCCGATGTCGGCAAGACTCGCGGTCGGTGCGTCTTTTAGATTCAACTCACGGGCGATCTGCTGCTCGATCAGAACCGAGTAACCTTTGTCGGTGAGCCAGTGATAAAGCATCTCATGCGTTGCTAGCGCCGTTGGGTGGCGCGGATGGCCGACAATGCCAATACAATTAAACGGCCTGTTCATTGTAAGCGGTGTGTTCATTGCTGTTTTTGTCCTCAGCGTGGTGTATCGGCAGCGGCTGGAACCAATATATGACTGGTTCCCTTGAATCCCCGATTTTGATCCCCATAATAAGCAACTAGCGAGATTAATGCTAAACCGCGGAGAATTTCATGAGTAGTAAAGAACAGAAAACGCCTGACGAGCAAGTCCTGGATCAAAAGGAAGCAGCAAAAGGGCAGCAAGCGGATGCCGCGCCAGAGACGGCAGACGTAGCTGACCCGCGTGATGCGCGCATCGCCGAGCTGGAAACCCAGTTGAGCGAACTGCAACAGCGTGAACGTGACAATATGCTTCGCGTCCGTGCTGAAGCCGATAACATTCGCCGCCGTGCGGAAATGGATGTTGAGAAAGCGCACAAATTTGCGGTAGAGAAATTTGCCAGCGAAATGCTGCCAGTGATCGATAACCTGGAACGTGCGCTGGATACGGCGGATAAAGCCAACGAATCACTGGCCGCGATGATTGAAGGTGTTGAACTGACGCTGAAATCGTTGCTGGATGCTGTACGCAAGTTTGGCATCGAGGTTGTAGGTGATGTGGGCGTACCGTTTAACCCAGAAGTACATCAGGCAATGACGATGCTACCTTCGGCCGATCACCAGCCGAACCATGTCATGATGGTCATGCAAAAAGGCTATACGCTGAACGGTCGCTTACTGCGTCCGGCGATGGTCGCGGTATCAAAAGCACAAGACTGATTCTTTCTGCTTTTACGCACTATTTGCTTTCTACGCACCATCATGTGCAACGTATCTTCATTCCAAACCCCGTGTTCACCGCATGGGGTTTTTTGTTTATATCCCCCGTCATACTTCAAGCTGCATGTGCGTTGGCTTTCCTCGCTCACCCCAGTCACTTACTTATGTAAGCTCCTGGGGATTCACTGTGTTGCCGCCTTCCTGCAACGTGAATTATTTAGTGTACATTTTGTTAAGATTTGTTTGATAAAAAAGATGTTTTTTAGGTTTTGAATGACTCATCATCATTAGCTATCAAAAGAATTGGTATTACCACTCTAAATGCACTTGATAATCATTATCGTTTTGTGAGAGTAATATAACACCAGTGTTAGAAGGGTCATACTATGCCGGGTAGCCGTGTTATTGAGTCAACAAGCCGCACATCAAGGAAGGTCAAACTTTCTCTGATGGGGCCGGCGTTTATCGCGGCGATTGGTTACATCGATCCGGGTAACTTTGCCACTAACATCCAGTCTGGCGCGGCCTATGGCTATACGCTGCTGTGGGTGGTGGTGTGGGCGAACCTGATGGCGATGCTGATCCAACTGCTGTCCGCCAAATTGGGGATCGCAACGGGCAAGAACCTGGCGGAGCATATTCGCGATCGCTTTCCGCGCCCGGTCGTTTGGGCGTATTGGGTGCAAGCCGAAATTATTGCGATGGCGACCGATCTGGCCGAATTTATCGGTGCGGCGATTGGTTTCAAACTGCTCTTGGGCGTGTCGCTGCTGGAAGGCGCGATCCTCACCGCCATTGCAACCTTCCTGATTTTAATGCTGCAACAACGCGGGCAGAAGCCGCTGGAGATGGTCATTGGCGGTCTACTGCTGTTTGTTGCCGCGGCGTATATTGTCGAGTTGGTCTTCTCTCAGCCTGAGCTGTCCGCGTTAGCCAAAGGCATGGCGATTCCTAGTCTGCCAACCTCTGATGCCGTGCTTCTGGCCGCAGGTGTGTTGGGGGCGACCATTATGCCGCATGTGATTTATCTGCATTCTTCCCTGACGCAGCATGAAGGTAGCCATACCCGTGCCGAGCGTTATTCGGCGACGAAAGTCGATGTGGCGATTGCGATGACCATCGCTGGATTCGTCAATTTGGCCATGATGGCAACAGCAGCGGCGGCATTCCATTTCAGTGGTAATCAGGATATTGCCGATCTGGATAAAGCCTACCTCACGCTGGAGCCGCTGTTGGGTAAAGCCGCCGCGGTCATTTTCGGTCTGAGTTTGGTGGCTGCTGGCCTGTCTTCTACCGTCGTTGGCACGCTGGCGGGCCAGGTGGTGATGCAGGGATTCGTACGTTTCCATATCCCACTTTGGGTGCGCCGCACTGTGACGATGCTGCCGTCGTTTATCGTGATCCTGTCTGGTATGGACCCGACGCGGGTGCTGGTGCTGAGTCAGGTGGTGCTGAGCTTCGGGATTGCGCTGGCACTGGTTCCGCTGCTGTCCTTCACCGGCAACCGTGAACTGATGGGGACGATGGTCAACGGCAAATGGGTTCAGCGCATCGGGCAGCTTATTGTCGTGCTAGTGGTTTCTCTGAATATGTATCTGCTGATTGATACGATGTTGGGGATATAAAACGGGTGCCACCGATTATTACTTCGGAATAGCGTGGCACCTTTCCACTCTTTATCACTCGCTTTCTTACTTGCTGGCCTTCCTCAATTCCGTCACCGGCACGCCGCCGATTCCCCAGTTGTCCGTTTCGACCTCATCAATCACCACTACGGTGGTTTTGGGGTTTTTGTTTAGCACATCGACCAGCAGCTGGGTCACGCCCTCAATCAACTGACGTTTTTGTTCAGCGGTGACGCCTTCATTGGTGATTTTGATGTTGACGTATGGCATGGGTTCTCCGGGATTAGGGTAATGAACGACGATAGGGGAAGCAGAGCCCTGCCGCGATGAAAAGTGCTGCTGCGCTACATAGGATCGCTGGCGCGACAGCGTTGGTATTCGTCAGGGCGCTGGTGAGCAGCGGGCCAAGAATCTGACCGATGCCGTAAGTGAGCGTCACCAGCCCAAGCAGGTTGATGCCATGTGGTGCGCGTAGCCGCTTGGCTAACGGCATCACTAGCGAGGTCGTTCCCATAAAAGTAGCACCAAAGCCGATACAGCTGAATATCAATGCCACGGGAGAGTGACCGAACAGCGTCAACAGGACGCAGCTTCCCTGAATGAGCAGGTTCGCCGTCAGGCAGGGTAACGTCCCCCAGCGACTGGCAGCCCATAGCCAGAAAAAACAGCCAGGAATCACCGCCAGCCCAACCAGCGACCATAAATGCAGGGACAAACGCGGCATGTCCAGTGCGATCACCATCAACGGCAGATAAGTGGCGATGATGATGTACCCGAACCCCGCGAGGCCATACAGCAGCGCAAGCCGTCGCCAGCCAAGCTGAGGCGGTTCATCAGCATTGACCAGCGGCTGCTGCACGACGGTGGATTTTTGCGGTGAAAGAATGAGTAAGGCGAGCAGAAGTAGTACGGCGATCAAAGCCGCTCCCCACCACAATGGCTCGGCGGTGAGGGCATAATGCCGCCCGATGATGATGTATTCATTGCCCAACACGATCCCCACGCCAACCCCGGCATAGAGCGAGGCGATAACGTGCGCATGCTTTGTGTGGTGCAAAATAGTCAAAGAACCGAAGATCATCATCGCCGCACTGGCGATCCCGGCAAGGAAGCGAACGATCATGACCAGCGCCGTATTGGTGGTCAGAGCCATCGCGAAGAGTAAAACGCCGGTTGCGGCGGCAGCGCTAAACAACAGGAACACCGGTTGAGCGGTTGAAGCGCGACGGCTGAAAGAGAAAAACAGGCTACCGAACAAATAGCCGGCGTAGTTCGCGCTGGCAATATAGGACAGTTGGCCGAAGGTGAAGCGACCTTCCTCCAGCATCACAGGCAGCATCGGCGTATACAAAAAGCGCCCAAGCCCCATTCCTAACGCCAGCACGATCGTCCCGAAAAGAGCAAGAATCAGCGTATCCGATAGGGCGATATGGCGAGGACGTTCCGTCATTCGATGGCTCAGAGTTGAGAGAATATGTCGTTATCCTGCCCGTTTTCTCGTCAAATGAAAGTGAATAGTAATGAGTAGGTTGGTGACGCAGAGAGAACGCTTTTGGCAGGACAACGACGGAGGAGATGCGCGCATCGGATATATCGAACCCGACTCCACTGGACCGATCTTGCGGGAGTCGGGCTTTTTACCGCGACTGCGGTTAAGCGATGGTTTTACTGAACGCGTCGACGGCAACGATCGCGTGGGCGACGTCTTCGGCCGTTAACTTACTGTCCAGATTTTTCAACGTATCGGCGTCGCTGCACGCCAGTTCACCCACTTTGATCAGATTTTCAAACGGCTCATTTTCCAGATGCAGATCTTTTAGCAGCGTTGGCATGTTGATGGCGCGGTAGAAGCGAATATAGTGGGCGATTTCCTCATCAGGCCGCTGCTCCAGCACCATATGCGTTAACGTTCCGTAGGCAACTTTTTCCCCGTGCGTGAGGTGGTGGATATCGCCTTTGATCGCGGTAAAGCCGTTGTGGATGGCGTGAGCGCCCGCCAGCCCGCCGTTCTCAAAGCCCAGACCGGAAAGCAGCGTGTTGGCTTCAACCACGGATTCTACCGCCGGTGTGACCACGCCTTTTTCCACAGCTTTATAGGCGCTGTAGCCGTAGGTTAGCAGCGTTGTTTCGCAGGTTTCGGCAATGGCCATGCCCGCCAGCGTAGGTTTACCGCCCACCATGGAGAGAGCGTGAGAGCGCTGAACGGCCTGTGCTTCGACAAACGTGGCCAGTCCATCGGCAATGCCGGAGGCGAACAGACGCGCGGGTGCCTGCGCACACACGGCGGTATCGACCAGCACCAGATCGGGGTTCTTATTGTAAAAACGGTAGGATTCAAACACGCCGTCATCGGTATAGATGACGGACAGCGCGCTGCACGGTGCATCCGTTGAGGCCACGGTCGGGACGATAGCGACGTTGTGTTTTAGCTCATCGGCAACGGCTTTTGCCGTATCCAGTGTTTTACCGCCACCTAATCCGACGACGATATTCGTTCCTGCGTCACGCGCCAGCTTGGCAAGACGGGTGATTTCGTTGCTGGAAGCCTCACCGTTGAAGCGCTCGTAATGATGGCCGATGCTCGCCTGTTTGAGTGAGGCATCGACGCGCTGGCCGATGATGTCCCACACCGTGCTGTCCGCCATCAGAAAGGCTTTCGTCCCCAGCGGTTTAAGTTGCTCGCCTAGCTCATCCAGCACGCCACGACCCTGAACATATTTTCTAGGTGAAGAGAAAATGAAATGACTCATGTTATCTACCTCGATGATGTTGTTGGAGAAATGATGCGGTATTGAATCCGCGTGAATCATGGAAGGCGGTTGCGATAAGCGCGTTATGACGAATTGACGGTGTTTATAGGGCGACGAAAACGCAGCGACTTCCCGGAACGTGAGTTACTGAAGATTCAGTATAGACGATGCACGTATGCCGGATGAAAGGGGCGGTCGGATTGCTGAGGATTTCACGTTATATAAATCATGTGGTTAGCGTTTATTGAACGAGATGTTTCCGTTTGGCTTACGTTGCACTGCCCGTTTATGCAGGGGCTAAAAGGGGATATGATGAATCTGCACCGTTATAATGAAAACGATTGTAACGAAGCGTTGTCACCGAAAAATCCCTTCAGTCATCGAGCATCGAGGTGTTTGCATGTCGTCTCCCATTGATATCGTCGAAAAGAAGCTGCTATCTGATAATTGGTATATTCTGAACAAATATACTTTTGATTTAAAAAGAAATAATGGCGGTGTGGTTCGCCAGGTTCGTGAAGTTTATGACCGTGGTGATGGTGCGACGATTCTGCTGTACAACCGGGCGAAAGGCACGGTGATTCTGACACGACAATTCCGTATTCCCACCTACGTCAACGGCAACGAAAGCGGCATGCTGCTGGAAACCTGCGCGGGTTTGCTGGACGACCATTCGCCCGAAGAATGTATCCGTAACGAAGCAATCGAAGAAACCGGCTATGCGATCGGCGATGTGGAAAAGCTGTTCTATGCCTACATGTCGCCGGGCAGCGTGACGGAACGCGTGCACTTCTTCGCTGCTGAATACGATGAGTCGCTGCGGGATAATGAGGGCGGCGGTGTGGACGATGAAGATATTGAGGTGCTGGAGCTACCGTTCAGCGAAGCCGTTGCGATGATGAACGATGGCCGGATTAAAGACGGTAAGACCATTATGCTGCTACAGCACGCGATCATCCGCGGCTGGTTTGCCAAGGCATAGACATGTTTTGCGGCACACGGGTATCCCATGTGCCGCTTGATTCTGTGTGGTAACGCTTTCATTTTTGCGTAATTCCACGGTGAAGGCGTGATTATGGTTAATATGAGCTGATCAACCTTTTTATACTGTCATTTTTTGTTTAATTTTCAATTAATTATGATGTTTTTTGTTTTTATTTTTATCATTTTTATGGGCTGGCATGGGCTTTGTGGGAGGAAATTTTTCCTAAATTTTTTGTATTTAGATCGAATATTTCGTCATTTTTCTCCCTGTTGTGTGACCCGTATCACCGGATGAAAGAATGTAAGCGGTGTAACTCGTTGCTTCATTATGCAGTAACTCATATTCTCTCTTTACAAAAAGTAAAGAAGGACTGCTCTGATGAAGATCAAGAATAAAGTATCTACCCTATTTGCAGTTTCATTCCTCACGCTGGGCTTATCGAGTCAGAGCCTGGCTGCTGAAGTCACCGTGTGGGCCTGGGATCCTAATTTCAATGTCGCGGCAATGCATGAGGCATCGTCGATATATAAAAAAGCCGATCCAAGTTTTAGTCTGAAAGTGATCGACTCAGGTAAAGAAGATATTGAGCAGAAATTAAATACCATGTTGGCTTCAGGAGTTAAAAACTCGCTTCCTGATATTGTGCTTATTGAAGATTATAATGCTCAGAAATATCTTCAGGCTTATCCTGATTCGTTTATCCCATTACAGGGCGCTATCGATTATAGCCAGTTTGCACCTTATAAAACGAAAGTGATGACGGTAGGGGATAAGGTATACGGTGTTCCTTTTGATTCCGGCGTGGCGGGAATGTTCTATCGGCTCGATTATCTGGAGGCTGCCGGATATAAAGAGAGTGATATGGTGAATATTACCTGGGATAAATATATTGAAATCGGTAAGCAGGTAAAAGCGAAAACCGGTGTTGATATGCTGACCTACGATATGAACGATGTGGTTCTTCCTCATATTATGATGCAGTCCGGTGGAGAATGGTTCTTCGATAATCAAGGACAACTCAATCTCACTAAAAACAATGCACTGAAAGAAACATTGAAAACGATTAAAGCGATTAATGACGCGAAAATTGCACGTCCTATCTCTGGCTGGTCGAGTTTCGTGGGGAGTTTTAATGCCGGAAAATCGGCGAGTGTGGTTTCTGGTGTATGGGTGATTGGCTCAATTAAAAGTGCTGAAGATCAGAAAGGAAAATGGCGTGTTGCGCCGATCCCACGGCTGAACCTCGATAAAGCGGTACATGCTTCCAATCAGGGGGGCTCGAGCTGGTATGTCTTAAAAGGTGGCAAAAATACTAAACAGGCGATTGAATTTTTGCAGAAAACCTTTGCGGCAGATAGCAACATGTATCAAACCCTTTTGGTTGATCGCGGTGCGCTTGCGACCTTCCTTCCCGCCACGTCCGGCCCTGCTTATGCAGTAAAGGATCCGTTCTTTGGTGGTCAGCCCGTGTTTGCTGATTTCTCTAAATGGGTGACTGAAATTCCACAGGTTTCCTACGGTATGTATACCCAGGAAGTTGATAACGCCATTGCTGCTGAAATACCTGCATTACTGAAAGGAGATTCTGTTGATGACGTTTTAAAACGCGCCGAAGCTACATTAAAAAATCAGATTATGCAGTAGCGAGTGTGAGCTTGAGGGCGTAAAGCCCTCAAGTATTTCTCTCCAGAAATCGATGGTGTGATAATGATGTATAAACCTAAAATGAATAGGCTTTATAACATCAACGGCTGGGCTTTTGTCGCTACGGCTGTTGGGTTAATTGCCTTAATGACGATATACCCTATTTTCAAATCACTTTGGCTCTCTTTTCAGTCTGGCCGTGGTGTGGTGACACAATTTGTTGGCCTGGGAAATATCATTCGTTTATTCAGTGATCCTATGTTCAAAACGGCACTTTGGAATACGCTAACGTTTCTGGTAATCCAAGTTCCTATTATGATTCTCTTATCACTGGCTATTTCTTCTTGTTTGAATTCGTCTCAACTTAAATATCGCCAATGGTTTAGAATTGCCATCTTTTTGCCTTGTGTGACCTCTCTGGTGGCCTACTCAATTCTTTTCAAGAGTATGTTTGAACTGGATGGCGTGATTAACTCATTCTTGCTGTTTATTCATGTTATTGACGATCCGATTCCGTGGTTATCCGATCCTTTCTGGGCGAAGGTGACCATCATTATTGCGATTACATGGCGTTGGACGGGATATAACATGATATTTTATCTTTCTGCTATGCAGAATATTGATAAATCCATTTATGAGGCCGCCCGAGTTGATGGCGTCAGCCCAATTAAGCAGTTTTTCTTCATCACCATACCCTTATTGAAACCGGTTATTCTTTTTACCAGTGTGACATCAACTATTGGCACATTACAGCTGTTTGATGAAGTCATGAATATCACTAATGGTGGTCCAGCAAATGCGACGCTGACGTTATCGCTTTATATTTATAATCTGTCATTCAAATTTGTACCGAACTTTGGCTATGCGGCAACAGTTTCATACGTGATTGTTGTTTTTTCAGCAATACTTGCGCTGATTCAGTTTAAAGCAGCACGGAAGGGATGATATGAGAAAAAGTAAAATTAACAGCATGCTGATGCATATTTTTCTTGTGCTGATGAGCATTTTCTCGCTTTTCCCATTCTATTGGATGGTGGTATCGAGCACGAATAGCACCAGCCAAATCAACATGGGTAAATTCACGTTTGGCGATCAGCTATTGGTCAACTTTACCAATCTGACGAGCCAGGTGGATCTGGCATTAGTGTTTTGGAATACCTCTAAGATTGCGTTGATTAGCACGGTGTCAACGCTTGTCGTGTGCTCTATCGCGGGTTATGCCTTTGAGATTTATTCCAGTAAGAATCGTGAGCGTGTCTATGTTGCGTTATTAACGACGATGATGATCCCGTTTGCGGCATTAATGATCCCGCTTTTCACCATGTTTGGTAAGGCTGGCTTACTGGATACGCATTTTGCCGTTGTCATGCCGACGGTGGCAGGCGCATTTATTATTTTCTACTTTAGGCAATGTACGAAAACGTTTCCGAGAGAGTTGATCGACGCTGCGCGCGTAGAAAGTGTCGCGGAGTGGAAAATTTTTCTGTATGTCTACGTACCGATTATGCGAGCCAGTTATTCCGCTGCGTTTATTATTGTTTTTATGACGTCATGGAATGCTTTTCTCTGGCCGCTTATTGTCCTCCAGTCTAATGAATTAAAGACGATTAATCTGGTGTTATCCAGCTTTGCTTCTGCCTATTCTCCAGACTTCGGGCTTATTATGGTAGGAACAGTCATCTCTACTCTTCCTAGCTTACTTATCTTCTTCGCCATGCAAAAGCAATTTATCGCAAGTATGACGGGCGCAGTGAAGTAATGCGCGTGCAATGGCAAATTAAGTTTGAGGTTCAACATGGCTGATATTTTATTAAAAAATATAGTGAAGCGTTACGATAAGACTGAAACAATCCATCGTATTAATCTTGAGATTAATTCAGGAGAATTTGTGGTCTTCGTCGGCCCGTCGGGCTGTGGTAAATCGACGTTGCTGAGAATGATCGCTGGACTGGAAGAGATCACGGATGGCGAAATTCATATTGATAACCGTTTAGTTAACCATTTTGATCCCGCAGAGCGGGGGATTGCGATGGTGTTCCAGTCTTACGCGCTGTACCCGCATATGACGGTGGCTGAAAATATGGGGTTTGGGCTGAGAATGAACGGGCATCCCAAAGCTGAAGTCGAAAAAATGGTGCGCAAGGCCGCGATGACGCTCCAGCTAGAAGCCTTGTTAGACCGCACACCGAAACAGCTGTCTGGTGGGCAGCGTCAGCGCGTTGCGATTGGACGGGCAATTGTGCGCGATCCTAAAGTGTTCTTATTCGATGAGCCCTTATCGAACCTCGACGCCGAATTACGTGTGGAAATGCGTTTACAGATCGCCCGGCTTCATCAGGAAATGCGTAACACCATGGTTTATGTGACGCACGATCAAGTGGAAGCGATGACGCTGGCGGATAAAATTGTGGTGTTAAACAAGGGATATATTGAACAGGTTGGGACACCGATGGCGCTCTACCATAAGCCAGAGAATCTTTTTGTCGCTGGTTTTATCGGTTCGCCGAATATGAACTTTTTACCCGGCAAAGTGCTACAGGTTGAAGGGAGTAACGTGAGTATCTTGATCAATAAGCTCAATACACTTTCCGTTAATCTTGCTAACCACGGATTGCACGCCGATCAGAACATTACCGTGGGTATTCGCCCTGAACACCTGAGTATTGACCCGAACGGCGGGGACGTCAGCTTGTCGATCAATAGTGAGGTCACTGAAAGGTTGGGTAATGCGACCTATATTTTTGGTGCGTATTCTGGCGTTAATAATTTCAAGGTTCATTTGTCGGGGGACAATAGTATTGTGCCTTACTCAACGATTCCGCTGACGTGCCGTAGTGAACATCTGCATTTTTTTGATGAAAATGGAAAGCGGATTAATTAACAACGAATAAATAGCAAAAGTCAGATAGTTAATTGAGCAGCCTGTCATATTCATGTTGGCTGCTTATTCTATTAAGCGATATTCACTTTGATAAATATAGTCTTTTTTTATAAATATATAGCCTTGTATTGTTATTCTGTCCCCGAACGTTACGTGATAAATACCATTTAAGAGCATCGCCTCAAGGAGAAATGAATGAAAAAGAATAATTATTCAGGAATCATCTCTGTATTGTTAATGCTGTTTATAGGGTTCATGTCAGCCAATCTGGCGAAAGCGGCGCAGCCGTTTGCTTATGGCGCGGATATTGGCTGGGTTAAGCAATTAGAAGATCGAGGGGTAACCTGGCGTGATGATGCAGGAACGCCGCGAGATGTATTACAGATATTGCGCGATCACGGCATAAACGCTGTACGGTTACGCATTTTCGTTAATCCCGACCCCAGTGCGCTATGGCATAAAGATAATACGACCTGGACGATGCTTGGCTATACGGATAAAACCCGCGTGGTGGATGCCGCGCAGCGTGCTAAAGCGATGGGAATGCGCGTCATGGTAGATTTCCACTACAGTGATGTTTTCGCGGATCCAGGTCATCAAATAAAGCCAGCCGCGTGGGCGAACTACAATCTGAGCCAATTAACGACGGCCGTTTATAACCATACTCATGAGGTGATGACTGCGCTTATTTCCGCTGGCGTGACGCCGGAATGGGTGCAGGTCGGCAACGAAATGAATCCGGGAATTTTACTCCCGGAAGGCAGTACCAGCCGGTTTGCCAATTTAACGCAGCTACTGAATGCGGGCTATGATGCGGTTAAAGCGGTCAGCCCTTCTTCTAAGGTGATCAGCCATCTGGCGCATGGGAATAATAATTCAAACGCTCGCTGGTTTTTTGACAATTTTCTCACCACGCACGGTGGGAAAACCGATGTGATTGGCTTTTCGTTCTACCCCTATTGGGAGGGGAAAAATTATTGGGAACTCACTGGCGCACTGGCGAGCAATCTCAATGATATGGCGAGCCGGTATGGTAAGGAAGTCATGGTCGTTGAAGTCGGCGGCTTGGAAACCAACCCGACAGACAGTTACTGGACGATTAGGGATACGATTAATCTTGTTAAAGCGGTGCCGGGAAATAAAGGGATCGGGGTTTTTTATTGGGAGCCTGCGGGTAATGCAAAGGTGTTACCGGATGGCTACGCGTTAGGCGCGACGACGCAAGTTTCAACCAATGTATTGCAATTTACCCGAGCACTGGACGCGTTTGCCGAATCACAAATCAATTTTATCAACGGAACCCGCTATAAGATCGCTAATCGACAGAGTGGCAAATCACTGAATGTCGTAAGCGGTTCACGTGAAGACGGCGCATGGGTTGAACAATACACTGACGGCAACTGGGACAGCCAGCGTTTTTATTTTAACGCGATTGGCAATGGTTACTTCAATCTGGTGAATGTGAATAGCGGGAAATACATTGATGTTAATTTCAGTGCCAATGAGGATGGTGCGCAAATTCTCCAAATGTATAACACCGGCCATTTTAGCCAGCAATGGCTGATTTTGGATGCGGGCGATGGCTATTATAAAATCATGAATAGGAACAGTGGGAAGCTTTTGGATGTTAATAGCCGTTCAACAGAGAACGGGGCATCCGGTATTCAATGGCATGATAATGGGGGATGGAATCAGCTGTGGAAAATAACCGCTAATTGATGCTCTCTGGCCGCGTAGCTTGCTGACGCGGCCGCTTTATTTGTAAGGGTAGAGAAGATAAGAGGACGTATTATAGAAGGGCATCGTTGAGCGTGAAGCTTTCGCGCCACACCATTTCATAACCAATCTGTACGTGTTTCTTATAATAGCGTCCGGCCACCAGCTCTAAAAACAGATCGACGGCGGCTTCGCCCATTTCAGTGGGGTAGAGTCGCATTGTGGTCAAACTGGGATTGAGATGTTGTGCTGTGGGGATGTCATTCATCCCAATCACTTTTATTTGCTTGGGAATGGAAATACCTTTCTCTTGAATCGCCCGGTACACGCCAATAGCGATAATGTCTGTCGCCGCGAACACCACATCAGGCCACTCTTTTTGTTGCAGTAACTCATTCATCGCCTGATAGCCGGACTCAATACAGAATAACTGGCTGACCTTGCATCGCGACTCGTCGTAGATACCGTGTTTTTGCGTTATTTCCTGAAAGACATGCAGCCGGCTCTCATTATTCCCTATAAATGCGGGACGCTGAGCGTCGCTATTCACAATGTAATGTAAGACTTCGCGTGCAGCCGCCTCTCGGTCAAAAAGCACGGCGTCACATTGTTTATCGAGGGGGGCAGAGTCGATAAAAATCAGGTTTTTATTTAATGAATAAATTAAGGCGATATCGTTATCGCTAAAGTGACCGACGCAAATGATCGCCTGCGCCTGAGATAACGTATGGCTATTGGAGGATAAATTTGTGGTGAATAGATTGCGTAACGAAATATTAAAATGATGGCAGCGGTTTTCAATGCCAATGCGCATTGCGGTGAAATAAGGGTCGTTGAGTTCTTCTGAGGGCGTAAGAAAGTGGACGACGGCGAGATTTAATAAATTGTCATTATCCATTTTGAAATGAGAGCGGACAACAAGCGAGTTCTCTAACTTTTTTTTCTGCTGCTTACGTTGTGTCGGCGATAAATAGGCCAACTCATGGGCAATTTTCTTGATGAGCTGGCGTTTTTCTTTGGTTATAGACAGGCTGGGGTCGTTATTAAGTACGCGAGAAACGGTTGAGGCTGCCACTCCGGCCTTTTGAGCGATATCTGTAATCGTTGCCACAAAAATTTTCCATAATTTGCCTATGAGGATGATAGTAGCCAATGCCTTACTGATTGAACATGCCCAGTAACCAAAAATGCGATGAAACTTTCAGCTATCGCCGTGTCACCCGCATGGGCGGTATCCTGTCCAGACGGGGCTATCAGGGATGGAGGCTTATGCGTGTTGTACTTGTGGGATCATCCGAACGAGGGGATGCAGCAGCGGCAGGAAAACCGCTTATCAATTTATCGCCTACTGGGCGCGCTTTCCTGCTCTGGGGTGATGCGGACGATATGAATAATCAGGTACAGCATTTCATCGTTAGAAATGTCGATGTTGAGCAGGTTATGAATATAGTCTTTGATCAGTCGGCTGCATTTATAGGCATCAGGATATTCTTTGGTGACCTGCTCAAAAATAAAGTCATCGTTTGAATGAATCAGGCTATTTTCCAACAGACGCTGAATAAAGAATTGCATATGCGTCAGGAAGCGAGAGTAGTTAATGGACTCTTTATCAATCACGATATGGAAGTTGTACTGAATAATATTAAAGATATCTTTCAGCATCTTGACCGACTGGAGCGTGTTTTCCATATTCTGGACGTCGGTTTGGGCGTTGACCAAATGGAACGCGATATTGCCTGCTTCCTCTTCGGGTAATTCCAGATCCATTTGCTGGTTAATGTCGTTGAGCGCCCGTGAGGCAATCGCAAACTCCTGCGGATAAAACCGTTTTACTTCATAAAGCAGACGGTTTTGTATGCTGATGCCTTTGCGATAGCGCTCAATCGCAAAGCTGATGTGGTCGATAAGAGTAAAAAAGACCTGTTCGCTCAGGCGACCATGAAGCTGTCGGTTCGCATCATCAATAATCTTATTCACGATGTGAACATATTCCTCCCCGACGTGCTCAATCAGACGAGCAAATTCGCGTGGCGATGTGCCATCCTTGAGAATAAAGGTCTTCTCAATTTTGGCCGGATCGAGAATATCGCCGGTTTTGCTGTTAAAACCGATCCCTTTCCCCATAACAATGATTTCGTTGTTATCTGCATCAGAAGATAACACCAGGCTATTGTTCAGTATTTTTATTGCTTTTATCGGTTCAGCCATCATGCGTTTCTTGAGTGATTCGGTAGGAAAGTCAGTGAGATAAGATTGCCCCTGATTTGTCACGTTGCGGGAAATCGGCTTCCTGCAACGTGAAATATCCAGCGTCGTGCTTATCCCCGTTTTAACACGGTGTTCCCGGTATCGGCGGTATCACGGGGCGCGAGGAAATAAGCGCGCTCCATTTGATTCTATGACACCTTGATACCAGTAAAAACTTTTCTTTTTGATGCGTCGCAGATCTTTCAGATCGAATTCATCGCGGTTCACATAAATAAACCCGTAGCGTTTACCGTAGCCCTGATGGGTGCTGACCACATCGATCGCCGACCACGGACAATAGCCAATAAGATCAACGCCATCGCTGATAGCGAGCTGCATCTGTTCAATGTGGCGGGCAATAAAATCGATGCGATATTGATCGTCGATCGAGCCGTCGGCCTCAAGTTTATCCGGCGCGCCCATGCCGTTTTCCGTAATCAGGATTGGCAGATGATAGCGCTCGTAGGTTTTACGCAATGTGAGTCGAAGGCCAATGGGATCGATCACCCAGCCATAAGGCGTTTTATCCACGTGCGGGTTTTCCGCTGCGCGATAGACGCCGGGTTCGCCCAGCATGATTTGCTGATCGCCCGCGCGGGCGCTGACATCCGATGCATCGCCTTTACTGGCGGCAATGGTGGCGGTGGAGTAGTAGTTAATCGCCACGTAGTCGGGCTTGCCTGACAGTAGGATGTCGTCATCGCCGGGCAATGTCTCCGGCGCGAGACCGCGATCTTCCAGATAACGCCAGGCCAGCGCGTTGTAGCGGCCGTGCACTGCGACATCCAGAAAGCTCCAACAACGCAGCGTTTCCCAGTTGTGCGCGGCGATGGCATCTTCCGGCTTGCTGGTGGCCTGATACATGGAGGTGGTGTTGATCGCCGGGCCAATCAGGCCATTGGGCGCGAGTTCGTGACACAACGCCATGACCTGCGCCTGCGCCAGCATCATGTGATGGTTCTGCTGATATAGCACTTTTTTGGATGGCAAAACGCCACCTTCCGGCAGGCCAATCGCGCCGGGGTGCAGAATCATGGTGTTCTGCTCGTTAATCGTCAGCCAGTATTTCACCTTGTTGCCGAAATGGGTAAACAGCGTGCGGGCGTAGTGAACAAAGGCATCAATCGTGGCGCGGTTCTGCCAGCCGCCCTGGGCTTCCAGACAATAAGGCAAATCGAAATGGTAGAGCGTGACGACCGGTTCGATATTGTGCGCGTTCAGTTCATCAATCAGGCTGTTGTAAAACGCGATGCCCAGCGGATTGATGGCACCGATGCCGTCGGGAAGAATACGCGTCCAGGCGATAGAGAAGCGATAGGCCTTTAACCCCAGTTCAGCAAACAGCTGCACGTCTTCTTTAAAGCGGTGGTAGTGATCGCTGGCGACGGTGAAGTCGGCGGTGTTTTCTGGGGGCAGACACTTATCAATGATCGACGGGCTTTTTCCATCGGCCTGCCAGCCCCCTTCAACCTGATAAGCCGAAGTCGAGGCTCCCCACAGAAAGCCCGCAGGAAAGTGTTTTTGCTGTTGGTAATGCATATTTTCTCTCACATCCGAGAGGCATTGGGCAGGGCACCCAATGCCTTTATGGGGATTAGGCGTTCACTTTAATGATCGTATCCAGTGGTGCGATCGGCTGTGGTGCGGTGCAGACGACGCTGGCGTAGTCATCGCTGTTGATGATCACCACTGGCGTAATCGGGTCGTAACCCAGACGCGTGATTTCATGCAGATCGAAGCTGATTAGCCTATCGCCCGCGCTAACCCGGTCACCCGGTTTGATATAGCCGGTAAAGTGCTTGCCGTTGAGATTCACCGTATCGAGGCCGACATGAATCAGTAACTCCAGACCGTTATCTGTCCGGATACCGACAGCGTGTTTAGACTCAAGGAACGTGATGATTTCGCCACTCACTGGCGCGACCACTTCGCCCTTGTCAGGAATAATCGCCACGCCTTGTCCCAGTAATCCCTGTGAGAATACGTCATCGTTGATGTCATTCAGCGCGACCAGCTTGCCGGACAGGGGACTCATAATCGCTTGCGGTTCAGTGTGGCCTTCCGTCGCCTGCGGCTTTTTGGCGGTCTCTGCGACTGGTGTCGACTGGCTATTGGTGGTTGGTACTGCGTCTGTTTCATCCACCGGATCGTCAAATCCCATGATCCAGGTGAGCGCAAACGTGACGACAATCGCGATGGCGCAGGTGATCAGCGCATGGACGATGTTCATCGGGTTTTCACCAATGAAGGCAGGCAGCGCCGCGAGACCCGGTGAGACGAAGGCGTAGCGAACCAGCCCAGCCAGCCCGGCATAGATCCCTGCACAGCCCCCGCCGATCATAGCGGCAATCAGCGGTTTCTTCAGTTTCAGCGTCACCCCGTACAGGGAAGGCTCGGTGATACCCAGCAGAGCGGTGAAGCCTGCGGAAGAAGCCAGCTGTTTCAGATTCTTGTTCTTGGTTTTAAACGCCACGCACAGTGTGGCAGCACCCTGAGCAATGTTGGAGGCCAGCATACCGGGCCCGTTGATCATCTCGAAGCCGTTGCGAGTCAGCTGCGAGGTAGCAATTGGCGTCATCGCCCAGGCGGTGCCAGTGATCACCAAAAACGGTTGCAGACCGCCCATCAACATCGGAATGAGCCAGCTCGCTTTTCCGTCGATGATCGCCGCGCCGCTGGCGACCAGATCGTTGAGGAAAATCCCGAAAGGCCCAATCACTACCAGCGCGAGCGGTGCGGTAAACAGCAGCACGATCATCGGCTTGGTGAAGAAAGTGATCATCGACGGTGAGACTTTTTCAGCGAATCGCTCAATGTAGGACATGATCCACACGGTGAGAATGATCGGCAATACCGATCCGGCATAGTCCGCCAGCCGCACCGGAATACCGATAAAGCTGATGGGGCCGCCGGAAGCCAGTAGTTGAGCCAGATTCGGGTGCAGCAGTGCGCCAGCAATCGTCATCGCCAGAATCGGGTTGCAGGAGAACTTGATGGAGGCACCGTAAGCCAGCAGGACGGGCAGGAAGAAGAAGGCCGCATCGGAGATGGTGTCCAACAGGCGATAGGTCGTGCTGTCGGCGGAAATTAGCCCTGTCAGTTTGAGGATCGCCAGCAGCGCTTTAATCATCCCTGCGCCGGTAATCGCCGGGATAACGGGCGTGAAGGTGGTGGAGATTACGCTGATGATTTGCGTGAAAATACCGCCTTTTTTCTGTTTTTCCTTACTGCTGGCAGTGCGCTGGCTGGTCATCTCGCCAATCTCGTTCAAAATCGCGCGATAGGTGATCTGGACATCGTTGCCGATGACCACCTGAAACTGACCGCCGCGATCCACCACGCTGATGACGCCGGGGAGTTTGGCAATCGCCTCTGCCTGTACGGCATCGCTGTCGTTGAACTCAAAGCGTAAGCGGGTGGCGCAGTGGGTCAGCTTGCTGACGTTCTGCTTGCCGCCGCTTAACGCGAGGATGTCGACTCCAAGTTTTTGATAATCCATTTTTTGATAATTCATAGTTTTACCCTGTGTTGACGCCAATTAGGCCAAAAAAAAAGACCAAAATAAAAATGCACCTCTTGAAAAGAGGAAATGCATTTTTACTTTGGTCTTGCCTGCCGAAGCAGTAGCACGCCGCGATAAAAATAGGCTGGTGCAACTTGTGGTGTTGCGCCGCAATATCAGCATGCGGCGCTGGAGTCATGCAATGTGGTCAGATGAATTAATAGATCTTGATCACAAACAATGTGGCTGCTTGCGATCCTTTTGCGCACGGTATCGCAGTTTTATCGCATCAATTTTATCGCATCGCCGCTTTACTTCAGCAGCGCCTGCGCTTTTTCAACGACGTTATCGACGGTGAAGCCGAATTCTTCGAACAGCAGCTCAGCCGGAGCCGATTCGCCGAAGCTCGTCATGCCGACAATCGCGCCGTTCAGGCCGACGTACTTGAACCAGTAGTCCGCAATACCCGCTTCAATCGCTACGCGTGCCGATACGGCTTTCGGCAGGACTGCTTCACGGTAGGCTGCATCCTGCTTGTCGAACGCATCCGTAGACGGCATCGACACGACGCGTACCTTGCGGCCTGCGGCAGTCAGTTTGTCATACGCGCCGACAGCCAGTTCAACTTCAGAACCGGTGGCAATCAGGATCAGCTCAGGTTGACCCTCGCTGTCTTTCAGCACGTAGCCGCCTTTCGCCACGTTCGCCAGTTGCTCAGCCGTACGTGACTGCTGTGCCAGATTCTGACGGGACAGGATCAGCGACGTCGGGCCATCCTGACGCTCAATGGCGTATTTCCACGCCACCGCTGTTTCCACCTGATCTGCCGGACGCCAGTTGCTCATGTTCGGCGTGACGCGCAGGCTGGCCAGCTGTTCAACTGGCTGGTGCGTCGGGCCGTCTTCACCCAGACCGATGGAGTCGTGGGTGTAAACGTAGATGCTGCGGATTTTCATCAGCGCGGCCATACGCACGGCATTACGCGCGTATTCCACGAACATCAGGAAAGTCGCGGTATACGGTACGAAACCACCGTGCAGCGCAATCCCGTTGGCAATCGCCGTCATACCGAATTCGCGCACGCCGTAGTGGATGTAGTTGCCCGCGTGGTCTTTATCCAGTGAAACCGAACCGGACCAGATGGTCAGGTTGCTCGGTGCCAGGTCGGCAGAGCCGCCCAGGAATTCCGGCAGCAGTTTGCCGTAGGCTTCCAGCGCGTTCTGTGACGCTTTACGGCTGGCGATTTTCGCCGGATTCGCCTGCAAATCGTCGATAAATTTCTGTGCGTCAGCCTGCCAGTTGGCTGGCAGTTCACCGCCGGTGCGCCGTTTGAACTCGGCAGCCAGCTCAGGGTACGCGCTGGCGTAGGCAGCAAACGCCTCATCCCAGGCCGCTTCCTTACGCTGACCGGCCGGTTTGGCATCCCAGGCAGCATAAATATCAGCCGGGATATCAAACGGCGCGTGCGTCCAGCCCAGCTGTTCGCGGGAAGCCGCCACTTCTGCATCACCCAGCGGTGCACCGTGGGAATCATGCGTACCAGCCTTGTTCGGTGAGCCGAAGCCAATCACGGTTTTGCACATCAGCAGCGACGGCTTGTCGGTCACCAGTTGTGCTTCACCGATGGCGCGTTTGATAGCGTCAGCGTCGTGACCGTCCACGCCGCGCACAACGTGCCAGCCGTAGGCTTCAAAGCGGGCCGCGGTATCGTCGGTAAACCAGCCTTCAACGTGACCGTCGATGGAGATGCCGTTGTCATCATAAAACGCGGTCAGTTTGCCGAGCTTCATGGTGCCTGCCAGCGAGCAGACTTCGTGGGAAATCCCTTCCATCATGCAGCCGTCGCCCAGGAAGGCGTAGGTGTGATGGTCGACAATCTCGTGGCCCGGACGGTTGAACTGCGCTGCCAGCGTGCGCTCGGCAATCGCCATACCTACTGCGTTGGCAATACCCTGACCCAGCGGACCCGTGGTGGTTTCAACGCCGGCGGTGTAGCCGTATTCAGGGTGGCCTGGTGTTTTAGAATGCAACTGACGGAAGTTTTTCAGTTCTTCAATCGGCAGATCGTAGCCGGAGAGATGCAGCAGGCTGTAAATCAGCATGGACGCGTGGCCGTTGGACAGCACGAAGCGGTCACGGTTGGCCCAGTTAGGGTTGGCCGGATTATGGTTAAGATAATCGCGCCACAGCACTTCGGCGATATCGGCCATGCCCATCGGTGCGCCCGGGTGACCGGATTTGGCTTTCTGCACCCCATCCATGCTCAGCGCGCGGATAGCATTGGCAAGTTCTTTACGAGAGGACATGCTTGACTCCAGAAATTACAGCTTGGCTGCCAGCAGCGCTTCCAGCTTTTGTTGATCGGCGGCGAACAGACGAATGCCTTCCGCCAGTTTATCGACGGCCATCGGATCCTGATGATGCTCCCAGCGGAATTCAGCTTCAGAGAGCGGAGAGGGATGATGGAATCCTTCGGTTGACGGTGTCAGTTGGCGTTCAACGGGCGCATCGCTGTTTTTCAACTGTTCCAGCAGCGCAGGGGAGATCGTCAGACGATCGCATCCAGCCAGCGCTAAAATCTGCTCCACTTTGCGGAAACTGGCACCCATGATCACGGTTTGGTAACGGTGGCGCTTGTAGTAGTCGTAAATATTACGTACAGAAATGACGCCGGGATCGTTTTCTGCCTGATAGTCGCTGGTGGGCTGCCTTTCCTGATACCAATCATAAATTCGGCCCACAAACGGGGAGATCAGAAAGACGCCCGCTTCGGCACAGGCACGCGCCTGTGCGAATGAGAACAACAGCGTCAGGTTGCAGTTGATCCCTTCTTTTTCCAGCTCTTCAGCCGCGCGAATCCCTTCCCAGGTGGCGGCGAGCTTAATCAGAATGCGTGAGCGTGGAATCTCTTTTTCCTGATACATTCCAATGAGCTTGCGTGCTTTCGCCACGCACATCCCGCGATCGAACGAGAGGCGGGCATCCACTTCGGTGGAGATGCGCCCTGGAATGCTTTTCAGTACTTCCGCACCGATGTTTACCGCCAGTCGGTCGCTGGCGTTGATGAGCTGAGTCTCTTTGCTACCGCCTTGCTGATGCGCATAGGCAATCGCGTCATCAAACAGCGGCTGATACTGCGGCAGCGTCGCGGCCTTCAAAATCAATGAGGGATTTGTGGTGGCATCTTGCGGTGAAAATTGGCGAATAGAGTCGATATCGCCGCTATCGGCGACCACCACGGTAAATTGTTTAAGGGCTTCGAGTTGGTTCATGAGTGAGCTCCTTGATGTAAAAGAGAAATGGCATGCGCAAAACAGAGCCAACACACTGCACCATGAGGTCGTGAAATAACATGCGCTTTTTCCGATTGCTGCGGTTGGGCTCTTTCGATGGAACGTATAAATGGGTTGAACGAAACGTAAGACTGACGGCCAATCAGTCTGGGGAGCGCTGCGGGCCGTCAGACAGGATTACCGGTGATTTTCCTGATGTTCGTAGTAGCTGATTTTCTCGACTTTTGGTGCGGATCCGCCGCCTTCAAACTCGGCATCCAGCCAAGCGCCGACAATCTCTTTTGCCAGTTCGGGGCCGATAACCCGCGCGCCCAGTGCGATCACCTGAGCATCGTTACTTTTTCTAGCCCGCTGGGCGGAATAGGTGTCATGGCACTGAGCGGCACGAATGCCATTGACCTTGTTAGCCACGATACACATGCCGATCCCCGTGCCGCACAGTAGGATCCCACGCTGGTGCTTACCGTCTTTAATGGCGTGGGCCAGCGTGTAGGCAACATCGGGGTAGATTGGATTTTCCCCGGTGGGATCGTAGCTGTAGTCGGTCACCGTCAGCCCCTTCTGCTGTAAATAATCAGTAATCGTGTTTTTCAAATCAATCGCGGCGCTGTCTGCACCAATTGCAATCGAGAGCATATCTATCTCCTGCCTGGCTAAGGGTCAAAGTGAGCCTGATATGTCGCTTTCGTTAGTTTGTTTATAAAAACATTAATAAACAGTAACTAACGAGAATCTCTCCGCATGATTCCGTACATTTCCGGCCTTTTCATGGCTAAACATATACCGCTTCTTTCAAATGTTCAATGTGTGATTATTTGTTTTTTGTTTTGTCAGAGAAGAAAAGAGGATTGAAAGCGTGATCTTGGTCGCTTTTACGCCTTTTAAGGCGGTATTTTACCTTTTTGATACATATTTAGATCATGCTCACAATTTTCAAACAGAGAGATAGGCAAAAGATTGGAGCAAATATATCGTTCATATGTTCATTATGTGTATTAATGATCTGTATCTTTAGAGGGCATAACAATGTGTCAGACCTGTATGCAAACGATAAAAAAGACAACAAATAACAAAGGTCACACCGGGTATCGAATGACGAAAGAGGATGAAATGCAGGAACAGCCTGGCGTAGAGGCGATGTCATGGAAGGGATTGACTATCGGTAGTAAGGGGGCTGTATGAGTAAAGTATCGGTTGCAGCAACGGCGGGGCAATCTGCCACAAAACCGTCCACCACAAAACCATCTGCTGTAGAACAGTCGGCCATTCGCAAGATCTCCTGGCGTCTCGTGCCTTTCGTCGGCCTGATGTTCTTTATTAACTTCCTCGATCGTACGGCCATTTCGTTCGCGGGGCCGAATGGTATGAATGCCGACCTTGCGCTGACCGTGGCGCAGTTCGGGCTGGCTTCAGGCATTTTCTTTATTGGTTATATTTTGCTGGAAGTCCCCAGCAATCTGGCGCTGCACCGCTTCGGGGCGCGCAAATGGCTGTCGCGCATTATGGTGTCGTGGGGCATCGTGTCGTTGCTGTTTACCTGGGTAAGCAGTATTGAAGGGTTGTATATCCTACGTTTCCTGCTGGGGATAGCAGAGGCGGGATTCTTCCCCGGTGCGATCTTGTTCCTCAGTATGTGGGTACCAGCCCGCTATCGCAGCAGAATCCTGTCACTGTTCTATCTGGCACAACCGCTGACGGTAGTGTTAGGCGCGCCGTTGGCTGCCTGGCTGATTGATCAACATGGCCTGTTTGGGTTGTCCGGTTGGCGGGTGATGTTCCTCGGTGTCTCTGTTCCAGCCATCATTGTTGGCCTCATTACCTGGTTTTATCTGGTTGATCGTCCGTCTGATGCCAAGTGGCTTAATGCTGATGAGAAACGTTGGCTGGTTAGTGAGCTGGAAAGCGAACACGCCACCAAAAATCACAGCAAACACCCTGGCGTCATGACCGTGATGTTTAACAAACGCGTGTGGGTATTGTGCCTGATTTACTTTGGTTTTATTTACGGTCTCTATGCGCTGGCATTCTTCCTGCCAACGATTATCGCGGGTTTCCAGCAGCAGTTCGGCACGACGTTCAATGTCATGGATAAAGGATTGATTACGGCCATTCCTTATTTGCCCGCGGCCATCGCAATGTACTTCTGGTCGCGTGATGCAACGCGTCGTGGCTGCCGTTCATGGCACATTGCTATCCCAGCGCTAACTGGTGCGATCAGCATTCCGCTGGCGCTGTTCATGGAATCCCCTACGGCGACAATTGCGGTGATCACCGTGACTGCCTGTTCCATCTTTGCTGCACTACCTAACTTTTGGACGTTACCGACTCAGTTTCTTACCGGAGCATCAGCGGCTGCGGCCATCGCACTCATCAACACTATTGGTAATGTCGCTGGATTCTCAGCGGGATACATCACGGGTGCCGTGCGGGGCGTAACCGGAACCTACGTGATGCCTATGATGATTGTCGGCGGGTTTATGCTGCTTTCCGCAGTGTTAATGGTTCTGCTCAGTCGTTCGGATCGGGTATCGAAAGCCGCCTCAGTAACACAGGAGCATTAATATGACGTATCTGTTCAACCAACCTTCCGCCTTTGCCCGGGAACTGACCGAAGGCTTTGCGGCTGCGCATGCTGACAAAGTGCGTCAGGTGCCTGGCGGCGTGGTCAGGAGCACTCGCAGTCGTGAAGGTGGGGTCGCCATTGTGGTCGGGGGTGGCTCCGGCCACTACCCGGCGTTTGCTGGCCTGGTCGGGCAGGGGCTGGCGCACGGCGCAGCAATGGGCAACCTGTTTGCTTCGCCATCTGCCCAGCAGATCTGCTCCGTTGCTCGTGCTGCACACAATGGTGGTGGCGTACTGCTGACATTTGGTAACTATGCTGGCGATGTGCTCCATTTCGGACAGGCCAAGGCGCGTCTGAATGCGGAGGGAATTCCGTGTGAGCTGCTGGCAGTGACCGATGACATTTCCAGTGCGCCACTGAACGAATCGCACAAACGCCGTGGGGTGGCGGGCGATCTGATGGTCTTCAAGGCGGCCTCTGCGGCGGCGGAAGCGGGCTACGATCTGGCCGCCGTGCTTGAGGTTGCCGAGCGTGCCAACCAGCGTACTCGTTCACTCGGCGTGGCCTTCTCTGGTTGTACGTTGCCGGGGGCGGAGCACCCGCTGTTCACCGTTCCTGAAGGCATGATGGCGGTAGGCATGGGGATTCACGGTGAGCCAGGTATCCGCGATGTTCCTATTTCAACCGCCGATGAACTGGCTGAGCTATTGGTCAGTTCACTGTTGAAAGAGGTGCCACAAGATATTGCGACGCTCTCTGGGCAGCGGATTAGCGTGGTGCTCAACGGCCTCGGTGGCGTGAAATACGAAGAACTGTTTGTGGTTTATCGCCGAGTTTCGCAACTGCTGGTCGAGCAGGAGCTGACGGTGGTCGAGCCGGAAGTGGGTGAACTCGTGACCAGCTTCGATATGGCCGGTCTGTCGCTCACGCTGTTCTGGCTGGATGAGGAACTGGAGCGTTTTTGGCGTGCACCTGCTGATGCACCGGCCTTTCGTAAAGGCAGTGTGTCTCCCGCCGAACCGCTGGCTGAGCAGACATTCACAGCAGAGCTCGATGTGATCCCAACTGCTACGGCGGCATCGAAGGCGGCGGCACATTGTGTTGCGGCGGCGTTGAATGCAGCGCGTGATATTGTGCTGGCTAACGTCACCGAGTTGGGCCGTATTGATGCGATTGCCGGAGATGGCGATCACGGCATTGGCATGGAGCGTGGGGTGATTGCCGCGGCGGAAAAGGCGGCAGAAATGCTGGAACGGCAGGCGGGTGCCGGTACGTTATTGCAACGTGCGGCAGATGCCTGGGCCGATCGGGCTGGGGGAACGTCTGGGGCAATCTGGGGCGTCGCGTTGAATGCGTTGGGAACCGTATTAGGTGATGAACAACGTCCTGACGGTCGCCGTGTGGCAGATGGTGTGCGTCAGGCTAAAGAAAGCGTGATGCATTTCGGCAAGGCGAAACCGGGAGATAAAACGCTGGTAGATGCATTGATCCCCTTTAGTCTGGCACTCACACAACGAGTGGAAGCTGGAATGAGCTTGCCAGAAGCCTGGCAGCAGGCCGCGCAGTGCGCCCAGCAGGCGGCTGATGACACCGCGCAGCTGTTACCCAAAATTGGTCGTGCCCGCCCGCTGGCAGAAAAAAGTCTGGGAACACCCGATGCGGGGGCGATATCGCTAGCGATGATTCTTGCTGCTATATCGACGGTGTTGAACAGCGATGCAACGTCGACTCCTTCATGCCAGGCGGCGACGCAAACGGAGAGTGAACGATGAGCTCTCGTAAATTGACGCTGGGCGTCAGCCTGAAAATGTATTTCGGCTACCAGCAGACGCTCGACTGGTGCCAACACATTCAGGCGATGGTGGCACAGCATCCGTTGTCGTCACTGCCCTCGGTCAGGCTGTTTGTTCTGCCTGCTTTCCCGACGTTAGCGCCCGTTGTGCAACGGTTTGCCCAGTCTCCCATTCATGTCGGTGCGCAAGATCTGCATTGGGCGGATAACGGAGCTTTCACTGGGGAAGTGAGCGGCACCATGCTGCACGAAATGGGGTGTCGCTATGTTGAAATCGGGCATGCCGAACGCCGCCGCTATTTTGGTGAAACGGATGAACATTTCGCGCTGAAAACGGCGGCGGCCTGGCGTAATGGGCTAACGCCAGTGCTATGCGTCGGCGAAGAGAAACGCGGTTCGACGCAGCAGGCGATCGACACCTGTCAGGCTCAGTTGGCGGCGGCGCTGGATCTGGCGCAGAAGCAGCAGTTGACGGGTGAGCTGGTACTGGCCTACGAACCACAGTGGGCGATTGGTAGTGCGGAGCCCGCCCCGACGGCATACATCAGCGAGGTCTGTCAGGCGTTAAAACAGCATTTTCCAATACAGGCTGGAGTGCGCGAGGGGCGAGTCATTTACGGCGGTAGTGCGGGGCCGGGGTTACTTAGTCAGCTTGGCGACTCGGTTGATGGCCTGTTTCTGGGGCGCTTTGCCCACGATCCGGCAGCCTTTAACGCGATTATGGATGAAGCTTTCGCGCTCGGCTCGCAGGCGTAAGAGAGAGGAAATACACATGGCAATCGGATTAAGTACTTATGCGTTCTTCTGGCGGGCCTCTTCTCGCGTACCACACCCACTGGGATTGGACGCCATGCTGGAGCAAACGGCAGAGTCTGGTGCGGGCGTTTTTCAGATTTGTGATTACGCTGCTGTTGAAACACTCACGTCCACCGAGTTGGAAACGCTACGACAGCACGCTGCCGATTTCGGCATTCAACTGGAGCTGGGGACACGAGGATTAGATACGGCGCACCTGACGCGCTATCTCACGATAGCCCGTGCACTGGATGTTCGTTTTATCCGCACGATGTTCAATACGGCAACACATAAGCCGACGCAAGACGAGGCGCTTACGTTACTGCGCCAGGTGCTGCCTGAGTTTGAACGGCATCATATTCAATTGGGGCTGGAAACCTACGAACAGGTAAAAACGCGCGACGTGCTCGCCGTAGTTGACGCAATCGACAGCCCAGCACTGGGAATTTGTCTCGATCCCGGCAACTGTGTGGCCGCGCTGGAGTATCCGCGCGAGGTGGTTGAACTGACGGCTCCACGCGTGGTTAACCTGCATATCAAAGATTTTGCTTTTGCCCGTCAGGAAGGGTGGGTGGGCTTTACCTATTCCGGTTGCCTGCTGGGAACCGGCCTGCTGGATTACGACGCACTTCATCAGATCGTACGCCCGAACGAACGCAACATTAACCAGATCGTTGAGCATTGGCTGCCGTGGCAAGCCAATGCGGAAGAAACCTGCCGTCTGGAAGACGCCTGGACGCGTCATAGCCTGAACTATCTGTATACCCGAAATCCGTATGCTGGCCGTTCATTACCCATAACACATTCTATTTAATCACTTTTTATTATTGCAAATCCGAGGAGTAACAATCATGGCTGCTGAATTGAAAACCATTACCGTACTGGGCGCTGGCGGCAAAATGGGCATGCGTATCTCTGCCAATTTCCAGAAAAGTGACTATCAGGTGTTTTACTGCGAGAACTCTCCACGCGCGCAGGAGCAGGTCGTTGCCGCAGGCAGGGAATTGTCCATTGCCGAACAGGTTATTCCTGAAAGTGATGTGGTGATTTTGGCTGTGCCGGATATTGCGTTGAAGGTAGTCTCCGGGCTTGTCGTTCCACAGATGAAAAGCAATGCGGTGCTGCTGACGCTGGACCCGGCTGCGGCCTATGCCAATCTTATCGCCAAACGTGATGATATCGATTACGCCGTTGCACATCCGTGCCATCCTTCCGTATTCCTGGATCGCTTCACGCCGGAAGAACATGCTGATGCATTTGGTGGCGTGGCGGCGCCGCAACACGTTGCAGCATCTTATGAAACAGGCAGCGACGAGCAGAAAGCGGCATTGGCCGGTGTGATTAAAGTGATGTATGGCCCGGTGCTTGACGTGCATTGGGTGACGGTAAAACAGCTGGCCTATCTGGAACCGACGCTGGTTGAAACCGTAGCCTGTATGGTAGGCACTTTGATGAAAGAAGCGCTGGATGAAACCATTAACACGATTGGTGTGCCAGAAGCCGCCGCAAAAGCCATGCTTTATGGTCATATCCAGATCGCGTTGGCGGTGGCTTTCCGCAGTACTAATCCGTTTTCAGATGCGTGTATGATCGCCATTGAATACGGTAAAGAAAACATCATCAAACCGGATTGGAAAAAGATTTTCGATGAGAAAGAGCTCGATCTGGTGATTGCCAAAATGCTGAAGATCGATGCCATTCAACGGTAATTCCCTCCCGTTGCCGGAGCCAGTTTTTTCGGCTGGCTTACGGCACGGCTATCTTTGTCCATTTGCGCCACCGTCAGGGATAATCGCGCCGGGCTTGAGCCTCTCTTCCCGGCGTGCAACAATTATTCATCGCGACTGTTTTCATCTGTAGACACAGCGTCTGTATAAACCGATCCCCTTGCGTAAGGAAAATGTGACCAGATGGAAAAACAATCAGGATCTCAGGAAAGCGAACTTCTGACTGAAATCGCCGTCGCTTATTATCAGGACGAAATTACTCAGGAAGAGATCGCCAAGAAATTTGGTATTTCGCGCATTAAAGTCGGGCGTTTGCTAAAGCGGGCGAAGGAAGAGGGCATTGTTGAAATTACTGTGCGCTATCATCCGGTATTCAGCACGCGCCTCGAACAGCAGATGCTGGAACGCTTTTCGATAAAGCGCGCCCTGATTGCGTTAGATCATCAGGATGAGGAAGAACAGCGGCGGCAGGTTGCGGCGTTGGTTTCCAACTATCTGGCTGTGTCGTTGAAGGACGATACGGTGGTGGCGGTGGGGCAGGGTCGTAATGTGGCGGCGGTCGCAGACCATGTGAGCAATGTGACGGAACGCAATTGCCGCTTTATCTGCGGTATCGGCGGAACACACCGTCCCGGCGATGCCATTAACGCCGACCATATCAGCCGCCGTCTGGCAAAGAAATTTGGGGGCAGCAGTGAAACGCTGTACTCACCTGCTTATGTCGAAAACCGGGCGCTGAAAGAAGCGTTCATGCAGAACGGCACGATTAAGGAAACGCTGGATCGGGCGCGCAAGGCTGATATCGCGCTGGTGGGCATTGGGGATATGAATGAGAACAGCTACATGGTTAAACTTGGCTGGTTTACCCCGCATGAAATTATTGATGCCAGCCTGAATCAGGGCGTTATTGGTGATATTGCCGGGTATGATTTCTTTAATGCTCAGGGCCAGCATGTCGATACGGTGATGAACGAACGGGTCATCGGCGTGAGTATTGAGGAGTTACATAAAATTCCCTGCGTGATTGCCATTGCCTCTGAAAACACTAAAGCGTTAGCCATTCTCGGTGCGTTACGCACGGGAGCCATCGATATTATCGCCACCAGTGCGGGCAATATTCGTACTATTCTGAATATGACGCAGTAACCCACTTTTCTCCGTTGCGTGGTGTTTTACATCACGTGACGTCTGTGCCTATTAGCTCCGCCTCATTCCCCCCTGAATGGCTTCCGAACGGCCTATTCGGCGTACCTGATGCCATTTTTTGAACGAAAAACCGTCAAATAAAATAACTATATTAACCAGCATTCCCCCTCAGTTTTTGCCATCCTCGGTAGTTTAGCCATACGCAAACACTATACTGGGTACTCTTGACCCTACAGACACAACAAAACCGAAAAGGTACATAAGATGGATGAACAGCTAAAGCAAAGCGCCCTTGATTTCCACCAGTATCCGATCCCCGGCAAAATTCAGGTTTCCCCGACTAAACCGCTGGCGACGCAGCGCGATCTGGCGCTGGCGTATTCTCCCGGTGTCGCCGCACCCTGTCTGGAAATTGCGGCAGATCCGCTGGCAGCCTACAAATACACCGCGCGCGGCAATCTGGTCGCCGTGATCTCTAACGGAACGGCCGTTCTGGGCCTCGGCAATATCGGCGCACTGGCCGGTAAACCAGTAATGGAAGGCAAAGGCGTTCTGTTCAAAAAATTCTCCGGCATTGATGTTTTCGATATCGAAGTCGACGAGCTGGATCCAGACAAGCTGATCGACGTGATCGCTGCGCTGGAGCCGACGTTCGGCGGTATCAATCTGGAAGACATCAAGGCACCGGAGTGCTTCTACATCGAGAAGAAACTGCGTGAGCGCATGAAGATTCCCGTCTTCCATGACGATCAGCACGGCACGGCGATTATCTGTACTGCTGCGGTTCTGAACGGCCTGCGCGTAGTAGAAAAAAATATCTCTGATGTGCGTCTGGTGGTGTCCGGTGCGGGTGCAGCGTCTATCGCCTGTCTGAATCTGCTGGTGGCGCTGGGTCTCCAGAAGCACAACATCGTGGTGTGTGATTCGCGCGGCGTGATTTTCCATGGTCGTGACGAAAATATGGAAGAGACCAAAGCGGCGTATGCGGTAGAGGATAACGGTGCCCGCAAGCTGGCGGACGTGATCCCTGATGCTGACATCTTCCTCGGCTGCTCCGGTCCTGGCGTACTGACGCCGGAAATGGTGAAAACCATGGCACCGCGCCCGCTGATCATGGCGTTGGCAAACCCAGAGCCAGAAATTCTGCCGCCGCTGGCGAAGGAAGTGCGCCCGGATGCGATTATTTGTACCGGCCGTTCTGACTACCCGAATCAGGTGAACAACGTACTGTGCTTCCCGTTCATCTTCCGTGGTGCGCTGGATGTGGGTGCGACTACGATTAACGAAGAGATGAAACTGGCTTGCGTGCATGCGATTGCCGATCTGGCGCTGGCGGAGCAGAGTGAAGTGGTGGCATCTGCTTACGGCGACCAAGAGCTGTCATTCGGCCCAGATTACCTGATCCCGAAACCGTTCGATCCGCGCCTGATCATCAAGATCGCACCGGCGGTGGCGAAGGCGGCAATGGATTCCGGCGTGGCGACGCGTCCGATCGAAGATTTCGATGCCTACATCGAAAAACTGACCCAGTTCGTCTACAAAACCAACCTGTTCATGAAGCCGATCTTCGCACAAGCGCGTCAGCAGCCGAAACGAGTAGTCTTCGCGGAAGGTGAAGATGCGCGTGTGCTGCACGCCACGCAGGAGCTGGTGACGCTGGGGCTGGCGTTCCCGATTCTGATTGGTCGTCCGAGCGTCATCGAAATGCGTCTGCAAAAGCTGGGGCTGCAACTGACCATCGGTAAAGATTTCGAAGTGGTCAATAACGAATCGGATCCGCGCTTCAAAGCATACTGGAGCGAGTATTTCGAACTGATGAAGCGTCGCGGCGTATCGCAGGAAAAAGCGCAGCGCGCGGTGATCGGCAACCCAACGCTGATCGGTGCCATCATGGTTCACCGTGGCGAAGCGGATGCGCTGATTTGCGGCACCATTGGTACCTATGAAGAGCATTTCGATGTAGTTGAGAAAGTGTTCGGCTACCGCGAAGGCGTGCAGGCTGCGGGGGCGATGAACGCGCTGATGCTGCCAAGCGGCAACACCTTTATCGCTGATACCTATGTCAACGCCGATCCGACGCCGGAACAGCTGGCTGAAATCACGCTGATGGCGGCAGAGAGCGTACGCCGTTTCGGTATCGAGCCGAAAGTCGCGCTGCTGTCGCATTCCAGCTTCGGCACCTCGGATTCTCCGACGGCGCAGAAGATGCGCGCAACGCTGGCGCTGGTCAACAAGCTGGCACCGGAACTGGAGATCGACGGCGAGATGCACGGCGACGCCGCGCTGGTAGAAGCCATCCGTCGCGAGCAAATGCCAGATAGCCCGCTGAAAGGCTCGGCTAACATCTTGATCATGCCGAATATGGAGTCTGCGCGTATCAGCTATAACCTGCTGCGTGTGTCGTCTTCAGAAGGTGTGACGGTCGGCCCAGTGCTGATGGGGATCTCGAAACCAGCGCATATCCTGACCCCGATTGCCTCGGTACGCCGGATCGTGAATATGGTGGCGCTGGCGGTGGTAGAAGCACAAACTCAGCCGCTGTAAGCCATTTCCTGCCATACAGACAAACCCAGCCAGAAGTCGGCTGGGTTTTTTATTTATCGCAATTTATCGACCAAATAGTCGCCTGGCTAAGATGAATCAATGGAATAATTTTGGTTTTATGCCATGATCCCACCTCGTCTGTAGGGGGCCTTCCCCAGACTCGATAAAAAAACCAACGAGCGAATATCGGTTATGGCAACACGCACAGTGAACGAAAATACAGTAGAAAAAAGCGGTACAGGAAAGCGTCTTCCTTCGCTGTTTGGCGGGTCGATGATTATTGCAGGAACGATTATTGGCGCCGGGATGTTTTCCCTGCCGGTGGTGATGTCGGGGGCCTGGTTTTTCTGGTCATTTGCCGTGCTGGTGTTTACCTGGTTTTGCATGTATCACTCGGGGTTGATGATACTGGAGGCGAACCTCAACTATCCGACCGGTTCTAGCTTCGATACGCTGACCAAAGATCTGCTGGGTAAGCGCTGGAATGTCGTTAACGGCATATCGATTGCGTTTGTCCTCTATATCCTGACGTACGCCTACATTTCGGCGAGTGGTTCAATTATCCATCACACGCTTGCTGAGATGTCGATCGATTTCTCTGCTCGTATAGGCGGCTTCCTGTTTGCGCTGTTTGTCGCGTTGACCGTGTGGTGGAGCACCGCGGCAGTGAGCCGCATGACCGCTTTTTTTCTGGCGGCAAAGGTACTGACCTTTTTCATGACGTTTGGCAGCCTGCTGTGGAACGTAAAGCCCGTTGTGTTACTCAATGTGGCGGAAGAGGCACCCAGCTATCTGCCGTATGTGCTGATGACATTGCCATTCTGTCTGGCGTCTTTCGGCTTTCATGGCAACGTCCCCAGCCTGGTGAAGCACTACGGCCGTGAACCGCAGATCATCAAGCGCTGTCTGTTTATTGGCAGTTCTCTGGCGCTGGTGATGTATGCCATCTGGCTGATTGGTACGATGGGAAACATTGCCCGTCCTGACTTTATCGGGATTGCGGAGCGGGGCGGTAATATCGATGTGTTGGTGCAGGCGTTGGGTGGGGTGTTGAATAGCCCTTATCTGGACGTGCTGCTCACTGTCTTTTCCAACTTTGCTGTGGCCTGCTCGTTTCTCGGCGTGACGCTGGGGTTGTTTGATTATCTCGCAGATTTGCTGAAGTTTGACGATAGCCGAATGGGAAGATCCAAAACGGCAGTGGTGACGTTTCTGCCGCCGGTCATCGGCGGTCTGCTGTATCCGAACGGCTTTATTTATGCGATTGGTTTTGCCGGGCTGGCCGCTGCTGTATGGGCGGTGATTACGCCTGCACTGCTGGCTTACGCATCGCGTCGCCGCTTCGGTAGTCCGCTGTTCCGCGTGCGGGGCGGCAATGCGATGATTGCGCTGGTGCTACTATTTGGTATCAGCACCGCGCTGATACATATCCTTGCCAGCCTCGATCTGCTGCCGGTTTATCGCTAAGTAAGTATCGCTAAGTCAGCATCGCCATCCTGCTTTGTCTGTTAAAAGCAGCAAACACGGGATGGCGAGTCTTTCAAGTCATTATGGCTTTTTTGACTGCTGCAACCACTTGTCCAGCTCGTTAGCGAACTGCTGGCGGTCCCGCTGATTTAATGCGCTGGGGCCACCGGTTTGTATCCCACTGGCGCGCATGGTATCCATGAAGTCCCGCATATTTAGCCTTTCCCGAATGGTATCCGGCGTATAGCGTTCGCCGCGTGGATTCAACGCGATGCCGCCTTTTTCTATCACTTCCGATGCCAGCGGAATATCCGCAGTGATCACCAGATCGCCGGCTTCAACGCGTTGCACAATCTCATTGTCGGCGACGTCAAAACCCGCTGAGACACGCAGCGTGCGAATAAAGCGCGACGGCGGTACTTTTATGGTCTGGTTGGCAACCAGCGTGACCTGTGTTTGTGTGCGATCCGCCGCGCGAAATAGCACTTCTTTGATGACGTTAGGACAGGCGTCGGCATCGACCCAAATCTGCATGACTTATGCTTCCTTGTTTTGCGTGTGACTTTCTGCCAGCCAGTCTTTGGCTGGTAAAAAATCTTGATACAACAGGGCTTCCGGGCTACCCGGCTCAGTCTGATGCTGGTATTCCCAGCGCGCCAGCGGTGGCATAGACATCAAAATTGACTCGGTGCGTCCACCGCTTTGCAGACCAAACAGCGTACCGCGATCCCAAATCAGGTTAAATTCCACATAGCGGCCGCGACGGTAGAGCTGGAATTCGCGCTCGCGTTCTCCCCACGGCAGATCTTTACGCCGTTCAACGATGGGCAGATAGCCATCAAGGAAGCCGTTACCGACGGCGCGAATGAAGGCAAAGCTGGTAGCAAAATCTGGCTCGTTGAGATCGTCGAAGAAGAGTCCGCCGATACCGCGCGCTTCGTTACGGTGTTTCAGGAAGAAGTAATCGTCGCACCACTTTTTATAGCGTGGGTACACATCCTCACCGAACGGCTGGCACAGGTCGTGAGCGGTCTGATGCCAGTGCACCGCGTCCTCTTTGAAACCATAATAGGGCGTAAGATCGAATCCGCCGCCAAACCACCAAACCGGCTCTTCTCCCGGTTTCTCGGCGATGAACAAGCGCACATTGGCATGGCTGGTGGGGAGGTAAGGGCTCAGCGGATGAATCACCAGCGAAACGCCCATTGCCTGAAAGCTGCGGCCAGCCAGATCCGAACGATGTGTACTGGCTGAAGGCGGCAACGACTTACCGATGATATGAGAAAAATTTACGCCAGCGCGTTCAAAGATGCGTCCGCCGGACAGCACGCGACTACACCCGCCGCCACCTTCGGCACGCTGCCACTCATCTTTGGCGAAATCGGCTCCGCCATCGATCGCTGCAAGCTGCTGGCAGATATCTTCCTGTAAGCTAAGCAAAAAATGTTTTACCGCATTGACGTCAGACATAGTGGGCATCTCGTTTCTTTGGCGATGGGGCACAATAATAAAGGCAGGCAGTATACCATCAATAAAATCGATCCCCGGTCACCTGTTGTGTGATTCCTGACGGCGGCGCGCAATTTGAGATTGCGTCTGATAGAAATCACGCGATAATCACGATTTACCTTATTGCAAAATGGCGACTGTGATGGAAATCCGCATATTCAGGCAGGATGACTTTGAAGCCGTGATCACCCTCTGGGAACGCTGTGATTTGCTGCGCCCGTGGAATGATCCTGAAATGGACATCGAACGTAAGCTCAATCACGATCCCGATCTGTTTCTGGTCGCAGAGGTGAACGGCGAACTCGTGGGATCGGTGATGGGCGGTTACGACGGTCACCGTGGATCGGCATACTATCTGGGCGTGCATCCTGATTTTCGCGGGCGCGGCATTGCGAATGCGTTGATTAGCCGTCTGGAGAAAAAGCTCATTGCTCGCGGCTGTCCGAAGATTCACCTGATGGTGCGCGAAGACAACGATGCTGTCATCGGCATGTATGAAAAGCTCGACTATGAGATCGTTGACTGCATCACGCTGGGAAAACGCCTGATTGAAGATCGGGAATATTGATTTATTCCGATCTTCAAGCGATACCCGTTAATATTTTTTCTTCTCTAGAATATTCCCAATGCTGAGAAAAGGTGCGCCTTTAATGGTGCCCCTTTTCTTGTTTATGTGCTAACCAATTGTTATGATTGAATTTGTCAGTGTATGGGCTGTTTAATGCCTGGTTCATTCTGATTAAATTTCTTAATTCACCATTTGGTGAGGAATTTACGAACCCTATCGCAATAGTAGAGTTACTGATCGTAATTATTTCAATGGTTCTATTTATTCCACAGGACAATTCTGGTTATTAAACTCCTTTAAAATAAAAAATGATTAGGATCTTGCATTATACCCTCTAATTTACGGTGTGAATCGTGAATTGATATAGCCATGATGGCAGATGAAGCTATTTGTTTTATAAATGAGGCCAGTGAATGAAAAAAGATGAAGTTTTTCAAAGTGAAAGTAAATTGGAAGTTAATTTTCATGGAGGAAAAGAAACAGAAGAAAAAGTAAAACCTGAAGAGATAAAAAAACGGCGACCTGGATGTAAACGGGAAAAGTGTTTTTGTGCACGATGAAATGTATCTTGGAAAAGGGGAGTGAAAATGGCGACATACAAGGTAAGTGATTTAACTACTGGGGTTACAGTTGATTGCGATGGTGATGAATATATATTAGATGCATTCGAAAAGCGAGGGGATAATTTACCCTATTCATGCCGTGCTGGTTCATGTTCATCGTGTGTGGCATTATTAATTACTGGAGACGTTGATCAGAGTGATGGGAGTTTTTTAGAGGAGGAGGATAAGGGGATGTTTTTATTAACCTGTGTAGCCTTCCCTCGTAAAAATTGTACTATTAGAACCGGTGTTGAAAAGTTGCTTGATGATAGAATAAAATTACGCCGGCAGATGCTTTCAGACAAATTGCGTATTAATATAGATTTTTTATTAGAATCTGAAGGATTTAAAACAAACGGGTATGTTCCTAGAAATGAAAAGGGGGAGGTATATAAGAATTCAGGTGTTACTATCGGTGGGGGGGTGGATTTAGGACAAAGAGATAAAGATGAATTGCTACGTGATGGCGTACCGCAATATCTTGTGGATATATTGTCACCTTATACCGTAATTAAAGAACATGTTGCTGTTGAAAAATTAAGGCAATCACCATTAAGTTTGACTGCAGATCAGGCTGATTTCTTAACCTCTATTTACACACAAAAAGCACTAAGAAAGGTAGAAAAGGCCTTTGATGCTGAATCAGTTGGTTTGAAATTTAATGAGTTACCGGCAAATACAAGGACGGCGATAGCAGATTTAGCATTTCAATATAATAATCTAAAAACAGAAACGCCAAAATCCTGGGGATATATTACCCGTAATGAATGGGATTTATTTTTCAAGGAGCTTAATGATTTTGGTGATGGGCATAAAACAAGAAGAAAAAGAGAGGCGGAACTTGTTTACCTAGATATTGAAGCTTTGGCTTATGCTGATTATCAGCATATTAATTCTTTGTTTGCTTTCGCTGATGGTCAACCTTACACTATTATTCTTCCACGGTGAGTTTTTATGAAATAAAATTTCAGTGTGACTTGGTTTATTGGTGAGGATAAATAATCCCTTAGTGTATTAATATCTGTATGAAAATGGAGCTGGTTTGATAAGCAGCTCCGGTTTTTTATTAGAGAATTGATATTTATTGAATCAATCGAATGTTTAGATACCGTAATTTAAATTGTACATCGGCTGACTTTGGGTATGTCCACTTCAGCTATGGAAGAAGGTAGATGATGAACGAAGAGATACCATAAAGTGCTTGTAGTCGAATTGTCTAAAAAGTGTTGCATCGTGTCACTGGCTTAGATGATAATGAGTATCAATTAAACTAATATTATCTACTTTTTGCCTGTTGAAACCATTATGACGCAGCTAATTTCTTTCTGGAGTGATTTTTACCAGACCCACCAAGGATGGCTGCGGGGATGGCTTTGTAAAAAAATAGGCTGCATTCATCAGGCAGATGATCTTACCCATGACACCTTCCTAAAACTCCTGACGCTTGCCGACCCTGCCGCTATCCGACAGCCTAAGGCGTATCTGATGGTGACGGCGAATCACGTCATGATCGATCAGTTCCGTAAGCGTAAGCTGGAACAAGATGCGTTATCTGCATTAGCAGTACTAGTTGATGGGGAAGAAGAGCACTCTGCGGAATATCGTGTTGCGATAAGTCAACTTGTGGCGACAGCGCTACATATTCTGACCCATGAGTTAGATGAAAAGGTACAGCGTGCGTTTATTATGGCGCGTGTGGAAGGACACGATTATCGGGCGATTGCTGAGGCGCTGCACGTTAGCGAAAGTAGCGTAAAGCAATATCTGGCGAAAGCGATGGTGCATTTCCATAGCCGGATCTTTTTCCAGGAACATGATGAAGCATAACGCTGACTTTGAGCAGATTCAGCAACAAGCAGCTGAATGGGTACTACGCTTCTCGGAGGTCGAGCAGGATAGCGACGACGCGATATTACTGCACAAGGAGTGGCAGCAGTGGTGCCAGATCGATGCTCGCCATTCTGTGGTTTATCATCAGATGCAGCAATTATGGGCAAGTGCAGCCATCACGCCAGCGGCGACATCCCGAAAATCACGCTCATCCCGTTATGCTGCCCTGGCGATTTTCATCGCAGGTGGTTGGTTACTAAGCCAACTGCCTTATGCTTATTGGTTGGCCGATCAGCGCACTGTTGCTGGTGAAGTTCGGCGCATTGTTCTGGATGACGGCAGCGAATTGATGCTGAACAGCAATTCGGCTGTGAATATTTCCTTCACATCACAAAAACGAACAATCACGTTGCTACGTGGTGAAGTTTACGCGCATGTTGCCAAAGATCCGCGTAGCAGACCGTTTGTGATTGACAGTGCACAGGCAGCGGCTCAGGCACTGGGTACTCGCTATAGCGTACGTGATACAGGAGAAGATACGCTGGTGAGCGTTGACGAATCTCGTGTACGTGTTACTGCAAATGAGAACTCGCATATTCGCCTCGACCTTGGTGCTGGTCAGCAGGTTGGACTCGATCGGCTCCATATTACCCGGCCAGTGGGGGCATCAATGGAAGCGGGTTGGATTCACAACCAATTGATTTTTGAAAATGCCCCGTTCATTCAGGTTGTTGATGAACTTTCCCGTCATTACCCAGGACTCATTTATCTGGATCCGCGTCAGCGTCAGGAACTAGACAGTCTGCGCTTCACCGGCGTTCTGCCATTGAATGACAGTCAGCAGGCGCTCGAACTACTGAAACACTCCCTTCCCATCTCCGTCCGGCAGTCTCTCGGCTACATTGTCTGGATTAGTGAAAATAAAAATCGTTAATAATCAATGGTAAATAATTAATTTAAATATAAATGATAATTATTTTTATTTTCTTCTGCCCGATTTTTGCTGAACAACGTCTTCTCTCCTGAAAACATAAAATAATTCAGGGTAAATTCATGCGTAATTTTTTGGGGATGCGTAACACAATTTGGCCGACGGCGATGCTAACGCTGGCGTTAAGCGGAGGCGGCTCGGCGTTTGGCGCAACGGCACCAGCACAATCAATACACCTTCCTGCTCAGTCATTGGAGAAATCATTAACACAGTTGGCACGGCAGACGGGTGTCAATTTTGGTGTTGATAGCCAACTGGTGGCAGGGAAGCAAGCTCCTGCGTTGGAAGGAAACTACACGGTGGAACAGGCTTTGGACAGGTTATTGAACAGTAATAACCTTTATGCAGAGCCTACAGAAACCGGTAAAGCTTTTATCATTCGCCCAATGGCTAGCGTGCCTGCGGCGGATGATGTACAGAGCATACCTACGGGTGCAGAGAATAGCCGTTCAGGAAATGAAGGGCGCGGCGATGTGATTATGGTAAAAGCGCAGATTACGCCGGGGCCGATGGAGATCGGTAGCCAACAATTGGTGGCTGAGGAAATCGCAAAAAAGCCGACAGCTAATGGAAATATTACTGAATTGCTGCGCACTAACCCAAATGTGCAATTCTCTGAAACCTCACGCAATAGTGAGACTCCAGGAGAACTGGCCCCGGATGTTGTCTCATTTCACGGTGAGAAGTTCTATAACAACAACTTCATGATCGACGGGATGTCGAACAACGATCGCCTGAACCCCGGTGTGAATGTCGGTGAGGTGGGTTCTACAGCCAATGGGAATGCCGCTAATGATTTCCCCTCTGGTCATCCTGAATCCTTCTGGATAGACAGTAGCCTGATTGAAAGCCTGTCGGTTTATGACAGTAACGTGTCGGCTAAGTATGGCCAATTCACTGGCGGTGTCATTGATGCCAAACTTAAGAAACCCTCGTTTACCGAGCCGTCTGGTTCTGTCTCTTACCGTACAACGCGTTCGTCATGGACGAAATATCATCTGGAGAAAAAAGATGAAGCCTCGTTCAGTGCCGCTACTACGGCTAAGAGGCAGCCTAAGTTTACCAAAAATTTTTATAACCTGAATGTGAGTCAGCCACTAAGTGATAATGCTGCGCTGATGTTTGTGTATAGCCGTAAGGAATCTGACATTCCGTTCTGGCATACGATTTTTCAAAGATGGGAAGACCAGTCGCGCGAATCTGAAACCTATATGTTACGGGGGGCGTGGGATGCCAATGAGCGAAATCAATTTAGCTTATCATTCATGCATTCACCTCATAGTGCAAGCTATGTACGTTCCAATATAAAAGATGGGGATTTTACTGCCGAAGGAGGGGGGTATAATGCCAACCTTAAGTGGGATAACCAGAATAAGTGGGGCAAAGTTGCCACACAGTTAATATGGAAGCAGAATGAGAATACCATAAAGAATAAGGGGGAGAATTTTTATTCTTGGGCTAAAACAAATAGTATTGACTGGGTGTCGAGTTTTTCAGGAACTGCTGCCCAGCAGGGTGGGTATGGCACGGTAAGAACCGAGCAATCTGGCATTAACTTTAAACAGGATTGGCAGCTAAATCCTTTTTCTGCATGGGGTGTACAGCACCAGTTTGATTTTGGTTTTGATACCGACTTTTCCGAAGCTAGGTATCAGCGTAAAAATAATTCCTATTCTTATGCTAATGCGGTCAGAAAAAATAATGTGGTATGTAATGGTGATTCTGCATGTATTGACGGTGAACAGTATTTCCGTCAACGAACAGTATATGAAGCTTCGGATGTAAAAGTCGCAGCAAGCACTTATGCTGTTTATTTACAAGATACATTGACCTATTCCCGCTTAACCATGGTTCCCGGAATTCGTGTTGATTATGATGACTATATGAAAAACATGAATGTCTCACCGCGCTTTAGCTCAAGCTATGATATATGGGGAGATCGTTCCACTGAAGTCTTCGGTGGAATTAATCGTTACTATGCAGGCAATGTCTTGGCTTATAAGCTGAGAGAAGCCCGTAAATTGGGTTATAACGAATGCCGAACTGATCACATTGTTGGCACTTCATGCCCATCAACGTCAAGGAGTTCGGGTAATACAACAGAAGACTGGCAATTTATGACAAACCTTCGGCCAGTTAATTATAAATACACCTCATTAAACACACCCTACAGTGATGAATTGAATCTCGGTGTGCAGCAGCGTATTTATGATACGGTTTGGGCGCTGAAATGGGTTCATCGTGAAGCAAAAGATCAATTTTCTGCTGAGCAAAATAAAACCACAAAAACTTATGAGCTCACTAATAATGGTAAGTCTGAATCCGACACGTTTAGTCTAGTGGTAAAACCGGTTTCTCCAATTGAATGGAATTCCGCGGTATTTAGCTGGACGGCGGGAGGAAATATTCAAAAAAGTACTTCCTCAAATAAAGACTATGACACCGAAGCGGATCTCGATGGCTATATTCTCTACAACGGGAAAATGATCCGCGCGATTGATAAACCGGCAGATAATTTCAACCGTCCTTGGACAGCATTTATTGAATTGAATACTGAAATTCCTAATTGGCGTTTAGATTGGACGCAACGCTTAAGCTATGTGGGTGGCTATAAGGCGATGACGCGAACTGAAACTATTAACTGTCCAGATGATGACCGTTGTTCCGGATATGTTGGTGCTACCGATGTTTATGAAGAAGAGCAGTATGGCAACAATATGCTGTTGGATTGGCGTGTGACTTATACCCAGCCATTAGGTAAGCAGAATCTAAAAGTGGGCGTAGATGTACTCAATGTCCTGAATAAAGCCAATAAGAACGAATCTAACTATGGATTAGGTCGTCAGTTTTGGCTGGATGTGACGTATTCATGGTAAGTGAGAAAAATAATAAAGGTCAGTGATGAAAAATAAAATCATGTACTGGCTGGCGGGTGCTATTTGCCTGTTAGCTGGAAGTGTTGTGAGCCAGGCTGAAGAAGTGAAAAGCCCATTGCCGGTCATTAAAGAAGGGACATTGGCGAATGGACTTCGCTACACCCTCGTACCGCTGGAGGGGCAAAAGTCGCGGATAGATGTTCGCCTGATTGTTGATGTCGGTTCGATTGATGAGAAGGACAACGAATCCGGTGTTGCGCATATCGTGGAGCATATGGTGTTCCGTGCGAGCGAGGCGTTTCCTCAAGGCGTAAGTACCGAGCTGCACAAGCAAGGCTGGGTACGTGGTCAGAGCTATAACGCTGTGACCAACTACGAGCGCACCATGTATATGATGAGCCCGCCGAAAGGGAATCGCGATCTGGGCACGACGTTGCAGGCGCTGAGCCAGATGACGAGCCATGCGAAACTGCTGCAAAGCGATCTTGATGATGAGCGCAAAATTATTCTGGAAGAGTGGCGTGGCAAGCTGGGCGTAGCGGAACGCATGAACCAGCAGCGCGTACAGGCAATTCGCCATGACTCTCGTTATCCTTCCCGCCCGACGATTGGCACGGAAGCGTCGATTAACGACACGCCAGCCAGCGTACTGCAGGATTTCTATCAACGCTGGTATCACCCGTCGAATATGCGTTTGATGATTATTGGTGATATCACGCCTGCGGATGCTGAACGCGAAATTCAACGCTATTTTGCACCGCTGCCAAATGTCGCTGTGCCAGCTCGTGATTACTACGAGCCGTTACTGAAACCGAGACTCAACGTTGCGCGTTTGCAGGATAGCCAAAGCGGCAGCAGCCAGGTGTCATTTGTCTACCGTTTCAATGACAAGGACACATTCGGTCAGTCTGACTACTATCACCGTGTGCTGACGCAAATCACGATGTCTGCGGTAGGGCGTCAGGTTCGCCGTCAACAAGCGGAGCTGCCGCAAGACGCCAGTAGTCTGGTGGTACGTAAATCGGATATCGGTAAAACAACGGCAGCGCTGGGCTTCTTCGCGAATGTGATGCCGGGTGGTCATGACGCTGCGATGTCTGCTGTGCTGAAAGAAATTGAGCGGTTTAAACGCTATCCGTTAAACGAGCAGGACATCACGGAGATCAAATCCAACATTCGTGAAGCGGCACAGCGTATGAGCGATGCGCCTGAAAAACGTGAGTTTGCAGACTGGGTTCAACTCTTGACCATCTCATGGCAGCAGGATCGCCCTTATGTTGGTAGCCAGCAGCGCGGTAAGGATGCGCTGGACATCTTGAACACGATCACGGCAGAGGACGTGAACCGCCAATGGCAACGCTGGTTAGCCTCACCGGATACGTTGGCACAGTTTAGCGTGCCGGGTGCGACACCTTTCACGTTGCCGACGCCGGATGCGATTCGTAAGTTACAGGCACAGTGGGCGGCCGCGACGCTGGCACCGTTACAGGTAGAAAAAGAGAAAGTTATCCCTGAATTGCCTGCGGTAACGCAAACGGGGAAACGCACGGCGGTGAAGACCTTTGCCGCGCAGAAGGTAGAACAGTGGCAGTTGAGCAATGGTGACCGCGTGGTCTGGCTGCGTGCGCCAGAAGCGGGTAAAAAAGTCTACCTGACGGCAGTGAGCGACGCGGGATATTTGTCGACGTCGACCAATCCGTGGCAGGTTCAGCTGGCAAGTCAATTAGTCAACCAAAGCGGACCAGCAACATGGAGCGGTGAAGCGCTCAGTAACTGGAAAAAGGAAAAAACGCTGTCGCTGGGCATCAATCAGGAAGCGGATCAACTGACGGTAAGCGGGAATGCGCCAACGGGTGAGTTAGCAAACCTGTTAGCGTTATACCGTGAGCTGAATGTGGCTCCAGGTATCGATCCTGAAGTGATGAAAGAGAGCATGATGGGTCTGGCGCGTCAAAAAGCCAATGACGATCAATCGGTTTCAGGAACACGGGCCAGTGACATTGCCAAACTGCGTTTCGGTGCGCCAGCCTGGCAGCAGCCTGAAATTGCAGAGCTGAAGCAAATTTCAGCGCCCGCGCTGCTGTCACAGTGGCATAAAGCGGTGTTTGCTCCGGTCACCTACTATCTGGTGGCAGATATGCCAGCTGCACAGATTTTGCCGCAGGTTGAACGCTATTTAGCGACGATCCCGCGTCAGTCTGCTGGCGAGGTGAAATCACATCTGGCTCTGCCGGGTAAACGTGAAGCGACATCGGCCATCAGTATCGAACCACGTGCTGATATCCGCACCTGGAGCTTTACGCCGCATGCATGGACGCCACAGGCTGCCGTGCAGGTGAGCGTTGCCCGTAATCTGGCGAATAAGTATCTCAAAACCAGCCTGCGTGATGATGCGTTAGGTATTTACCGCATGCGTCTCGATAGCGAACTGGAAGATAAAAGACAGCGTATTGAAACGGAAGTGAGCTTCTCCAGCGCGCCTGAACGTGCGCAGGAATTGTGGACGCTGGCTGAGAAAGCCTTTGCCGAACTGCCGACGAAGATCACTCAGCAGGATGTCGATGAGCAGAAAGCACAGTTCATCCGTGCAGAAAAAGGGCGTCAGAGCGATCTCATGACGATAGAGCGTCGTCTGCTTCTGAGCTACCGCCACTATAACGATCCACGTTATCTGAGCAGCGTATCCAAACTGGCTGACAGCATCACGCTGGAAGAGGTACGGGCGATGTCGGCGAAGCTGTATAACCCGGATAACCGCGTGCTTTACATCACCTTGCCGCAAGAGGTGAAAGAGTGAAAAAGATAGCGGCACAGTTTGTCGATCTCTGCCGCCCTTTTTGGCGGGGAAAACAAGGCTTATTAGCTCTGTTACTTCTTGTTGCTGCCATCAGTATGGGATGGACCATCGTCTATCTCAACGTATTGCTCAATGATTGGAGTAAAACGTTTTACGATGCGCTAGGTACGTTTGATAGCAGCTTGCTGCTCTCTCTCATGAAAGAGTACGGCATCTATATCCTGATTTATATCGTGGTATTTGTGCATCAGGACTGGTTCACTCGCTGGCTGATCATTCGTTGGCGCAGTGCCATGACGGAAGAGTTAGTGAATAGCTGGTTGGCAAAGCGGGCGTTTTATCGGATGTCGATAGTGGGAAAAATTGATAACCCCGATCAACGTATCGCTGAGGATATCAGCTTATTTGTTGATAAGACGGTGAGTCTGGTGGCGTCATTTTTGGTTGTGACGGCCCAGTTGTCATCTTTCGTCATCATTCTCTGGGAACTGTCGGGAGTACAGCGCTTTACGCTGTTCGGTGAGGAGTGGGTAATCAAAGGTTACCTGGTCTGGGCCGTCATTATCTATACCGTGTTCGGCACCTTGATTACGCATCTGATCGGTAAACGGCTGCACGGTATTAACTATGAGAAGCAACGTGCTGAAGCGAATTTCCGTGCGTCTTTGCTGCGTAAGCATGATAACGCGGAGCAAATTGCGCTATATGGTGGCGAACAGCAGGAAAAAAGCCATCTTAAGCGTCAATTTTCTGCGATTGTCTCTAACTGGTGGCGTTCAATGAATGCGGAACGTAATCTGGGCCTTTTCACCACGGGTTACATGCGTGTTAGCTTGATCGTCCCTATTTTTGCGGCATTACCGGCCTTTCTCAGTAAAACGGTAACGCTAGGCGGGTTGATGCAAATCCGCGGAGCGTTTGCTCAGGTGCATGGTGCGTTGAGCTGGTTTATTCGCATGTATCGGGAATTCATGGAGCTTTCCGCGAGCATGGAACGTCTGAGCCAGTTCAAACAGGAAATCAAACGCCATCAGTCTGAAGATGAAGTGGTTCCGGTCGGCGAACGTTTACAACTGGATCAGCTTTCTTTCACCACGCCGCAGGGTTCTCCGCTGCTGCAAAAGGTGGATCTGAGCTGTGAAGTGGGTAGCTGGAGTAAGTTTTCTGGCCGCAGCGGGCTGGGGAAATCCACGCTGCTGCGTACGTTAAGCGGTCTCTGGCCGTATTACGATGGCCGCTGGCAGTCGCTGGAAGGTCGCAGCCTGCTGTTACCGCAGCAGAGCTATCTGGGGCAGGGTACGCTGGCAGAGATCCTCTGCTATCCGCACCCGGCACTGGCAGACAGCGAGATGCTGCGTCAGACGCTCGATAGCGTTGGGCTGGGCGCGTGGCGCGATCGTCTGGATGAGCAGCTAAACTGGGATCGCGTATTCTCCGGTGGGGAGCGGCAGCGTGTTGCCTTTGCCCGTGCGCTGATTGCTAAACCTGATACGCTCTATCTGGATGAAGCGACGAGCAACCTGGATCATGACGCCGCCAGACAGCTTCTGGCTCTGGTCAAGCTGGCATTGCCAGCGTGTACCGTGGTGGCGATTACGCACCAGACGGAGCTGGATGATCTGTTCACGCACCGTTATGACTTAACGGATTTTGCCTCACAGCGTAGTTGATGTTGTTCGCAGACCTTCCGGCTCTCGGGAGGTCTGCGGTTCTGGTAGGTTTCTCGTCCCATGCCCCCTATAATCTTCCGCAGGATTATCCCGTCTTTACGGCACTTTTCGTCGCTCGCAGACTCCAATCCCCATCTTACTAGGGTGGCTGATGACGAAAGCCGTTCAATCTTGAGGAGTACATGCCATGAATTTTCGCCCGCTGGGTTTATCGCTGGTGCTGGGTTTACCGCTGTTGCTGACCGGATGCAGCACGCTTTCCAATTTCTCTTGGTCGAGCCTGTCGCCGTTTAACTGGTTCGGTAGCTCGCTGGAAGTGACCGATACGGGTGTCGGTGGCATCAATGCTGGTACGCCATTGTCCGAAGGGGCGCTACAGAGCGCGCTGGATGGTAGTTATCAACTGCGTAGCGGAATGGGCACGTCCAACGGTCAACTGGTCGCGTTTTATCAGGCGCTGGATGGCAAAGACGTGAAGATGATCATCAGCGGCCAGCCGAAGGGCAGCGTACGCAAAGTTGAGGTCATGGATCCAGCGATTGGCAGCGCAGGCGGCGTGAAAATTGGTGATGTTTTTAGCAATACCTACAGCAAAGCGTTTGAATCCTGCCAGTTGGGGCAAGGTGATGATGCGCAGAGCGTGGAATGTGCCGCACCGCAGAGTACGCATATCAGCTACGTCTATTCCGGCGAGTGGAGCGGCCCGGAAGGCTTGATGCCGCCCGACGATATCCTGAAAACCTGGAAAGTGAGCAAAATTGTGTGGCACGCGCAGGGGCGTAACACATCAGCTTTATAAAGGAGTGTCTCGTAAAGGACTAATTTGTCTTTACGCAAGGTAAAAGCCAGGCGGCTTCCGGTATGATAGCGGCGCTGTCTGGCATGTGCTGTGGCAGCCGCAATCTTTTATGACCGCAGTAATAAGCCATAACCACAGTAGTAAAAGCCATAACAACAAAGAAAAAACTGACGCTTGAGGAAGCAGAAATGACACCAATTCAAAGCGGTATTTTATTGGAACACCGCCGTTTTGCCATTTTTATGGAAGCGATGATTCAGGGAGAGTTTGATGCTATCCGGCAGGGATGCAAAAAATTCTGTCAGACGTTACAAGAGTTACAACAGCAGTATCCCGATGCGGGATTGGGCGCGGTGCTGGCGTTTGGCAGCGATGTCTGGCGCGATCTGGACTGCAACCACGGCGCGGCGGAGCTGAAGCCGTTTACGCCGTTGGGCAATGGGCTTGCTCCTGCCACACAGCGTGATGTGTTGATCCACATTCAATCGCTGCGCCATGATGTCAACTTTACGCTGGCACAGGCGGCGCTGATCGCATTTGGTGGCGCGATTCGTATCGAAGAAGAAACGCATGGTTTCCGCTGGGTGGAAGATCGCGATTTAAGCGGCTTTGTCGACGGCACGGAAAACCCGCAGGGCGATGCCCGTCACGCCGTGGCGATTATCCCCGAAGGCCAGCCGGATGCAGGCGGCAGCTATGTATTTACCCAGCGTTGGGAACACAATCTGAAGCAGCTGCAGCGTTTTAGCGTAGAACAGCAGGAACAGATGATCGGGCGTACCAAGCAGGACAACGAAGAGCTGTCTTCCGATGAGCGTCCTGTAACGTCGCATCTTAGCCGCGTAGATTTAAAGGAAGACGGCAAAGGGCTGAAAATTCTGCGCCAGAGCCTGCCTTATGGCACCGCGAGCGGGAAAAATGGGCTCTACTTTGTCGCCTACTGCGCACGTCTGCATAACATTGAGCAGCAGTTGCTGAGCATGTTCGGCGATCGTGACGGTAAACGTGATGAGATGCTGCGCTTTACGCGTGCCGTCAGCGGCAGCTACTTCTTCGCACCTTCTCTGGATCAGCTTTTGTCGCTGTAAGAACTGACGCATTTTCCTGATGCCTGCACCTTTGCAGGCATTCATTCTCTCCCTCTCCGCTTTCAATTTTTCCACTTCCCTGCCTTGGAATCTGACCGCGCCTTTGCTTTTTCAGCATGCTTTTTCTTCTCGTCTCGCTCGTTTCGGGGTTATGTCCTTTAGCGCTTAAAAAGCCCGAAATGTTATATATAAAGGTTATATGTTAGCCGCCACTTCCCCCTACACTGATTTACGCTGTACCCGTCATACTTCAAGCTGCTTGTGCGTTGGCTGCCCTTACTCACCCCAGTCACTTACCTGAGTAAGCTCCTGGGGATTCGCTCGGTTGCCGCGTTACAAGGCCATAAATGGGCCTTGCCCTAAAGGGTCAACGCAGAGCGTTGTTCAAAACGCTAACGTTTTGTCACGCAACTCGAATTATTTAGGGTATATACAAAAACGGCTATGTAAACGGCCCCTATAACAAGGCCTACCGAATAGGCTCTAACTCTGGCAGGACATAAGATGAATCAAGTACAGGTGAAAGGCTGGCTGGTGAAAGGTTCTCTGGCGCTGTCATTGCTGCTGGGCGGGCAGAGCGCTGTCTCCGCTACCGAGCTGCTGAACAGCTCCTATGATGTGTCGCGTGAGCTCTTTGTTGCGCTCAATCCCGGCTTTGAAAAACAGTGGCTGTCGCAGCATCCTAACGATCCGCTGACGATCAAACAATCGCATGCCGGTTCATCTAAGCAGGCGTTGGCTATTCTGCAAGGCCTGAAGGCCGATGTCGTGACCTATAATCAGGTGACGGACGTTCAGATCCTGCACGATCGCGGTCAGCTGATTCCGGCTGATTGGCAGGCGCGTTTACCGAATAACAGCTCTCCATTTTACTCCACCATGGCCTTCTTGGTTCGCAAAGGCAATCCTAAAGGGATTCACGACTGGAACGATCTGGTACGTGATGACGTTAAGCTGATTTTCCCGAATCCGAAAACCTCCGGCAATGCTCGTTACACCTACCTTGCGGCCTGGGGCGCGACCAGTAAAGCCAACGGTGGCGACGAGGCTAAAACGCGCGCGTGGATCACGCGTTTTCTGGCGAACGTCGAAGTCTTTGATACCGGCGGCCGTGGCGCAACCACCACGTTTGTGGAACGCCAGTTGGGCGATGTGCTGATCAGCTTCGAATCCGAGGTGAATAACATCCGTAACCAGTACGGTGCCGAGAACTACGAGGTGATCGTCCCGAAGGTCAATGTGCTGGCGGAATTCCCTGTGGCGTGGATCGATAAGAATGTCGAGAAGAACGGCACCGAGCAGGCGGCAAAAGCCTATCTGAATTATCTGTATAGCCCGGAAGCGCAGAAAATCATCACTGATTTTTACTACCGCGTGAATAACCCTGAATTGGCGCAAACGCTGAAATCCCGCTTCCCGGAAACCACCTTATTCCGGGTCGAAGATCAGTTTGGGACGTGGCCGCAGGTGATGAAAACCCACTTCGACACCGGTGGCGAACTGGATAAATTGCTGGCGGCTGGTCGTCAGTAATGTCTTTGGGGCCGGGTAATTTTTTTTCTGGTTCAGGTAAACGGGTGCTGCCGGGATTCGCGCTGAGTCTGGGCAGCAGCCTGCTGTTCGTCTGTCTGATTCTGCTGCTGCCCTTAAGCGCGCTGGTCATGCAGCTCTCAGAAATGAGTCTGGCGCAGTACTGGGCGGTGATCGCTAATCCGCAGGTGGTGGCTGCCTACAAAGTAACGCTGTTGGCGGCGGGGCTGGCAACGGTATTTAATGCAGGATTCGGCCTGTTAATGGCGTGGATTCTGACGCGTTATCGCTTTCCCGGCAGGGCTCTGCTGGATGGGCTGATGGATTTACCCTTTGCGCTCCCCACTGCCGTAGCGGGGCTGACGCTGGCTGCGCTGTTTTCAACGACCGGCTGGTACGGCGCATGGCTGGCAGAGTATGGCATCAAGGTGTCGTATACCTGGCTGGGGATTACGGTCGCGATGGCGTTCACCAGCATTCCTTTTGTGGTGCGCACCGTTCAACCGGTCTTGGAAGATCTGGGGCCGGAATACGAAGAGGCAGCACAAACGCTGGGGGCGAGTCGCTGGCAGTGTTTTCGCTACGTCATTTTACCGGAGTTAACTCCGGCGCTCTTAACGGGCACCGCGCTGTCGTTTGCCCGCAGTCTGGGCGAGTTTGGCGCGGTTATCTTTATTGCGGGGAACATTGCCTGGCAGACGGAAGTCGTTTCGCTGATGATTTTTATCCGCCTGCAGGAGTTTGATTTCCCTGCCGCCAGTGCGATTGCCTCCGTCGTATTAGCCGCGTCTTTATTAATCCTGTTTGCCGTCAACGTGCTGCAAAGCCGTTTTGGTCAACGGACCCGGAGCGTGTAATGGCAGAGATACCGACTGTAACGCCACGGCGTCAACCTCATCCGGTTCGGCAGGAACGTAACGGGGCGAGAGCGGCGTTGATTGCGCTGGGCGTGATATTATCGCTCATCATGCTGGTCATCCCCCTGGTGTCAATTTTTGCCGCGGCGCTGTCGCACGGGCTGGGGGGCGTCTGGCGTAACCTGAGCGATCCTGACATGCTGCATGCCATTGGCCTCACGCTGCTGGTGGTTGCGATTGTCGTACCGGTGAATCTGGTGTTTGGCACGCTGCTGGCGTGGCTGGTCACGCGCTTTCAGTTTCCGGGGCGGCAACTGCTGCTCACGCTGATCGATATTCCTTTTGCTGTTTCTCCGGTGGTTGCGGGTTTGCTGTATCTGCTCTTTTACAGCACCAACGGCCCGGTTGGCGGCTGGCTGGATGAGCAGGGGATACAGCTGATGTTTGCCTGGCCTGGCATTGCGCTGGTAACCATATTCGTGACTTGCCCGTTTATGGTCAGGGAGCTGGTTCCGGTGATGATGAGCCAGGGCAGTCAGGAAGAAGAAGCGGCGGTGCTGCTTGGTGCGTCGGGCTGGCAAGTGTTCTATCGGGTGACGCTCCCGAATATTCGCTGGGCACTGCTATATGGCGTGGTGCTGACCAATGCCCGAGCGATAGGTGAATTTGGTGCGGTATCCGTGGTTTCAGGCTCGATTCGCGGTGAAACCTATACGCTGCCGCTACAGGTCGAATTGCTGCATCAGGATTATAACAGCGTGGGGGCGTTTACCGCGGCGGCGCTGTTAACCGTGATGGCGATACTGACGCTGTTCATCAAAAGCGCCTTGCAGTGGCGGGTGAAGCGGCAAATGAATAAACACTAACTTTACTCTTTTCTATCACTCGCGCCGCACGCGTGAGGTTTTTTAGGACTCAACTTGTGACAACGCTTGAGCATTGTATTGGCAATACCCCTCTGGTGAAATTGCAGCGCTTGACGCAGGGGTTAAACAGTGAAATCTGGCTGAAGCTGGAAGGAAATAACCCCGCCGGATCGGTAAAAGATCGGGCGGCGCTCTCTATGATCCAGCAGGCGGAGAATCGTGGTGACATTGCCCCCGGTGACCGGCTCATTGAGGCGACCAGCGGGAATACCGGTATTGCGTTGGCGATGATTGCAGCGGTGAAAGGCTATCGGCTGCGCCTGCTGATGCCAGACAACATGAGCTATGAACGCCAGACCGCGATGCGCGCGTATGGCGCAGAGCTGGTGTTGGTTAGTCGCAAGCTGGGAATGGAAGGGGCGCGGGATCGCGCAAAACAGATGGTGCTGGCGGGAGAAGGGAAAACGCTCGATCAGTTCAATAACCCGGACAATTCGCTGGCGCACTTTCTTACGACTGGCCCAGAGATCTGGCAGCAGACGGCGGGTAAGGTGACTCACTTTATCTCCAGCATGGGAACGACCGGCACGATTTCTGGCGTCAGCCGCTATCTGAAGCAGCAGAACCCAGCGATTTGCACGGTGGGATTACAGCCTGCGGAAGGCAGCCACATTCCCGGAATTCGCCGCTGGACGCCGGACTATATGCCAGGGATTTTCCGTGCCGATCTGGTCGATCGCATTCTGGATATGACGCAGGTGGACGCCGAGAATACGTTACGCCAACTGGCGCGTCAGGAAGGCATCTTCTGTGGCGTCAGTTCCGGTGGTGCGGTGGCAGGTGCGCTGCGGATCGCAGCGGAAAACCCCGGCAGCGTGATTGTTGCAATCGCCTGCGATCGCGGCGATCGGTATTTGTCCACCGGGGTATTTGATTAACGTTACTCGTCATACTTCAAGTTGCATGTGCGTTGGCTGCGTTCACTCACCCGAATCACTTACTTATGTAAGCTCATCGGGATTCGTTCTCTTGCCGCCTTCCTGAAACTCGAATTATTTAGAGTAACTGAGTGGGCTATTCCCGCTCCAGCGCGTGGATCGGTTCCATCCGCGCGGCACGACGGGCGGGGAAGAAGCCGAAGATAATGCCGATTAGGCTGGAGCACAGGAACGCGGCAATAATCGAGGAACTGGAATAGATCATCGCGAAATTGCTACTGAACTGGGCGAACAGTACGCCGATAGCCAGCGACAGCCCCACGCCGATGATGCCGCCGAACAGGCAAACCAGCACGGCTTCGATCAGAAACTGCTGCATGATATCGCTGGTGCGTGCGCCAACCGCCATACGAACGCCGATCTCTCGGGTTCGCTCTGTGACGGAAACCAGCATGATGTTCATCACGCCGATACCGCCCACCAGTAGCGAGATCAGCGCGATCATCGACACCAGCAGCGTGAGCGTGGTGGTGGTTTTCTCGATCATCTGACGGATGCTGTCGGTGTTCATGATAAAGAAATCTTTCGTACCATGCCGCTGCGTCAGCAGGGCGGTGATGCTTTTCTCGGCGACGTTCATATCGATATTGTCTTTCACCCGCACTGTGATGCTTTTCAGGTAGGACTGTCCGACCATACGCTTCATCACTGTGGTGTACGGTACCCAGACGTTCAGATTTTCATCGCTGCCGAAGCCGCCCTGATTCTTACTGACGACGCCGATAATCCGCACGGGCAGCGAGCCCAGCAGAATCACTTGTCCAATGGGGTCTTCGCCGTGGGGAAAGAGCTTATCGCGCGTGTTTTTGTCAATCACGGCGTCCTGCTTCAGTTCATCGACGCTGCTGCGAGGGAAAAGTACGCCGCGTTGCAGGGTGTAGCCACGTACGGTGAAGAACTGCTCGCCAACCCCGGAAATGCTGGCGGAAACGGCAATGTTGCCGTAGCGCATCGTTACGCTGGTGGAGATAGACGGCGTGACGCTGTGCACGTAGGGCTGCTGCGTCAGCGGCTGGATATCACTGGCGCGTAACGTCTGGATGGCGCTGGCATCCATGTCGCCGAAGTCTTTGCCGGGGAAAATTTCCAGCGTGCTGGTGCCCATCGAGTTGATGTCGGCCAGCACCTGTTCCTGTGAACCTTTTCCCAGCGCGACGACCGAGACGACGGAGGCAATGCCGATGATGATGCCGAGCATGGTCAGAAAGGTACGCATTCGCTGGGCGTTCATCGCCAGCAGCGCCATTTTAAACGCGTCAATAAAGCGATCTTTGAACTGATTCAGGGCGGATGTCGCCGGAGAGCTGGCGGCTTCCTGTGACGGTACGGTGGCCTCTTCGGGGCGCGTTTGCCGGTCGGCAATCACTTCGCCATCGCGCAGTTCGATGATGCGCTGAGCGTGTTCGGCAATCGTCATATCGTGGGTGACGATCACGACGGTATTGCCCTGTCTGTGAAGGTCGCGAAGTATGCTCAGAACCTCGTTGCCGCTGTGGGTGTCGAGCGCACCGGTGGGTTCATCCGCCAGAATGATGCCACCGCCGTTCATCAGCGCACGGGCGATACTCACACGCTGCTGCTGGCCACCGGAAAGCTGGCTGGGCCGATAGTGAAGACGACTTTCCAGTCCTAGCCGAGTGAGCAGCTCTGCCGCCCGTTGACGTCGCGCCAGTCGACTTTTTCCGGCATAAATGGCGGGCACTTCAACATTCCCCAGCGCTGTTAGATCGCCGAGTAAATGATAGCGCTGGAAAATAAAACCGAAATGCTCGCGGCGCAGCTCTGCTAGCTGGTCGTTATCCAGTTTGCCAACAGCGCGTCCTGCCACCTGATAATCACCAGCGGACGGTTTATCCAGACAGCCGAGAATATTCATCAGCGTGGATTTTCCCGACCCGGATGCACCGACAATCGCCACCATTTCTCCCTGATTGATGGTCAGGTTGATGTCCTTGAGGACGGTGACGTCCTGTTCACCGTTGGAAAAGCGGCGGGTAATACCGGTCAGCTTCAGTAAGGATGTGGACATACGTTACATCCCCATCGGTGGGCCAGGATGCGTAGACGCGACATCGCTGGACGATGGGCTGACAACGACCTGTTCCCCCACGCTGAGCCCCGAACGAATCTGGGTGCGCACGTTATCGTTGAGGCCAAGCGTCACCAGGCGCGATTCAACCTTCTTGTTCGCATTCACGACCTGCACATACCACATGCCATCACGCGAGGTTAACGCCGTCGCGGGAACGACAATAGCATTTTTCACTGAAGACAGCAGAATATACACCTGTGCCGTCATGGAAATGCGCAAGACGCCGTCAGGGTTTTTCACATCGAACAGACCGTTGTAATAGATCGCGGTGCTGGATGATGAACTGGAACTGCTGCTTGAACTGGATGAGGTTGTGGTCGAGTCCGTGTTGATGGAGTCTGGCGCGGGCTCAATCGAGCTCAGCGTGGCTTCGTAACGGTTATTCGGTTCGCCCAGAATACTGAACCATACGGGCATGCCGGTTTTCACCTTGACGACGTCGGCTTCTGAGATTTTCACCTTGATGGTCATGGTGTCCAGATTGGCGACTTTGGCGATGGTCGGCGTCGTCTGAATCGCGTTGACCGTTTGTCCAGCTTCAACCGGAATGGCCACCACGGTACCGTCCATCGGTGAGCGAATTTGGGTGTATCCCAGATTAACCTTGGCGGTGTTGACGGTAATCTGTGCCTGAATGATTTGGGCATCCAGCGCGTCAATATTGGCTCGGGTGGCATCCAACGTCGCTTTCGCGCTATCGTAATCAGCCTGTGCGCCAACACCACGTTTCATCAACATTTGCTGACGCTGCCAGCTTAATTCGTTATTACGCAATTCCGCCAGTTTGGCTGCTCGCTGCGCTTGAATGTTTTTTAACGCGGCCTCACCGTTTTTTAGCGTGTCCTGCTGGGTGAGGTCATCAATCTCGGCGATCAATTGCCCCTTTTTCACCTTATCGCCAAGTTCGACGTGCAGCGCTTTGATTTGCCCCGAGGCCTGTGCACCGACGCTGACCTGCTTTTGTGCCTCAATTTTGCCGTCAGCGAGTACCGTCTGTTCGAGATCCGCAATTTCGGCGGTGGCAGTAAGCGCATTGGGCTCGTGTGCTGGCTTGTTGAAAAACAGATGAAGAACGACAGCAGCAGCGATAAGGCCAAGCGCGATCGTCGTACGGCGTCGTGTAAAAAATCGTGATTGCATCAGGGGGAGTCGTCCTTAATGAATGCATCTGAACGGAAATAAATAACGTAGGTGAGTAATTTACCCCGAGTCCGTAAAGGTAGCGGTAATCTTTGCTGAAAGAAATGGTAAGGATTAAGTAAATCTGGCTGCGAATATTCACGCCAGGCCTGAGAATACATTATCTATACCCATCATACTTCAAGCTGCATGTGCGTTTCCTTCCCGCAACTCGAATACGTAGGGTATACCCGATTAATGAGGACAGGATATGAATATTTTACTGGTCGATGACGACGTAGAGCTGGGCGACATGCTCTGTGAGTATCTGAATGCGGAAGGGTTTTCAACCTCGCGGGTGCTGACGGGCAAAGAGGGCGTCGATGGCGCGATATCGGGGGATTACACCGCGATGATTCTGGATGTGATGCTGCCGGATATGAGCGGGATTGACGTGCTGCGCCAGATCAGAAAAACCCAGCAGCTACCCGTTATTATGCTGACCGCGAGAGGCGACAACATCGACAGAGTTATCGGTCTGGAAATGGGCGCGGATGACTATATGCCTAAACCATGTTACCCGCGTGAGCTGGTGGCAAGACTGCGGGCGGTACTGCGCCGCTATGACGATCAGCCTAGCGCAAAGCGCGATGAGAGCCTGGCCGCCAGCGGCGATCTGGTGTTGAACCCCGCCACGCGCATCAGCGAATGGCGTGGGAAGCCGTTTGATCTGACGGCGTCTGAGTTTAATTTGCTGGAACTGCTGTTACGTTCCCCTGAACGGGTGGTGTCAAAAGATGAGCTGTCCGAAAAATGCCTGGGGCGTCGCCGTGAAGCCTATGACCGCAGCGTGGACGTGCACATCAGCAATATTCGTCAGAAGCTCGGCGCATTGCCGGGCAACGCCATGACGATTGAAACCGTGCGCAGCGTGGGATACCGGATTCGCTGATGATGATTCGTGGACGACTTTTCTGGAAGATATTGCTCGGGTTCTGGCTGACGTTCCTCGTCATGTCTCAGCTGCTGTGGCTGGCTTTTTCTTTTTACGGCGAGCGACATAAGCCGCTGGAAGAAATCGTGGTGTCGCGCATAGCGACGCTGCAAACGGAGATGGTGGCTGCGGCGCTGCAACATGGCGGCTTGGGTGAACTGAACGATGTGATGTCGCTGCTGCCGCAGCAAGAGCAGCAATACATTTCCGTCACGGAATCGCCGCTGCCGCTGTCCGATCAGGAGTTGGTTTCCGGTCCGCAGAACGCGTTGCTCGATGAGGCTTTTGCGCCGGACAAACGCGGCATGCCGCGTGCCACGCATATTATCAAGCAGGTCAGCGGCCCAGCCGGAAAGTGGTATCAGATTCGGTATGACGCCGAGCTGCTGCGCAGCGAATTTCGTCCCCCTCGGCCAGTCGAATTTCTCAACGTGCCCGTGCCGTTTGTCATCATTGCGGGGTTGGGGGGCTTGTTGTTCAGCTCGGTACTGGCATGGAGCCTGGCACGTCCGCTAAGTCAGATTCGTGCGGGGTTTGATCAGGTTGCACAGGGCGATCTGAACGTGCGTCTGCTGCCAGTGATGCATAAACGTCATGATGAAATTAGCGATGTCGCGCGTGATTTCGATTCGATGGTTGAACGACTGGATAGCCTGGCCAGCGCGCGCGAACAACTGCTCCATGATGTCTCGCATGAGCTGCGCTCCCCGCTGGCGCGTTTGCAACTCGCTATCGGGTTGATAAGACAGAACCCCGACAATATAGAGAGTTCTTTGCAGCGTATTGAGCGTGAAGCTTTGCTGATGGATAAGATGATTGGCGAACTGTTGACGCTATCGCGCACGGAGCATTCCGGCATTGAGGAAGCCTATTTCGATTTGCTGGGGCTGGTGACGGCCGTGGTCAACGATGCGCGCTACGAAGCGCAGGTCACCGGCGTTGAAATCCTGCTGGCGGCGGATGAGGACGAAGACTACACGATTAAAGGCAACGCGGAGCTAATGCGCAGGGCCGTTGATAATGTGATGCGCAACGCGCTACGTTTTTCTGCTCCCACGCAGCAGGTTTCCGTGTCGCTCATTGGCAATGAACATGAATGGACGATTCAGGTCGCCGATCAGGGGCCTGGCGTGGAGAAAAGTAAGCTCTCCAGCATCTTCGATCCTTTCATTCGTGTTGATTCACCGCTGTCTGGTAAAGGTTATGGGCTGGGGCTGGCGATTACCCGTAAAGTCGTGCTGGCGCACGGCGGGCATATTGAGGCGGAGAATGGTGAGCAATGCGGGTTAGTGATTCGCCTGTGCGTGCCGCGCTGGAAAGCCTGAAACGAAAACGGCACCATCCGGGTGCCGTCTCGTGCAAACGTAGTAAACCATCCGTAGAAGGCGGCTTACTTTTTGATACGGATAACCGGCGTTTCGCCGACAACAACCGTACCACTCAGTTTGGTCAATTCCTTGATTTCATCCATGTTGGAAATAACCACTGGTGTCAGAGTAGACTTCGCTTTTTCTTCCAGCAGAGCCAGGTCAAACTCGATAACGAGATCGCCTTTCTTCACGCGCTGGCCTTCTTCGGCGATGCGCTTGAAGCCTTCGCCTTTCAATTCAACGGTATCAATACCAAAGTGCACAAACAGCTCAATGCCGCTGTCAGACTCGATGGAAAACGCATGGTTGGTTTCAAAAATCTTACCGATGGTGCCGTCTACCGGTGCGACAATCTTGTTGCCAGTTGGCTTGATGGCAATACCGTCACCGACGATTTTCTCTGCAAATACGACATCAGGAACGTCTTCAATATTGACGATTTCACCGGACAGCGGGGCAATGATTTCGATGCTGCCAGTGTCTTTTTTGTCGTCAGAAACCAGAGACTTCAATTTATCGAACAAACCCATGATTCTCTCCTAAGCATTAATATTGGGCCAGCGTATACCCTAATCTTTCAAGTTGGTGTGGCATTGGTTTTCTTCGCTACCCCGACTGCGAATCTATCGCTTGTCGGGGTGCTGATTGCCACCTTGAAACCTATTAGGTAAAGCAGAATCAGCAGAGCGTTTTTTCTTTAATAAAGCGGCTCACCAGATTGCTTAACTCTTGTGCTGTCGGTTGAGCGAGTGCTTGCTCCGCCAGCGCCTTCGCATCTTCGTAATTCGCATTACGGATGATTTTCTTGATGCTCGGGATAGAGATCGCACTCATGCTGAATTCGTCCAGACCCATTCCCAATAACAGTAGTGTAGCACGTTCGTCACCGGCGAGCTCACCACACATCCCTGTCCACTTGCCTTCGGCATGAGACGCGTCGATGACCTGTTTGATCAGGGTTAGGACGGCAGGGGACATCGGGTTATAGAGATGAGAAATCAGCTCATTACCGCGATCAACTGCCAGAGTATACTGGGTTAAGTCATTTGTCCCAATACTAAAGAAGTCGACTTCTTTGGCTAAATGTGGCGCGATAGCAGCGGCGGCAGGTGTTTCCACCATCACGCCGACTTCAATGCTTTCGTCGAAGGCTTTACCTTCTTCTCTCAGCTGTGCTTTCAGCATCTCCAGCTCGGCTTTCAGCTCACGCACTTCTTCCACGGAAATAATCATCGGGAACATGATACGCAGCTTGCCAAATTTTGATGCGCGCAGAATGGCACGCAGCTGAGCGTGCAGGATTTCTTTACGATCCAGACAGATACGGATAGCACGCCAGCCAAGGAACGGGTTCTCTTCCTTCGGCAGGTTCATGTAGGGCAGATCTTTGTCGCCACCGATATCCATGGTACGGACGATAACGGCCTGAGCGCCAACGGCTTCGGCAACTGCCTTATACGCCTGGAACTGCTCTTCTTCGGTAGGCAGCGAGTCACGATCCATGAACAGGAATTCAGTACGATACAGGCCGACACCTTCTGCACCGTTACGCTCTGCACCCGCGACATCACGCACGGTACCGATGTTGGCACAGACTTCAACCTGATGGCCGTCCAGCGTGATAGCTGGCAGATCTTTCAGCTTGGCCAGCTCATACTTTTCAGCGTGGTATTGCTGCTGAACCGCTTTTAATTCTTCAATTTTATCCGCAGTCGGATTTTGATAGATCTGGTTGTTTACGGCATCCAGGATCAGATAGTCGCCGTTTTTAACCTGCTGGGTCACATTGGTCGTGCCGACGATCGCAGGCAGCTCCAGCGAACGGGCCATAATGGACGTGTGAGACGTGCGGCCACCAAGGTCGGTGATGAAGCCCAGCACTTTGTCCAGATTCAGCTGCGCGGTTTCTGACGGCGTCAGATCCGTGGCAACTAGAATGACTTCATCCTGAATATCGCCCAGATCGACGATAGGCATGTTGAGAATATTTCTGAGCAAACGCTTCCCGATATCACGCATATCTGCGGCACGTTCTTTCAGATATTCATCATCAAGCTCTTCTAGTGCTTTAGCCTGGTTTTCGATGACGGAAAACGCAGCGGCGTCGGCGGAAGCATGTTCATCTTTAATCAGGGCTATGATTTCCTGCTCGAACTCTTCATCTTCCAGCAACATGATGTGGCCTTCGAAGATGGCTTCTTTCTCTGCGCCCAGCGTCTCGCCCGCTTTCTTCTTGATCGCTTCCAACTGTGCGGATGCTTTGGAACGGCCAGTCAGAAAACGTTCAATTTCCTGCTCCACCTGATCCGCAGAGATTTTTTTCCGGTTGATGAGAATTTCATCTTCTTTCAGTAACAGTGCCTTACCAAAAGCAATACCCGGTGATACTAATATGCCTGAAATCATAACCCTACCTTACTCGATTCTGGTGTTCACTAAAAAACTCGTCGGTTACTCGAGCTCAGCCATCAGCTTGACCAGGTGTTCAACCGCTTTTTGTTCGTCTTCGCCTTCCGCAGCGATAGTAACCACAGTTCCTTGTGTTAAGCCGAGTGTTTGTAATTTGAACAGGCTCTTGGCGCTAGCGCTCTTGCCGTTGGACGTCACGGTGATTTCTGAGGTGAAGCCTTTGGCTTCTTTGACGAACTGAGCAGCAGGACGAGTGTGCAGGCCATTCGGTGCGGTGATAGTCACTTCTTGCTGGAACATGCTTTTTTCCCCAACTTATGGATTAGATTAATGTTGTGGAACTAAAGTCTAGTTGATTCACTGAACTTTAGCCTGTTTGGTTAGCTCCTGATTTATGTTACAGGGGCGGGCCACGATGCGACAAGAAAACCGTCAAACGTATTTCCTGAATAAAATACCATCAAACACCGCAGCTTCCGCTACCCATTATCTTAACCTCAGTCGCAAAACGGCGATGTGGGCTATCGTGCGCAGGGGAAAAGCATGTGACGGGGCGTGGTATTTGTCGGATATTAATTTCACGCATCAAAATAATTGTTCGGTTAAATACTAAACCTGATGTAGAAAAGCAATCCACATGTGGTGGAAAGTTTGAACTGTGCCACAAAAAAGCACCTAAATAGGTGCTTTTTTAACACATTGGTCACTTGTTGTTCGAGTGTGACCGGGGGGTTATTGTTGCAGTTCCTGCTCGGTGAACAGGTCGGCAAAGAGTGCTGTGCTGAGGTAGCGTTCGCCAGAAGAAGGCAGAATAACGACGATAGTTTTATCTTCAAATTCTTTTTCTTTGAGCAAGTTCAGCGCTGCGGCAACGGCTGCACCGGAAGAAATACCCGCCAGAATGCCTTCTTCTTCCATCAAACGGCGCGCGGTGCTGATCGCTTCTTCGTTCGTCACTTTCTCTACGCGGTCAATCAGTTTCAGATCCAGGTTACCCGGAATGAAACCTGCGCCGATGCCCTGAATCTTGTGCGGACCTGGCTTCAGCTCTTCGCCTGCCAGCGCCTGAGTGATCACCGGTGAATCGGTAGGTTCGACTGCCACGCTGATGATGGCTTTGCCTTTGGTGTTCTTGATGTAGCGGCTGACACCGGTCAGCGTACCGCCAGTACCGACGCCAGAGATAAAGACATCAACCTGACCATCGGTATCTTCCCAGATTTCAGGGCCGGTGGTTTTCTCGTGAATTTCTGGGTTAGCAGGGTTGCTGAACTGCTGTAGCAGCAGATAACGCTGTGGATCGCTGGCAACGATTTCTTCTGCCTTGGCGATAGCACCTTTCATGCCTTTCGCGCCTTCGGTCAGCACTAGATTAGCACCCAGCGCTTTCAGCAGCTTGCGGCGCTCGATGCTCATGGTTTCCGGCATAGTGAGCGTGAGTTTGTAACCGCGAGCTGCGGCGACATAGGCCAGCGCAATCCCTGTGTTTCCGCTGGTAGGTTCAACCAGCTCAACACCTGGTTTGAGAACGCCGCGTTTTTCTGCATCCCAAATCAGGTTGGAGCCGATACGGCATTTTACGCTGAAGCTGGGGTTGCGGGATTCCACTTTAGCCAGAATGCGTCCGTTGCCGATACGGTTCAGGCGAACCAGCGGCGTATGGCCGATTGTGAAAGAATTGTCTTCGTAGATCTTGCTCATAGCCTGTCCTTATAACTGTATGAAATTTTTGCGAACGTAGAGAGAATACTCGTTCACACTTTTCAGTGAAGTAAAGAATTGCTATATCGTTATGTTCTTAAGAAATATCTTTTCATTACAATAGAAAGCACTGGCCGTTATCAGCCAGTGCTTGCTGTCTTTTTATGGCGCTTTTTTCGGCAGGGTTGCTGATAGATTGCGATAACGATCCACCCACAGCTGCGTTGCACCGCATACCGCAACGGGCATGATGACCAGATTCAAAAAAGGCACCAGCGTAAACAGGCTGACCAAGGCACCAAACTGCATATTGGCGACTTTATGGCGACGTAATGCCTGACGCATCGTGGCAAAGCCCACTTTGTGGTTATCAAAAGGATAATCGCAGTATTGAATCGCCAGCATCCACGCGCTGAACAGGAACCACAGTACCGGAGCGACAGTTTGTCCAATGCCGGGGATGAAATAGAGCAGCAGTAGCACAATCGCGCGTGGCAGGTAATACGCCAGCTTTTGGACTTCACGCTTCATGATGCGTGGGACGTCTTTGGCGATGCCGAGTATGCCGCTGTCCGGCAGCGTTTGGCCGGTGAGTTTTGCTTCCAACTGTTCTGCTAACAAGCCGTTAAACGGTGCGGCGATAAAATTGGCGATCGTGCTAAATAGGTAGCTGAATACCAGCAAAATGGAGAGCACGGCAAGTGGCCAAATGAGGTAGCTGAGCCATTGCAGCCAGCTCGGAATGTGGCTCATGATCTGCGGAATCCAGTCATTCAACTGGGTGAAAAGCCACCAGAAAGCCCCGCCCATCAGTACGATGTTCATCAGTAAGGGCAGAATAACGAAACGTCGGATGCCCGGCAGTGAGATCAGACGCCATCCGGCAAGAAAATAGTGTATGCCGCTGCGAACCTGGCCAGTGGTGTTGCCGTAAGGCGATTTTTCGGAAGATGATGGTTTTTCTGAAGACGATTGTTTTTCTGAAGACGATTGTTTTTCTGAAGACATAGTGCCGATAGACTCAGTCATTTGTTTGTTGAGGCATCATATCGGGATGGTCTTATGCTGACTAGCCCGCATTTGGATGAAAAAACAGCAAAAAAGTGCGTTGTATCTATCTTTATTGTCATAAAGTACCGTGCAGGCTTGCACTTGTGTACTCAGGCAAATAGAGTTAGTAGTATAGGTATTTGCCGTGGTGGCAATGTTTTGTTGGAACAATTGGGATAGCAATGATGCAGGACTTGCGTCTGATATTAATCGTTGTTGGCGCGATCGCTATAATAGCGCTTTTACTGCACGGCTTGTGGACTAGCCGTAAAGAGCGCTCGTCCCTTTTTCGTGACCGCCCAGCTAAACGTGTAAAGAAAGCGCGTGATGAAACGCCGCTTGATGATCTGGATGAAGGCGTGGGCGAAGTCCGCGTGAAGGGTGCCCGCCCGCAGCAGAGCGAGCCTTCATTTGGCAGCGCATCACTTGATAACTCATCATTTGATAACGCGTCATTTGATAATCCTCCATTTAATAATCCTTCACTTAATAACAACAGTGCACGCGAAGACGTTCGTTCAGAGGCGAAATCGCCGTTTGAGCATCTGTCTCCCGTGTCTTCTTACGATCCTCTGCTGGATGAAGCTACGCCGGTAGATTCTCCGCGTGCGCAGGTACGTGGCGAGACTAACCCGCACGTTGTCGCCCCTAGAGAAACCCCGATTTCTGAACCGAGCATTAACGCTCCGCGTGAGTCGTTTGCGTATGATGCACCAGCATCGGCTCCACAGCAGCCTGTTGCACATTCGCTGCATGAAAAAGTTCAGCCCGCGCCTGTACAGCCTCAGCAACCGGTTGAGCCAGTTGAACCCGCAGCGGCAAAAGAAGCGGTTCTGGTGTTGCACGTTGTGGCGCATCAGGGCGGTGTCATTGGCGGCGAACTGCTGCTGCAAAGCCTGCTTCAGGCCGGCTTCCAGTTTGGTGAAATGAACATTTTCCATCGCCATGTGAACCCCGCTGGCGCAGGCCCGGTGTTGTTCAGTCTGGCCAATATGGTTAAGCCCGGTTCGTTTAATGTCGATGCCATGTCCGAGTTCTCAACGCCCGGCGTGTCCATTTTCATGATGGTGCCGTCTTATGGCGATGCCAGCCAAAACTTTAAACTGATGTTACAGTCTGCACAGCGCATTGCTGACGATGTTGGCGGTGTGGTGCAGGATGACGAACGTCGTATGATGACGCCGCAGAAGGTTGAATCCTACAAAGCTCGCATTCGCGATGTGCTGAAAGCCAACGCCTGATATAACGTTTGCGAATGCAGTGGGTGAGAGAAGCCTCCGTTAGTGGAGGCTTTTTTTTATGCTTCGATCCGACAGCGGTGTGGTGTAAAAAGGCAACAAAAGGTGAAACGTAGTGAGTGAAGCAAAAGGATTAAAACAAGAGCTTGGGCTGATTCAGGGCGTAGGGCTGCTTTCTACTTCTCTGCTGGGGACTGGGGTGTTTGCGGTTCCTGCGCTGGTCGCACAGCTGGCACAGCAAGACAGCCTATGGGCGTGGCCGATCTTGATTCTGCTTGTTTTTCCTATCGCCATTGGTTTTGCCGCGCTGGGGCAACATTTTCCTAATGCGGGCGGGGCCGCGCACTTTGTTAACCTTGCTTTTGGGCCGCGTATGGCTCGGGTGACCGGCTGGCTATTCCTGTCCGTTATTCCGCTAGGTCTGCCTGCTGCCTTGCAGATTGCGGCCGGATTCTGGCAGGCGGCGTTTGGCTGGAGCGACCTGGGGCTGCTCTGCGTACAGCTACTGACGCTGGGCGGTATTTGGCTGCTTGGCCTGCGCAGTGCAGGATCCAGCGCCAACATTCAGATCGTCATTGCAATGCTGGTGGTGGGGTTGGTTGCTGCAATCTGGTGGCAGGGCGATATCACGCCTGCGCATATTCCCTGGCCGTCGGTGAGTGAACTGTCATGGCCTAACACCTTTGGTGCGCTGGCTGTGATGTTCTGGTGCTTTGTGGGTCTTGAAGCTTTTGCCCATATGGCGACAGAATTCCGGGCACCGGAGCGCGATTTCCCACGGGCTTTACTGATCGGCATGCTGGTCGCTGGTGCGGTTTACTGGGGATGTACGGTGGCTGTGCTGCATTTTAAGGCTTACGGTGAAGGGATTGCCGCAACGGCTTCGCTACCGGGTATCGTCGTGCAGCTGTTTGGCGAACACGCGCTGTGGGTTGCCTGCTTTGTCGGGTATCTGGCCTGTTTTGCCAGCGTGAATATCTACACGCAGGGCTTCGCCCGTTTAGTCTGGTCGCAGGCATCAAAAGGAAGCGCATTAGCGAAGCTGTCTGCAGGGCAGGCACCGGTGAATGCGCTGTCGGTTGTGGTGGCCTGCTGTCTGGTGTGTTGCCTGTTGATTTACTGGCTCAGGCTGCCGCTGGATATGCTGATTGTGTACGCGAACGGCATCTTTGTGCTGATTTATCTGCTGTGTATGCTGGCAGGGTGGCGTTTGCTGAAAGGGCGCGCGCGCGTGATGGCGGCAATCGGGGGCCTGCTCTGCTGTGCGCTGTTGCTGATGATCGGCTGGAAATCGCTGTATGCGTTAATCATGCTGGCCGTGCTGTGGCTGTTCCTGCCGCGTAAGCAGGTCGAACTGATTTCCCACTGAGTCGTTGATTCTGAATTCAGTGGTGTAAAATCTGCACTTCGGATAGGCGGGGTAGGGAATTGAGCAACGCCCTGATTAGGGCGCTGCATCGCGATGATGACGCGTTGTTGTGATGAGACGAGTTATTGTGATGACTGGTCGTTTTCCGGCGCTGCGGCGGGCTTTTCTTCCGTAGACAGTTTCGCTTCCAGCTCGGTCATACGCTGTTCCAGACGGGCAATCTTCTCGCGCGTGCGGAGCAGAACCTGCGTCTGAATATCGAACTCTTCACGGTTCACCAAATCCAATCGGGTCAGCTGTGCCTGCAAGACCTGACGAATCTTTTTCTCCACATCATCACCCAATTCCCGGATACCTTTTGGCATAGATTCATGCACTTGACGGGCGATTTGCTCAATCTTCTTTGGGTCAATCATGTCGCTTTCCTGATTAGGTTATGTAAGTTGTTACTATAGCAAGTGTAATGGGTATAAATAAAATCTGACATCGGCTTTGCACATATTCAGCATGGTTTTACTGTAATTCAGAATAGTTTTACTGTAATCCAGCATACGTTTTGCCCTATTTCCTGTGGCGGATCAATTGCCCTATCGAGGTATTAGCGTTATAGTAAACCCGCTTATTCTCAGGGCGGGGTGTAATTCCCCACCGGCGGTAAACCAGTACACATACTGGAAGCCCGCGAGCGCTCTCGCTGTTTTCTTCGATATTAATTATCGGTTTCGCAGCGTGGGGTCAGCAGATCCGGTGTAATTCCGGGGCCGACGGTTAAAGTCCGGATGGGAGAGAGTAACGGTATCTGTCGGGCTATATGCCCGCTCGCGTTATTTTTGTTAACTATTACTATGCAACCAGTAGTAGTGGTTACTCCTCAAGCTCGCCCTGATTCTGGTAATCCATAATAACATTGAGGTTTTTTACCATGAATCAGACATTACTTTCTGAATTTGGCAATCCTACCGAACGCGTAGAACGCGCACTTGATGCATTGCGTCATGGCCGCGGCGTGCTGGTGTTGGATGATGAAGATCGTGAAAACGAAGGTGACATGATCTTCTCTGCTGAAAATATGACCGTTGAACAAATGGCGCTGACGATTCGTCACGGCAGTGGCATCGTGTGCCTGTGCCTGACGGAAGAGCGTCGCCAGCAGTTGGAATTGCCGATGATGGTGGAGAAGAACTCCAGCCATTACCAAACGGCATTCACCGTGACGATCGAAGCCGCCGAAGGCGTGACGACGGGCGTTTCTGCTGCCGACCGCCTGACCACTATTCGTGCCGCGATTGCGGATAACGCCAAGCCGAGCGATCTGAATCGCCCTGGTCACGTATTCCCGCTGCGCGCCCAACCGGGTGGCGTATTAACGCGCGGTGGTCACACTGAAGCGACCGTTGACCTGATGACGCTGGCGGGCCTGAAGCCGTCTGGTGTTCTGTGTGAACTGACGAACGATGATGGTTCAATGGCGCACGCGCCTGAAGTGATCACGTTTGCCAAACAGCACGATATGCCGGTACTGACGATTGAAGATCTGGTGGCTTATCGCATCGCGGCAGCGCGCAAAGCCAGCTGATTCACGCAGCGTATAGAGAAATAAAAAGGGCCGAGTAATCGGCCCTTTTGTATTTTATGTCTTATTTTTTAATTGATTAGGTTTTTTAACGACTAATCGGTGCTTACGGCTTTCTTGCCAGCAGCGTGGCGAAGCGCAGCTTGATGCGGTTACCCTGCGCATCGGTTTTGTGTAGCTCACCCATATCCTCGTTGTATTTGAGGATCTCCCAATCGGCGTAATAGTCCTTCAGCTCGTTTTCTTTAAAGGTGAACGAGAAAGGCATTGGGCACGGGCAATCTTCCGTCGACATCGCGGCGATAATCAGGTTGTAGCCGCCGTTAACGGTGCTGTCCTGCATATTGCTGATGATGTGCGGAATACGATCGCGCTCCAGGAACATCAGCACGACGGTCGACAGGATAAAGTCATACTGCTCTTTGATTTCCGCCAGATTGATGTTGTAAACGCCCGCCCGGATGTTGTCCAGCGCTTCGCTCTTGATGATATTATTCAGCGAATCAATGCTTTGCTCATGTTTATCACAGGCCGTGACATCAAACCCGCGCAGGTTCAGGTACAGCGAGTTGCGCCCGCCGCCGCAGCCTAAATCGAGCGTTTTGCCCGGCTTGATGTGCTGCACGGCGTTGATCACTTCGGAATGGGTACGCGTCAGACCGTATTTTTTATGGTAAAAATCTTCTGCCGAGCAGAAAAAGCTGAGCTGACATTCGAGATTGTCAGAAAACGAGACGATGCGGTGCCACGCCTGTGGTTCAACAAACGGCGGCTGGTTCTGTTCGGAGAATTGGAATGTCTCCAACGTCTCGCCGTCTTCGGTCAGCATGGAGAAGGTCATTTCCCCTTTCAACACGGTCAATTTTGCCCAGGTACCTTCCTGCGTGTTGTGCTTTTCCTGAAACGCGGCAGGCAGCGTCTGGCTGTTCCACTGTGGCATCTTCTTATAACAAATGAGATCTTGCATCTTTACCTCGGTCTGTAAATTCTAAAAGCGATAGCCGTATTCTATTAATCCGCACGCAGGCTGACCAGAAAATATGCATTTTAAATGCATTATTTATTTTGCTGTCTCAGGCCGTGGTTTAACTCACCGTGGAAAGCTGTCGCAGCAGCGGAAATGCCTCTTTCATCCGCTCCCCGCCGACCACAAAGGCGCGTAGCATCTGCTGACCATCCAGCGCTTTTGCTACCATCCCCTGTTCGTTCCATTCCTGCTGCCAGTGTAAATCACCGCCGGTGGTATCGCCTGCCATCTGTAAGGGAAACAGCGGCGTCTTGATTTTTACCAGCATTGGCGGCAGCGTTAGCATCTCGTTGGCACCCAGCAGGTTTTTCGCCAGCGTAATCGCGCTGAGCTGAATCGGCTGCAGGAAAGGCAGGAGCTTACCGCCAATCTCCGCGCAGTCGCCCAACGCATAAATCAGTGGATCGGTGGTCTGCAACTGTGCATTGGTCTGAATACCTTTCTGCACCGTTAACCCCGCTGTTTTCGCCAACTGCGTGTTGGCCTGCAAACCGATAGCGGAGAGGACTTCGTCCACCTCGACAGATCGACCATCGGTAAATGTGGCCTGTATGCCGGTTTCGGTTTTCTCCAGCTGTTGCAGGGTCGTGTTCAACTGCAGTGAAACACCCTGCTGCGTCAGCGTAAACTGTAGGCGCGCGCTGACTTCGGGCGGCATCAACGCGGGCAGAATGCTGCTGGCGCAGTCAACCAGCGTGACCCGTTTTCCGGCGCGACCCAAATCCATCGCCAGCTCAGTACCAATGAGTCCAGCACCGAGCACCAGTACGCGTTCAGCCTGCCAGAGCCGATTTTCGTGGGTGCGATATTCCTGCTGACTATTGAGCGTCAGCATATGTTCGCGTCCCGGAATCGGCGGCACCATTGCGCTGGCACCCGTTGCGAACACCAGCTTATGGTAATCATAACGATCCGTGCCGCAGATGACCTGTTGCGCCTGGCGATCAATGGCGGTGACGCGCGTATTGGCCAGCAGCGCAATGCGGTTCTCTTCAGCAAACGCGGTTGCCGACATCTTAGTCAGATCGTCGGCGTGCTGTTGCAGACTCATCACATGGCTTAGATCCGGCTTGTTGTACTCATCGCCGCTGTCGGCAGTAATCAGGCGGATAGGGCAGTGCGCATCCAGCTTGCGCAGCTGTCGGATGAGCTGGCGGGCGGCAAAGCCCGCGCCAATAATCACGATGTCTTTCATCATCCTCTCCTTAGCGAATCGGATTGAAAACGTCTTTGCCCAGCCCACATTCCGGGCAGAGGAAGCTGTCTGGTACGTCCGACCACATGGTGCCAGGGGTGACATCCTGCATCGGTTCGCCGAGTGCAGGATCGTAGATCCACTGGCAGACGCTGCACACCATACAACCGTTTTCTGACGGTACCGCTGGCTGTGCGGTTGACTGTGGCGCAGCGACTTCATTGCACCCGCAGGCGCTCTCGGCAGGGGCGCTCACATTCTGCGGGGCTGTGGTGGCTTGCGGTGCCGCGACGGTCTGTTTTACGGGCGAGATGACGCGGCGGGCAGGCGTATCATCCAGCGGGTGCAGTGCCCACTGACGAGCGATTTCGCGACCGTGTTCGCGGCAAATTTCCAGTGCGGAACCATCAGGACGCCATTTGGTTTTCAGCGCTAGCGTGGTTTCAAAACCGGCATCCATCAAACGGGTTTGAACGCGGTCTACCGCACCGCCATTCCAGCCGTAGCTGCCGAACGCCGAGGCTTTCTTGTTTTGGAAACGCAGGCCGGTGATCTCTTCCAGCATGGCGGCGACCTTCGGCATCATCACGTTATTCATGGTGGATGAACCGACTAGCACGCCTTTCGAGCGGAACACCTGCGTCAGGATTTCGTTCTTGTCGTGACGGGCGACGTTATAAATTTTTACCGCTACACCGGGATCGACATCGTTGATGCCTTGCGCAATGGCGTCGGCCATCATGCGGGTGTTATTGGACATGGTGTCGTAAAACAGCGTGATGCGATCTTCCTGATAGCTGTCCGCCCACTTCAGATACAGGTGGATGATCTGGGCCGGATCGTCACGCCATACCACGCCGTGTGAGGTCGCAACCATCGACAACGGCAGGTTGAATCCCAGCACTTCGTGGATCTTGGCAGTCACCAAGCGACTGAACGGCGTCAGAATATTGGCGAAATAGCGTTGGCACTGCTCGAACAGTTCCGTTTGATCGACTTCATCATTGAACAGGTGTTCATCGCAATAGTGCTGACCGAACGCATCGTTACTGAACAGCACGGCGTCCTCGGTCATGTAGGTCATCATACTGTCCGGCCAGTGCAGCATGGGCGTTTCGATAAAGATCAGCTGCTTGCCGTTGCCGATATCCAGCGTGTCACCGGTTTTGACCGTGTGGAAATTCCACTCTGGGTGATGGTGGTGCCCGGTAATGGAATCGATCGCGTTGTGGGTACAGTAAATCGGCGTGTTGGGAATACGCGCCATCAGCTCAGTCAGCGCCCCGGCGTGATCCTCTTCGGCGTGGTTGATCACGATGTAGTCAATCGTGTTCAGATCCACTTCCGCCATCAGATTCTGCACAAACTCACGACTGAATTTGTGATCGACGGTATCGATCAGCACGGTTTTCTCTTCGCGGATCAGGTAGCTGTTGTAGCTACTGCCTTGCAGCGTTTTGTATTCGGTGCCGTGAAAATCACGGACTTCCCAGTCGCGTTGTCCAACCCAGTGGATATTGTTCTTAACGTGAATTGTCATGTTCTGAAACCTCAGTAGTCATAGTCGGGAATATGCTGTAGAGATAGCAGGAAGCGTGCCAATTTTTAATTCATTGATTTATAACATTTTAATAAATAGTGATTGTCAAAATGACATGCTTTATCTATTGTCTTAATGACACAGGTTCTGTCATTAGGACACACTATGACGCTTTCCATTAACGCCCTTGCCCGCATTGCTATCGAGCTGCAAATGGGGCTATCGAATCAGGATCGTTTCCAGCGCTTAATCAACAGCCTGCGCCAACTGCTGTGCTGTGATGCCTCGGCGCTGCTGCGTTACGAGAATCAGCTGTTCCGTCCGTTGGCGATCGATGGTTTGGCGCCGGACGTGCTGGGGCGACGCTTTCGCCTGTCCGATCATCCGCGTCTGGAGGCGATTGCCCGCGCGGGTGACGTGGTGCGCTTTCCGGCGGACAGCCAGCTTCCCGATCCCTATGACGGTTTGATCCCCAGTCAGGAGGATCTTAAGGTGCATGCCTGCGTCGGCCTGCCGTTGTTTGCCAATCAGAACCTGATCGGGGCGCTGACCGTGGACGGCATGGATCCCTGTCAGTTCGACCATTTCAGCGATGAAGAACTGCGGCTGGTGGGGGCAATGGCGGCGGCGGCGCTGAGTAATGCGCTGCTGATGGAGCGTCTTGAGCGGCAGTTACCTGCGCCAGTGCGGGCTGAAAGTCCGGCGGCGGAAAGTGTCGAGGAAATGGTCGGGCTGTCAGAACCGATGCAGCGGCTGAAGAAAGAGGTCGATATCGTCGCAGGTTCTGACCTGAACGTGTTGATTATGGGGGAGACCGGTGTTGGTAAAGAGTTGGTGGCGCGGGCGATTCATCGTGGTTCCAGCCGGGCAAGTCATCCTCTGGTGTACCTGAACTGTGCCGCGCTGCCGGAGTCGGTCGCGGAGAGCGAGCTGTTTGGTCATGTGAAGGGCGCGTTTACCGGTGCGATCCATCATCGAACCGGTAAGTTTGAAATGGCGGATAATGGCACGCTGTTTCTGGATGAGATTGGCGAACTGTCGCTGACGCTACAGGCGAAGCTGCTGCGCGTATTGCAGTATGGCGATCTCCAGCGCGTGGGTGATGACAGCAGCCTGAAAGTGAACGTGCGCGTGCTGGCGGCCACCAACCGCGATCTGCGGCAGGCGGTGCTGGATGGCGTTTTCCGTGCTGACTTGTTCCACCGTCTGAGCGTGTTCCCTCTGTCTGTACCACCGCTGCGTGAGCGCAGTCAGGATGTGGCGCTGCTGGCGGGATTCTTCTGCGAGCGAAGCCGTGCGCAACTGGGGCTGGCGCGTCTGGCGTTAACGGCCGACGCGGGCGCACTACTGGAACAGTACGGCTGGCCGGGGAATGTGCGCGAGCTGGAACACGCTATTTATCGCGCGACCGTGCTGGCGAGAGCAGGGCAGGAATCAGGCGAAGTACTGTTAGGCCCTGAACATTTCAATCTCGAACTTCCCTCTCAGCCCGTTCATGCCGTCGCAGGGGCGTCGAGCGCTATCGACACCGCACCCGCGTATTTCATCAGCGGCGGCCTGCGGGAGGCAACGGACGACTATCAGCGGCGGATCATCCAACAAACGCTGGCGCGCCATGAGGGCAACTGGTCATCCTGCGCAAGAGAACTGGAAATGGACAGCGGCAACCTGCACCGTCTGGCAAAGCGGTTAGGCATCAAATAAAAAACGCCCCGAAAATCGGGGCGTTGAGGTTGCTGACAAAGTCCGTAGAGCGGGAGTAACGGATAGATCGTAAAGACGCTGCAAGTACGTCCATATAAGCTCGGATTGCGCAGATATGAATCTCATCCCTGAGATTCACCCTTTCAGGGCCGTCGCTAGCGACGTTCAAAAACGTTCCTGACGTTTTTGTCCATGGCGCAAACGCTTTACTCTTCTATTCCGTTACTCCCGTTTTCATTCGGCAAATAGGTTTGTCAACGGTCTGAAAGCGCCCCGAAAATAGGGGCGTTGGCACACGAAATATTGCCTAACCTCTAATGACTACAGAACTGAGTTAACCGCATTTCACGCATTTAGCGCTCTGAATCACCTGGAAGAAGTCGTTGCCTTTATCATCGACCAGAATAAAGGCTGGGAAATCTTCGACTTCGATTTTCCAGATCGCTTCCATTCCCAGCTCCGGGTATTCCACGCAGGTCAGGCTCTTGATGCTGTTCTGCGCCAGAATCGCGGCCGGGCCGCCGATGCTGCCGAGGTAGAAGCCGCCGTGTTTATGGCATGCGTCGGTCACCTGCTGGCTGCGGTTGCCTTTTGCCAGCATGATCATGCTGCCGCCGTTGGCTTGCAGTAAATCGACGTAGGAATCCATACGACCAGCGGTGGTTGGGCCTAACGAACCGGACGGGTAGCCTTCTGGCGTTTTCGCCGGGCCCGCGTAGTAAATCGGGTGATCTTTGATGTACTGCGGCAGGCCTTCGCCGTTATCCAGACGCTCCTTCAGCTTGGCGTGAGCAATGTCACGACCCACGATGATGGTGCCAGTCAGGGAAAGACGGGTGGATACCGGATACTGCGACAGCGTTTTCAGGATCTCTGCCATCGGACGGTTCAGATCGATTTTCACCGCATCGCCTTCGCCCGTTTCACGCAGATGTTCAGGAATATATTTGCCCGGATTCTGCTCTAACTGCTCCAGCCAGACACCTTTACGGTTGATCTTGCCTTTGATGTTACGGTCAGCGGAACAGGACACGCCCATACCGACTGGGCAAGAGGCACCGTGGCGCGGCAGGCGGATAATCCGCACGTCGTGCGCAAAATATTTACCACCGAACTGCGCGCCCAGACCCAGATCGCGCGCGGCTTCCAGAATTTCCTGTTCCAGCGCAACATCGCGGAATGCCTGACCGTGCTCATTGCCTTCGGTCGGCAGTTCGTCGTAGTACTTGGTTGACGCCAGCTTAACGGTTTTCAGCGTGGTTTCTGCTGAGGTACCGCCAATCACAAACGCGATATGGTACGGCGGGCAGGCTGCGGTGCCCAGCGAGCGCATTTTCTCGATCAGGAAGCTTTTCAGTTTACCCGGCGTCAGCAGCGCTTTGGTTTCCTGATACAGATAAGTCTTGTTGGCAGAACCGCCGCCTTTGGTGACGAACAGGAATTTATAGTCTTCGCCTTCGGTACTGTAGAGGTCAATCTGCGCGGGCAGGTTGGTGCCAGTGTTAACCTCTTTGTACATATCCAGCGCAGCGTTCTGCGAGTAGCGCAGGTTGTCTTCAATAAAGGTGTTGTACACCCCTTTGGACAAGGCTTCGGCATCATTACCGCCAGTCCAGACGTTCTGGCCTTTTTTACCGACGATGATCGCTGTACCGGTATCCTGACAGGTCGGCAGAATGCCCTTGGCGGAAATTTCTGAGTTGCGCAGGAATTGCAGGGCCACGTATTTATCGTTTTCGCTGGCTTCCGGGTCGCTAAGAATATCGGCAACTTGCTGCTGGTGAGCGGGGCGGAGCATGAAAGAAGCATCGTGGAAGGCTTGCTGGGCCAGAAGGGTCAACGCGGCTGGCTCGATCTTCAGGATGTCCTGACCTTCAAATTGTGCGACAGAGACAAAGTCGCTGCTCAACAGGCGATATTCGGTGTCATCTTTACTGAGTGGAAACGGATCTTGGTAATAGAAGGGTTTATTCGACATTTTTTTCTCACTTGCAATTGCATCAATTAGTAAATTTTCACCTTATAGGATTCAGCATCTTATTATTAAGGCGTATTACTGCAGCACTACAGGGATGTCTCGAATACAAAAGTAGTAATCACCATAATAGTATGGTTTTTTGTCGGGAAGTACTACTTTGGTACATCACAATAATAATGATGTGCGCGTTATTTTTTCCCCGTAGCAGACGCGTGGAACGGCGGCACAGCATAGGTTTCCTGTGTGCGGACGCCACGGGAAAGGGCACGCGATTTAACGTGAAAATATTCCTCTTTTAATTGGCTTAATTAAGTAAAGTAAATGGTGAAATTAAAAACAATAACCATTTCATCCTTAATGTTATTCGTTGGCGATATAAATAAACCGTTATTGGCTTTTTATCGTTTCATGGAAAAACAGGCCGATCACCAAAGCCACAGTGCGGTGACAGTGCGGTGGCAGAGGTGATGACGGATGTGATTTTACCAATGCCGTGACGGAGTTATGGCGACGTAGTCTCTTGTTGGGCAAGGAGATTGTCGATCATCCACAACCCTGCTGGGCCAGGTGGATGGGGCTTGGACCAGACAACGTCCACGTCAATCCACTGCGGCCAGCCCGCGACTGGCAGCTCCACCAGTTTCTGCTGGTCGTATTGCGCCACCAGCCAGCGTGGCAGAATGCTCCAGCCGTGCCCCTGCTGCGCCATTTCCAGTAGCATCAGGTAGGACGGCGCAGACCAAACGATCCCTTCCGGTTGCAGCCGATCGCTGCGTTTATAGGTATTGAGATAGAGCTGGCGGACGGTCGCCAACTGGCTGCGCGTCACGGTTTTTTCCGTTGTCAGCGGGTGCGCTGCCGACACGAAGATGGCCATGTCGGTCTTAATCTGCAAACGCGCGGCGGCAATATCGGGCGGGTAATCCGTCTGGGCGCGCAATAGCCCGACATGCGCGCGGTTCATTTGCAGCAGATCGATCACGTCATCACCTTCCGCAATCAGGCATTCAAACTCAATATCAGGAAAATGCTGGGCGAAACGCTGAAGCACGAGTTCGTAGTGAGGCGCTTGCCAGATATCGGACAGCACAAACGTCAGACGGGGTTCGATATGGTCGGCCAGACGGATCGCCAGCCCATCCAGCTCTTCGCTGGCGGATAAGATCGCCTGTACGTGGGAAAGCACTTTTCTGCCCGCCAGCGTGAGCACCGGCTGGTGGCCGGATCGATCAAACAGCGTCAGCCCCAGATCGGCTTCCAGATTGGCGATGGCCGCGCTGATGGTGGACTGGCTTTTATGCAAGCGCCGTGCGGCGGCCGAAAACGAACCCGCATCAACGGTGGTCACAAAAGCCAACAGGGATTCCGGTGAATATCGCATTTCTATCTATACCCTAGATAATTCGAGTTTCAGGAAGGCGGCGACGCAGTGAATCCCCTGGAGCTTACTTCAGTAAGTGACTGGGGTGAGCGAGGACAAATCGTCTTAGCCGATTTGAACGCCGCTTGCGGCGGCCCTTCAGGGCGAGGCTCAGTGATGAGCCGAGTATTGCCAACGCACATGCAACTTGAAGTATGACGAGTATATCGTTTTTATCGATGGAATCTAACTGTACTCTACCACCTTATGCGATGAAAATAGCCGCAGTCAGAACCAAACAATGAATAAAAGTGAATGTGCTATGCAAAACAAAACCAACAAAACGTTACGTGAACGTGTGTACCATGCGGTGGGCTTTGAGCTGATTGCTACGATGATCTGTGCGCCAACGGCAGCCTGGCTGATGAATAAGTCAGTTTTCGATATGGGGGCGCTGACTATCATGCTGGCTAGCGTCGCGATGATCTGGAATATGATCTACAACTCGATATTCGATCGTCTGTGGCCGGCGGATCGCGTTAAGCGTCGGCTGCCGGTTCGTATCGCTCACGCGCTGGGGTTTGAAGGCGGCTTTATCCTGATTGGTTTGCCGCTGGCGGCGTGGATGCTGAATGTCACGCTGTGGCAGGCGCTAATGTTGGAAATTGGCTTCTTCCTGTTCTTCCTGCCGTACACCGTGGTGTATAACTGGGCCTACGATACCCTGCGGGAACGCATTATGAACCGCCGCCACGCTCAGCAGGTCTCAGCCAGTTCTCGTCTGCGCTAATCCGCCAGTGTTAATGCTGCGCGTTACCGGTGTGTCAGCTTAAAGTTCTGATACGCCGGTAGTTCAAGCGCTCGCCATAAATACCAGGATGCCACCGTGCGATAAGGCTGACAGTGCAGGCTTAGTGCCTGTAACTCGCGCGGTTTCGGCATATCCTGCAAATCGTAGACGTAGCGTAGCCCCTGCCGAATCCCGAGATCGTCGAGCGGCATGATATCGGTGCGTTCCAGCGAATAAATCAAAAACATTTCTACCGTCCAGCGCCCGATCCCCTTGAGCGACGTCAGCTGCTGAATAAGCGTGTCATCATCCCTCTCTGCGGCCTGTGCGAGGCTGGGTACCAGACCACTTAGCGCACCCTGTGCAATGCCATGCAACGTATCCGCTTTACGGGCGGAAAAACCGCACTGCCGTAGCGTGTCGGTGGAGCAGGCCAGTATCTGTTCCGGGGTGGGAAAGACATCGCCATGTACCCGCAGGAGTTTCGCGACCATCGCATCCCCGGCACGCGTCGTTAGCTGCTGATAGGCAACGGCACGCATCAGTGCCTCATAGGGTTCCCTATGCGGCGCGGTCTGATGGCGACAGTCGCCAATCTGTTCAATCAGGCTAGCCCAGCGTGTATTGATGGCGCTGAGATGAGTTTTGGCGTGCTGCGTGAAATCCGACGGCGAGTGGGATGGCATAAACGGCTTCCGTGATGAGAACGCAAGGACAGAAAACGAGCATAGGAGATTGCCGCATAGCGCGCCATGTGGGAAGGGATATTTCAGCGGCAGGTTATGCCGCTGTTACGCGTTAATAATACTCGCCGTGGCGATAGTCCCAGGTGGTGAAGGTATCAGACAGTAGCGACATCACCTTGTCCACATCCAGCCCCTTGCGTATCAGCGCCGGGCACGGATATACGCTCCGTCTCCCTTTCTGTTCCGGTATCAGTTGACCGTCTGTATCCACCATCGACACCATCACGCCTTGCTCATAGCGAGTGTCATGGGACTTATTCGGCTGGATAGATTTCACGTAATCGTCGGCTTCGATAATTAGATCGGCAAAGGCACTGATCCGTTCACCGATCCCCTCCACCTCGCCCCGATTGCCTTTGCCTGACGGGTTGGCTGAGCTGGCAAAGGTTAATTTACCGTACTTTTCCCACAGCTCCTGCGTGAGGATTTCGCTCGGTTTACCGAACTTAATTACGAAACAGCTGGTTTTGCGATCGTCCATCATCAGCGCTTTCGAGCCGTCTTTGGGGATACGCACTAATGCGCTGTCGTGCCAGGGGAGGATGCAGCCCAGCAGCACGTCGGCATCCCAATGGCGTTGATATAACTGTTCGATTTCTGGGTTTAGCTGCGCCAGCGCTTTCAACTGCGCGATGGATCCACACAGCACGACACCCGGCTTGCTTCGGCTACGCTGTTTGGCATCAAATTTGCGTTCCAGCCCGGCCTTATCTGAAGCCATGATGATGTAACCCACCTTGGTGGGCGAAACGATGATTCCCCCACCGCGTGACATAATCTGCACCGCATCGTCATGCAAACCGCCATTCCAGTGAACTTTATTTCCGCTCATGTTGCCCCCTGATTGCTGAGAAAAAGCTGAGTCTCACCGTGTACCATTTATTCACATCACAGATTTGTTCAAAAAGTAACCGGTAATGTCGGCGGAAATATCAACATCGGGGCGATCCGAATGAAAAAGCAAGAGTTGAACGTGTGCGTAAGGTCGCTCTGGTTTAGCGTTAGCGCATGGCGTGACTTTTAGTTGTATCAAGACGGGCAGTAGTATTAAGACTGACAGTAATATTAAGACTGGCAGTCAGACTGAGATTGGAATGAGGTTGAGGTGCCTATGATGCGTAACGATACACCGTTTCAGGATGCCGACTCGCGCTGGCAGGCGGTGGTGACGCGTAATCAAGCGGCTGACGGCTGCTTTATCTATGCGGTGAAAACCACGGGGATTTACTGTGCGCCCTCCTGTGCATCACGTCAGCCCCGACGTGAAAATGTGGTGTTCTTCGCGACGGCCGATGAGGCGCAGTCGGCGGGTTTCCGTCCGTGTAAACGCTGCCGTCAGGGAACACTTTCGCGGCAGGAACAGCAGGCGCAGCAGATTGCCCACGCCTGTCGGATGATTGAGCAGTCGGAGCATCAACCGACGCTGGCGGTGCTGGCTCAGGCCGTGGGGATAAGCGCGTTCCATTTTCATCGCGTGTTCAAAACCATAACCGGTCTGACGCCAAAGCAGTATGCCAGCGCCCACCGTCATCGGCAGCTACGTGAACAGTTGGCAGATAGCGGCACGGTGACTGCCGCGATTGCAGCAGCGGGCTATGAGGCCAGCGGACGCTTTTATGCTGAAGCGGGCGCGCATTTAGGGATGACGCCGACGGCGTTTCAGAACAAAGGAAAAGGGATGACGATCCGCTTTGGCGTTGGCCGCTGCTCACTCGGCGAGGTGCTGGTGGCAGAAAGTGAGAAAGGGATCTGCGCGATCCTGCTGGGAGACGATCCTGAACCTCTGCTCAACGCGCTTCAGGAGATGTTTGCTAACGCACAGCTAATTGGCGGCGATGCGGCGTTTGAACGACGCATGGCGCAGGTTGTCGGGTTTGTTGACGATCCGACTATTGGGTTCACGCTGCCGCTGGATATTCGCGGCACGGCATTTCAGCAGCGAGTCTGGCAGGCGCTACGGGCGATTCCGGCTGGAGAAACGCTGAGCTATCGTGATGTCGCTGAGCGCATTGGATCGCCGGCCGCCGTACGCGCGGTCGCGGGTGCCTGTGCGGCAAACCGGCTGGCGGTTGCGATTCCCTGTCATCGCGTGGTCCGACATGACGGTGCGCTGTCAGGCTATCGCTGGGGCATTGTGCGTAAACGTGCCCTGTTGGATAAAGAGCAGTTGGACAAAGAACTGCTGGAGAAAGAGCAGACCGTACATCTGCAAGGGGAATCGTCATCGTGAATTTTGATTTATTTGCCGATGAAGCGCCGCGCCGTTGGACGGAAACGCTGGCACTGGGGGCGGTCATCCTGCGTGGTCGCGCCTATGACGATGCTCCGGTGCTGCTTGCGGCGCTGAAAGCCGTCACTGCACGAGCGCCGCTGCGGAATATGGTCACGCCGGGCGGTTTTGTGATGTCGGTGGCGATGAGCAACTGCGGGCCGCTCGGTTGGGTGACGGATGAACGCGGCTATCGTTACACCGCACAGGATCCGCTGAGCGGAGAGGCGTGGCCCGCGATGCCAAAGGTTTTTTCCCGACTGGCGAAGCAGGCGGCGAGCGAAGCGGGTTTTGCTGATTTTGAACCGGATGCCTGCCTCATCAATCGCTATGATGTCGGTACGCGTATGTCTCTGCATCAGGATAAAAACGAACGGGATTTTCACCAGCCTATCGTGTCCGTCTCGCTGGGGCTCAGCGCGATGTTCCTGTTTGGCGGCATGGCGCGTAGTGATAAAGCGCAACGTGTTCCGCTGACACACGGCGATGTGGTGGTCTGGGGTGGTGAATCGCGGCTCTATTTCCACGGCATTCTGCCGTTGAAAAGCGGCAACGTGCCGGAAGGGATGTCCGACGAATGCCGTTTTAACCTGACGTTTCGTAAAGCTGGATGAGTGGAATGCTATTCCGCTCGCAGTGAATCCCGTTTGAATCTATTCCTCTCAAATAAAAGCCAGCCCGCATCGGCATACAGGCTGGCTTAAGTACTGGTGCTTATTTCTTGCTGAACTTCATATAATCGAGGGCGCTTTCTGCCGCGATACGACCGGAGTTGAGCGCAAAGCCAAACGTGCCGCCGCCTAACAGCAGGTCATAGGTGTCACCATACATGCCAGCAGCATCATTACCCGTAACGTACAGACCCGGAATGACCTCACCGGATTTATCTATCGCCTGCATTTTCTCGTCGATCTTCACGCCGCCTAATGTGCCTAGCGCTGCCGGTTGCATTCTCACCGCATAGAACGGACCGGTTTTGACCGGACGCAGGTAATCCATGTTTTTGTTAAACACCTCATCCCGCTTTTGCGTCGCAAACTTGTTGTTTTCTTCCAGCGTATTCTTCAGCACGCTCGCATCAACGCCCATCTCTTTCGCCAGCCCGTCAATGGTGGCAGATTTGAAAACGAAGCCGCGATTTTTCTGACTTTCCTTCGTAAATTCGCTATCAAATTTAGTCAGCTTGGTATTGGCGATCACCCATTCGCCAATCGGCACATCAATGCCGTCTTCGACGTAATGCTTACGGGATGTCTCGTCAAAAATGGAGTACATGATGCCGCCCGCTTTTGACAGCGCGTTGCCGGAGTGTGGCCAGATGATGACGTTGGATTCATCGGTAAAGCGGCGGCCATGTTGGTCAACCCACAGATAGGGCTGACGCGCGGCGGCCAGCAGGTGAGAGTTCGGGGCGTAGTCTGGCAGGCCAGGGCGATAGGCTTGCAGCAGGCCTAGGCCGTCCGGTTTGGCTCCGGCTTTCCAGGCCATATTAATTCCGTCGCCGTCTTTACCGACGTTACCGACCATGATGGTATCGGGGAAAGCGGCGTATTTTTGCAGCATCTCTTTATTGTTGGCATAGCCGCCGGTCGCGATGATGACGGCTTTGGCGTCTATCTGGATGGTGTTGCCCTCGCTATCTTGCGCGATAACGCCCGTCACCTTGCCGTCTTTCACGACCAGATCTTTACCCGCCGTTTTCACCAGCGTGGTGACATCCATGCTTTTAAACTGCTCGTGGAATGTCTTGATCAGGTGGCGTCCGTGGCCGGGGCCGTCGATCACATGCCAGGTCAGCATGCCGCCAGGGCCGCCGGGGCCGATATATTCAAACTTGATGCCTTTCGATTTCACCCATTCAATCGTATCCGCAGAACGGTTGACGAAAGCGCGCACCACGAAGGGATTAGCCATCCAGTGGCTGTAATCCATGATGGTCTTAAAGGCCATATCAGGCGTGACCACAATCCCCTGACGTTTCTGCAGGCTGCTGTTGGCGGCGAAGATGCCTTCGGCAAAGTTACCGGTGCCACCGACAATCGGTTGTTTTTCCAGTAAGACGATTTTTGCCCCTTTCTCTGCGGCAGCCATCGTTGCCGACGTGCCCGCCGCGCCTGCGCCTATAATAACGATATCCGCGCTTTTCGGGATTTCCGGTTTTGCCGCGTCCGCCGCCTGCGCGGTAGACCAGCTCATCATCGAGAGACAGAGCGTCGCGAGTACACTTTTTCTGAAGCGTGTCATGATGTTTTCCTTAATGTCATTCGTATTCTTACAATGCAGTCGTGCTGCGCGTGGAGAACCAACGGGATTAATTCGCTTTAGCCTGTGAGTACGCGTCTTCTGCTGCTTCTTTCACCGCACCGCTGGTCATCGTGGCACCGGACACGCCATCAACCTGAATGCTCTGTTTTTCGGTCATGGTTTTTGCGAGTTCGATGGCGGCTTCCCCGCCGACTTCCGGCGTTTCTTCCGGGGCATCAATCGTCGATTTAAGGACTTTCCCCTGCGCATCGATATCGAGCGTAACGGTGACGTCCCCGCCGATACCCTGTCTCGCGGCGGAATAGGTGCCAGCTTTAAAATTCCCTTCTTGCGCAACCGCGGTTCCCATTGCGAATAACAGGCAGAGTGGAAGGATTCCTGAGCAGATTTTCATATCAATAGTTCCAGTAGTTTTTGAATGAATACGGTGAGTCACAAATTTATCTCCCATGAATAAAGTGATAGCCGTCGTCGTTATTGAGGGGCTTGAATATCAGGCAGCAAATGGGTAAGCCAATGCCGAGTAATAAAAACAACAGGCTGAAAGGGTTAAGGTTGAAGAGAATTTCAAACTGAGAAAGAAAGCGTAATATCGGAAACGTCAGCGTCATACTGAGCATGACGGAAAGTAATTGGCTAATGGTCAGCAGGTTATTACCGCTGTGGTACGTGCTGTTATTCAGGTTGCTAAAGGCCAGCGTGCCTGCTGCTGAATATAAGGTTGAAATCAGCACGCCTAACAGCATGGCGATGATGCCGATAAGCAGCATTGATTTCTCTTGCACGGCAGCGCTCAGGGCGAGGATACACAGCGACGTGATGCTGGTTGTCAGCATCAGCAGCCGACGGTAGCCAATACGCTTGACCAATGGTTCGAACAGCAGTTTTGATAGCAGTGCGCCGCTGGAAAAGAGCAGTAAAATCAGGCTGGTTTCCGCGGGTTTACAGGCCAGCGTCGTTTGCAGCATTAACGACAGCACGACGGGCGTCGATGCCAGTAATGTTCGCGTCGCGATGCCGCCAATAACGCCGACAGAAAAGGTTCTGATGCCAAACAGGGCGCGAGGGAATAATGCCGTTTCTGCAATGAGATGCTGCCGATAATAAATAAATACCAAGCCCAACATGCTACAAGACAGAAATAGCATGACGAACGTTGGCAATATATTTTTCGTAGCGGTGGTTAACATGAAGGCCACGAGAAATAACATCAAAATGGGAAAGGCGACTTCATAGGCACCCGTGCGGGGTGTCTCTTTTATGGCAGCAACAGGAATATATTTAGTTGCCAGAAAAAAGCAGAGTAAAGCCAGCGGGATATTCACGAGGAAAATAGCCTGCCATGAGAGAAAACTAACCAGAATATTGCCGAAAACGGGGCCGATCAGGGTGCCGAGTAATCCCAATAAGGTCACCCGATTCAGGAAGCGTAATTTCAGCTTCTGCGGCGTGGTGCGCAATATCACGGTTCTGATGATGGGCAGCATGAGCGCACCGCCGATGCCCTGAATAAAGCGGAAAACGCTTAAGCTGCTGAGTGTGGTTGCCGTCATGCACAGCAGCGAGCCGAGCGTGAAAATGGCCATCGCGATCTGGTAGGTTTTCCGTTCCCCTAGTCGTTCCGCCAGCCAGCTATTGGCCGGCGTAAATGCGACGACCGTGACAATATAGGCGATCACAATCGCTTCCATATGCAACACCGGCTGGTGTAGCGACTGCGCGATGGCAGGAATGGCGACATACACCATGGTGGTATCCAGGGATTGCATGAAAAAGGTAGCCGATGCAATCCAGAATAAGACCCATGACGTGTTCATTCAGGCCACCGTCATTTGTCCGGCATAAAGCACGAACAGTCGTAGCAGGAACACGCCGAACAGGCTCATGGTGGCTAACGTAATCAGCTGGCCTTTGCCGGAATGCGTGGAAGGCTTGCGCACCTGATTGGCAATGAATGGGATCACAATGCCGATGCCAATAATGCCAATCCAGAATACGCCGCCCCAGAAACCCGACAGCGCGGTCTGCGCGGCGACAACCTTTTGCCCGCCACCAAGCAGCAGCCCGATAAAGAACGCGAACAGCAGGAACAGTTCGGCGTACACCACTGGCGTTTCCACACGATGGATGAAATGCAGGGAGTGTGAATGCCCCGACGTATTGCGCCCCCATGCACTGGCCAGCAGCATGACAGCAATGCCGGAGGTGGTGCCGGATACCAGAAACAGGACGGGCAGAACGGGGTTATTCAGTAACGGGAACGATTTCAGCGCAGACAGCAGAAAGCCGGTATAGCAGCCGAGCAGGATCGCCAGCACCAGCAGCAGGTTTTCAATCACCGCCGCTTTTTTGACGATCATCGCCGTTAACTTACGCGCTCGCGCAGCCAAAGCGGGCCGGTGCCAGACGGTCTCAAGCTGCGTCAGCCATCCGTCATGATAAAGCGTGATGATCCATAACAGCATCACGACGAAATACACCTGAAAGAGCATCACACCAAGCGACATGATGGAGGTCGGGTTGTAAAAAATCATCAAATACCAGAAGGCTAGCGGTCGAGTCAGGTGAAAAATCAGAATCACCAGCCCGAGGATCACGGCGAGCGGTGCCACGATGGCCGTGGCTTTGATGACAAGGTTACTGCCGTGATATTCGCTGGGAACGTAGTGCCTGAGCAGCATCGAGAGCGACACCATGCCCGCCGAAATGCCGACCAGAAGAAGATAAATGGCGATGGGCCAATCCCATACCAGCGTGTCGAACGTGAAGGCATTATGCATTGTCGATTTCTCCTCGTTTCCCCGGCATGCGGTAGAGCTGGGGTTCGGTGCCCAAATAGACCTTGGAGCGGTAGGTCGCGTTGCTCGCGATCATCTTGGCAATGTTGCTTTCAGGATCGTTGAGATCGCCAAATACCAAGGCTTTAGTGGGGCAGATTTCGACGCAGGCGGGCTGCTTCCCAGCGGCTAGATTGGTTTCCCGACAAAAGTTACATTTATCTGCTGTCTTCGTAACGGGGTTGATGAAACGCACGTGGTAAGGGCACGCGGCAATGCAGTAGCGGCAGCCCACGCAGCGTTTATCGTTGACGTCGACGATACCGGTGAGTGCGTCTTTGAAGGAGGCTCCCGTTGGGCAGACCGCAACGCAGGGCGGGTTCTCACAGTGCTGACAGGATTTACGGAAAAATTGCTTAATGGCGCGCGTCTTCTCGACGGCGGGAATATCGACGGTTTGCAGTATATCCAGTCGGGTTACGCCATCGGGTACGTTATTGGTCTCTTTACAGGCCTTGATACAGGCTTTGCAGCCGATACAGCGCATTTCGTTATGCAATAAGCCATATTTAACCGCTAATTTACCCTGCATTTTTTCGGGTTCATTTTGCGCTTGTGCGAGACCGATATGCCCACTAATAGCAATCGTACCTCCCATATAGGCAATAAAACGACGGCGAGATAATTCTTCCATATTATAAATCTTCACATTGGGGTGATAGCCGCGCGAACGCCAGATAGTAGTAATCCAGCAATAGCGTTAATATTTCGCAGTGTGGCGCTAATAGGGAATGATGCTTCATTATTACGATGAAAATAATAAGTTGGCCACGTTGTTATTGTGGTTTTATTGGAACATGGGAATTAAAGGTTAAGTGTGCGTTTGGTCACGTTTATTTTTTTGTATATCCGTATATAACAAATGTTGATTTGTTATAAATGCCATTTTTATTTCCCTCGTTCGTTTAAGAAATTGTGTTTCTATTATATGGATGCAAGTTGCTATTTTTATTTTTTGTGATAAAAACGAATAATTGATGTGTATCATATTGTCGATTTTTTATGTGAGTAATAAAGGGGGGCGGAATGGACAATGACTTTTTCCGTAACAAATAAAAAACGTTAGTGCGTATTTAGCACTAACGTTTGTGTAACAAAATAATGGGGGGATATACTAAAAACCGTAAACGGGTATTAAGGTTTTAGGTGCTTATCAAGAAAGCGGACGGTAATCTGCATGATTTCCGGTTGCAGCCAATGCGGCCCGCCGTGCTCGGCACCTTTGACGCTGTAGTAGGTGGATTCGATATTTTTCGCCGTCAGAGCCTGATGCAGTCTCTCGGTCTGGCGTGGAGAAACCGAGGTATCGTTTGTGCCGTGCATAATCAGGAACGGAGGTGTGGTGCCGCTGATAAAGTTAATCGGGTTGGCCGCTGCGGCTTTATCGGGATAGCGAGTAATCGAGCCCCCTTCATTAAATACTGCGGTGCCGTTAACCCAGATAGCTTCTGTTGCGGAAGGTGATGCGTGTTTCTGAACGACATCGTCTGGGAAGCCTTCACCGACGAGCGTTAGGTCGGATAAGCCATAGAAATCAATGACGGCCTGGACATCACTGCTTTGGTCGAGGTGATCGCCTTTATCGTAGGCTTTTGAGCCATTTGTTACCCCGGAAAACGCCGCCAGATAGCCTCCTGCCGATGAACCGAAAACTGCGGCATGTTGGCCGTCGATACCAAATTTTTTCGCATTAGCGCGCAGATAGCGAATGGCGGACTTTACATCCTCTAGCGGAGAGGGGAAAAGTACGGTAGGCGCGACGCGGTATTCCATACTGGCAACTACATAGCCCGCTTCGGCAATGCTAAGGCGCTGTTGCAGATAATTATCTTTATTGGCGTTAATGAAGCCGCCGCCGGTAATGAATAATACGACAGGGAGCGCTTCTTTTGCTTCAGGCTGAAGGATATCCATTTTTAATGCGACGTTAGGGTAGCCGCGCATTGATACCTGAGAATAAACGACGTCAGAGATTAACTTCACCGAAGTAGTTTCCTGCTTTACGGCGATTTCATGTTGGTTCTGTGCCGCGTTGATTGCGCTGGAACTCATCATCGTCAGTGAGGCTAATACTATTTTGGCTGTTTTCGGATAGTGCATACTTTCAGTCCTTTGTTAGAAGCATGTAAATCAGAGCGGTTTGTGAAGAACGATGTTGTGTTTGTAAAAACAATATTAAAAAATCTTTAATAATATGGATTGGACTGTCTTAAGCTAATGAATTATTTCCTCCTTGATAATAAGTTGACTATATCTACCATTAACGCTATTTCTCATGAATTAAATGTGCATCTAATCACATTTGATTATTTACAGAGCCCTATAATTGTTATTATGGGTGGTTATAAACGAGACAGTTGATGCGTAATATAAAACAATGTTCAGTATAAAGCGTGTGATTTATTATCAGGAACTCATCCGGGTCGGGAGTTTCACTAAAGCGGCGAAGGCGCTGAATATCTCTCAGGCCTTCTTGTCGCAGGAGATCGCGCGGCTGGAACTTGAAACGGAAAGAAAACTGATTAACCGAACCACCCGGCAGTTTTCTCTGACGCCATTCGGGAAGATCTTTGCTGACAAAATTCAGGGGATGATTAAAGAGCATTATGAGCTGGAGCAGTTTGTCAGCAGCTATGAGGAAAGCACGGATGGCGCGCTGCTGGTTGGCGTGATTCCGATTTTTAATCGTCTGGCTCACTACAATATGTTTAACCTGTTTCAGAAAGCCTATCCCAATATCGATATCTCTTTCATTGACGGCGTCAGCACCGATTTACTGGAAAGGGTGCGTAATGGAGAGATCCACCTGTCTTTCTCGACACCTTTTGATGAGTACCTGAACGATCCGCTGTTTCATCACACCATTTGTCAGATCGATGACATTGTTGCGGTGATGGCAAGATCGCACCCGCTTGCCGACAGCAAGACGCTCAGCTTGCCGCAGATGGTCAAAGAAAAGCTGATCGTGCCGCAGAAAGGGACAGGGGAACATGCCGCCGTTTCCAAATCCTTCACTCAACAGGGCATCAACCCAAGCTATTTTCGCGAATGCAGCAACATGGACATCATTATGGATCTGGTGATTAACCTGTCCGGTGTGGTCTTCCTCTGTTCGTCTGTCGCGAAAAGCCTGACCGCTTACGACGTCGCGGTTATTCCGCTGGAAGAGCAGCTGAAAAGGACTTTCGCCATTAGCTATCTAAAGCGCAGCACTAACATTCCCATGGTGCGGCTGTTTCTGGATTTCCTGCAAGACTACAACAGCGAGTCCGTCCGGTAGGGCGCTTTCCTTGTTTGAAAGGTGCGGATATCCAGCGCGTGTACCGCAACGGAGAACATGTTCCGCGTGCGTCCAATTCCTGATGCATTGACCGCATAAGCCGCCGCCTGCCTTTTATTTCCCTACGTTTTATCCCTCGATGCACCTCGGTTTCTCTTCCCGATCTTCATGGGTTTTAGATAAATGTTGCAAATGTGAATAAATGTGAGGTGATTCAAATTATCTCGATTAATATACTTGTATGGTAGTCAGCATAAACGAATGGCTACATGCACAGAAGGATAAGTAACGTGAAGATTGTCAGCGCTGAAGTGTTTGTCACCTGCCCGGGGCGAAACTTTGTCACCCTGAAAATTACGACAGATAGCGGATTAACCGGCCTCGGCGATGCGACGCTCAACGGGCGTGAGCTGCCGGTCGCCTCTTACCTCAAAGATCATGTGTGTCCGCAGCTGATTGGCCGTGATGCGCACCAGATCGAAGATATTTGGCAGTATTTCTACAAAGGCGCGTACTGGCGTCGTGGCCCGGTGACGATGTCTGCCATTTCAGCAGTCGATACCGCGCTGTGGGACATCAAGGCCAAAGCCGCCAACATGCCGCTCTACCAACTGCTGGGCGGCGCATCGCGCACGGGCGTTATGGTGTATTGCCACACCACGGGCCACTCGATTGATGAAGTGCTGGACGATTACGCTAAGCATCGCGATGAGGGCTTCAAGGCGATTCGCGTACAGTGCGGCGTGCCGGGTATGAAAACCACCTACGGTATGGCGAAAGGCAAAGGGCTGGCGTATGAGCCGGCGACGAAAGGCAACTTGCCAGAAGAGCAACTGTGGTCGACGGAAAAATACCTCGATTTCACGCCGAAGTTGTTTGAAGCGGTGCGCGACAAGTTTGGCTTCAACGAGCACATGCTGCACGACATGCACCACCGCCTGACGCCGATTGAAGCGGCGCGCTTTGGTAAAAGCATTGAAGACTATCGTCTGTTCTGGATGGAAGACCCAACGCCGGCGGAAAACCAGGAGTGCTTCCGTTTAATCCGCCAGCACACGGTTACGCCGATTGCGGTTGGTGAAGTCTTTAACAGCATCTGGGATTGCAAACAGCTGATCGAAGAACAGCTCATCGACTACATTCGCACCACGATTACCCATGCGGGCGGGATCACTGGCATGCGCCGTATCGCCGATTTTGCCTCGCTCTATCAGGTGCGCACCGGTTCACACGGGCCGTCGGATCTGTCGCCTATCTGCATGGCGGCGGCGCTGCATTTTGACCTCTGGGTGCCAAACTTCGGCGTACAGGAATACATGGGTTATTCGGAGCAAATGCTGGAAGTGTTCCCGCATAACTGGACGTTCGATAACGGCTACATGCACCCAGGCGAAAAACCGGGGTTAGGCATTGAGTTTGATGAAAAGCTGGCGGCCAAATACCCCTATGACCCCGCTTATCTGCCGGTTGCCCGTCTGGAAGACGGCACATTGTGGAATTGGTAAGAGTGGAATAGGTAATCAGAGGCCAAAATATGAAAAGCATTGTGATACAGCAGCCGAATACGCTGGTGATTGAAGAACGTCCTATTCCGCAGCCAGCGGCAGGTGAAGTTCGGGTGAAGGTAAAGCTGGCCGGTATCTGTGGCTCGGACAGCCACATCTATCGCGGGCATAACCCTTTTGCTAAATACCCGCGCGTAATTGGGCATGAATTCTTCGGCGTGATTGAGGCGGTGGGTGAGGGCGTGGAGGCATCCCGTCTGGGCGAGCGCGTCTCAGTCGATCCGGTAGTGAGCTGCGGCCACTGCTACCCTTGCTCAATCGGCAAGCCGAACGTCTGTACCTCGCTGGTAGTGCTGGGTGTGCATCGCGACGGCGGGTTCAGCGAGTACGCTGCCGTACCGGCGAAGAACGCGCACATCATCCCGGATGAGATCCCTGATGAGTTCGCCGTGATGGTCGAGCCCTTCACGATTTCCGCCAACGTGACCGCACAGGTGAAGCCGACGGAGCAGGATGTCGCCCTGATTTATGGTGCGGGACCGATGGGGTTAACCTCGGTTCAGGTACTGAAAGGCGTGTTCAACGTGAAGGAAGTCATCGTCGTCGATCGCATTCCTGAACGTCTGGATATGGCATTACGTAGCGGAGCGGACAGGGTTATCAACAACGCCTCGCTGTCATTAAAAGATGAGCTGGACGCGCTGAATATCAAGCCGACGCTGATTGTTGATGCTGCCTGCCATCCGTCTATTTTGCAGGAAGCGATTACGATTGCTTCTCCTGCGGCACGCATCGCCATCATGGGTTTTTCCAGCGAGCCTTGTCAGATCAGCCAACAGGGAATCACCAGCAAAGAGATCTCCATTTTCTCATCGCGCTTGAATGCCAACAAATTCCCTATCGTGATTGAGTGGCTGAAAGCGAAACGTATCGATCCGGCCAAACTGATTACCCATCGGTTTGATTATCAGCAGGTGGTACAGGCGATTGAGGTCTTTGAAAAAGATCAAAAACGCTGCTGTAAAGTCCTGCTGACGTTTAATGATGCATGACGAGTAAACACTCTAAATAATTCGAGTTTCATGCAGGCGGCAAGAGAAGGAATCCCGATGAGCTTACTGAAGTAAGTGATTCGGGTGAGTGAACGTAGCCAACGTACATGCAACTTGAAGTATGACGAGTATAAATATTTTTATTGGCAACAGGGAATATATAAAAGGAAAAACCATATCGACTACAGAATAATATAATGATTCCTTTGAAGTAATTATTTCTCTCTTAATCACTCCAGACCATCAATAACGGGCTGGAGTGGATTGCGACACCATGATGAACGGTAATTTTACTTACTGTGCTCTACCATAATTACAAATCGTCGAGAGTATATATATGAATACGCAGATCGCATCTGGACAAGATAAGCCTGTAAGAAGTACCTCTGATTTAGTCAAGGCGGCGGTGTCCGGCTGGCTGGGCACCGCATTAGAATTTATGGATTTCCAATTGTATTCGCTCGGTGCGGCATTGGTCTTCCATGAAATATTCTTCCCTGAACAATCGGCGGCGATGGCGCTGATTCTGGCAATGGGAACCTACGGCGCAGGTTATGTCGCACGTATCGTCGGTGCCTTTATTTTCGGCCGGATGGGGGACTCCATCGGTAGAAAGAAAGTGCTCTTTATTACCATTACCATGATGGGGATCTGTACCACGTTAATTGGCGTGCTACCAACCTACGCACAGATTGGTATTTTCGCGCCCATCTTACTGGTGACCTTGCGTATCGTGCAGGGGTTAGGGGCGGGCGCCGAGATTTCCGGTGCCGGTACCATGCTGGCTGAATACGCGCCGAAAGGGAAACGCGGGATTATTTCCTCACTGGTTGCAATGGGCACCAACTGCGGCACGCTCAGCGCCACGGCTATCTGGGCCGTCATGTTTTTTGCCCTCTCGCGAGAAGAGTTACTGGCGTGGGGCTGGCGTGTACCGTTCCTGGCCAGCGTAGTCGTGATGATCTTTGCGATCTGGCTGCGTATGAACCTGAAAGAAAGCCCGGTTTTTGAAAAAGTCAGTAATGATGTCTCTGATACTGAAGAGCCGTCACCTGCTCTGGTGGTTGAGCAAAGCGAGCAAAAATCGGTACTGTCCATGTTCAAAAGCAAGGCGTTTTGGCTGGCAACAGGATTACGTTTCGGACAGGCGGGAAATTCAGGATTAATTCAGACCTTCCTCGCGGGATATTTAGTTCAAACGCTGTTGTTCAATAAATCTATTCCGACCGATGCATTGATGATCAGCTCCATTATTGGTTTTATCACCATTCCATTATTAGGATGGCTCTCGGATAAAATTGGTCGCCGCGTACCGTATATTATTCTGAATATCTCGGCGATATTGTTAGCCTACCCAATGCTCTCTCTTATCGTTGATAAAGAGAATAGCGTTAACGTAATTGTCGTCAGCATTATCATTATTCATAACTTCGCGGTACTGGGATTATTTGCGCTGGAAAATATCACGATGGCGGAAATATTCGGTGGACGCAGCCGCTTTACGCAAATGGCGATTGCCAAAGAAACGGGTGGTCTGGTTGCCGTTGGTTTTGGTCCGGTGTTAGCAGGTATTTTCTGCAACATGACCGGTTCCTGGTGGCCGATTGTCGTGATGATGATTGCTTACTCAGTGATTGGTTTATTCGCGGCTATCTGTATGCCGGAAGTGAAAGACCGTGACTTGGATGCATTAGACGACGCGGCGTAACGTTCAGATTGTCATTGTTCGAGTTGCAGATGAGTTGACCTGTCTGCAACTCGAATCATTTAGGGCACAGACGTATTTTTTGAATCACCTATCAGGGATAACGATGAGTATCAGTGAATTTTCCACTCTTAAACCGCAGGTTGTGGTGCCGCGTTACAACCGCAGCCAGCTAAAAACACGTATTGCGCATATTGGCTTCGGCGCATTTCACCGGGCGCATCAGGCGGTCTGTGCCGATAAGCTGGCGGCGGAACACGGTAGCGACTGGGGCTATTGCGAAATCAACCTGATTGGCGGCGAGCAGCAAATTGAAGCCATTCGCCAGCAGGATTTGCTGTGGTCGGTTTCCGAAATGGCGGACAGCGGCTGGAATAGCCGGGTCATCGGTGTAGCGACCAGCGCGCTGCATGCGGAAGTCGAAGGCATCGAGGCAGTGCTGGAAGCGCTAAGCGCGCCGGATATCGCCATCGTATCGATTACCGTCACGGAGAAAGGCTATTGCCACCACCCGGCGACGGGGCAGTTAAATAGTGAACATCCGCTGATTTGCCACGATCTGGGGTTACCCGCAGAACCACGCTCCCTGCCCGGTGTGATTCTGGCTGCGATTAAACGCAGACGGGAACGCCAGCTACCGGCATTCAGCGTGATGTCCTGCGACAATATGCCAGAAAACGGGCACGTCACGCGCAACGTGATCGTGCAACTGGCCGAGCTGCAGGATATCGAACTGGCGCGCTGGATTGAACAGCACGTCACCTTTCCGTCCACGATGGTGGACAGGATTGTTCCGGCTATCACCGAGGAAACGTTGGAGACAATTCAGGGACAGCTGGGCGTAGTCGATCCCGCGGGGATCGCCTGTGAACCGTTCTTCCAGTGGGTGGTTGAAGATAACTTCGTCAACGGCCGTCCTGCATGGGAAAAAGCCGGTGCGGAGCTGGTACAGGATGTCCTGCCGTTTGAGGAAATGAAGCTGCGTATGCTGAACGGCAGCCACTCATTTCTGGCGTATCTGGGCTACCTTGCAGGCTACCAGCATATCAGCGAGTGCATGCAGGACAACGACCTGGTCGCGGCGGCACATCATCTGATGCTGCGTGAACAGGCTCCGACGCTGCGTACACAGGGTGTCGATCTCGCCGCCTATGCGGATGCGCTGCTGGATCGCTATCGTAACCGTGCGTTAAAGCACCGCACCTGGCAGATTGCGATGGACGGTTCGCAAAAACTGCCACAGCGGATGCTGGACTCGATCCGCTGGCATCTGGCACGCGGCAGCCGTTTTGATGCGCTGGCGCTCGGCGTGGCGGGATGGATGCGCTATGTGGGCGGCGTGGATGAGCAAGGAAAACCGATTGAAATTAGCGATCCGCTGAAAGATCTGATCGCTGAAACGGTGCAACGCAGCCCAGAAGGTGAAAGCCGAGTCGCGGCGCTGCTGGCGCTGACGGCGATTTTTGGTGAGGACTTACCGAAGAACCCTGTCTTTGTCGATGCGGTGACGCAGCATTATCTGACGTTGCTAGAAAAAGGCGTGAAAGGGACGTTACAGGCAATGGACTGGTAATTTCAAAACCGATCGCGTTGGCTATGTTTGTGACCATACAGGGCAAGGGAAATACGGATGGCCCCTTGTCCTGCAATATCTCTATCTCACCGCAACAGGATTGCGGTAACCATGACACCTGCCATATTACGTTGAAGATCAACTAAAAAGGACTTTCATCATTAGCGCTCTGAAGCACAGCGTTAATGTTCCTATGGTTCGCCTGCCACATCCTCTTTTCCCTCTTGATGCATTCCTGTTCCTCCTTCTGCTATTTATGGTTTTTCGATAAATGTTGCAAATGTTAATAAATGTGAGGTGATTCAAGTTATCACTATTGGTGTACTTGTATGGTAGTAGGTAATGGCGGATAAATGAGCTAAGTTGAACAGGTGCCAAAAAGTTGCTGCGAAGTGCTGGTAGATATTCAGTCATGATGATGTCCATCGTGGAATGTTGGTCTTAGAAATGAGATGAAAAATATGCAAAGAATTAGTTTTGATGTCATGAAAGAGACTGTAAAGAAGGCATTTTTGAACGCGGGATTAAGCGAGAAAAAAGCGGACGTTTGCGCACAGATTCATACAGAATCCAGTTGTGATGGGGTTTATTCGCACGGCTTAAACCGCGTATCCCGGTTTATTGACTATGTCAAAAAAGGTTGGATCGATATTCAGGCTGAGCCCACTCAGGTCAAATCATTAGGTGTGATTCAGATCTATGACGGTAATCAGGGGATTGGTGTCACCAACGCCTTGTTTGCGGTTGAAAAAGCAGCGGAGATAGCGCGTGAAAATGGCATAGGGATTGTTGCTTTACGCAATACTACCCACTGGATGCGTGGAGGCGCGTACGGCTGGAAAGCCGCGGAACAAGGTCTTGCCGCAATGTGTTGGACGAATACGGAATCGTGTATGCCTGCGTGGGGGGCTAAAAATACCCGCTTAGGTAACAACCCTTTTGTGATGGCTGTGCCGAGAGAAAAAGGGCCGATCGTATTAGATATGGCGATGTCGCAGTACTCATACGGCAAATTACAGGTTACGCGGCTTAAAAACGAACGTCTGCCTTTTCCTGGCGGTTTTGATCAGCAGGGAAATTTAACCGATGAACCGAGGCCAATTGAACAATCTATGCGCATCCTTCCAACCGGATACTGGAAAGGTTCGGGGCTGGCCGTTTTGTTAGATGCGATGGCGGCGTTGCTGTCCGCAGGCCATCCGACAAATGAGATTGATAAAATTGGTAAAGGCAGTTGCACTGGAGCCAGCCAGATTTTTATTGTTTTCGATCCAGCCCAGCTTGGCGGCAGTGAATTTAGCGAGCGTATGGCTGACAGCGTGGCGGATTATGTCAAGACATCGACGCAGGCAGAAGGCCAAACAGAAGTTTATTATCCCGGAGAACATTCAGCTAAAAATCGGCAAGAGAATCTTGTCAAAGGCATCCCTGTTGATGATGGCGTATGGGCTGAAGTCGTGGAGCTGGCACAAGAAGTGAAAAGATGATCATTGGTAATATTCTGCAATGCGATAGAAGCGGCGCTGAGTGACCTGAGATAATGATTAAATAATGTTTGACTAATGGGTAAGGTCAATAAACCGTTAGTGATGATGTAAATAGTCTATTTTTCTGATAACTGAGAAGTGGGGGATTTAATTTCGATGTGTTGAATTAGCGTATCTAGTATTTTTACATTCATGATTTTTCCTTCGGAGAATAGAAAGATATGTCAAAATATACCTTAACTTTCGAAAGGAAGTATTTTTATGCTTTAACACCGAGGATATGCAAAAAAATAGCACTTGCCTCATTACTTTCGCTTTTTACCTTATCTTCCGTTGCCGCCAAAACATATGATTTCAACTTGAGCACTGCGTTAGCTCCGGATGATCCTGTTTATGCTGGATTTAAGGAATTTAAGAAAAACGTTGAAAAACGCACTGATAAAAAAGTACGTGTGAGGTTATTTCCTAGCGGTCAGTTGGGAGCCGATGGTGAACTAATTCAGCAGGCTCAAGTGGGAAGTAATGTTGGCGTTCTCACTGATGGCGGTAGACTGGCGCAATTTGTGCCAGAGTTGGCAATACTGAATGCCCCCTTCTTATTGTCAAATTATGAGCAAGCTTCGAAATTTGTCACAACACCCATATTTAAAGAATGGGAATCGCAATTACAGGGAAAATCGGGCTTGGTCAGCCTCTCGTTCAATTGGTATCAAGGTTCTCGTATGATGATTACGAAAAAACCTTTCACCCAGCCAGCTGATTTAAAAGGTGTCAGAGTAAGGGTACCTGATGCGCCTATCGTTATTGAAACAATCAACTGCATGGGAGCATCACCAACGCCAATGGCTTGGTCCGAAGTGTATTCCGCCATTCAGACGGGCGTAGTGGATGCTGCCGAGGCGCACCCAACGGCGTTATACGGTTCCAAGCTTAATGAGGTCGCTAAATATATTACTAAAACCAACCACTACCACTTAATGACGTCGATTATTGTTGGGAGTAAATGGTTTGACCAACTTCCTGCCGAATATCAGAAGATTCTTCATGAAGAATCTTATAATGCTGGTGCATTCGCATCCCAAAAAATTATAGAGCAAAGTGCTGCCGTTTTAGAAAAAATGTCCAAAAGTGGCGTGAAAGTGGAAGAAATCGATCTCACTCCCTTTATAACTGCCTGTGCAAATGTACCTGCTAAACTTGGATTGGAAACCGCTCGTGACAGCCTGAAAACAGCGTTGGACACCAAATAAATTAGTTTGATTACCTCTGTGCCGATCCCGCCTTTTCGGCGGGACGTTGTGTGAGATATTTCAGATGAAAACACTGATTAAAATAGAAATAGCCATTGCAAAGATTATGTTTATCATCATGGTGATACTTATTCTGGTCGCGGCTATTGGACGAGCAGTGGGGTATCCACTGATATGGTCTATAGAGATATCAATGGTTTTATTCGCTTGGGTAAGTATGTTCTCTATCCATTATGCTCAAGCCAATCAACGTAATATGGGAATTGATTTTTTATCTAAGCGGTTACCTGAGAAAATCCAAACTGGAATAGATTATATTAATAGAGTTTTGATTATCTTATTTCTTGGTTTTGGAACTTACTCTGGATATCTTTTTACCTGGGATACACGAGCTCATGTATTACCCATTTCAGAATTAAATCATGTTTTTTTAAGCGCGGCAGTTCCGACAGGGTGTTTGCTAATGATATTGACCTGTGTTGAGCAACTGATTGATAAAGTTAATACCCGTCGAGCATTATCTATTAGAGGGGATTTACCATGATATGGTTGACCGGTGTATTATTCGTCGTTTTCATGCTGATGGGCATGCCGGTAGGATTTGTCATTGCCATATCAAGCCTGGCCTATTTCTTCACGTCTGATTTTCTCCCTCTTGGTATCGCTTTTCAAAAGTTTGCCGCGCCGACACAGTCATTTCCGATGATTGCTGTCCCTTTGTTTATCTTGGTTGGAAATTTACTGACGCGAACAGGCATTACAGAGCGTTTATTGGATTTTGCGCGTTTACTGACTGGCTGGATGATCGGAGGATTAGCGCAAATTAACGTATTACTCGCGATGCTTATGGGGGGCGTTGCTGGTTCAGCAGTCGCTGATGCGTCAATGCAGTCACGTATGCTCGGTTTCTCTATGATTGAGCGGGGCTATCCACGGGCTTACACGGCTGTCGTTATCGCTTTTGCGTCATTGATCACGGCTACATTACCTCCAAGCATCTTGTTAATTTTGTTTGGATTTGTGGGTAATGTCTCTATCGGTAAATTATTCCTCGCTGGCATTATCCCCGGTTTTTTGCTGACGATAACCCTGATGATAACGAATTACATCATGGCTCGTCGTATGAAAATCCCACCAGAAACATTGTCAAAGCCGACGTTCAAAGAGGTTGTGGTTAGTTTTCGTCGCGGTTTTTGGGCGTTGATGTTCCCAGTCATTCTCATCGTAGTGATTCGTTTAGGGTTGTTTACTACTTCAGAAGCGGGGGCATTTATCGTTCTCTACGCCATTATTATTGGTGGTCTGGTTTATAAGGAACTCACGTGGCAAGGAATGCTTGAGACATTGACTGAAACGCTAAGCGATCTGGGTATTGTCATGCTTTTGGTTATGGCTGCCTTTATTCTGGGACATATCAGCGTATTGGATCAATTGCCTCAGGCAATGACTGAAATCATTACCGATTTTACAGAAAGCCCTACTGGTATCATGCTACTGATTTTTGCCTTGGTACTCATTATCGGGATGGTTTTGGATGCCAGTCCTCTGGTATTGCTGTTGACGCCAATATTACTGCCCATCGTGACAGAAATAGGCTATGACCCCATTCATTTCGGCATTATGTTTATTACCTTAACGTTGTTGGGAGCGAATACGCCGCCGGTTGGTATTTGTATGTATACGGTCTGTGGTATTTTAAAATGTGACACAGTACATTTTATGAAAACTTCAGTGCCGTATTTATTGGCATTCCTCATTTTCGTCGCGGTTCTCTTTTTATTTCCGCAAACGGTAATGTTCTTGCCTAATTTACTTATGCCATAGTCTGATAGTCGTTTAATATAGTGTGATAGCCGTTTAATTATGTATTTTTGAAATAGAGGATAAGCGTCTAAACCAGTCGAATACAGGCGGCAACTGAACGATATGCTCTTTGGAAACGTCCGGCTGCGGGTCTCCTGTGAAAGATATGCTGTTCCTCATTATCCCCAGCCACTGACTCATGTGAGTGGCTGGGGCGTAAGGTAAGTGAACAAACGTGCAGTTTGAGATATGACAGACAAGTATGGCGGGTATAGTCCCTAATTAACATGTATCATAAACGGTAAATTTCTCGGGTAAGCACAACGGCATGGACACCTCTTTTCAGATCAACAACAACGAACCAGTCAACCAGCAAATTTATCGCGTACTGCGCAAAGACATTGTGGAATGCAATATTCCGCCGGGTAAGCTGCTGTCTGAAAAAGAAATTTCTGTGCGTTTTGACGTTTCCCGCCAGCCGGTGAGAGAGGCTTTTATCAAGCTGGCAGAGGCCGGACTGGTGCAGATCCTGCCGCAGCGCGGCACGTTTGTGATGAAGATCTCCGAGCAGCGCGTGGCAGATGCCCGCTTTATTCGTCAGGCTCTGGAATGTGCGATTGCGCGCCGGGCGGCAGAAATGGTGACGGAAGAACAGCTGCTGACGCTGGAGCACAACTTACGCCGTCAGGAACTGGCTGCGCAGAATGATCAGGTACGCGAGTTTCTCAGCCTTGATGACAGCTTCCATCAGCTGCTGACACAGATTGCCAACTGTCCGCTGGCGTGGGAAACCATCGAATCGATTAAAGCGACGATGGACCGCGTACGTTTTCTCAGCCTGAGCCAGGTTTCACCACCGCCCAGCCTGATTCAACAGCACTACCTGATTTTTAGCGCCCTGAAAGCGCGCGATCCTGATGCCGCGGAAAAAGCGATTCGTGAGCATTTGCAGGAAATGATCTATTCGATCACGCCAATTGCGCAACAGAATAGCGACTGGTTCGAGCACGCCTGATCCTTGTTTACTGGCTGCTATCACCGCATGAAATTTGATGTATTCATGCGGTGAGTGTTTACACGTCTTAACTGGATAACGCCGCAATTTCAGTGCTGCTCAAGGCACCTGCGTAAATTTTGAAATAATCATAGCGCCCCTTCATGTAGGGATCGGTCGGATATTGTGAACGGCCAAGGTAGGCGGCACTCAATTCACCGAGCTGGTAAGGCGCTAGTGTTAGAGTTTCACTCCGCACGACCTCTTTCCCGTCAATATACATAATCCCGATATTACCAGACTGGGCCAGTGCGACGGTGACCCAACGACCAACGGGGAATGTCTCGGTGGTGGGTTCAAACGCTTCCATCATGTAGCCATGCAAACTGGATGTTCTGAATGAGGGTTTACCCAGATTGCTGTAAGGCAATAGGGCGATCCAGCGTCGGGTGCCAGAACCCATATCGAAAATACGCGCCCAGGTGCGCTTGTCGTCAGCACAGAAGCGGGTAACGACGGTGAAATCACCTAAATTTTCCATCACTTTTCCGGGCAAGCTGACATGACCATCGACACCATCTAACACCAGCGCAACGCCAGCACCATCCGGCCCCGTTCCCCAACTGGCTCCGCCATGTAAGGTGCTGGCTTCCCATTTTCCTGTGTTGTCAGCCAGCGTGGTGCCTGAACCTTCGTTAAACGCCAGATGAAAAATTTCTTCTGTTTTTATCGCAACGCTCACGACATCAGAAGCCAGTGTTTCTCCACCATTCACCAGTGCTTTAACACGATAGGTGTAGCGGGATGCACTGGAGATAATATCCTGATCGGTATAGGTTAATAAGTCGGTAATGTTGTAAGCGATTGGGCTGAATGCCCCATTCGCCGAGGTTGAACGCTCAAGCGTATAGCTAGTGGCTCCGACGACGCCCCACCATGAAAGTTCGATACTGTCGCCACGGCGATAAGCGGTTAAGCCAGTTGGTTTCAGTGCTGAACTCTCGACGAGCAAATCGCGAGTGTACAATAGCGTGCCGTAGCCCGTACCATCGCCACCGCCACCATTCTCTGGTGTGATTTTCTGTACATACTTATAAACGTAGGGCGTCGCAATTCCTTTGCGTTTAGCGTAATGGTTGTAGATTGTTTCCCAGCACGGACGGTTATTTCCCTGGCTGACGGTGCCAAGCCCTTCCATCAGGCCATGGCGATTACGATAATTTTTCCACGGAACGGAAAGGAAACCGCCATTGCTATCAGACAGATTGGATTTTGCCACATATTCGGCACCGGCGAGGAAGCGGTTATTGGCATAACCGTAGATATCATCCCCCTGATTCCACGCCATTTCGCAGAATGCGACACCCAGACTCATACCCAACGTGGTGTGCCCCTGATCGCGGCCACTTTCTTGCCATTGCCCCAGATAGCCGGGGTGTAAATGTACAACGGCCTGCATTCCCGCCCCATTTCCCTGACCATACTTGTAGTAATCAATGGCTTCCTGATAGATATCAGGTCGGTCGCACAGCACGCCGATCGCCAAAATATTGGCAATCGCACACTGATCCCAGTTCGCCCAGTAGTTCGTAATCTCTGCACCGTTGTGAACGTCTAAAAAATTACGCGGCATCGGGTAGAAGATCGTCAGCATCATGTTTTGGAAATGCTCAAAATCGGTGCGCGCCCAGCCGGAGTAAGTACGCATAATCTCTGCGACGTTAGCGAATTGATAGCCATAGATACCGGCTGCTAACCAGCGGTCTGCGTTACCCGTGATGGTTTTCAGAGTAGAAGACCAGGCGTTGAGATACCTCAGGGCTTCATCGGCATAAGCCTTATCCTGCGTAATCTTCCAGCGTACCGCCAGACGGTAGGAGCGTTGCACATCGATATATAAAACCGGGAAGTTTTGTCCCTCGCCGCCGCGTACGAGATTATCGGTTGCGCGCGGATTCGTTCCCAACTGTGAATAGCCATCCTGTATGAACGGGGTCCAGGCATTTGTCCAGGGTTGTTCTTTTCTGGCAATTTTATCTCGGATGCGAGAAAAATCCTCTTCGGTATGTAATAGGCCGGGATGTGTGAAGATTCGTTCTTCGGCATAAATTGAGGGAGCAATCGCGCCCGTTGCGACTGCGGCGATGGCTCGGGTGAGGAAACTTCCTTTGAATTGGCCTAGCAATCCACTGAAAGCTGCACCCGCTCCGGCTTGCAAAAAGCGGCGGCGAGGTAACGACGCCGGTCTTGCTGCGTCCGTATGTGAGCCCGTGGATGTGTTTGCATGATCGTTGTCCGTCTGTTGTGCTATTTTTTTCATGGTGTTTTAACTTCCCTATTTATGTGTGTTCAATCATTTCACCGATGATCAACACTGCACCGGTTTTTCCATAACCTGTCGATGATCAGGCCACGAGAAAAAGGGCTGCGAGATTTCATCGTTGCTCTGTGCTCGTGTTTTTTGGGCGGTATTGCCATGCCGAATATCGAAAATAAGGCTTTCTTTATTGATGTGTCGAGGGAAATCGTGCTGGATAGTTTTTGCACTAGCTGGTGGGCTAGTCTGGGAGTAGCTCATTGATTTTTATTATTAAAAATCAATGAGCATAAAATGTTATTCCTGTCCTTTTTTTGGGATTGATTAGTCTTTTGCGCTGCTTTTGGGGGCAGGCATTAAACACTGCCTTGGTAAAAGTAAGATCTTATTGAAGATGAGACTTCAATGGTTGTGCCAGCTGAATCACCCACAGTTCGTTATCGGCTTCTGGCTTTTCCAACGGTTTGATGGCTAACGTCGTCTCGACCGCCTTGCCATCTCGCGTCAGTTTGCCATCGGCAGTAACCTGATAGTCGTCCGCCTTATCTTTCGCTTTAACCGGGGATTGCAGCACGGATTGCAGACCAAAGTCGTTGTCGTTAATGACGGCCAGCGTTTGCTTATCGACCAGCGCCAGACCTTCCACTTTCTCCTGCTGCCAGCCGAGCTTACGCAGATCCACCAGCTCCTGCTTGCTCGCCAGCGTAATGCCGCGTTTTTCCAACTGGGCGAGATCGTCAAATTCCGGCGACTTACCGTCAGCATCGAACGGTGTCAGGTCGCTCGCCTTGCTGAGATCGACCAGATAGATGCGGTTCTGCATTTGCTTGTCTTTATCCGCGCCTTGCTCGACCAGCAAAATGCGCTGATTATCCAGCGCGACGATGTCGCCGATCTTGGCATCCTTCGCTTTCTTATAGCTGTCGATATTGATGGGGTAGCCCACCATACGGCTGGTTTTGGTTTCCGGGTTAAACATCACCAGACGCGTAAACTGCGCTTTGTTTTTGCTTTTGCCGTCGATATCCAGCGTGCTTTGCACTGCCATAACAATCGTGCCGTCCGGCAGGCGGGTCAGGCCTTCAAAACCCCGATTCGGCTGACGCCATTTGATGATATTCGGTAAGCCGCTGGCGACTGAATGCTCGCTGCCCGCAGGCGTTGGCCCGAATTTTTGCAGGATCTTCCCGCTGGCATCAACGTGGATCAGGAACGGGCCGTATTCGTCACACAGCCAGAAGCCGCCTTTGCCATCCGGCGTAATCCCTTCGGTGTCCAGCCCGCGCTGGCTGGTGCTGAGCGGTTGCAGTGCATCGTTCAGCGCCACTTCGTTGGTGGTGCCGATAACGTCCCCAGGCAGCGGCAGGCCGGTGATATTGCCCTCAGCATCGTGCAGCGGACGGGCGTTGATTGCCTCGGCGGCTTTCGCGCTGACGCGAATATCCATCATCAGCGGCGCGTAGTCAGGGCTGGCGAAGATCTTGGCCTCTTTCTCGCCGACCAGCGGCGCATCGGCATTCGGACCGCGATCGGTGACGGTGGTGAACATCAGATCGTCGCCCTGTTTACCGGTAAAATAGAGGCCGGAACCAATACCGACAGGCAGACCGTTGGGGAAGTTCTGGGCGAATTTGCCCTGATACGCAACGCGTTCGCTGTCTGGGAAGGTGACGACATAGCGCGTCACTTTTTCTCCTGCGGCCTGAACGCTGAACGGCAGAAATCCGGCAACCAGCAGTGCTAACAACGTGTGTTTCATGCTATTCCCCATCAAATGTCATTCTGGTGGTGGCTACGGTGCGTTGACCGTACCGACTGTCGTGGATGAAGGGCTGTTTTCCTTCTCCTTATCTTTCTCTTTCTCTTTCATGCCACCCGGATCGGGCCGCGGGTAATCATAATCAATGCGCAGAGGATGCGCGTACTCGCTGTTCCACAGTTGTGTATAGAGCATGTCTACCCGCTGCGCCATCGCTGGGTTCTGAATTACCATCTCCAGATTGCGCGAGTTATCCAGATAGCCGCCGCTCCAGTTGCTGGTACCGATCCAGGCTTTCTTGCCGTCGATGGTCATGACCTTGCTGTGGATCACGCGAGCAAACGGGATGAAGCCGCTGCTGGCTTGGGGAATCGACACCGTTTTTATCTGGATGTTGGGTAGCACTGCCAGACTTTTCAGGTAGGCAATATTCGGCATTTTGGTGCTCCATTCGGACACCATCAGCTCGATCTGGACGCCGCGTGCGGCGGCGGCACGAATCGCGTTATCGATCACCGCATAGTACGGGCGTGTTTTCTCTGGGCCGTAGGAGAGCGGAACGTAATCCATCACCTGAATACGGACCAACTGCTGGGCTTCGGCCAGCAAGCGGGGGAGTTCTTCTTCGGAATCTATCACACCAGCGGGATTAAACGCTTTGGGGCTGGCAACCAGATAGTTACCCGAACGGTCAGCGGGTTGCGTTGCGGTGGGCAGTGGCGGAACGGTTTCGCCTTGGGCCAGTCGCGCCTGTGCCTGCCAGTCTTGTTCAAAAATAGCGCTAATCTGAGTCACTACGCGGGGATCGTCGATCAATAATCCCGTTTCGTGAATGTGCTCCAGCGCCCGCCAGTCAAGGTTCTGGCTACCCATGTAGGCCTGTTTGCCATCAACCAGCAGGTATTTGGCATGCACAATACCGCCGCTCAGGCGTTCAAAAGGAATCACGCGCAGCTCGAGATTCGGAATCGTTTTGAGCTGTTCCAGCGTGTCCTGGGTGGAAATTTTTAGCCCTTTCTCTTCAAGCAGCAGGCGGATTCGTACGCCGCGTTCTCCGGCGGCACGCAGATGCTGTAAGACGGTATCAAAGCGTGTTCCCGCCTGATTCGCGACATAGAACTGACCCAACTCAATGGTGTGCTGGGCATGATCAAACAGCGATATCCACACCGCATCGCTGGGGCGTAGATCGGGGGCGGTCAGCGTGGTTTCCACCGGGGCGTCATACACTAATTCATAGCCGGGAATGCGATAGCCGCTAGCGCTGGCGTCGGCATAGGCTGACACACTCACAATAAACAATACGCCTCCTGTCAGCAGTGTGTTGATGCAATGCTTCCAGCGTTGCCCCGGATTGATGAAACCACAACGATTAAGCATAGCGCTTCTCCGCCATCGTTTTTTCCGTAACGGCACTGTCTGTCACGGAATTGTGCGTCACAGCAGGGCCCGCTTTCTGTTGGCGAGTATGCGGCATTCCGGCGCGAATCAGCAGGACTTTCAGCATTTCGTTGATGTGTTCCATTCGGCTTTGCAGGAAATTGTTCCCCAGCAGGCAAACCAGCGCGATGGCGATCCCCAGTCCGGTGGCGTACAGCGCGGTACCCATCCCGGCAGAAACCTGGCTCGGGTCGGAGATGCCAGCAGCAGATAGTGCTTTGAAGGTTTCGATAATCCCCATGATGGTGCCGAGCAGCCCCAGTAGCGGTGCTGCGGTGACGACCGTTTCCAGAATCCAGAGTCCGCGTGACAGCAGCGGCTTACTTTGCAGATATTGTGCGTCGATCAGGTCGTTAAGTGCATCGCGGTTTTCTGCCTGATGTGACTGCGCCAGAACGGGCGTGACGACGGCGATGGGCAGGCTAGGGCGCTGGGTCAGCGCGTCCGGCAGATCGTGAACGTGGCGAATATCCGCCGTCAGCGCGCGTTCCAGCCGTTTGGCCTGTCGACGCGTATAGGAAAAATAGAGACTGCGTTCGATGATGATCATCAGGGCGATCACCAGTGAGGCGTACATGACGTAGAAAATAATCTCGTGCAGCATATCGGCGTTCATGGCCTGATCCTTCTATTGCCTTGTTGGGCATTGTTTGTGATGAGTGCCAGCGCGGGAAACCGCGCTGGCGTACTACGTTATTGGATTAGAACGTGGCTTCCAGTGAAGCGCTGAAGGTGCGCTCTTCCCCCACGTTGTAAAACGGTGTGCCTGCCGATACGCCGTTATACGATCGTGAGTTGAAGCTCACTGAACGTGCAGAGTCGAGATACTCTTTGTCGAACAGGTTGTTGACGCCAAAGCGTAAGGTGGCGCTTTTCACGATCTTCTTATCCACTGGCAGATAGACGCCAGCGCTGAGATCGAAAACGGTACGTCCACCGATCTTCTCGTCATTGGTCATGTCGCCGTAGAACGACCCGACGTAGCGGCTGTTCACGCCGGCATAGTAGAGGCCATCGTCATAGCCCAGCCCGAGGTTGAGCATATTTTTCGGCGCGTTGGCGACCTGCTTGCCCGTAGTGGGGAGCTGACTGCCACCGGTGGCGAGATTGTTTTTCTGCTCGGTGTCGGTATAGGTATAAGCGGCGAAGTAGTTGAAGTTATGTGGCAGCTTGCCGCTCCACTCCAGTTCCAGTCCTTTGTTTTCCACTTTCCCGGCGTTGATCATTTCGTAATCGCCATCGGCGTTACGGCTGGAGATCTGACGGTCGGTAAACTGGATAAGGAACAGCGAGGCGCTCAGCAGCATGTCCTCATTCTGGAAGCGCCAGCCCAGTTCCTGGTTCCAGCTCAGCTCAGGTTTGGTATTGATGGAATCGCCAACGTTATACAAGACGTAGTTGGGCGGGGTACGCATGTTGCGCGTGATGTTATAGAACACCTGATTTTCGGTATTGATGCGGTAGGCCGCGTTAAAGCTGGGCAGGAATTCGTGGTACTTCTTGTTCTTTTTCTCTGCGACGTTATACAAGCTGCCGAGATTAGTCCCGTCACGTTCTACGTGCTGATAGGCCAGACCGCCGGTGAACGTCCATTCAGGGGAGAAGAACCAGGTGTCCTGAATCCAGATTTTATGGGCAGGCGTGACGGTAAACTGGTTACGGCCTTGAACCACTTTCCCGTTCGCATCGGTGATCTGATCCGCATCGCCGGGTTTGCCAGAAATGTTAGCTGGAGTGCCGTCGCTCTTAATAGGAATGAACGGCTGCGTTTGACGCTGGCGGGCACGCTCGAACCAGTAGCCGATATCCAGACTGTGCTCGTCGCTAATATCCCACTTCAGCTTGGTGGTGATACCCGGCCGCCAGGTTTCCGTCCACGATGGGCGGTAGTAGGTGTTAGAGGTCAGGTTGCTGAGATCGTAGTTACCCGCGCGGTCTGACGTCGCGGACAACACGCTGGCGCTCCCGCTGCCGAAGCTGCCGCCGTTCGTCGAGAAATAGTAGGGCTGTAACGTCAGCGCCATGTTATCGCGCAACTGCAACTTCTGCGTGAACGTGACATTCAGCGTTTCAAAGTTATTGCGGTTGAGTTTGTAGTATTGGGAAATTTGCCCACGGCTGTTGTACACCGGCGTTGTGGCGTAATCCATCTTACGCCCGTTTTGCTCGAACTGCCGTTTGCTCAGCGTCGAGTAGTTGATGGTATCTTGCTGATTGTATTTCACAATCAGGCTGCTGCTGTGGCCGTTTTCATGTTCATACAGGCCGTTCCATTCGACTTTATCGGCACGGGAATAGCCTGCGCCGCGCCATTTGTCGGAATCGGTATACGAGTAGGAGAGCCAACTGCTGAAGCCGTTGTGTTGACCGGTTTCCAGACGTGCGAAGGTCTTGCTGAGGTTGTTGCTGCCGAATGTTTGCTTAACGAAGCCGCCAAATTCTTTCGCCGGACGGTGGGAAACCAGCCCGATGTTACCGCCGCTGGCCCCGATATGCGGGCCGTCCATTTCTGACGAACCTTGGGTAACGAAGATCTGCTCCAGGTTTTCCGGGTCGCCCATGCCGTTCGGGTACACGGCGTAGTCACCGGAGTCATTGACGGGAATGCCGTCCGATGACAGGCCGACCTGATCTGCACTCATGCCGCGCATGGTATAGCTGACGCCGCTTAAGCCGCTGGCGTCGTTGCTGCTGACGTTCAGACCTGCGGTGTATTTCAGTTTATCAATGGCGTTGCCTGCTGCGGGCATCTTATCCAGCGCGTCTTTTGTCACGGTTGAGCGCGATTTTGCGCTGTCTTCCTGAACCATTAATCCTGCGCCGAGCGGTTGTCCCTGTACGTTGATCGTGCCGACATTTGTCGCTTCTTCCGCCAGCGCGGAGCCTGCCAGTAATGCGCCGACGACGGACAAACATACCCCAGAAAGTTTGAACGGTTTCATTTAACAATCCCAGTATTATCAGTGGTTTATTAATCAACATGTTGTTGACGTTATTCTTGCTGATTCACTCTCTTACTCAGGCGATGAACACTACTGCGCCTGATAATCGAACGTGGCTAAAAAACGTTTTGTGTTTTGTCCTGCAAAGGCGTCGGCGGGGAAGGCTCGAACCTGTTTGATGCTCTGTAAGCTGGCTTGCGCCGCCCGGTTCAGCAGCATGCTGCGTGCTTTGTTGCTGATTCCAGAATCGATGACGCGTCCTGTGCGATCGACCTCCAGCCAGACTTCAACGCGACCTTCGGGACGTTCGAGTGACGCCTGACGTCCGGTCGGGTAGCGTTTGGTTTGTTCAAGCTGCGCACGCAGCGCCTGCGCATAGCTATTTTCCAGCGCAGCGACATTCACCGACGGCGCGGAAGAGGAAGCCGGTGCCGGGCGCTTGGCCGGGGCTTCTGGGCGTGGCGTAGTCGGCTTGGCTGGCGTGGGCACCGGTTTAGGTTTGGCTTCCGTCTTGGGCTTAACCTCTGGTTTCGGCTTTGGCTTCACTTCCGGTTTCGGCGGCGTAACTGGTGGGGCTTCTATGATCGGATCGGGCTCATTAACCGGAATCGGCTCAGGCTCGGGTTCCGGTTGTGGCACCGGTTCTGGCTCTGGCTCAGGGACCGGTTCGGGCTGGGGAATCGGTTCCGGCTCAGCCAGCGTGAGCGCCATGACCGTTTCGTCGTATTGCTGCTGAACTTTCAGCGGCGGCTGTTGGCTGGCGAAGAACAGGCAGGTAGCAAAGACCGGCAGCGGCAACCAACTGATGGCGTGGCGTGAGCGATAGAGCAGATACATGTCACAATTTCCGGGTAGCGATAGAAATGGACGAGAACCCACCCTGACGCAGGGTATCCATGACGGCTACCAGACGCTCAACCTCGACGCTTTTATCGCTGTTGATAATGATGGTGGTTTGCTGGTCTTGCTGCTGCTGTTGCAGCGTCGTAACGAGATCGCTCAGTGCTATCGGCTGTCCGTCCAGCTCAAGATGATCCTGTGCGCCAAGCGTGATGATCGCTTTTTTCTGGGGCTTAAGTTGTTGTGCGCTGCCTGCGGCGGGGAGCTGCGTTTTCAGGCCTAGCGCAGGAATGACGTTCATGCTGATCAGTACAAAAAAGACCAGCAGGAACATCATCACATCGATCATGGGAACCAAATCGATGTGGGCTTTTTGCTTCTTTGGTTCGTTCCAGTTTCTCATTACTTACTTCCCTACAAGCGCGAATGTCTGAATTTCTGAACAGGGCAATTCGCGTGGCGCCGAAACAAAGCAGCCAATATAGGTAGGGTTTGTTTAAGTTTTTTTACATTTATGTGATTAATTTTTCATATTGATACGCGTAGGTGGTAATTTTTTGTCAAAAAATAAGTTTTTTTGATGTTTTTACATCATTTATAACAAAGGGGTGAATCCCCTGAGAAAGGGAGAGGTGCATAGGGTGGGGGCTCATCGAGAGAAATGAATGGCCAGCAGAGTCGCTGGCCGGATCGTTATCCCTTTCCGCGCGGTTTCCTGAAAGCGAAAAAGAGTTGCAGCGTATTGCACAGCACCAGAACGGCGGTGATGACGAACACCCAGCGGAAGCCCATCAGGGCGGACACACCGGAACCCACCAGTGGCCCCAGGACGTTGCCCAGATACATGAATGACTGGTTATAGCCGAAGATGCGGCCTGTTACCTGCTGGCTGCTGTATTTGACTAACAGCGCCTGCACGGTTGGCATCAGTGCGCCATCGGCAAAGCCCAGCAGAAAGCGCAGGATGCCGAGCTGTGTAGGGCTTTGTACCATCGCCATGACCAGAAACAGCAGCACGCTGATCGCCAGTGCGGCGATCAGGACGCGATGTGCGCCGATCCGGTCGCCTAAACGGCCAAGTCGCGGGGCGGATAGCAGGGCAGAGACGCCGGGAATCGCGGCAATCACGCCGCTGATAAAGGCAATATTGTCGGTGCCGGGAGCCAGATCGCGAATGAACAGCGTCAGGATGGGACTGATGGAACCGTTCGCCATCTGGATCATCATTGTCGTAATGAACAGGCAGATGATGAGCGCCGGATACGGCAGCGACGCGAAGACGGCTTTTCCGCTGAGCCGATTCTCTTTGGTGACTTTAACCACGCTCTCTTTAATCGCGAAAAGCGTAATCAGGAAACTGGTAAACAGCATGCCACCGGTGATGAAAAAGACGATGCGTAGCCCGATATAGTCGGCCATAAAGCCGCCGAATAAGGGGCCGAGAATGACGCCAGCGATCTGCCCGGTTGATAGCATGCCCAGCGCCCAGCCACTTTTCTCACGCGGAACCTGTGAGGCGATCAGCGCCATCGCGTTGGGAATGTACCCAGAGGTCAGCCCCATGAGCGAGCGCAGGATGAACAGCTGCCACACATTGGTTGCCAACCCTTGCAATGACATCACGATTGCCATACCGAGTGCGGCGCGCAGCAGCATGAGCTTTCGCCCTTTGCGGTCGGCGAGGCTTCCCCACAACGGCGCAACGGCGGCTGAGATGAGAAAAGACGAACTGAAGATCAAACCGGACCACAGGCTCAGCGACTCGTGCGAGTGAACGCCAAGCTGCTCAATGTACAGCGGCAAGAAGGGTAATATCTGGCTCATGGCCAGCCCGGTGAAAAAACATCCCAGCCAGGCAGAGAAGAGGTTAAGTTTCCAGGTTTCCATGGGGGTAGGAATGGGCCTTCATCAGCGAATAACCAATGGCGAAACCGTGGTGACTGCGCGTGAAAAAGTGTGCTAACCGACAGTGAATGGCGCTCAATTGATAACGGACAGTGACTAAAATTTCGTCTTTCATCATGAGCATAGCATAGCCAACGGCATATTGGTCACTGATGGTAATGATTCGCAACAAAAGAAAATCAGCGTGGGTTGAGGGGGATTGGGGGAGAGGACTGGTGAATTTTATTGTGTGACTTACATCACAAAAAATGGGCTTTTGCTCAGCAAGGGTGTACAATTCATCACCATAAAGCGGGGCACTGCCATTAAGACAAGTCATCGCTAAAAAGTCATTCCATCGCGTCATTAAAATAACGAATTAAGTCAAACCAAGGTGAAAAAAGTGCGTAACTTCTTTAAAAAAATGCTGGCGGCTTACCTAAATACTTATAAAGACGTGCCGCCCGGCGCACTGTTCTAAGAATCTGTGCTATGCATCGCATGAAACAGGCCGCCAATATGGCGGCCTGTTTTGTTATGGAGCCGACTTATTTTGAGAGTCAACGTAACGTGGTGCTGAGCCGGTCCCTTTTTTGTGGTGAGATTACTTCGTGCTGTAGACCGGAACGGCCGTCACTTCTGGCACGGCTTCGGTCAGGTAAGCACCGGCAGCACTGCTTCTGACTTCATTTTCATCAATAAAGCCATAGAATACGCCCTGCGACGCGGAAGCGCCGCGAATTTCCGCATCTCCACGCATCTGCGCATTGCCTGACAGCACAATGCCGCGCTCAAACGCACCTGGCCCCATGAAGACCGTATGCAGCCGCGCGTTATCACGCACGATGGTATTGCCCTGCATCACCGTCAGGCCGCCGACAACGGCGCGTCCTTCCACTGTCCCGCTCAGAATCGTTGCACGATCTTCAATTCTGGCGTTATCCCTCACCGTCCCGCCGATGACGCGAGCGTAAGGCCCGACGTACGCGGTAGGAGCGACATTGGCTGCGTTGGATACCCAGCCGCCGCCGTTGGCGTGACGAGAACCGTTAGCGGTTGGATTCGGTGCGCCAGGCTGGCTGCCTTCCGGCCAGACGCCGGTGAAATCAGCCATCCACGGATAGCGGTAAAGGGAGTAGTAAGCCTGATCCCACTTGATCTTCTGCATTTGCGACGGTGTACCCATGACCACCATGTAAATGCCGCGATCGTCCTGACGAATCGTGAAGTTTTTCACCGTGGCAGACGCGCCGCGCTGCAATTCACTGTAGCGAGAAACGCCGTCCGAACCGACTGCGACAATCCCCCAACGCCAATCGGAATTAGGCTGCGGCATGGTTGCCGGATCGTTCTTCAGCCCTGGGAAGCGGGTAATGGCAGATTTACTCTGCACCATGCCGCGGAATTTGACGGTGATCTTCGTCGCGCCGCTTTCCGGGATCAGCCGAACGATGTTGTAGCCCAACTGCTGTGGAGCCTGATCGAACGGTACGGAGAATCGACGGAGGCTGGCGCTGGCGCCCACAACCGGCTCAAGCGCCGTGGTTCTCAGCAGACGGTCGGCGTTATTCTGGTTGGGTTGTACCGCACCATAGCCGCCGTAGGTTGAACGATAGAAGCGGCCACGATCGAAGCCGTCTGGATCGACGTAATCCCAGTTGACGTTATGCATCGCCCAGTCGCCGAAGACGTCGTTGAATTCAGACTGGCTCCAGCCCATGTTGGTACGCAGAATGGACAGCGGATCGGCAGTAGACTGGCCGCTTTCGCCCCATTTCGGCGCTTTTGCCCACATATCGTTGATGGCGCTATAGCCAAAGCGATTCTTCAGGTATTCCATAAACTGCCAGTTGCAGTAACGGTTACGCGTTGAACCCAGATAAATATGCGAATAGTTGACCTGCATTTCCGAACAGTGTGCCGACGTACCGCGGAATTCATCCATCTGGTGCGTCATCCAGTTCGCGTGGGATTCCCAAATCCAGCCAACGTAGTTATCGCCTGAACTCTGGAAACCGCCGGTTTGCCCTTGCAGCGCATGGGTAAATTCGTGCGCTAGCCCCCAGTTATCCTTGAGTGACGCAGGGCCGATCCACATCCCCATACTGCCACCGCCCGCAATACCCCCGCTGAGCCCAAAGGTCGGGTCGATGTGAATATTGGCTTTATATTTCACGGTCTGTTTGCAATAAGGCTCGGGGAACTCAATTTGGTTAATAAATTTATCCCAAATTTGTTCCAGCTTTTGCCCTGCGGCAACGGCATCATTACGGTTAACGTCGTTATTATTCCAGCGGAAGGCAAAGTGCTCAGTCTGGTATTTCACGGAAGGCATATCGGTGATGGAATTATCCACCTGCCAGTTTCCCGCGACACAAGCCTCAGCGGCGTTTGCCGTATTGACCATCAATGCGCCACTTAAAACGAGTAGACAGTTTAGTGGCGTGAGAAGTGTTTTTATTTTTGGCATAAATCCTTTTCCTAGCATGAATATTGCTAATCAGCCTTATTATTTCACGAGGGAGAATTTCTCGTTGATAGATAAGGCCCCATCCCAAGGCCATCGTGGCCTATTTTGCTTAAGTAAAAAACATATCGGCCTCTGTAGGAATAGGCCGAGTGGATTATAGGTTAAATTTATCTTGTTACCTATTTCATTTTAAATTTTGGTTATGCTCGAGTTTCTTAAAATAAACATAATTATTGGTGTAATGCTTTATTATCCAATAAAGCAGGCTGGCGGCCAGTAACGAATTAAATGCTGGTACGCCCCACTCAAAGGCTAATCCGACGAAGGCCCCGGCAATGCTGGCAATAATAGCGGGCCAGCCAATCAGCGGCGTTTGAGCACTGTCGGGTAATTGGCCTTCGGCACGACTGGTGTCGAGCAATACTTTGTGGGTGCGCAAAATATAATAATCGACCAGCATCACTCCGATAATCGGTGGGAACAGCACGCCCAGTAGCGTCAGGAAATCAATAAAACGGTCCAGAATACCGGCAACGGAAAGCAGTGTGCCGATGAGCCCAATCACCAGTGTGATGGAGACATAGCGTAATTTCTTCCCCGTGACGCCTTCTATGGCATTGGCGATTCCCAAAGAGGAGGAATAGAGGTTGATATCATTTACACGCAGTGTCGAAAATATCACGGCAATCAGCCCGATGCCGCCAGCCGCCTGAGACATGATTGTTACGACGTCTGCGGTATTGAGCGCACGGGCAATAATGATGGCGAGGCCATTCACGATAAATTCCCCGACGATAATCGACAGCATCGTCATCCAGAAAACGTGCTTTCCTTTTTGGGAATAGCGCGTCATGTCTGGAGTAATTAAGCTTGCGACGATACAGCCGCCCACCACCATTGTTGCGCCAGCGCTAATGGAAATGGCTTCACCGTTAGGCGCGGAAGCAATCAGTTCAGCAATATTGTGGCCGGAGAGCGTCATGATCGAGATATAGCCGACGACGATAACAAACATCGGCACGGCAATTTTGGCCGTGAAGCGTAATGCCCTGAAACCAAAGGCAACCAGCAGCGTCAGCGCAATGCCGGACAGCGCGGCAGACCAGCCAAAGCCGAGCTTATCCGCCATCGCAAAGTTAAGTGCTTTGGCGAATACAGCGTTCTGGACGCCGAACCAACCGATGAGGCTAACGGCGATCACCAGCCCAATCAGGACGGAACCAATACGGCCAAAGCCGCACCAGCGTGCGAGCAGGCTGCCCGACATCCCTTCTTTCATTCCCGCATAGCCTAGCCCTACGGTTACTACACCAAAAATGACGCTGCCAATAAAGATGGCGAGAAATGCCTGACTTAGCGTCATGGAATGGCCGAGCACCGCGCCTAACATAAACTGGTCTAGCGCGGTTAACATGCCGATGTGCACTAATGCCACATTTAAAAAAGGCAGCCGGACACTCAGCGGAACGCGGCTGACCGGGTAGTCATCTATTTTTTCCATGTAGATAGGTTCTCTTATATAAATTGAATGCCTTTCTCGATGAGAGAGTTAGGAATATAACCATCGATCCCAAGATGGCGACAAAATTCCTCAAATTGAGGTAATGAATGTGCCTCTGCCTTTTGATACATATTATATATTCTGTTTTCTATTGTTTTTGGTGATATATTCATTTTCCTTGCTATTTCTTTATTTGATAAACGTTGTAATATCAGGAAGATAATATCCAACTCTGACTTGGTAAAAATATTTGTCGTTAATTCAGTTTGTAACGTGGTCGGCTTTTTTTGATCTATATAGATGAGTGGAGACCTCGTATCTAGAGGCCTGGCGTTCCACATTGTACCGATGCAAAGCTTATTTTCATCAAAGATGGGGATCTTTTCGCTGACGAAGGGGGTCAGCGTTTTCTTTCCATACCAATAGTGTGTTTCAATAACAGTGACTCTTTTCTCACTATTTTCTGTCAGCCTGTCGTGTTCTTTTAAATCGTCAGAAAGCTCCGTCCAACTGGCAGGAAATTCATCATCTAGTCGTCCTTCAATATCAAAGCGCATTGGCGTATTGGTATAAAGGTAAGCGGCTTTATTCATGTAAACATGGCGTGATGATAAATCTTTAATACCCCATGGTTCATTTAAACATTCCATCATAATAATCAGATTACGAATATAATCAGTCATGTTTGTTTGTGATGATGGCATCCTGCCCTCCTTAATAGGTTGGGATTAATTCAGCGGATCAATTTAGCTAAGTAATGACGAGTATGCTTGTACGCATATCCCGGTAGGTTTCCATACTCTTTGTAGCCCAACTTTTCGTAAAACCCCTTAGCCTGGAATCCGAATGTATCTACGTAAGTCAGATGACAACCACGTTTTAATGCTTCTTTTTCAGCGGTTTGCATAAGTTGACGCCCAAGCCCACTTTTACGATATTTCTCACTCACCCAAAGATATTGAACTTCTAATGCACCCCACCAGGTTCTGGAGATTAACCCTGCGATAATATTATTTTCATCGTCTTTGAAATTTAAGAATAGAGGGGAAATATCAACAGTTTCGTACTGTTCATTGTGTTTCCAAAGGCTTGCTATTACAAATTCTTCTTCATCTGAATCTGGTGTGTTAGTAATATTTAGATTCATTACAATAAAACCTCATTATTAGCACGCTAAATTATACTTCCAATATGAATATTTCTTTATCATATAAAAAACATTTAGGCAAGAGTGAATTTCACTCGTTTTTCGGTCGCTATATTGTTCTATGATAAGAAACATAATCTGATATGTATTGATGGTAATCAGAAAGTAAGCACGTATTTGCCTCACCAGGGGAAATACCAGGTAATTTATAATAAGAATGTATCTTCTGTCGAAAAATATGTTTTTTATGAGTAAGTTACTCCTCTATTTTTCTTCTTAATTAACTTATTACTCAGCCCGGTTTATGCCAGCGATACGCCTCCTGTTTCGCTGGCGTTCCTCTCCTCCGCCAACGTATGTTGCAACCTATGCAAAAAAGCGACATTGTTACAGCTATCATGGCATGGCTACAGTCTCTCGTGACATTGTTCTGACGGAATGCTTGATAGCGCGCCATTTTGCCATTCACGTTTTGCTATTCATGTTTTTCTATTCACGCATATGCCGGAGAGTGGGTTGCATGTCGTTGAAAGCGTTACGCACGTTAGTCGCGATTGCTCAGTATGGATCGTTTGCCCGCGCGGCTGAAGCCGTGTGTCTGACGCAATCTGCCGTTAGCCTGCATGTTCGCAGCCTGGAAGAAGACTTCAAGGTGTCGCTTTTCGATCGCTCACGCCGCATCCCGGTACTCACGGAAGCCGGACATCGCGCGGTAGAGCAGGCGCATGACATTCTTGCGCAGTATGACGGTATTGCTGCCGAGTTAGGCGAGGGTGGGGAGTTGGCCGGACGCCTGCGAATTGGCGCGATCCAGACCGCGCTGGCTGGCGTTTTGCCCGCCGCGCTGTCCGCATTGCGTCACGCTCATCCACGTCTGCGTGTTCTGGTGAATTCGGGGATGTCGGCAGAGCTGGCAATTCGCATTGATGCCGGTGAACTGGATGCCGCCGTGACCACCGAGCCCGTAAAACCTTACCCAACTGGCTTAGTGAGCACGCCGCTGTATCAGGAAGGATTCTGGATCGTTGCTCCCTCGGCGCTGGCGTCTCTGGATGCCAGACAGCTTCTGCAAGATCACCCTTTCATTCGTTTCGATCGTCGTGCTTGGGCTGGGCGAACCATCGATCGCGAGCTGCGTCGCCAGCGGCTACGGGTACAAACTGATATGGAGCTGGACAGTCAGGATGCGATTATGCAGATGGTCACCAGCGGGCTTGGCGTGGCGGTGATTCCGCTGTCCGAACGTGAGGTGAGTCGTTTGGATAATCTGCTATGTATTCCCTTTGGTGAGCCTCAGCAGCAGCGGCGCGTTGTGCTGCTGGAGCGCGAAGATCGTCCGGCAACGCGCCTCGCTACGGCACTGACAGAAGCGATCCGAACGCAGTCTGGTGACGATGCCATTCATGAGAAATAATTGAGCTAACGTCGAGTTAATCTCGTTTTTTTCTCATCAGAAGTCCCGCTATGGTAGTGCCAGTTTCTTCAATTCAGGTACTGAACCATGGCGTCCAACCCGCAGTCCTTCTTTCTTTTACCTTCTACGCCGTGGTGTGTCAGCCGATGATCGTCTCACTCCTGCTGGCGCTGTTGCCGATCGCGCTCCTGATCGTGCTGGGCTCGTGGTTACGTCAGCGTGCTTTTCTGACGGCGGCATTTTGGCCACAGGCTGAAAGGCTGGGTTATTACATTCTACTTCCTGCACTATTTCTGCATGGGCTGGCGACGGCGCGTCTGGATGGCGTGCCGGTAACAGCGATGATCCTGACGCTGGTGTGCTCGACGCTGGCTGTCTCTGTCGGGCTGGTCGCAGTACGCCGCTTCTTTCCCGTTGATGATGCGGCGTTTACCTCGATATTTCAGGGCGGTGTCCGTTTTAATAACTATGTTGGTGTGTCTGCCGCCGCTGGGCTGTTTGGCGCACACGGCGTAGCGCTCGCGGCCGTCGCGAACGCGGCGATTGTGCCGACGGTCAATATTCTCTGTGTCTTGGTCTTTGCCCGCTACGGCAACGCCGGGACGCCGTCATTCAAGAATATCGTGCGACTGCTGGTGCTGAACCCGCTGGTGGTGGCCTGCGCGATCGGCATTACTTTGCAGATTACCGGATTAGGCTTGCCGCCGGGGATTGAACCGGTAATGAAATCATTGGGACAGGCGTCGCTGCCGCTGGGGCTGCTGTGCGTGGGCGCAGCGCGGGATTTCTCTGCCGCGCGTAGCTGGCTGCGGCCTGTTGTGATGGCATCATGCGCGAAATTCATTGCGATGCCGCTGGTGACGATTGCTGCCTGCCACCTCTTTGGTCTGTCTGGCTCGGCTGCGATTGCCGCACTGTTGTTTCAGGCGCTGCCGACGGCATCGTCGTCCTACATCATGGCTCGTCAGTTGGGTGGTGATGCGCCATTGATGGCGGGCATCATTGCGGTTCAAACACTGGTAGCAGGCGTCGCGCTGCCGCTGGCCGTCCTTGGGCTGAGCGGACTGTTATAAATTCCTCGTATGTTCTTTTTGTAACAATGTCTTGTTAACGGCATGGTGATTTATTCTTTTCTATCTATTTGTATTTTAAGTGAATTAATCATTGTATTGAAATGACAATAATAATGCGTATAGTTATCATTTACTTTTCTGTGCAAATGTTGACAAAAAACGCCTCAGCATCTCGCCAAAATCACCATCAGTTAACCGAGGATATACCATGTCTTTTAGAGTTACTCGCGCCGGAAAAACGCGCGTTTGTGATTCTTCGCTGGCCGGAGCAAAACCATTCGGAGTCTCTCTTCTCGCCCTGTTGATCTCTGCCTCTTTTCTGCCCGCTCAGGCTGCTGCCGAAGAAAACCCTGCTTCAGGTGATACGCTCGTCGTCAGCGCGAACGCCAATGCTAACGCCGAAGCCAGCGACCCGCAGGATTACAGCGTGAAAGTGACTAATGCCGGAACGAAGATGACGCTGACGCCGCGTGATATTCCGCAGTCGGTGAGCGTGTTCAGTCAGCAGCGTATTGAAGATCAGGGCCTGCAAACGATTGGCGAGGTAATGGCGAACACGACCGGTGTGTCCTCTAAAATTATCGACTCTGAGCGTGTGACGTATTTTGCTCGCGGTTTCCGTATCACTAACTACCTGTTCGACGGTATTCCGACGGTGGTTAATGAAATCTGGGATTTTGGTGATTCAGGTTCAGACACGGCGATCTACGATCGTATCGAAGTGGTGCGCGGGGCTACGGGGCTAATGACCGGAACGGGCAACCCTTCTGCCGCGGTAAACATGGTGCGCAAGCATGCGGACAGCCGCGAGTTCAAAGGCTCGGTATCTGGCAGCTACGGTTCGTGGGATAAACAACGGATGGTAGCCGATCTGTCTGCGCCGCTGACGGAGTCTGGTAATGTGCGTGGACGCGTCATTGCTGGCTATCAGGATAACGACACCTGGCTCGACCGTTACCACAACCGCAAAAAATTCCTCTACGGTGTGATTGATGCCGATGTGACTGATTCCACCACATTGTCAATTGGCTATGATTATCAGGATAGTCACATCACTAACCCAACCTGGGGTGGGTTGCCGACGTGGAATAGCGATGGTAGTCGCATTCGTTTTGATCGTAGTTTTAACACCGCACCAAACTGGAGTTACTCGGATAAAACATCGAAGAAGGTTTTTGCCGATCTGACCCAGCGTTTTGATAACGGCTGGCAAGTACGCATGAATGGTACGCATGCAGAAAACGACTTTGACTCCAAACTGATGTATGCCAATGGGTTCCCAGATAAAGATACCGGAATACTGGTTGATCCGTTCGGCGGTAATGTCGGTGCTTACGGCGGATGGAATAAGGGAACCCGTAAGGTTGATGCGATTGATACTTACGCATCTGGCCCGTTCGAATTACTGGGACGCCAGCATGAGTTGGTGGTAGGCGGTAGCTATAATCGGCAGCGTAATCAATTCGCTAATACCCAATCGACGATAAGCCCTGCGGATATGGGCAATTTCTACAACTGGAATGGCAATATTGCCGATCCTACATGGGGGTCTTGGGTGGGTAGCACTTTTGTGCCGGGACTCTGGAATAATGATTATGAGCACTCAACCACACGACAAAAATCCCTCTATACCTCAGCACGATTCTCGTTAGCGGATCCATTGCACCTGATTGCTGGCGTACGTTATACCGACTGGAGCATCGTTGGAACGACAGGAAATACCAGTAAGAATCGTGTGACGCCTTATGTCGGCTTGGTGTATGACATCAACGATACCTGGTCAACGTATGCCAGCTATACCGATGTCTTCCAGCCACAAACGAAAAAAGGTGTAGATAATCAATATTTGTCTCCTACAACCGGGAAAAATTATGAAGCGGGTGTGAAGGGGGATTGGTATAACAGTCGCTTGACGGCTTCAGTTGCGGTCTTCCGAATTGAGCAGGATCGTGTAGCTCAAACTGCGCTTGAGAAGAATGTGGTGACACAAGAAACGGCTTACGAGTCTGTTGATGGTGTTGTCAGTAAAGGTATCGAGTTTGAAGTTAACGGTGCCGTGACGGATAACTGGCAAATGACGTTTGGCGGTACGCGCTATGTTGTTGACGATCAAGACGGTAAGTCGGTTAACCCAGAACAGCCGCGCACGTCGTTCAAGCTGTTTACCCGCTACCAGTTGCCAACGCTGCCGGATTTGACCGTTGGCGGCGGCGTGAACTGGCAAAATGGCATCTGGCAGGAAGGCTCTGGACCGCAAAACACCACGTTGCGCGCCGAGCAGGGCAGCTACGCGCTGGTTAATCTGTTTGGCCGCTATCAGGTGACCAAACAGCTGGCGGTACAGGCGAATATCAATAACCTATTCGATAAAGAGTATAGCGACTACCTTGCGCCTTATGCCGTGTATGGCACGCCGCGCAGCGTCTCGATGACCGTTAACTATGCTTTTTGACGATCAGTGATTTCTGACGATCAACGCTTTCTAATGATCGTTAATGATGTCTGAATCTTAAGTGAAACATCATCCCCCGCCGACAGCATCGGCGGGGGATTTTTTCAACGAACCAGTGATGGCCGTTTGGCGTTAAACGACCAGTTGGGGATTAAAAACTGCATACCGAGCGCGTCGTTACGGTTTTTATCCGGTAGTGACTGATAAAGCTGGTGCGCCTTCTCCACCCGTTTCCTGTTCAGCGTAATCCCTAATCCCGGCCCTTCCGGCAAGTGCAAATGGCCTTTTTCAATTCGCGGGGCTTCATGCGTGAGCTGCTGTCCATCCTGCCATATCCAGTGGGTATCAAACGGCGTGATGCGTTCGCCCGGCGCGGCCGCACCCAGATGCGCAACCATGGCGAGTGAGATATCGAAATGGTTGTTGGAATGGCAGCCCGTAGTCAATCCCCATTCTTGGCACAGCTGCGCCACGGTATTGGCATGGCGCATGGTCCAGAAATGCGGGTCGGCCAGCGGAATATCGATAGCGTTCAACTGAAGCGCATGGTTAAGCTGACGCCAGTCGTTAGCGATCATATTGGTTGCCACGGGAATGTTGGTGGCGCGTCGGAATTCGGCGAGAGTTTCCCGGCCAGAATAGCCGTTCTCTGCGCCGCACGGGTCTTCCAGATACGGTATTTGCCCCTGTAGTTCCCGCCCCAAGCGTATCGATTCATCCAGAGACCAACTGGCGTTGGGATCCACGGTAACCCGCGAGCCGGGGAAGTGGCGCAGCAGCGCTTTTACCGTCTCAACCTCTTTTTCGCCGTGATGCACGCCGCCCTTGAGTTTGAAATCATTAAAGCCATAGAGATCGCTGGCGGCTTCCGCCAGACGGATCACGCCGGCGTCGTCCATCGCTGCCTGATGGCGCAGATAAAACCAGTCATGTTTTCCGGTTTCGCCGGGCAGGTAATTTATGTCGGTTTTCGTGCGGTCGGCGATGTAAAAAAGGTATCCGAGAATCGGAATCGACTCGCGCTGCTTACCGCTGGCCAGCAATTCTGCGACCTGAAGATTTAAGAACTGACCGGTCAGATCCAGTAGCGCGGCTTCCGTCGCAGCTACCGCATTGTAAAATTTCTCCGGGTTCATCTGCGGAATGTGAATCGCAGTGTTGTCGGTTTGTCCGCTACTCAGATTGCGCTGATCGCTTTTAAACAGCGTGCTCAGTGTGGTGTTCAGCTTGAGCAGCGTTGTTCCCTCCACCTGCGGAATAAAACCGTTGAGCACCGCGAGCGTGCTGGAATGGCAGGGACATTCTCCTACGCCGGTATTGCCCGCGCTGTCTGTCAGCGTCACCAAAATTCGGGTGAAGTAGCAGTTGTGCGCACCGCCAATATTCAAAAGCATACTGTCATATCCGGCGACCGGAATGACCTCCATTTTTTTAATGATAGGGCTGTCAGACATTTCGATGCTCCATAGGTTTGAATGAACTAGGCGGCGTGGTGTGTGTGTGACGCAGCAATAAGAACAGACCGGTCACGACGGAAACCGCAGTCAGGGAATAGAGTCCGCCCGTTGTGCTGCCGGTTTTTAATTCCAGATAGCCAAAGACGGTAGGTGCGACGAAGCCCCCGAGGTTACCGATCGAGTTGATCACCGCGATCCCCGGTGCGACGATGGACGCAGGCAGGTTGCCCTGCGGCATGGGCCAGAAGAAGGTGGCGCTGACCTTTGATCCAATGCAGGCAACGATCATGGCGAAGAAGCCGAACCACGGCGATCCGATCGTCGCCATAAACGTGCCGCAGGCGGCAATCAGCATGGCGACGCCCAGCGCTTTAGGTAAGTGCTGGCGATGTTTGTCGCTGAATTTGCCAACCAGGTTGATGGCGATAATGGCACACAGCCAGGGGATGGCGGTCAGCAACCCGATACCGAAACTGCTGAATCCCTGAATGCGTTGGATAATTTGCGGGAGCCAGAACACCAGCGTGTAACCCGTCATGGTCATGGTAAAGAAGATGGCACAGTAGAACAGCGTTCTGCGGTCCGTTAGTAAGCGCAGTTTTCCGGTATTTTCCTGCTGCGCATCGCGCTCTATTTCTTCCTGCTGTAGCTGTTGCCCGAGCGCCTGCTTCTCTTCTGCGCTGAGCCAGCGGGCTTTATCAGGGCTGGATACCAGCACAAAAGCCGCCAGAATCCCGACCAGAATCGACCCTGCGCCTTCTAAAAACATCACCCATTTCCAGCCTGCAATGCCGAGGAAATCATGCATCATCAGGATGGCTCCCGTAATCGGGCCGGAGAAGAGAAACGCCCCCGCGCTGGCACTGAGGATCAGCGCCGTTGCCCGGCCACGCCAGGCGTTAGGCACCCAGAGCCGGAAGTAATACAGCACGCCGGGGAAGAAACCCGCTTCGGCTACGCCGAGCAAAAAGCGCAGGACATAAAATTGTATCGGGCTGGTGACAAAGCCGGTCGCGACCACGACGGCTCCCCAGGTAATCATGATGCGTGTCAGCCACACTCGCGCCCCGAATTTCTTCATCATCAGGTTACTGGGGACTTCAAACAGCGCATAGCCAATAAAGAAAAGCCCTGCGCCAAGGCCAAATGCCGCCGCGCTGATACCGGCATCGGTCTGGAGTTCTGCTTTTATAAACCCGATATTTGACCTATCTATCTGATTAATAATCAACATAATGGCCAGCATCGGGATAATACGCTTGAAGAATTTGGCAATGGCTGAGGCGAGATACGCCTCTCTGGTGTGGTTAGATGATTCGGTTATTGTCGTTGTCATTTTTTACACCCTGCGTAGGTAGGTTACGAAAGTGTTATAGAAAATGAGTGAAAGGAATAACCATGTGCAGATGCCCAGCATGCGTTGGGCTACTCCACAGTGGCGGCGAAAATGAAGGCGGCCAGCGCGATTAGGAAAAAGTGAGGAAATATCACGTCTGCGACGGCGGTCACAGCCTGACGGAGGATGAGTATCAGGCATTGACGCTTTTTATTCGTTTGCTAAGGTAATGGAAAAAACACGCTCTTCACTCATCATCATTACCCGTCAGGAAGACAGAGAATGATCTCAACGCAATACATCAGCCGAGTCGCACTGGTTCACGAAAAGGTGGATTCATTCGAGGTCTACCCGTTTTCTATTCCGTCGATTCGCTCGCTGGATAAGCTGGAACTGCACCCGAAAGTCACTTTTTTTATCGGCGAAAATGGCGCGGGAAAATCCACGCTGTTGGAAGCCATCGCTGTTTCGATGGGGTTCAACCCGGAAGGCGGTACCCGCAATTTCAACTTCGGCACCCGTACGTCGCACTCCAGACTGTCGCATTTCCTGCGGGTGGCGAAAGGCATTAAGAAGCCTAAAAACGGTTTCTTCTTACGCGCGGAGAGCTTTTTCAACGTCGCGACGGAGATTGAACGGCTGGATAGCGAACCCGGTTTTGATCCACCCGTGATCGACTCCTATGGCGGCCATTCGCTGCATGAACAATCCCACGGCGAATCCTTCATGGCGCTGCTGCTCAACCGTTTTGGTAAAGAGGGGATCTATCTGCTCGACGAACCGGAAGCCGCGCTGTCGCCCAGCAGGCAATTAACGGCGATCGCCCGCATGCACGATCTCATTCGTGAAGGATCGCAGTTCGTTATCGCGACGCACTCTCCGATTCTGATGGCGTATCCCGACGCCACTATCTTTCAGTTCGGTGAAGACGGAATACAGCAGGTCGCGTATGAGGACACGGAGCACTATCAGATCACACGTGCTTTCCTGAATAACCCTGAGCGCATGCTACGTGAACTGATGGCGGAATAGGGGTTAACCTCGCTATAAATAGCTCAACGTAAAGTTCGCCGTTGCCATGAAATCGCCGGACTGAATCAGATCGTCGCGTATCTTTTCGATGCGGGCCGAAAAGGGAATGGTGTTGTCTCCGCTTTGCAGCACAATGCTGTCCGTGCTGCTATTGATGCCGACCAGTTTGTTCGCATGATAAATGCCAACTGCGATGCCTTTGGCACCGGAAGGCGTATCCAGCGCCAGCCGCTTGGGCAAGAGCGGTTCTTCTTTGCCTGAAAAGCGGATAGTGACGTTTTGGTAGGTATCCAGATTGCAGTCCGTGAGGTTGATCGTGAAGTCATGCCAGTCGCCGTAGCGATTGGCTTTTAAATAGCGGTCAGAGACTTCACTCATGTCCACCACAATCGCCTTGCTCTCCGTACTCACATTACAGGCGGCGTTGACGACTAATACGTGGAAGGTCACTTCGTGATCGTCCAGCACGTTCATCTGCTGCGCGAAGGATGTACCTGAATGCAGCGCTATGATGCCAAGTGCGAAGGCGAGCAGGGGGCCGCGCGAACTGGATTTCACTACCGTGTTGCTGTGTTTGATCATCGTTGCGATCTCGCGTAGGAAGACGGATTAATGATAATTAAACCGTAGGATAATATTTTTCTCGGTATCGCCTATCACGGCAGGGCCGGCCGCATAGAGCCGTGCTGTATAACGTCGTTCAACCTGGCCGCTCGATGCCGTCAGGCCGTCAACCAGACCGATGAACTGGTTAAACACCACGTTATTGCCGCTGCGCGTATCTTCGATCTTCAGCGTGGAGCCATTTCCCATGTTCATGCCGTCTATCCCGACGAGTGAATTTCCCCGCGACGAGGCATCAAAGTTGATATCCAGATCGAACCCTTTTCCGCAGTCTTCTCCGCCGTCGGTCGATACGTTGATGTGGAATTCCGTTTGCGCCAGTGCGTTGGCCTCTGTACCCGACCACGCTCGGACCGTACCAAAATCGACATAGCTGTCGGGCGAGACGTTGATCTTCGCGGCGCATTGCATAATGTCGATGCCGTGTAGTCCTGACAGGCTGAGGCCATAGTTGCTGTCGGGTTTGTTGTTGATGCCCCCTTCGCCGTCGATCTGGAAGACGCGCAACGAATCGACTCCCGCCGTGGTATCGGTGATATTTCCCGTTTTTTCGAGATAGAGCTGTACCGTGACATTCAGCATCGTCGGGTTGGACGGCGGTGATGAGCCGCTTGGGCCCGGTAAGATCCACTGTCCTGTGGAGACGCGGGATGCGGTGGTGCCGCCGTTGGTAATCACCCCGAGATCCTGTCCGTTATAGATGATGCCAATTCCGACCCCTTGGCTGATGGCCTTGCCTTCAGGGTTGGGATAGAAATAGGACATCTCACCCTGTGGGCGTACGGATTTATATGCCCAGCAGGCCAGGTTGCGGGTATAGGGTTTTGATGTCCACAGACGGCTGCCGATAGGCAAGGTCGCGGGGATTTTTAGCGTACCGATATCCTCATAATCGTTTACCGGGCCGGTCACGGTGCCCAGCCGGCATTCCAGCGCGTTGGCGTTAAACGCCGTTAAGCCGAAAAAGAGCGACGCGCAGAGGGCGACATAGCGATGTTGACGAGCAGCTAACCAAGACATGGCGGGTTCCCTGTGGCTTATTTACGGATGACGGGCTGGCACTGGTTTTGCGCGCAGGTAAAAGGCAATTCCAGATGGCCGCCGTAGTCATTGACGTAGTACAGATAGAAGCGATCGACCGCGCCGTCATTCACTTCAATCGACAGCGTTGAGCGTGGTGAAACCATAAAGGCGTTTCCCTTCAGCAGGCTGGTGGGGTTGGCGCGCGTCGCTTTGGGCTGTTTCAGAATGCCGCTGACCGTGATGTAGTACGGCGTGGGGTTTTCTACCTGAAAGGTGTTTCCTGTTTTGCGGACGATCAGTTTTTCCTGCCATATTTCGTCTTTGGCTGGCTTTACGCCACGGGGGCGGAAGAACACCTTAATTTCAGACTGAATGGCGATCTGTAATACGTTGGGCTTGTCCGTCTTGGGCGGAATTTCCCGGACGTTAAGGTAAAACAGCGATTCGCGGTCGGTTGGTAATTGGCTGATTTGCTCTGTTTTGACCAGACGGATCAGGCTATATCCTTTTGCTTCTATGCGCTGTAATGGCGGCAGCACCATCAGCGGCGTCGTCACTTTATTGTGCCGATCGTCCGTCAGCCAGGACTGCGCCAGAAACGGATTCTCCGTATTTTGGTTCATCAGCATGACCGTCGCGGATTGCTCCTCATCGTTAAAAATAACGCGGGTGCGATCGAGGCTCAGTGCGCTGTAGGCTGTGGGCATCAAAAACAGGCAGCCGATAATGAATCCTGCTGCTCGCTGATAAAATGTGTGTTTCATAACGTACTCTCCAGATTTTTCTCTTTCTTCGCGCCGCTTATTTACAGGGAAGTAGCAGGGCATCAAGGTGATTTAAGGTGGCGGGCAGGGTGATGGCACACTGTGTTCTCCCCTCCCAGATGACGGACAGCGTTTCGTCAGGCGACACGCCCGTGATGTAGGCCTGACCGCCGTTGGCGATCATGGCGATATCGCGGCCTTTCTTGTTTTTGATCTGGGCGGCGAACGGGGGATTTTTGCCATCGGCCAGCGCGACGTGCGCCAGGATTTTTGCCCCGCTCACTACGTCGAACTTGCGGTAGCCGATGGCGCCTTCGGTCAGCGTGCCTTGAACCACCGTCGTTACCGCTTCAATGTGTTGCGGTAATTTCTGAACATCAATGCGGGTCGACACGTCGTAGTAGCTGCTGGTGCCGGCAATCACGGCCAGACCATAGCGATTGGTCTCGACCTGACTACCGGTGAATGGCACGCCCGCTTGGCCTGCATCGACCATGATGCGTGTGCCGCCCTGATTGCCTTTCGGGTGTGCTGCGACGCCGTGGCGGGTGGCGGTAATCCCGCCGCGCAATGAACCGTGCAGGTAGGTATAGCGATCCTGCTGCCAGGCGACGCCCACGGCGGCATCCGTCATCGGTGCCAGATGGGTATAGTTGCCGCTCAGGTAAGTGTTCTCTTTGCTGTCGTGCCGGGTGCTCAGATTCCAGGTGCGGCGCGGCTCGGCATTGTTGGAATAGGTCAGCGCCTGATTGCTGCCGTCGTTGTAGCGCCCCATGCTGTAGCTCAGGCGATCCTTCTCTCCGAGCGGGATAGAAAAGCTCAGATACAGGCTGTCATCGGTACGGCGGTTGAATTCGGTGCGATAGACCGAGAGATTCGCGGCAATGCCTTTCAATGCGCCGATATCGAAATATTTGTTCAGTGAAACCCCGTAGCGATCCTGCTCGGCTTCATTCCAGTAGGTTTGGCGCGTATAGGTAACGTAGGTCGATAGCCCGCTCAGCACGGAAGATGATTCCCGCGTCGCGAAATTTTTGGAGAGCGTAATGGTGTAGCGCTCTTTTTCATTGCGATAGCGACTATCGAGATTCAGCGCATAGAGATATTGCGCCATGCTCATGTAGGTCTTTTCTGAAAAGCGGTAGCCCGCGAAACTGATCTGGCTATCGATCGAGTTGAAGTATTTAGACCAGTTGAGCGAGAAAGCATGCCCCATCTGCGACGCGGACGTTGCCGGGAACGTCGCGCGTGACTGTGTGATATCCGCCGACAGTGCGCCCAGCAGGTAGAGGTTCTTCCCGATGCCTGCCGACCAGGACTGGTAGCCATCGGACAACATGCCGCCGCCGTACACCGACCACGCGTTGGATAATCCCCATGAGGCTTCGGCAGCAGAAAAGGCCGGACCTTGCAGACGGTGGTTGGTATTTGAGGGTTTACCGGCAGCGAGTTTGTACTGCACGTGCCCCGGCCGCGTCAGGTAAGGCAGGTTGGCCGATTCGGTCTGGAATGTCGTCACCGTACCGTCTTCTTCCGTCACACGCACATCCAGCGTGCCGCTGACGCCGTTCTTCATATCCTGAATGGCAAAGGGGCCAGCAGGCACGGTGGTTTCATAGATCAGCCTGCCATTTTGCGTGACGGTCACCGTCGCGTTTGACTTGGCGACGCCGCGAATTTCGGGCGCATAGCCGCGCAGCGAAGGGGGAAGCATGTTCTCGTTATTGGCTAATGACACGCCGGTAAAGCGATAGCTATCGAATAGATTGCTGCTGAAATACATTTCCCCCAGCTTGAGATCGGCTGAAAGCGTTGGCAGCGGACGATAGGCGTAAAACTGATCCCACGAGAAACGATCGCGATTCGCGTTGCGCGATTTTTGCAGAAAATAGCGGTAATCAGCGCGATAGCGCCAGGCTCCCTGATTAAATCCGGTGGTGCCGTAGCTGCTGAGATAGTGTGATGTGCCTTTGCCATTGGTATCACGGCGCACGTTCCCGACGAGGTTGTAGTCCAGCAGCGCACCGTTGATGCCGTGGTCCCATTGTTCGGGTGGAATCCAGTTGCGATCGCTGTACGCTAGCCAGGCCTGCGGGATCGTAATATTTAGCGTTCCCATGCCTATCTGGTTAGAGACGGTGACGCCAGCGATAGGCGTCAGATCGACACACGCACCGTTATTCCATAATTCGGCTTTGTCACGCGCCTCTTTTTTCAGTGCCAGTTTATCGACGAGTTCGGGCGAGAGGCAGGACGTTGGCCGAGCGCGATGATTGCCTTCCGGCAGGTAATCAATCATCTGCTGTTGTATTTCACGTGCGTTGACTTTAATTGATAAAAGATAGGTGCCGGGCGTGACGTATTCGGGATCGGAAAAATGGCTAAGATCAATTTCAGTACGATCGTCGACATCCAGTACGTTAACGTTAAATTCCGTTGCACTGAGCGATGTTGTATTCAAAGAAAAAATAAAAATACCGCAGCGAAATAACGCGAATTTTATTTTTTCTTTGAATGTAATATTCTTCATTGCCATAGGAATAGATACTTGAATAGATGCCGCATTGTGGTTATCCATTCATATCAATCGATATGTGGAATAAATAAGATATTAGGGGAGGAGGCCTCCCCCATTTGATTGCCTATCCCTGTTGTTAGCGCAATAGATTGTTAGCGCAACAGAATGTTATTGATAGGACACAACAAAATTAGCCGTGCTGGCGAAGGAACCGGTCGTGATTACTGGCGATTCCCCTTCCTGGGGGGTTGGCAGTTTTGCGACATAAGACGTGAAGGAGAAGATATTATCTCCATTTGCCAATGGTGTTGCTGGAACGGCTGGTGTGGTTCCGTCGAATTTAATTTTTTCGCCAACACGTTCAACGGCAATACCTGCACCAGTTGCGCTGCCGTTTAATGCCAGCAGTTCATTATTGGTGCCAGATGCCACGCCGCCGGAGAAAACAATTTTGGCGCTGGTCGCGGTATCCAGACTGCAATCTTTTAATGTGATATCAAACGGCTTAATTTCGGAGGTGCCACCGTTTTCCAGCACGGTTTTACTGATTTCGCCAAATTCGACCGTTTGGTGCAAATCATCCTGAGATACTGAGCAAGGCGTATCAATAATTTTTCCTTTGAACGTCACCGATCCATTATGTGAATCTGCAGCATATGCGCCGGCAGACAATATGACGGAGATAAGGGATGCCAGGGTGATTTTTGATAATTTCATATTATGCTCTCTCTGTTGGTTACTTTGTTTAGAAGTGAATGTGTTTAGAAGCGAATGTTTAAACGTGAGCACTACTCTCATGAATACTCATACGTTCATTCATAACGACTAATACCTTCTCTTTTGTAATGCCTTTACTGACGGGGTAGCGGTTTATCGTATTTTCACGTAGGGAATATATTTCCCGCTTGCCTAATCAGTGGCTCTGGAACAGGGGAGATGGTAGTGCTGAGTGGCTTTGTGGTCAAATATATTGTTTTAGTTAGTTTTATTTAGTTTAAATCTTTAAAATTTATATTTATTTAGGTTTTTGTTCTGTTTTTGGGTTTTGATGTCCTAACAAGACATAATGGGCTATAAATATAATTGTCGAGATAATTTATTTTAATTCAATGTCTTATTTGTTATTTTCTATCTTCTGGGTTGATATGGGGTGAAATGTTTTCTGCTTTATAAAAATAATGAAATGTCTTTTTATTTATATAGATCTTAAATGAAGGGTAAATAATCTTTGACAATAAATAGGTAAGTTTTTATCCTTGCCTGAGATAGAGCCTGTGAGATTGCATATATAATTTATTTTTTATAGATAACGTGTTTTTTGTCATGGCGTAGTAAATTTAAGACTATTCCATAGGTTTTATTATCATAAGTGATGTATCTATCAGGCTGATTATAACAAATGAATAGCGCTTCTTAATCTTGATGGAAAAAGTACGTATGGTTTATTTGATTAATGATTTAATCATTTTTAATGAGGGAGAAGGAACACTAGCATGGATAGAACGTGAAAATGAAGCCATCTCTCTGAGCCTTCCTATTTCTCGATTGCTCTGCTTGTTCATTGAGAATCCAGGGGTAACGCTAAGCCGCGAATTTTTGTTGAAAGAGGCATTGGAAAAGCACGCACTTTGCCCTTCTCTTAATAATTTAAACAACTATTTATCTCTGCTAAGGAAGGTATTACGCGAATTCGACCTTGCGGATTCGATTGTAACCATCCCCAAGCTGGGTATTGTTTTTAACGCGAAAAGCATTGTTTTCTATCCAACAGATAATGGGGGAAAAGAAGAGAAAGAAACGCTAAATCAGGGAGGTGAGAAGAACGTTGAAGAGGAGGTTTACGAAGAAAAAAAGCCGTTTTCTATAAAACACCGCGCCATCTCTGAGCCAGTAAAAAAACAGCAATACATCCGGTTTCTTCTCATCTGGATAACGATAGTGGGGGTTTTTCTGATCGCGCTGGTAAGCGCAAATCGCTTCCCGTATCGACACCTTGTTGACGTTAAGATGAGTGGGAAATGCGATCTTTTCTATTTATATGACAGCGTAGGTTATCCCCTTCCGACCGACTATGAAAATCTGTGTACCGACAACACGTTGTTCTTCCTGTCGAAAAAAATCGTTATATCTGGAATGCTGGATAAGAAAAGTGAAATCGTTATTTCCTGCAAGAAAGATGGGAAGGGATGTGTAACTTATGTTAATAATTAAAGTCAGAAAGAAGATTTTTTGCACTGTATTAGTGCTTTTTATTTCATTTACGCTGGGAATCCTTTTTTATTTAAAAAGTAATTTATACCGAAATCCGCTGGTCTGTCAGGCTGAGGTAAAGCACTACGTAGAAGATCAACAAATCAGAAAGGAATATGACGTCTATTTTTATCTCAATAAACAAAACAGGGCGCTGGTGTTGGTCAACGGCTTTTACCTCGGTGAAGACGGCGTACCGCTAACGATTCGGCGCACGTTCAGCTTTGATTCAGTGTGGGAAGGGAACCGTCTGGTGGTGAACAATATCGTGATTAATAAGAATATCAATGATAATGCACCCGATGAAGCGATCCCCATCCTGGCTGAAAATGATGTCATCCAGTTCGAAATGTTGACGAAGTATGCTTATCTGATTAGCACCGTCCAATCAAAAATGGCCTGTAATATCCGCGATTAATGCGTGTTGAAACGGCGTGTACACATTAATCGCAATTCTGGGCGTGCTGCTCATGCGCTTCACAACACGCGCTGTATGAAGTCATCAATATCTTCCGTTGCTTGCTGAAAATCAGCAGGCGTAGGGTTAATAATCAGATGGTCAGAGTAGCCGTTTAACAGCGCGCCTAGCTGGCGGGAAACGCGCTGAGTATCGGTATTTTTGAAAGCACCGGACGCGACGCCTGATGCGATGATCTCTTCCAGTAAGGCAAACCATTTCTCTGTCATTACATGGGCGAGTTCTGCGTAAGCGGTATTGTGAACGGCCAACTGCCATAGCGAGCCATACAGATTCCAGATGACATCGGTGGTATCCGGCAAGTAATTCTTCACCAGCGCATGCAGTTTCTCTTTCGGCGGTAATGTGGCGATTCCTGCTGCAACCTCTTCCAAATCCGCCTGCATGAACGCCGTTAGCGCCTCAATCGACAGTGTTTGCCAGTCAGGAAAGTAGTGATAAAGATGGCTGCGCGAAATACCAACGTGTTCCGCCAGTTCGCGCGTGGTGACTTTCTCTATCCCTTTCTCAATAAACAGCTCGATTGCGCCATCAAAGATTTTGTCTTTTAGCGCTTTCGTCGTCTCTTTCATTACCGTCCCCGCGTTGACTTTGAGCAAGTGCTCAAATACAATTTTTTCTCTTGAGCAACCGCTCAAGTATAACTCTGTTAAATACGATTCTCATGCAAACCCATAATATCAGCGAACCGCTCAAGGTTTCGCATAGTGCCGCTGTCACCCTTAAAAAACTCGGAAAGCTGCATGGCAAAAAACTGATTCTCACTCTGCTGTTAGTCGTGGCGGAGAATGTGACTTACCTTCTTTATCCCCTGATGGCGGGTTTCGCCATTAACGCTATTCTGAACGCTCAGCCTTGGCACGCGGTGCTGTATGCGCTGATGGTGTTCATTATGTGGGCGATTGGCGCGGCGCGGCGCAGTGTGGATACCCGCACGTTCGCCCGTATTTATGCTGCACTGGCTGTCCCAGTGATTCTGGCGCAGAGAAAAGAAAACCATAATCACTCAACTATCGCGGCGCGCGTGGCCCTCTCACGCGAGTTCGTGGATTTTTTTGAAATCCATCTTCCGGTGTTGATCACGTCGCTGGCGTCGATCATCGGTGCGGCCGTGATGTTGCTGGTGATTGAATCCTGGGCGGGCGTGGCCTGTATCGTCATTCTGCTGTTTTTCGCGTTGTTCCTGCCAAGCTATACACGCAAGAATGAAGCCTTGTTTGGCAAATTAAATAACCGTCTGGAAAAAGAGGTTGGCTTTGTCAGCAGCGCGACGGCGGCTTCATTGACCAAGCATTACCATGTGCTGGCTGGGCTGCGCATTCGCCTGTCGGATCGTGAAGCGCTGGGCTATCTGGCTATCGGGGCCGCCGCTGCCGTCCTGTTTTCACTGACGATTGTGTATATGACGCTTAACGGCGGAACCAATGCGGGGCATATCTATTCGGTGATGACCTACATGTGGATGTTTGCCATGAGTCTGGACGACGCGCCCGGCCTGTTAGAAAAATACTCGCAGCTAAAAGATATCGGTAAGCGCGTGGATACGGGCGTGGTGTGAGTAAATCGCGGGGGCGATGAAATAAGTAATACGCCAGCTTCCCCGCTGAACAAAAAACCCAGCGATGGCGCTGGGTTTCTTATTCTGTGTTCGCGACGGCTTTCTGCTACGCCTCTTTCAATGGCAGTGTCGTCATGCAGGTCTGACTGTCGTCATAGGTCGCAAACGGTGAACTTGCCACGCGCCCCTGATAGGTAACACTAATTGTTCCTTCAATATTGCGCGGTAACCATACGCCGACAAAACCGTTCTGGTGGCTGCTCAGTGTTTTTTGCACGATAACGTTACCGGCTTTATCCGTGATTTTTACGTCAAATGCGGTATTGGTGAGTTCGCCCTGACACCCAGATAAACTGTGGTTGAAGCAGGGATGCGTTTGCTGAATATAAGGGGCGAATGAGAGATAGAATTTATTGCCCAGCGGATAGCTATATTGCTGCTGCCCATCGGATAATTTCAGTTCTTTGCTGGTAATCGACGCGCTGTAGGGCAACGGTCTTGCCTGCGGCGATTGATCGATCGTATCGACGATCTGCTCGACGCTTTTCCCCGCCAGCCCTTGTTTAGCCAGAAACGCGTTGGCGTCCGTCGCCGCAGCGAAACCCGGCCCGCTCAGTGTCAGAGCAAGCAGCGCCGACATCATCTTTATCTTCATCATCATTTCCCCTCAATTAGAGTCATTAGCTTGGAATCACAACTTATGACGTTACACCTTCCCCCTACGGGAAGGTCAAAAGGTGGGAAGTATAGAAAGGTAAAGTAATGTATTTACTGATTTTTTATTGATTTTGGTCAATTTTAAATCAGGGTGAATGGCGGTGATATCAGCGCCATTATTGATGTGGCTCATGAGTCAGGTGTTCTTAAATCGCATTTACTGACCTGACCAGTAAAACTCGATACGGATCCCGCTTGGCTCGTAGCACATCATATGCATTGCCGGGCCACCGCTAACCAGAGCGGGCGCGAATTCAATGTTGATGTTATGCGCTGATAATTTCTCAGCGATCTCAAGCAGCGTCGCTTTGCTATCAACCTTAATGGCAAGATGATGCAAGCCGACATTACTTTTTCGATCGAACTGAACTGGCTCGCTGGTTTGTACCTGCCACAGTGTGAGCATTACCGTTCCATCGCTGACAAAAATAGCGGGATAATCCTCTTTTCGTTTTACCTCTTTCCATCCTAGAAGCGAGGTAAAAAAGTGCGAGCTTTCTTCCAGTGCTGATACCGCCAAACCAATATGGTGAACGCCTTGTGTGAGTGGTGAGTTCATGGTTACTTCCTCAATGAGAGATAAAGTTAATGACGACGACTTGATCGTCGGTTTGCTTTACCGATGTGTGATAGGCGCCGGGTTATTACTGATAAGGGGGGAGGGAAAGCTAACCGTCTGGCGTGCTGGCGATAAACATCCTCGCCGCTGGTTAGGCCAATAAATTCCGCTCTCACGATCATCCCTTCAATAAAAGTCATGATAGCTTCGATTTTGTCTTCTTTTTCTGGTTTTTTTGATTTTTTTTATTGTTTTTGGGGAAATATAAAAACCACCTCTCCGGATATTTTAAGAGTGAAAATATGAAAAAAATAAGATGGGCAATCATGGGTACCGGAACTATTGCGAAAAATTTTGCAAAAGGATTGCAACGTTTAGACGATGCAGAGCTTTATGCTGTCGCTTCGCTTTCCATAGAAAGTGCTATTCAGTTTAGTCAGAATTATGAAGCGCAGAAGTCATGTCGTACCTGAGAGAAAATAAAACAGAGAGTAATATTATGCCTCAGACGCCAGTGGGGAATTTTTTTCCTACAGAAAATCAAGATTGATGGGGGCTCTATGTTTTTTCGAGCCCCGGTCTGGCGACACTTTCTGTTGTCATTGCTGAATTACTAAGCTTTTTCTAGCTATATTTATTTACATTAGCGATTGCCGTGTTTAATGAAATTACTTTGTATTTCCAGTATGTTATTTTTTGGGCTTTAGGTTTGCCAGTTGGGCCAAAATATTCTTTCCATGCGGTATCGCTCGTTAATAGATCTGAAAACATCTTGCTTAGATCGCTTTTTGTCCATATCTTTTTGTAGCCCTTAGCCTCCGAAGGTGCCGGCGCGGTATGTTTTACATATTTTCCAACAGAATATTCATTTTCATATGCCATAAAGACGGTATAAACCCACCCTTGCGGTATTGTGTGTTGATACCATGGAATGACGACAAAGTGGTGCACGGTCGGCCCAACAAGGAAATGCCACACGGCAGTCTCTGAATTGGCTCCAGGGAACCCGATGGCGATATTAATGTTTTTCTGCATGTCTTTGTTATTTTCAATCACAGTTCCACTGCCAGAATCATCCTGTGTCTTGCCATAAACAGCACGACTAATTTGAGTGGGAACACCTGGGCAATCATTTATCTCCATAAGTTTATTATTAGCTACAATCGCATTTATTAGGGCGTCATCAGTATTAGGCATATGAAAATTCCTTATATCTTGAGGTATGTAATAGTTGGAATGTAAAATCATATTCGTGCTAAGAAATTGAAAATTACAATGACCCGCTTAAAAAAACATAGAACTGATACTCTGGTTTGTAAATTATTAAAGGGAGTAGGGGAAATAGCGGAGGGAATGGTGTGATTTATCGGCACAGCTCAATAGGCTTTGCTGAATCATTCTGAGAAAGGGTTGGTAAAGTGGTCAGGATGGCGCGCTGACCCTTTACGACTATCTTCTAATGGGAACTGGTAATTTTATGCCCTGCGCTACACCTTTGCACCATCGCGACAATCACGTGGAACAGTTCATCTTTAGCCTGCTGCTCCGTAATGATCCCTTTAACGGCGGCATAAGATAATCCTTCGGCGGAACCGAGCATCGCGCGTAATGCGGCGTCATGAAGAGGCTTGTCCGCGCAGAATGGGGCAAAGAGATCGCGGCATTTTTCCGTGAAGGTGGCATCGTACTCTTGCCTGATTTGCTCAAGCTCGGGGGTTCCAGTGAGCGCCGCCATGACATTAGGCATTTCACGGCCCTGAAGCAGTACGCAATCAATGTAAGAAGTGGCAATCACTGCGGCCAACTGATCGAGTACGGGCTCCGTTTTACGGATAATGTCATCCATAATTGCCGTCTGGCGGGCATCGTATTCCTTATAAAGTGCAGCTAACAGCCCCGAACGGTTAGTAAAGTGATCGTAAACCACCGGCTTCGTTACACCTGCCTGTTCCGCCAGATGCCCGAGCGTCAGCGCTTCCGTACCTTCTTCCCGAATAATTTGCCAGGCGGCTTTGATCAGCTGTCTATGGCGATCTTCTCTTGATAAACGCTGTCGTGCCTGTGGTTTGGACATTGGCGATATTATCCTGTTGACATTCTTATGTACCAAAAGTAACTTACCAATAGTAGGTTACTGTTAGTATATTAGATTATCGCTGACATCGTTCTATAGCAATAGGAGTATCCGGAATGCATGCATTACTTGTCGTTTCTCATCCTGTTCATACCTCACTAACGCACAGTGTCGCTACCGCGATTGCGGAAGGGATCGTTGGGGCAAACCCAGAAAATACGTTTGAAATCGCAGATCTTACCCAGGAAGGCTTTAACCCGGTGTTTTCTGTGTCAGATATGGCGGCTTTCCAGTGTACAGGTGCAACACCGCCTGACGTCATTGCTGAGCAATCGCGTATTGATAACGCAGATGCGCTGGTGCTGGTGTTCCCGATTTATTGGTGGTCCATGCCGGGGCTGCTGAAAGGGTGGATTGACCGCGTGTTTTCAAATGGTTGGGCCTATGAAGAAAGCGCTGATGGGAATGTGATAAAGAAACTGGGGCATTTACCGGTGCATCTTGTAGCGCTGGGTGCTGCTAACCAGAGAACATTTGAAAAGCGTGGCTATGCGGACGCCTTTCATGCACAGATCGATCACGGAATATTTGACTACTGCGGTGCTTCAGTATTGACGTCTGAAATGCTACTGATGCCGGAGTTGGGAACGCCAGAGGCGTGTATCGATGCCGCGCGCCATATTGGTGGCCGCATTTTCTAGTAGTCGTTATTTTAAGCTATCGATAACAAATCCTATTTTTAAAATAATAGCGTCTTTAAATCATGACGTTTTAATCCCTTATTTCTTCTGGCCGGATGGTAGATGGCTGATTACCGTTCGGCCAAACGGATGATATGTTTTTAGCCTCATTTCCGCATACTTTACGTATCGTCATCAATGACGTGCTAGATCGTAACCTCATCCTCGCTATGAAATCAGAGAATAAAGGGAAATATATGAATTTCGCTGAGCATATTAGAGAGCATGCTTCGATAAAGGTATGCCATCTCTCTGCCAAGACGGAATATCGCTTTGCTTGGCCTGATAACAATTTTGGTTGTTTGATAATCAATCACTAAAACCATGTAATACTCACTTGATAAGCACTATCTGCCAATAGCCATAACAGGCGTGCCTCAGGGAGAAAAAAGTGAAGCGGCGAGATTTTCTGGCTGGGGGGTTGGCAACGATGGTGTCGTTGCCTTTTCATGCACGAACTGAGGTACCAGTGAAACAGCGGGTACCCAATCAATTGCCCATTGCTCTGCATCCGCCATTAGGGGGGCAAAACGGCAATGAGCCCATGGTATTGCTGGCGGACTCGGCGATTACGCAGCAGGCGACGATGCTGAGCATCAATCTGGTTGCTGGCACTCTACTGAATTTTAGCTATCACACTCTGAGTGGCAACCAGCCTGCGGATTATCAGAATCAGGTTTTTCTCTGGCCGGTTTCCAACGATGAAGTACCGTGGAGCAGCCCGGCTGTGGCGCAAAGCGCAATCTTGCTCAACTTGCCAGATGGCGATCAAAATCTGGACAATGTAGAGATATCCGCTGGGGCTTACATTCTTGGGTATGCCGTCGGGCCGCAGCATGTGGAAGGGGAATGGTCTCGTTATCTGAACGTGGTGGCATCTGCTTATATTCCGGCACAGTTGGCGGGAGAGCAACGTCGTGTGGCAGAACCGAACAGATGCAGCATTACACCCACTTTCGTTGGCGTGAGTTCGCTTGCCTGCGATTTTGCGTTTTTACCTGGTTTTAATGCCAAAGCTTCTAATAGTTGGATCGGACTATGGGAAGGAGAAAGTATTTCCTGGACGACTCCGCCAAAATGGTTTGCTGCAATTGCGATTGATACCAATGCTGGCACGGCGGGAATCAATGAACTTTCTATTGTCAGTGGACAAAAATATACCCTCGGACTTTACACCAGCGGCTACAGCTCTAAGGCTCTGACGCTGGATCTGCAACGCCTCGCCTGTACCGCCACCTTTTCAAACTGATTGATCTGGGAAAATACTAAACTGGTTAAATTATAACCACAATAATTAATGTGTCTTATCATTATGATCGGTTGAAGAATCTGATTCAAAGATAAATCTCGGCGGTAAAAATGCTGATGAAACTGTTATTTTTTTATTTATCAAAATACAAATCTAATAATTTCTTGTTTTTATTTATTTTATTCTTTTTTATTGCTTAATGTTGCGTCTATGTCTTTTTTTAAAGAAAACTAAATTTATGTATAAAAATTGGTCTATTTTAAGATCACCTCTACAAAAAGTAAGTTTATCTTACCTTTTTGGGGCATCACGTATGGATATGGATGATGCTGCTCTTTTATTGTCCTGACCATTACTGTCTGTATCATTGTATTGATATTAGGAGAGTATTATGTCTGTTGATAAAGTCCTGCAGGTCGAACTCGGTCTTTCTGCCACTGCCGATCAAAATATCATTGTGACTACCGATCCCAGCTCAGTGACGGCGAATCAAATCAGTGTTGATTACAGTGGGCCTAACGCTAACCAACCCAGTACCTATGGCAATATTCTCTATATCTGGCAATCAGGTGATGAGATTCCCTGGTCTACTGATGCCATCGATTCCGCTCCAGTGGTTGGTAATAGCCCTTCTGGTTCACAGTCTTTTGATGGTCTGGATGTCACTACGCTGTCCTATATTATCGGCTATGGCGTTGGCCCGCTGAACACGTCCGGTACTGGGTCAAAATACAGTAACGTTGTTGCTTCCGTGCTTGTTCCCTCCGATAGCGATGACGACTACACAGTACTAACATCCTCTGTTGATGTGTTTAAGCGAGGTTCCACCTCATTAGTGGCGCAAATAAATATGTTGCCAGGTTTCAGCCCCGCGGATTCCAATACCTGGGTAGGGATATGGGAAGGGGTGACCGCATCCTATAAACAGAAACCCAAATGGCGTTCGCCAGCGACCAGCAGCAACGCTAAGAGCACGGTTTCCTTCAATAATATCCTGCTGACGCGCGGTACGACCTATACGCTGGGGCTATTTTCCTCTGGCTACTCCACTCAAGACGCACAGCTAAAGCAGACCACGCTGGCGGCAACCCACACCTTCTCGGTCTGATTCCGACTTACGCACATAGCAAAGATAATACGGCCAAAGGGAATGCTTCCTTTGGCTTAAACCGTACATCTCTTCGTCGGAGGATGTTCAATGGCTTTTTTTGCACAGGCAGCCAGTTCCGCACTCTATCTTGCCAATAATGATGGCAATAATACGGGGGCGCTAGCCTTCGTTCTGGGCGTAAATGCGCCTGCGGCAGGGAAAGATATTGAACTCTCCGATGCTCTAACCAATACCAGTCTGGCGGGTATTTTTGTCTTCTGTCCGCAGGCATTGAATTTTAACGACGATGCTGATGTACAGCTTGCTTTTGTGACTGCGGTGCAGAATACCGCGGCACGTCAGGCTGCTTCGCGCGGCATTCTCTGGTTATCTACCCCCGATCCGGTCGCGTTGGCACAGTCTACTGCCCCTATCTGGCTGGGGTTGGCGGGCGATGGTTCATCGGTGGTCTCCGGTCTGGCTAACGCCAATATCCTGCCGAGTATGGCGCTTTCGATCCAGAATGGGATGAAGGTTAGCCTCGGAAACAATGTGTTGACGCTGAGTCAGGGCAGCGTGACGTTTACTGGTGCCTCGGCACCACAAATGGCAGCCGCACCGTGGGCTACGCTGCCGTTTGCGGGCGCTAATCGCGGCTGTATCACTTTTGATACCGCTATCCAGCGTTCGTCGTTATACAACAGCTGGCATTGGGGGTTCCATTTTCTCTTTACCAATGGTGTGGCGTTTGATGGTCTGATTTCTGAATGGTTGCCGCTGGCCACGGGGTCGGACGGTGCCACTGATATGCTGAATTTTCAGGCCAACATCGACCCTGCTAACCCACTGAACGCCATCAATACCCTGAATAACCAAAACAGTAATCGTTCGGCGTTGCTGTTTGGCGGCACGAATCAGGATGGCCGCACGACCCAGCTCAATTCGTTCTATGTGACGGTCACGGGCGACGCTGTGACGCTGACACCGGTTATCGCCACGCAGGAAGACAGTCACCAAAACGCCGGGCTGGTGTTTGCTATTGGCCACCGTATTTCTGACAGCGTGACAGACTTTCATGCCGCACCTTTTGGTGACTTTTTGATTAGTGCACCACCTGGTCCGAACGGCGTTACCGCTGAAATACTGTGTGGACTTTCCGGCAGCGAGTTTATCTCAGTGATTCCCGGGGACTCGGTGGAAAGCGCCTCTTGCTTGCGCTTTATCTCCCAGATGGGGGCTTATGCGGTGGCGTTTCCTCCGCCTGCCGCCTCACCAACCGGGGCACCAACCGATAACAATATCTTGCTTAATCAGAGTTATGTCACTTCCTGGGCGACGGTGCTGCCTCCTGCCGGCAAGCAGAATACCTATGCGGCACAGCCCGATGGTGCGGCGCTCTTTGGCTATGACGATTACGTGTGGCAGAAAAACCCGTCAATGCTGGGGCATGTCGATCCTGGCTATGTGCTGCCGGATAGCGGAACGGCACCTTTCCCGCTGGTACCCTATCGCGGTTTTCAGCCCGGTGACGGGGTTAACCTGTTTAGCCCACAGCAGAGTCGCCAGTTTGAAACACTGATCGTGGGCCCGACGCGCCGTAAGGCTATAGGCAATAAAAATATGGGCCAGACGCTGTCAGCGCGACAGCACGCTGCCCGCCTTCCGTCACGTCTGGCAGCGAAGGCCGCGGGAGGAACGGTAAATTTCGCCACTCCGTCGGGTGTGCTTGCCAGCGTGGACAGCTCATCCACCGGCGGCGCATGGGAAAAGATTTTGCTGGGGCAGGTGGTGACACCCGATCCGGGAGAGCTGGCGTTTAATCAGCCCAGTGCTGAATTGCAGCAAGCGTTCCAGACTAATCAATTATTTCTGGTGGCGGCCAACGCACAGCATTTTGTACGCAGCGGCGGAACGTTCAGCAATCAACTGAATATTGGCGGCTGGGTGATTGAAGCCGACGTTGGAACGTCTCTCGACTATGGCGATTACACCAATGTGATGATCGTAAAAAATATTACCGGTCCGCTGTGGGATCCCGAGGGAGACGTTGACGATAATCTGGTTGCCAGTCCATCGAAATGGACTCAGGCAGACACCTTTTCCGCACCGACCATGACATCTGGCGATACGCCGGACCTGCAGCAGATGGTCAATCTGTCGCAGTGGTTACAGGATTATTTTACTGCCGCTTTTGCGGAGGAAGATGACGAATTCTTCGGGGATTTCCGTCGCATTGCCGCCGATCCTAACTGGACCGGTATTCTGGTATTACGCGCCAAAATTGCTACCGTACCGAACGATTTGGCGGGGATTACTGCGGGTATCCGTAACCCTGATAGATTTTACGCCCATCATTTGGCAGTGCAGATCAGCCAGATTAAAAGCGATCCGCAAGGGACGGGGATTCAGATTGATAAGCAGAGCTCGGTGTATGGCCTGATCTACTATGTTGATAACAGCTATGACACCAGTAGCGAGGGAAGTCCGGTAACTCCGGCTTACGGGGAGGATTATGACTTCATTACCCTGACGCTGAAGGTACTGTTTGAAAACACGGCGGTAAAACAGTTCTCCAGCTATACCCAACTGACGTTGAACAAGGTGTTCGGCAGTGCGGTAACAGACATGGGGGATGGGGGCAATCAGTACAACTCAATCATTATGTCGGGTACCTTCCAAAGCAACAATGGCAAGCCCACCTATGGCATGAAGACGCTCTCCGACTACAGCTTTCTGTTTAACAATAATGTGCTCTGCGCGGTGGAGACGTTGTCCGCCTCAATGAATACCGTAAGCTCCGACAGCGCTCAGACCCAAATCCGCTTTGATCTGACTGGCTATATGAGCTTCCTGAAGTTAATTGCCGTAGACGATGATGAGGGAGATGAGGAGGACGATGAGGATGATGGCGACACGGATAGTATCTGCTTAGATGAAGATACAAGTACAGCGATCGATTTTTACTCCTTCGGACCGGAAGATAACCTCTATACACCACGCACTGGCCTGAACTACAGCAATTTGGGCCTCAATATGTCGTTTGACACGCCCGCCCCCCTGAATAACCGGCAGATAACGTTCGACAGCAGCCAGATTGCTTTCAATATGGCGGCCAGCGTTGCGCGCGCAGGTAGCCTGTATAACTCGCTGTCTATGGAGCTGGTGGGGCTGGTTAGCCCCAGCGATGATGAGGTGACGCCTGCGTCGCTCGGCTATTTGGACGTCGTGACCAACATTCGCATGGGCGGCGTGAGCGGAGAGTGGAACGGACTCCAGTTCAGACTGAACCTCGGGACGGCTGGCGATCTGGCGGGTAAAGCCGGGTTGAATGCCTACTTGCTGCTGGCGTGGTCTCCGGACAGTGAGGGTGATGGATACCAGACCACTACAGGGCTGAAAATGCCGGGCACCAACAATGGGGCACCGTTGATCAGTCTGCAAAGCGTGATTGCACTGTCTTACGGCACCATCCAACTGCTGTATACCGACAAACCGGGAACGTTACTGCATCCCACGTCGTTGAAGCCGCTAACCTGGCGCGCCGGTGATAACGGAAACGGAACTGGCCGCGCTGTGACGACGACATCGCAGAGCAGCAGCGATGGCACTGGCAAACAGTTCATGCTGGTCCTTAATGAAATCGCCATCAAATTCCTTGGTGTGTTGAAAATACCACCTAACGGTAGCACCGCATTTTATCTGTTCGGCGACGCCGACAGTACCACCGGCGGCGCAGCGCCCAAAACCGGCCTTGCCTGGTATGCCGTTTATAACAATGAGCCGAAAACCAAGGGCGACGACAGCGCGCGCCTTGCTTCACTGACGAAGGGGAGTGCCGGTAATGAGTGAACAGATCCTGCCTTTGCACCCGATTAACGCCGCACTGACTGGCGGTGGCGCACAGAATCTTGCTGCTTTGATCAATGCTTTCTCCGTATCGGCTCAGTCCACCAACGGTATTATCACCGCCCAGGGGCTCACCCGTCTGCAAACCTATCTGGCGACCCAGCCCCTACGCTACTTTGTCTATCGCTCTTCCGGTTTTGGCAATCAGGCGAATACGGTGAATTTACTAAAGCGCATGATTGCTCTCGGCTTTACCAATCCCGTTGAACTGATTTATGACGCGACGAACGGCAGTGAGGTTATCGACAAACTGGCGGTACTGCTGCCTGGACTGAATCCAAAGAATCCACAGCCGTACACGCTAAACGGCGTGACTATTACCTTCTTTCCTTATCAGGAAAAACAGTCCGGAGACGGGGAGAGTCGTTCGGTTACTGGATTGAGCGGGCAGGTGCCGCTGTGTATTAACGGCGGGGCAGAAGTCACCAGCATTACCAAACAGAATCTGGCAAATGCGCTGCAGGTAGATTTTTACCTGCAACTTCAGCCCTATATGTGGGAAATCGTCAATGAATCGGATAAGCCCCTCAGTTTAATTTTGCCAAAAGATGCCGATAGCTATATCGATCTGGCGAAACAGCAGAGCTTGCAGCAGGGGGCATTTTCCTATCGCGCTTTTGCCATGCCGACACCGCAGGAACCCGACTGGGCACAGCTGCTACAGATACCCAATATCAATAAGGATGTGATTAACCGGGCGAAAGCGGTCGTTGATCTGGTGATTGCACAGAAGGTGCAAACCTTGCCTGTTTACGGCTTATATGACTCTGCCTGGGGGCGCAAACCGGTCCTCGGTGGCGCGTCGGAAATACCGTTTGAGCTGGCTACGGCCTGTGCACTGGCGCAAAAAACCGGTAAGCCATTTAACCAACCGATCGTGATTATTCTGTTGAATCAATTGCAGTCCACGACTTTCGATGCACTAAAAGATTTTATTCCCATTAACGCGGCTAAACCGATAGCTGGTAATCCTGCCGATATGGATCAGGATGAGAAGATTGTTTACTACACCCAGCGTTGGTGCATCAACAAAGGGTTGTATCAGCCTGACACCAATCCGCAGTCACCTAAGCCGGGGAATATCTATATCGAGCCTGGTATTTCCGCTGGCGATCTTAACTCGTTGGTGGGACAGCTCGCCGATCGCGGCGTGATTGTGATCAACCTGCCTGGGCTGCCGCAGGATCTGTTTAATTACTTCTATGAAATCGCTGCTCTGCCTTCCGTATTTGAAGGGCAGGGGACCGCTAATCTGGCGCTCAATCTCGGCAAGCCTTTCTTCAAGCTGACCAAGGTGGGGATCAATCCCTACCCCAGCAGTTTCGGCAGTCCGCTTCTCGACGCCACCTCCTCTGTTAATGCCGTGCAGCAGCCTAGTACGCCCAGCATACTGAGCGATAAGCTTTTCCGTGCCACCTATGACCTGATTCAGATTGGCATCTACGAGTTTAAAAACGGTTATAGCGCTGAGACGAAGATGCCACCGGAAAGGCTGGCGGCATTGCTGGTGGAACAGGCTCGGGACTATGCGAAGAAAGATGGCGACTGGCGGCTCTACTTTGAAGGGCTGAAACGTTGGTTCAGCGATAGTGCTAACGATAAGCTTTTGCAGGCGCTGATGTTTCTGATGATGCGTGTTAATCCGACCCAAGCGAAATCCAGCAGTGCGCTGTGCCTGCGGGCGTTTGCTGCCGAGGGGGACGATGAAACACCGCTCGATCAGCTCGACCAGCAGTTGCAAAACGCGACCTCAAAAGGTGCTTTGTCGCTGTTCCCCAGCGTATTTTCTTCGGGTTCTTTTAATAAATTTATCACCACCATTATTGGCGGCAATAGCTTCACTATTGGTTCAGCGCAGCAGTCGGTTGTGATCGACTATCCAGAAGGTGGAGATAAGATTACCGTTACCGGGCAGACGCTCAATTTTCTTGGGATGTCGCTGAAAACTGACATTGAATTCACCATGAACGCCGATGGCGAATCGATTGATACCGCCTTTACGCTGGTACTTGGCGATGTGAATTTAAACGCAGTGGCGTGGTTTACCCTCGACAGCGTCATCGTTAATGCGACCATCCCCGGTAATGATGAGCGGCTTACCGGTGCCGTGGTCTGTAAAATAACAGTGGGTGGAAATCCCATTGATTTCAATATGGATTTTCCGTCTTCGGCAGAAGGGAAGATTGTTATCGACGGCGATCTCTCTATCAAGCCGCCTTCACTTAACGATCTGTTTGCGCTGCTTGGCGGTATCAATTTTATGAATACCCTGCCAGCGGCGATCAACGGTGCGGGTAATATTGAGCTACAGCGGCTGAAGTTTGGTTACGATTACGCGACGTCTGCTATCGACTCGTTCGAACTCTTACTGGTAAACAACCAGCCGTGGGTATTGTTTCCAAAGCTTACTCTGAACAATCTGCAGTTTACGATGGGGATCGCTGAACCCACCGGCTCCCGTAGTTGCAGTTGGCAAGCCAGCAGTCAGGTAGCGATTGGGCCTGGCAGTATTGATGTGGCGGTGAGTTATCCAAACCTGACAGCTTCCGCCAGCTTGACGGAGGACAGCGAGCCGATTCCGCTTGGCGATCTCATCTTCTTCTTCCTTCCTCCTGAGTACGGGATCAATTTGAATGCCGATCTCGGTAACTTCGAGATGACGGTGGTACCGAGTGAGAAAGGTTCTGAGTCCGTTTATAACATCAGCGCGGGCATTAAGCTGAACAGCTGGGATCTGTCGCTGGGAGTGGCAACGTTTAGTTTGACCGATCTGTTTATCAATATTGAAGGCACGGGATCTGAAGTGACCGGTACGCTGTCGGCCGCCACCGTGCTGTTCTCTGAACAACCGGATATTGCCGTGGATATGAGCGTCACGGCGATTTATGCCGGAGAAGGTGCCTGGTCATTTGCGGGCCAGCAGGGTGACAGTGCGATTAAGGTGAAACAGATTATTCAGACCTACCTTGGTAGTGGCTGGTGGGTTGACGGTATGCCCAATCTGGATATTTCCGAGCTGATCTTTAAGGTGGAATCGGCAAAAGAATCGGCCGGTGAGGGGGATGCAGATAAGGCGACATCCTATATGGTTGGGGGAACCATCACCGTATGGAATACGCCACTTGGCAAAGATTTTAAGTCGATTATCACGGGTAAATTTGGTACGGGATCGGCAGAAGAAAAAGCGCAGGCACATGCGGCGCTGGTGGGGAAAGCGCTGGTACCCGTGCTGAGCAACAGCGGCGTGGTGGTGCCGATGCAGCCTAAGCCACTGTTGCTGGCGGCGGCTGAGAATGAAGACACCAGCTATGGCAACGTCTCTGCCCAGATTCTCTGGAACAATATCGATCTCACCGTATTCTATAACTACGATAAGGGCTATAACTCCTACGGCTTTTTCTGGGGGCCGCTGTCGGCTCAAGTTGACAGCAAGACCAATATCGCCACGCTGAAATTTACCGACTCCACCTCGTTGGGATCGATGGTAGAGACATTCATCTCCTGGATGACGGGTTCTACCTTTGGTCTGGCCGCGCCGTGGAATGTGATGAACAGTATCACGCTGGCCAATTTCTCGCTGATCTGGAACTTCAACGATAACTCGGTGAAATTCCGCGTCGATATCGGCCCGCTAGATTTGATCTTCGCCAAAATCACCGGTTTTTCGCTGGAGTATCAGCCAAAAGGGGAAAATAAGGGCGTACACGTCACGCTGGAAGGCGATTTCCTGTGGGAAATCGGCAACGATAGCAGGGCGTTGACTGACGATGGTGGGTTGACGTGGGATGCGGCAGATCCTTCGTCAACGCCAGCGCCTCCAGGCAGCGGTAATAAGTATCTCGATCTGCGCTTGCTGGCAGCCGGGCAGCATGTTCAGGTTAAGGATCTGCAAAATATCACCTCGGTGCAGAAGGCTATCGACTTGCTGGCTGCTTTGCCTGTACCGGACAGTAAAAGCGTGCCGCAGATTGGTTTTGATGCGGGCAATAACTGGCTGTTCGCCACCGATTTTGGCGTTCTGAAGATCGAGGACAAGAAAAATGAGGGGGATGATAGTGGCAATGGCTACGTCTTTACCCTGCAGGTTGTGTTTACCGATCCCACGCTTTATGCGTTGCGTATTGCGCTGGAAGGCGAAGCGGCGAAGGTATTTGCAGGCCTCGATTTCCAGATTATCTACCGTAAGATCAGCGACGGGCTAGGTGTGTTTCAGGCAGAAATCACGCTGCCAACGCTGATGCGTCGTATTGATGTGGGGGCGGTCACCATCACGCTCCCCACCTTTGGCGTTGAGGTTTATACCAACGGGGACTTTAAATTTGATATCGGTTTCCCGTGGAACCAGAATTTCTCTCGCTCTTTCTCGGTGGAAGCCATTATCCCCCCAGGGATCCCTGCGCTAGGATCCGGCGGTTTCTATTTTGGCAAGCTGCCCGCCGTGGTGGTGACTCAACTGCCGTTGGCAACAAACGGTTTCTTTAATCCTAATCTGGTGTTTGGCTTCGGTGCACAAATTGGTCTGGGCAAATCGCTGGACGTCGGGATACTGAAGGCCGGATTTAGCCTGACCATTTTCGGCATTATTGAAGGGATCCTCGCTAAGTGGAATCCTTACGACGTCAGCAACACTGGCAGCAGTAATGCGATGACCATGCAGGGGCAGTACTATTTTCAGCTACAGGGTACTTTTGGCATCATTGGTCACCTCTACGGCTCCGTAGATTTTGTGATTATTAAAGCGTCGGTTGATATCAACCTGAAACTCTATGCGCAGATCACGCTGGCATCCTACTCGCCCATTCCCGTCAGCGTCTCCGTTGAAGTGAGCGTGAGCGCCAAAGCGGAGATCAATCTGGGCCTGTTCAAAATTTCGCTCAGTTTCAGTTTCTCCACCCACATTCAGGAATCGTTCACTCTGGGGTATCTGCAACGGCCTGAGGATGCACCATGGCGGGTAGCCGCGAAGTCTGATGGCGGTCGTTTGCTGTCGATGAAATCCAGTCGTTCTCGCCTGCGAGCTTTTACGGCGACGGCACAAAACATCACACCACAGTGGAGCAATCTGCTGGCACGTACGAGTGGCGACAACAGCTTAGTTGGCTATCTCGGTTTTGCCCCGGGTATCGCCGGAGATAATGCGTTCGCTGGCCCTACTGTCGATATCAGCAAGCAGTTCCCTTGTTATGTCGCCAGCCTGTTTATTGATGCCCCCGGCTCGGCAACCGGTGATAACAGTACCAATCTGCTGCGTGCGGCGGGTAATGCACAGGACACGTCGTTTGAAAAAATAGCCAAGATGGTTGCCCGTTGGGCCGTGGCGGCTATCCAGCCTACAGCAATGACGCCAGAACAGATCGATGCAGCGATCGTGACCGACGAGGCGTTGGAGACGTTGATCAACTACCTGAACGACGCAGAAAATGTACCGATGCCGCTCAGCGTGGCTGATATCGAACAGTTTATGAATAATCAGTTCCGCCTGGCTGTCAGCCTGCCTACCGATGCTGGCACCGCCGAAGCGGCCTATTTCCCGATGGCGGTGAATTTAAACATCGCAATGCCGGGCTGGGGTGGTCAGCCGGATATTGACTACACCTTTGCTGACTACAACAGCGTCAGTGATGATTTTGTTACCTTCCTGCGCGAATACTTTAACCAACTGGCGGTGCAGGTAGAACAGGAGAGCAATGGTGCGGGTCTGAAGGCATTCACGGCTTACCGTAACAGCGAGTTGTCTGTCGCTTCCTTTATCTTCAGTGACTATTTTGTGCTGATAATGCGCCAGATGCTGCAGGCGATGCGCGATGGCCTGCGCGACTTTAACTATCCTTTGGCGGCGGGCGATTGCGGCAACAGAATTGTTAGCTGGGTTAACACCACGGGACAACTGCCTGCTGCGGATGGCGCGCTGTTTTCTCTCTACGATTTGTTTAAAGGCAACGAGTCACATCCGCTCACTGCGGGTAAAACGCTGCAACTGCCGCTGGTCAGCTACGTGCTGTCTGCGACGGATAGCTTCACGTCGGTGGCCGCGCAGAGTCAGTACGGCGGCGCCTTTGATGCGGCGGCGCTGGCGACGAACAACGCCGATATTGCCGGTATCCTGCTCTCTGGTGCAACGGTGACCTACTCTGGCACACCTTATATTATTTCCGGGTCGGAAACCCTGACGTCACTTGCCGCGCGTATTGGTGCAGGGATCTCTCTGGCACAGCTGTTTGCCAGCAGCGATATTCTGACGCTAACCAGCCTCTTCCAGTCCAATGCCACGCTGACTGTGCCGCCGTTCGGCTATACCGTTGAACAGGGCGATACATTGCAGAATGTCTCGACGGCTTACGGTATCACGGTTAAGGATCTGGCCGGGGTGGATCGTGAGGATGTCGACAACCCGATTACTACGCAGAACGGCGATATTATCGACCTGTTTGTTGCACAGGATGAGAACCAAAATCCGCTACTGCTGGATGTGGTGGAACTGCCGCAATTCCAGGTCTCCGCGCTGCTGGCTGAGGCCCAGCGGGTGAATGCGATCAACCATCTGAGCGGCATGGCGTCACGCTACTACTTCCATGGCCTGCGTCTGCCGACCAGCAAAATCACGCCGAACAAACCGGGCATGTGGGTAACGAAAAATACTCAGACCGGAGCGTTAAGCCTGCCGGATTACGCCGGCCTGTTTGCTCTTACTGGCCAACAGTTGCCACTGAGTACGCTACCTGATTCGCCGTTGACGATTACTCTGAGTAAGGGCGGCGCTGTTGATTGGCTCTCCTTTGCCAACGGTGCATCTGCGCTAACCTTTACCGTTGCGCCACCGGATGAGCAGCAGACGCTGGGAGATATTAACTATCAGCGCATTGCCGCGCTGAACAGCTATGCCACGACGACGATTCTTCCTGCCGGGCCGGATACGATTGATGCTTGGGTCACCGTCGACGATGAGCCTGCACGCTATCCGCTCTCTAACGGTATCCGCTGGCAAAGTATCAATCCGATTATTTTCCCGTCTGGTACCACGGGTGACCAGACGCAGATTTGGTCGTTGCCGGATTCCATGCTGGCTCTGACCAGCCTGAGCGCTTCCGAACCGGGAGATCTCCAGGCCGTCAACAGCCCGAATTTTGACCTTGAAGCGGTGCGAATGAATGTCGCCACCGGACAGGTGGAAGATACACCGGTAGAACGTGTCGCCTGGGCCTCTTCCGTAGAGTTTACGGTGAAGAAACTTGCCGCAACCGGGACGGCGAGCAGCGCCAGTCAATGTACATATGAAGTGATGGGCGCCAGCGCTAGCGATGCCTTGATCCTCGAACGTATGGTGCAGTACGTACAGAGTGACGCCGACTATGCCTCGATGGTTGTGGGGTATCAGGCGGCTAGCAGCAGTAGCGGCTCCACCTTCTCTGCGGACACAGGCGCTGGCGTCACCTTCGGGATTTCGCAAACCAACCTGTCTACCGTCACGCTGCCACCGTCTGCGTTTCTGGCTGCGGCACGTTTGGAGGATGAGGATGAAACCAATAGCAACATCCTCAATAAACCCACGGAGCTGGTTCGCCTGCTTTGGGAGGCAAGCATTACGCGTTCCGGCGGGTTCTTCCTCTACTATTTCGACGCCGACAGCGGCGCGGGACTGCCGGATGCTGCCTTTAACGACAAAGGTGAAGCGACCGTTAATCTGATCGTAATGTATGCGCCCCAGCCACGCCTGCAGTCTTATATGAACGCAGTAGTGACTGGCGATGCTATTGATATCTCCAGTTCAACGTTAGTTGCTAAGGCGCGTTCGCAAGAGGTCAGCCATTCAGTGCAGGCTGGTGACAGTCTGACAGCGGTGGCATCGCGCTATTTCAGTAATCTGGTGTCGTTGGTGGATAAGACGCTGGCTGCCGGCGGAGAGATTGCGCTAACGGCGGGTGCAAAACTGGTGGTTAACAATGGCCTGTACCGTGTGCCCGTTGACGGCAGCGCTCCGGGCGGACAGTTGAGCGCGATCGCCAGCTGGTTCAATATGGATGCTGCCGCGATTAAATTGGCAAATCCGCGAATTACCGATGCTCAGTGGAACAGCGGTTTGGCAAACGGCACCGCTATTCGCCTTCCAGCGGTGGTGCTTACGGTGGGCAGTTCTCCCGGTGGCACGACGCTGGTATCAATTGCGTCGTGGTATGGCACCAGCGTAACGGTACTGGCTGGACAGAACGCCACGGCTACATCCTTGCTTAGCGCCGACCAGACGCTGACGCTGATGAGCGGCCCGTTATCACAGTCAGCGACAGAGGTTCCGGGAGTACAGCCGATTCTGGCTACGCGTGCCGGGCTGCCGGATATTCCAGCCGATCCGACCAATCCTCAGTTTGCAGTGGATTTCTTATTGAACAACTTTACGCTACTGGCGTATCAGGTGGAGGGGAATGTCGATTTCAGTGCCAGTAACGTGGGGCTGCCGTTAGGACAGCAGTCTGATGATGCTTCCAGTGGTAATGGTAAAGTGCGTTTTGTGCGTGAAATGACCCGTGCAGATGAGCTGACATACTCGACGTCGATTCCGTATACCCAATTTGTGCGGGACAGCATCAATCCGGGGAATCCATACAGTGGTAATGGCCGTATTTTGCAGGTTGACTACGGCTGGAACGATCTCTATGGCAACCGCATGGTTTCAACACTGGATGACAATCACAGCGTGGCGGGAGCGAATAACAACGCGCCAGCGCTGACGGGATATACCGATAACCTGATGACCGTTGCCCAGTGGCCGTCCATCTCCACCAGTTGGTCGGTGGCTGACACCGCACCTGTCGGCCAGGACTTCCAGATTCAGCTGACCAGTGCCTTCGATCCCAGCGCGTTTAACCCCAGTCAGGAAGACACTGCTAACGCCTGGCAATCCCGTGCCAATTCGTCTTTACAGACGCTGAACGCGATTTTGTATCAGCTTGACGATCCTAACGGTATTGCACTGTTCATGGAAACCACGCTGGTGGCAGACAGCTTGCAGATCAGCCCAGAACAGATTGGTCTCGGTGACCAGTATGGTGCTGCGGGCACGCTGACGGGATGGTTGGTGAGTATTCAGACATTCCTTGCCGCCAGAGCGCAGGGGAACACCAGCTTACCTGATCCAACGCCGCTGAGTTTTATGCTTTTCGTGACCGCCGCAAAGCAGGCGTTGAACCCAGCGAGTGTGTTCCCGCTGACGCTGAGCGTCACCATTAAGCGCACTGGCGGTATTGCCGAAGGGGATTTTTCTGCTGTCAGCGAGACGCTGGCGGTGACGTCTGTTATTTCGGCAAAAACTGAAGCTGGAACCCAGCGTTCGTCAGCAGGTAGTAATCAAAATATCCTGCAGAGCTTCGCTCGCGATATCGACGCAACGCTTTCTGAGGAAGGGGCATTTGCGCTGGTGATTGCACAAGGGACCGATCGCTACCTTCCTTCTGCTGGCGTCAGCCAGTCGTCGGTGTGGGCGATGCGTATGGCTGTGAATGGTTCTGGTAACGGTATTGCCTGGCAGGCGAACGATAAGGGAACGCCAGAGCTGTTTGCCCCAGAGCCGGTATCCAACACGCTTGTCACGCGGGATGCGCAGGTCTGGCCATACAGTAAACTGGCGGACTTCGATCCGACGACCAACAGCTTCACCACCACGCCTGCCAGCAACACCTGGTCCGGCACAGATATGGACAGCTGGCTGAGCAGCTTCTTCAGCTTCTTCGATACGCTGTTCTCGCCGGAATTTACCTCATCGATTCTGGTTATTGATGCTAAAGCGACCAATAAGCCCGCGGGTGTAGAAAGCTTTATGGCGGAACTGGCTAAGCAGAAGGACTCACTGGCTGAGGCTGCATCAAAACTGATGGGCCCGGTGTATGCCGGGCAGAGTAGTACCCGACTGGTGTCTGCTCAGAAAGAATTGTATCAGAGCCTGCTTGTGAAGCTTTCTAATCTCTATACGGTACGTGCTGCAATCTCTTTTGGCGCCACCGTGAGTGCAGATATTCCACAGCTTGCCGACGAAGAGAGCCCGCAACTGTTCGGCAACCTGACCTGGAACACTGACAGTGAAGAAATTCAGAGCTTGGTGACGTTAACGTCGCCCAAGATGCCGCTGGTGGATGGCAATAATCAGCCTATCACTTTCCTGATGTCGTCTCCTGGTAACATCAAAGTGGATGGTGAAGTGGTCCAGAGCGTGACGCTGGATCTTTCGTGGACGGGGGCATCAATTGAGCATCAGGTGTCGGCGATACCGGGCATTGAGGGCTATCTGGCTTCCAGTTGGCTGTCACCTATCTGGACCGATAACAACGCGATGCTGAGCGGTAATCTGGGACAGTTCACTGTGCCGCTACTGCTGCGTGATTTTCCTGCTACGCCGCGCATGATGACGCAAAACGGTGTTGCGACCGACGCGCAGGCCAGCGAACTAAGTCAGCTAACCCAGTGGAATTACAGCTACACCTACAGCACGGACTTCCACTTCGAGCAGGATCGTATCTATAACGAAGTCTCTTATAACCTTCAGGATAACAGTATGTTACGGCTGGCAGGTTATATGGATGCGTTCCAGGGGCTGGCGCAGTTTATGAGTAGCCAGAAGACGTTGACGCAGCTAATCGGCCAAACGGTGCCTTTGATTGATGCCCGCACGACCGATCAGAACAAGATTAACGATGCTTCTCTGGCATTAGGGGCTTATCTGAAGATAGTCACTGATATTGCTACTCAGGCGGGAGCCGGTGGAATACGCATTGCACCACCAAGCGCGCCACAGTTGAGTGGGGCAACCTGGCATTTCTGGATTGCTGAGGAAACCGGCAGCGTCAAGATTGATAAGGTTGATCAAGCGGTGTGGGTTGTCACGCTGCACTCTACCGACGGTGCGCCAACCGGGATGGCGAAAGATCCCGTCGTAAATATTCAGGGCTATACGGCGGTACCTATTGAGGCGATGAGCGATCCCAGCGTTGGCCTCTACGCTTGGTACTATTTGGATAGCAACCAGCAGCCGCTGACTGCAGAAGTTGCGCAAAGTGTGGCGGCGCGTACGGTGTTGCTGCCGGGTATGCAGATTCTGGAACGGCAGGATGCTATTTCGACGGTATATCTGACGCGTAATGAGGATATCGGCGGCAGCATCAGTCAGCCGTTTGTCTTCACCACGCCGGAAGTCTCATTCGGTAACCCGCTGCACCCGACGCTACGTTCTGACCGACAGGTGAATATTGCCGCGTTGAATTCGCCGGACGGTAACCCGACACCGCGCACGCTTGAGCAGCATCTGGCAGTGCTGTTTAACGCACTGTTTGATGCCAACGTCAGCGGTGACAGCACGATCCAGATTAATACCACCTGGATTTACAGCCTTTCAACCGAACTTTTCGCGATGCCGGTTCCCTTGCCACTGGCGATAATGCCGCCGCTGTCGGTCAATATCGACGGAAAAGGTACTAGCACGCTGACGCTGAATGACATGGTGGCGACCCTGAGCGCGACGATTACCGACTGGGTGCAGACGTACAATCCTTCAACGCTACAGGCCAAGTTGGAATTTGAGGTCACTATTATGTCGGACCTGACGGTGAACCCGATGCCGTTGCTTAATCTCTCTGATTTGTACCTACCGGTGCAGTACATCGCCCCGGCGCTATGAGTGGTTTAACCTTAATTCACAGAACTTAGGAGAATGCGTCATGACTTATTATGTGAACAAAAAATATAAGGTTCAGGGGCTGGGGGGCAAACCCTATGATGTGACGATCCAGATCCTTCAGGACACCTGGGATAAATGTGATTCAGATGTTCAGACCGGTGTGAATAACATTTTAGCGTCGGAGCCTATTCCGTTACTGAGCGGTTCCGGTAAAGGAAACGGTATTAAACAAGAGCCAAAGGGGCTTGAGTTCCATACCCAGACTAACAAGCGGCTACAGTACCCTGGCGGAAATATTACCAAGGATAAAACCTTCACCTTTAATTCCTATGGCAAAGGATGGGGGCATTAAAAAGGAATAGGTAGATGCTGAAAAGGTTAATTCCGAGGAAGGGGCACTGAACTTGAACTGGTTCAGTCCTCATTAAGCCGTGGCGTCACGTTATCGCGTTTAATTTGTAGGAATGCGTGCTTCTGTCCCTGTGCGCAGGCGGCGGATTCAGCTTTGAAACAATGCGGAAACCGCCATTTTAACGTTGTAATCATCACTGATAATTATCGAAAAGAGGCTCCAATGAAAACATTCAAATCCTGTCTGCTACCTCTGGTATCAATATTGGGTCTGAGCGTAGTTTCTAGCCACACGCTAGCGGCGGTGTTCGTGTGCAGTAACGACGATTGCAGCAAATGGACGGCTATCACCCAGCAACAGCTTGATACCAAGTCTACCGATGGAGAAGGCACCACCATTCGCCAGACTCTCAGTCAGTCTTCCGAAGCGAGTGTTGTTAATGGGTATAACAGCACAGCCAATACTAACCTCTATCTGAAAAACAGCTTATGGCACATTGGGGGTGTCGAGCCCATAAAGGGCAAGCAGCATGTAACGGCTTACGTCTATAAATCCACAGACCTTAATACCCGTCTCAAAACCTGCCATGCTTTCTCATATAAGAAAGAGCTCAAAGGTCCTTATTACGCGACCTGCCAGTGAGCAGAAATCTGAATCTCGTAAAAAAGCACGACCTGTAAGGGCAGTTTCTTTGAGGTAACTTCTTCTGGTTATGATATCTATCTGTTTAAAAACATATTGCATAACTGGAACGATGAATTAATTAATAATTCGATGCTATTAACCCTTGGCGGGACAAAGAAAATAACCACTGGTCATACGGTCGTTGAGATTAAATTAAACGCGGTGCTGAAGATATAAATATGGCAAGTGCTCTATTTCTCTGTGTTTTATTCATGCGTTTCTAATGACTACTGTTATTAAAGCCATGTTATTAAAAACAGTATTGACACTGTTTTTAAAATCCGTAGATTGGTTACTAACAGCAGTGAATTTTCAGCCTGCTGTGATGTTAAAGACAGTGAATATGTTCTTTAACACGTATTTTGCGATACAGGTCACGAAATATTTTTGTATGGGAAATCGATGTTGAGAAAACTTCATATTCTCACTCGATGATGCTCTAAGGCCACGTAGTCAGTACCGAGAATCGCAAAAATGGGGTGAAAGCGCGATGATGTAAGGCCATGATTTTGTTTTTATTGGTTGCGATTAGGTGTTGGTTTAGTGATGTGAAAGATATCGCAACGGGAGTAAGGCCACGCATCAAAGAGTCTATATCGCGATGGGGGATGTACTTGTTAACCTGCCATATCTTTGAATGGTGATAAGGTTGGCAGACTGTTTAAATCAGTAAATATAGGGAGGTTTAGCTCATTTTAGTACCCAATATTATCTGTTATAAACGTGTACATTTGAAGCAGTACCAATAGTAGTAAATGTTATTAAGTCAATGAATGTTAAATCTTAAATCTGTAGTACCTTAAAAGCCCTGGCTAATATAGTCAGGGCTTTTATCATTTGGAACCATTGCTATATCAAGCCGTTATTTCAGGTGTTTTTGCAACTCTGCGCCTGCCTGCTCCAGCGCGGTGATGACTGTCGGCTCCTCGCTCAGCGGATTCAGCAGGCCGTAATCATGGATCATGCCGTTGTAGCGAGTCACGGTCACAGGTACGCCTGCTGCATCCAGCTTACGTCCGAACGCTTCGCCTTCATCGCGCAGTACGTCCAGTTCTGCCGTCTGAATCAATGTCTGCGGGAAGCCCTTCAACTGTTCAGTACTGGCACGCAGCGGGGAGGCTAGAATATTGTTACGGTCTGCCGCACGGGTCGTGTAGTTATCCCAGAACCACTTCATCATATTTTTCGTCAGGAAATAGCCCTTTTCGTACTGGTTGTAGGACGCGTTATCGAAGTTCGCATCCGTTACAGGCCACAGCATGACGTTATAACGAATTTTCGGTCCGCCGAACTGTTTAGCCTGTAGGGCAACAGACGCGACCATGTTGCCGCCGACGCTGTTGCCGACCAACGCCAGACGATTACCGTCCACACCAATTTCCTGACCGTGCTCGGCTACCCACTGCGTCGCTTCATAAGCCTGATTGATGGCTACAGGGAAGCGTGCTTCAGGGGACGGAGTGTAATCCACGTAAACCGCTGCGGCACCAGACGCCCTGACCAGATCGCGGATTAAACGCTCGTGAGTTGGGAAATCACCGAGCACCCAGCCGCCGCCATGGAAAAACATGAACACCGGCAGCGTACCGGATACATTTTCCGGCTTCACAATTTTCAGCTTAATAGCCTGACCGTTCACCTGGATGGTTTTTTCAGACACCTGTGCGGCTGGCAGTTTCACGCCCTGTTGCGCACCGATCAGAACCTGACGCGCTTCCTGTGGAGTCATCTGCTCTATCGGCTTGCCCTTACCGGAATTCAGGACATCAAGAAAAGCCTGTACACCAGCGGTCGGTGCAGGGGCATTGATCGGCTGCGCAGAAGCGACGGATGTCATAGATGCGAACACGGCAGAAGTCAGGATGGTGGAGACGGTTTTCATGATGTTGGCCCTTTTTAAAATTGTGTGGTTGATAGGTTCAATCGGGTTGCCTTTCATAACTTCACGATTAAATCGTATAAACAATACTTGCGTACAAGTTACTTTTGGTCAAACGTTATTTATAATTTTTTTTAAGCTTGTGAGTAACGGAGTATTTAAAATGAAAGAAAACAGTACCCTGGGTGAACTGCTGTGCTTCTCTCTGTATTCAGTCGCCAATGCACTGATCCGTCAGTATCGGCCGCTGCTGAAAGAATTCGATCTGACTTACCCGCAGTTTGTCGTCCTTCTGTCCCTATACGATCAGGACAATATTCTGCTCAAAGAACTGAGTGAGAAAACGCTGTTTGATTCCGGCACACTGACGCCGCTTGTCCAGAAACTGGAAGCCAAGGAATTTTTAAACCGGGTTGCGGTTGCGGGTGATGAGCGGATGAAAAAAGTGGTGCTGACAGACAAGACGCTTGCGTTGAAAGAACGGATCGTCGACCTGCCAAATCAGATGCGTTGCTCTATGCGTATGAAGGATGAGGATCTGAATATGCTGCGACAGCTTTCCAAGAATCTGCTGGAAGATTTATAGCTGGGTGAGGGAAAGCTCGATTTCCTATCGAGGATTCTCGAACCATCGGGTCGATCTGGCGATGCGAACGGCTCAAAAGGGATGATAAGCGGCAGATGCCACACCGACTCTCAGGTGTGGCATTGCGTGTTATTGTGCGCGAACTCGCACGCCCGCAAAAACAATCACCATTGCTGATACCAGCAATAATCCGCTGCCAGCAAACACACCGCTGGCTCCGTTGAGGTCAAATATCACCCCGCCACCTGCAGCGCCAGCCCCGATCGCAAATTGGATCGATGCTACCAGTAAACCGCCCGCGCTTTCGGCTTCGTCCGGTACGGTTGTCGCAAGCCAGGTTGACCAGCCCACAGGAACCAGACCAAACGCAAATCCCCACATCGCCACCAGCAGGCCGTCCAGCATTGCCAGATGTCCAAAGGCCGCCATGGTCAGTGCCAGAACGCCCATCACAAATGGCACCAGTGCCAGCGTCAGGCGCAAGTTTCGCGCCAGTAGATAACCGGCAATCGAAGTACCGACAAAATTGGCGAGGCCAAAGCCGAGTAAAATCAGGGAAATATTCTCGACGCTTGCCTGCCCGACGGTTTCCAGGAACGGACGCAGGTAGGTGAAGAAGGCAAAATGTCCGCTGAAGATCAGCACCGTTGCCAGCAATCCGCCGATCATGCCCGGACGGCGCAGCACGCGAAGCAGTGTTCCCAGGCTACCGCTGCTTTCCGGCTTCATCGATGGCAACACCCACAATTGCCAAAACAGCGCCACAACGCTCGGCAGAATGCAGAGGATAAAGACGTTTCGCCAGCCAATCAAACTCCCCAGATAGCTGCCAAGCGGCGCGGCAACAACGGTGGCAATCGAGACGCTGGAGAAGATCACCGCTAGCGCTTTAGGCACTTTATCCTTGGGCACAAGGCGCATCGCCGTGGCGGTGGACATGGCCCAGAATCCACCAATGGCAACGCCTAGCAGTAAACGTCCGAATAGCAACACATGCAGATTGGGGGCAAACGCCACCAGCAGGCTGGAGATGATTTGCAGCACCGAGAAAAACATCAGCACCCAACGGCGGTCGATACTTTTGGTTGCCGATGTGATGAGCAAGCCGGTCACCAGCGCGACCAGTGCCGTCGCGGTCACCGCCTGGCCTGCCATTCCCTCCGTGACGCCTAAACTTGTCGCCATCGGCGTTAATAAACTGGCCGGTAGAAACTCAGCCGTAATCAGGCCAAATACCCCCAGTCCTAGTGAATAAACGGCTCGCCAGGCGGGTTTTGCGGGCGCGATGGCCTCACTTGCCGCTATACATGAATTCATCTGTTGCTCTCTCGTTAGAAAAATGTGACAACCGTCACGAAGCATAGAGCGTTCCACACGGACGATCTATGACATATAATCTTCACTTATTGATTATTCGTCCGGAGTTGCCGTCATGACCGTTCAGTCACCCGATTTGATCAGCGAGCTTCTGCGTGGGATGCGTCTTTCCGGGGTGACATATCGCCGAATTGAAACCCATGCCCCCTTTGGTGTGGCGTTTCACTACGAGCCCGGCAGAGCGCAGTTTCATTTTGTCAGCCAGGGTACGGCGCTGCTGCGCATGGAGAGTGGCGCGACGTTTGTGCTAAAAAGCGGGGACGCACTGTTTATCCCCAACGGGAATTCGCATGCGTTGCTCTCTGATGAAAAGGCTGACGTCACGCCGGTGTCGGCATTTCCAAGCGAAGCGATTTGCAATTCGGTGTGTGCGATCGGCTGCGAACCGTGTCCTGATACCGAAAACACGGTGATTTTCAGCGGATGCATGGATTTTGAGTTGGGTGGAATGCAGCCGCTGATCAAGGCGATGCCGGAAGTCATGATGGTGAGCCGCCTGATGTCGACCTGGCCGGAAATCCATCCGATTCTTGCGGCCATGGAACGTGAGTCGATGACGCGTCAGGTAGGATTTGCCGGCATTCTGGCGCGACTGGCCGATGTGGTCGCGGCGCTCATCGTGCGTGGATGGGTTGAAGCCGGCTGTGGTAAAGCGACGGGCTGGGTACAGGTACTGCGCGACCCGCGACTGAGCCGGGCGATTTACGCGATGCATCAGCAGCCGGGCGTCAACTGGAGCGTCGCGGAGTTGGCAAAAGAGGCGGGCACCTCCCGTTCCGTTTTTGCCGAACGTTTTCTCTCTGCAACTGGCACCACACCTGCGAAATATCTCAGCGAGCTGCGCATGCGTCTGGCCGTCCAGTACATCCGTCATGAGCATCAGGCGATTGAAACGGTGGCGCTACGTCTGGGTTACGGCTCTCTGGCGGCGTTCAGCCGGGCATTTAAACGCATCGTGGGCCACGCACCGGGAGCACTGCGGGAAATCGGTCAGGCTTCTGAGGAGGTTTGATGGGGAGCAGCGTTAGAGATCATATTGGAAGTGAATGTGGCAGCTGTATCGAACGTTGTTGGCTGCGGTACCAAAAGCATCTTCACGCCGTCCGATAGGAAAGTTGCTCCCCATAGGCCGACAAAACGTAATGAGATAAGCTTTACGCAAGCTGTATAATTATTCTCCAGAGGGAATAAGGAGGGGCATCATGCCAGCAGTAAAAGATGTTTCTGCTAAACGTGTGACATTAAATTTACGTATCAAGCCTGCCGAACGCGATCTTATCGATCGTGCGGCGAAAGCCAGAGGAAAGAATCGCACTGATTTTGTTCTTGATGCTGCCCGTGCTGCCGTAGAGGAAGTGTTGATTGATCAGCGCATCATCATGGCAGATCCCGATGCTTATCAGGAATTCTTTGCCCGTTTGGATCAGTCTCCTTCGCTAAATTCCGCGCTGCGTAAAACCATGCAAATGTCAGCACCATGGGAACAGGAGAAATGATTTCCGCCCCTGAAGCACTCAATGCCGAATATGTACTTTCCCCATTCTGTTGTGGCGTGGAATATCTGAACAACTGTCTGAAACAACGGGTGATGAAAAATCAGGTCACTGGCGCATCATGAACTTTCGTCAGTTGCGATGATTCAAAAGTGTTGGCGTATTACTCATTGGCTTCCCGTGCTGTGGCAACGAATGACGCCCCCGGACGCTTTCACCGAAATATGCCCGATCCGATTCCAGTGGTAGTACTGGGACGTCTGGCGGTAGATAAATCATTGCATGATCAGGGCATTGGCCGGGCGCTGGTGCGTGATGCAGGGCTGCGGGTGATTCAGGTGGCGGATACTATTGGCATTCGCGGGATGCTGGTTCATGCGCGGTCTGAGGAAGCGCGGGAATTTTACCTGCGTGTGGGTTTTGAGCCTTCACCGATAGATCCGATGATGCTGATGGTGACGTTGGGGGATTTGGTGGGGAGATTTCTAATCTGAGAATGGCACTATGTTTGGCAATATCAAACATTTTTGTGGAACTAAAACCGGTATGCTTACAAATCCCTTACCAAAGGTTTGGAGAAATTTAGCAAAGATTGTTACATTACCAGCGATGACGCTCCCTAAAAATTGAATGACATTCTTGGCTATCTCAACGCCTTTTACTGTCGTGTCTAAACGTTTCTTACCTGTTACTGGCTCGGTAAAAAATGCTGGAACTAATTGGTTGGCTACATCTTCCCATATATCAAAATTGTACTTCTCCTTATTGGTTGGCGCTTGCTTATTGACGGCTGCACTTGCAACAAAGCGTTCCATGAGTACACGTCCAGCTTTTACTTGTTTTTTTAATCTTTTTGAGCTTCGTTGAACTGGTAAGTCTAATATTGAACCGCATCATCTATCGATAGTCCGGGAACAATGTCATATGTATCGTCTGATGCCAGTCTACCTTCTGGGACATGAATGTTTTGAAAATAGATCTCTACATCTTGAATCGCTTTTTAATTTAATATGATATCTACAGTCGTTTTTATTTTTATGTTTAATAATTTTAATTTCAAATCAAATACTTTCCTTGGTTATGTTTTATTTTGTATTGTTTTTTTCTTGCATTTGTTAATTATTTTAATGCTGGTTTTTATTTTTAATGGCTGTTTGTTATTTTATATTTTAGATTGATGTGGCAGTGTGGGTTTTTTTAGTCAATAATTGATTGTGTTGTTTTTGGGACGGTAATTAAAAAAGGTGGAACTATGATAAATTATTTTATCAAGCTTATTCCTGTATTGTTGTTGGCTGGCTGTACTACAACATATCAGCCGAGGGAACCACAATTAGTCGGCGTAGAAGCGGTCCCAGCGGTCAGTGGTTGATAATTGCTTTGTTGGTTGCCCAACGGGAGGACGTTCACAAACGATAGTCCACAATGCGTACACTCTGAACAATAATAGTGGAACAAAATTTGCAAACAAATTGGGTTGTGTATGAAATTACAAAGGCCAGTCAAGCTAGCGGTAGAGCAAGAAACTGGAAACAAGATCCTAATTTACCTGTTACTGACACCTTAGCGCCTTCAGCATATGATGGTGCTAATACTACGCAGGTTGTAGATCGAGTGCATCAAGCTCCGCTTGCAGATTTAGGTGGGGCATCAGATTGGCAATCACTAAATTATCTTTCAAACATTAGCTACTCTTCCTGCAGCGCCAACGGTCCAAATTCCGAGTGGATATTGGAAAGTTATTTTCATTGGTACTTGTCCGGATAAGGGAAAATATTCTGCGTTCCTGATGGAACAGGGTGCACCGAAAAATACTGATTTTTGCAATTATCAGGTTACGGTTGATAACATTGAACAGAAAGCAAATCCGAAGTTGACCATTTGGTCAGCGCTCCCAGCAGATATTGCAGCTATCGTAAAACCGCAAAAGGGAACGTTGGGAAAAGATGCATTTGGCTGCCCATAATACAAAACGTTAAGGGGTTACATGTCATTTGAGTCATTTAAGGTGGCTTGCTGAATTTTACACCTGATGAAATATAGAGTTTTTCATCTTGTAAAATATGCGATTTGTGAGTTAAAAAATAAAACGCATCGAAATTTAAAGCAAAGTAATAAAAGTGGTGGAGTAGTGTTTATTATATGCTTTGTCAGGATTGAAAGATTTCAAAGTATGTTAGTAGATGCATTTTTTACTTCATCGTTCGCACTGGTTTTAAATGAGATACCTGTGATTAGGAGAAAATATGGCTGATATCCGTAATATCTTAATTGTAGATAATAAACAAGGATCTACATATGTTGTACATATTAACAATCAAGAGAGAATAACTGACGTACCTATAATTGTCGATGTTGGAAAGGAAAAGTCTACTAATGGGCTTTGGGTTCCATGGTGTGATACGCCGAAGGAATTTCTTGAGGGGCATCGCATTCTGATTAAATTAAATAAGGGGCACAAGTCTATTTTATATTACATGTTTCAATCTGGAGCTAACTTGTGGTACACCATTGGCGAAGCTTGGGATACAAAACAAGTCCTTGGCGGTGATTATAATAAAGGGAAAGGTGAGTATGTGCTTAAAATCAATAAAGATGGCAGTGTTCCTGTTTTTTCAGTGAGCAAGTTGTAATAATCAAAGAAGAAAGCGCACACGGATGTGTGCTTTATTAATGTGCGTGAGGTAAAACTGGCCTGACGGTGGTATTAAAAATCGGAGGGACTACAGGATGACCATACGATGTTTTGGTGTCTCGACAATATCACTTTGTACGTCGACAAGCATTTTGTAATGACTGGTGCGTTTATTTTAATAAACAATGAATTATCTGGTCACCAGTTCCTGTTTTCATCAGCAAAAGAACTATTCTTTGCGATAAATCGGGCGATGTCTTCCATCGCTTCGCGGTTTTCCTTCTTCCACACCTCAGTTTTGATCCGATAGGCTTCTTTGCCCATGGCGTCGTCCACCAGACCAGAAATAGGTATCCCAGCAGAATTGGGACTTTGGTTGTCGGCTTTGTCCACGACAACGCTAATCCGATGTTTCATTGCAGTGTTCCTCTTTAACCAAGCGCTTTATATTTTGCAGGGATCTTAGCAATAATGCTGGCGGGATCTAGAGAAAGTAAACGGCAAAGTATGAGCCCGAATCATAGGGACGGAGGGATAGCCCTTTCGTAGAGAACGAGACCCAGTTCAGAACCCAATCCCCAAAAGCAAAAACCAGCCGTTAGGCTGGTTTCTTTAAATTAGTGGTGCCCGGACTCGGACAAACGCCGGAGGCGTTGAACAGCGCGCTTGTCGCGCTGGCCCTGAAAGGTTGAGCCGCTTGCGGCGAATAATCGAACGGTGTTCGATGGGGAGTCCACACGCCAGAAACGAAAAACCCCCGCCAAAGGCGAGGGTTAAGAATTAGTGGTGCCCGGACTCGGAATCGAACCAAGGACACGAGGATTTTCAATCCTCGTGCTGAGATAGACGCAAAAAGCTGCACATTAAACCGAGTGTGCAAAATGAAAATTTTACCCGTAATTTCGACAAAAGGTGGCGAAGGGAAGTCGACTCAAGCTGCTAATCTTGCTGGTTTTTTTGCTGATGCAGGGCTAAAGACTTTGCTTATCGATGGCGACTATTCGCAGCCTACTGCCAGCAGTATTTATGCATTGGAGCATGAGGCACCGTTTGGATTGTTTGAGCTGTTAATGCAGACAACAGATCTAAACCAGCCAGACAGCATAATTTCTCGAACAGCCATACCTAACCTCGATCTCATCATTTCCAACGATCCTGATGATCGTCTCCCCACAGCTATGCTTCACGCCCCTGATGGACGCATGCGTCTCAAGAACATCCTTCAGCATCAAAGTTTCCAGAGTTACGACGTCATCATGATTGACTCGAAAGGGGCTGCGGGCGTGATGGTTGAGCTCGTTGTTCTGGCTGCCACAGAAAATGTTGTTGGCGTGATTAAACCCATACTTCCTGATGTTCGGGAATTCATGCGTGGAACTGTGCGTCTAATGTCCCGGTTACTGGCGTTGCAGGCATACGGAATTCAGATCCCTGATATCAAAATTTTGGCCAACTGTGTTGAGAACACATCATTGGATCGTAAGACCCTGGAAGAGTTGGGCAATATCGTTTCTGAGAAGAAATACCTTCAATCCGAAAGCATAAACATTTCCATTCTTGAAACAAAAATTGACCAGCTCGAAGTCTATAAGCGTGGTCATGCCTTTGGTCAACCCGTCCACCGTCTTGAATATGTAACCGATCGCAAAAGCGCTGCGGCTGCAGTAACCATGCATAGTCTCGCTTGCGAGCTCTTCCCGCATTGGAAAGATAAGTTTGATTCCGTGTTACGGAACCAAACTGGTACAGGGGAGGTAGCCAGTGTTTAATCTTCAGTCACTACTATGCCGGAATGGCATCAGTCAGCGTGCTTTTCGACCAAACATCCATTCCGGTGTACGGATCATCCAATCGGTCGAGTTGCTTCTCGATATCCCATTGCCTGGAGCTCCATTCAGGATCGGATGCAAAAGCAGTCCAATAGTCGGTCAGCGCCAGCGACATATCTTTATCGGACATGCTTTGAATAATCTCCGGCGTCCACTGATGCTGCTTAATCAGTGCGTATTCCAATGCTTCTCGCGGGGAACTGGGGCTGAATTGCTGATGCCAGCTATGCGTCAGACGAAGCCATTCGCCCAGCCACAGCAAGCGGTAGGACATCTGAATCAGTTCTGCACCGGGATATTCCGAATACTTTTCTGCCGCCTGACGGTAAAAAAATTTGCAGCGATTTTCAAAAGCATCAATGTCGGACTGTTGTTGGTTATTTGTATTCATTCTTTTCTCCTGTTGTTGCGGATGAATATGAAATCACTGGCAGTTCCTTCTGACCGGAGTCGCCAAACTATGCGGTCAGAAAACGATCTGTCAGTAAAGGGGAGTATATCCCTAGCAACTATCAGTCCGACGCCCTTTTCAGAAGTTTACATAACCCTATTAAAAACGATGTTATTACATGGCTTTAATGTAGTTTTGGCAGGTGGTTATGCCGGGGAGGGAGCGCAATGAAGACTCTCTATAGAGCATTCTGTTCCTGCAACCACTGGCGCTATAAAGACGTTGGTGAGCAGACCGTTTTTTTTGAAACATTTTACACTGAGCATGCGGGGGAACGCGCACGCTCACTTCTGGCCAATACGTGGGGTGTTCCTGAGTCGTCAGTCATTGTTTACAACGTTTTTCCCGAAGAAGAATTGTCCCTTCTCTCCTTGGATAATACAGGGTCATCTAGTGACACGATGCTGTTTGAAACTGGCTGGAATCCGGATGCAAAACGTCCCAGTTATTTGGATGATTGGCCGTTAATGCTGGTTTCTCCCAGAACACATGAGCGTCTGGTGAAAGCATTCATGAGCATTAGCCAGATTGGCTGTGGCGGAAAGGAGGCTGAGCATGCCTAACTCCCAGACGCAACATCTTCCTTTTTCTTTGGAAGCCGAGCAGTCAGTTATCGGGGCATTAATGCTGGAAAACAACCGCTGGGATGATGTGGTTGAACGGATTGTTGCCGGCGATTTTTATAACCGGGCACATCAGCAGATATTTAAGGCTATGCAACGGTTGGTCGATAGCGGCCAACCCATTGACCTCATAACGCTGTCTGAATCAATCGAAAAAGCCCCTAATAACCTGTTTGAGTCAATTGGGGGATTTTCTTACCTCGCAGAACTGGCCAAAAACACGCCGAGTGCAGGGAATACGAATGCCTATGCTGAGATTGTCAGGGACAGGAGCCAGGCTCGTCAGTTGATCTCTCTGGGCAAAAAAATCAGCGCTGATGCCATGTCCACGGCACAGGGACGAATAAAAGTGTCTGATATTGCAGAACAGGCTGAGCAAGCGCTTTTTGACATATCGGAGCAGCGTGAAACCAAAAGTGAAACGACAGTCCAACAGGGATTGATGCTGGTTGCAAATCGGTTAGAGCGTAACTCCTCCATACTTGATGGAATAACGGGCACGCCTACGGGATATCGCGAGTTAGATAAAGAGACGTGCGGTCTTCAGGAAGCTGACTTTATTATTCTTGCTGCACGTCCTTCAATGGGAAAAACATCGTTAGGGCTAAATTTTGCTGAAAATGCGATTGAACGTATAACTGATAAATTCATATTCATATTTAGCCTGGAGATGCCAACAGAACAATTGCTTATGCGTATGGCTGCCTCTATCGCAGGTGTCGGTGTCCAGGCAATGCGCAGTGGCCAATTGAGTGATGAAGATTGGGGGAAAATATCCAATGCACTGGGGGTGATGAAATCCTGGGAAGATCGTTTGGTCATTGATGATAACAGTGATTTAACCCCATCTTTGTTACGTTCCCGCCTACGCCGCCTTATTCGTAAATATGGTCAACCCAGCCTGGTCATGATTGACTACTTGCAGTTAATGAGTTCCCCAGGCTCTGAAAACCGTACTCAGGAAATATCGGTAATTTCTCGTTCTCTCAAGTCCATTGCCAAGCATTTTAATGTTCCTTTGCTGGCGTTATCTCAGCTAAATCGTGCGTCACAAACCCGAGCTGATAAGCGACCGACCCTATCCGATCTTAGGGATGGTGGCTCTCTGGAGCAGGATGCGGACATGATTATGTTCATCCATCGTGAAGAGGCTTATGACCCGAATACCTCAGATAAAGGGTTGGCTGAAATCATTATTGGTAAACAACGCCAAGGACCTGTGGGCACCGTAAAACTTGCCTTTGATGCGCAATATACGCGTTTCAGAGAATGGCATTTAGGCTATGGAGATAAATACTGATGAATAAAAAAATAGCCTCGTTGCAACTTGGTAATGCAATGCTGCAAGGCAGTCGGGAGCCTGCAACCGCTCAGGTTTCCGCGTTGCCGGTCAATGAAATGCCAATGGTACTGACGTTGGATCAGATGTCCCCCAATCCAGATAACCCGCGTACTACGCGCAATCCCAAATATGACGAAATTAAAGAATCAATTCGTAATAGAGGCTTAGATACCGTACCTAAAGTTACCTGTGACCCCAATCTTCCTGGCATTTATATCTTTAGTGACGGTGGGAACACTCGTCATAAAATTCTGAGTGAACTATGGGAGGAAACTCGCGAAGAACGCTTCTTTCGCCACACGGTCATTTTCAAACCTTGGCCTGGCAGACTTAAGTGTGTCATTGGCCACTTGGTTGAGAACGAAGTTCGTGGTGAGCTGGCTTTTATCGAAAAAGCATTTGGTATCCAGAAGGCTCGTGGCATTTACGAAGAGCAACTAGGAAAATCCGTATCGTTACGTGAGTTGGAAATATTGTTAGCAGAAGAGGGATTGCCAACTGACAAGTCCAGCATTAGTCGAATGGAAAACACAATAACCTTCCTATATCCATATATGCCAAATTTACTTGAATCAGGGCTAGGACGGCATCAAATAAAAAGTCTTTTGTCATTGAGAACTGTAGCGGAAAGCGTGTGGTCTTCTTACTCTTTTAGAGCGACACCGTTAATGTCTTTTGAAGATGTTTTTGGTGGATGCTGCAAAAAATTTGATTCTCCGGATGACTGGTCACTGGAAATGTTCCGGGACGAGTTTATCGGTGACCTAGTCGGTGCTTTACCACACCCGTCTCTTAACTACGATCGCTGGGTAATGGAATTAGATCCGAAGGTGCGCAATCAGCGCAAACTTTTCGGCGATACCGATCCCTTACCCGCGTTCGTCCATGAGTCACCAACTGGAGAGACAAATAAGGACAAAGGGGATGATGCTGGTTCGGCTGGTTCGGAATCTGCATCCCCACCTTCCTCACAAGTTGGAAAGAATGGCGATAGACAGCATTTTTCTCCCCCCTCGTTAAACGATGCAAGTGGCGCTCATCGTCAGCATATTGACGAAGACGACGAGCATCATGATGATGAGAATGCAGAGGAATGGGAATTTCAGGGTAATGACAATGCCTTCTCCCATAGCGATAACGATAACCAGGGCAATCTTTCTGGGTTGGTAAATCGTCAGAGTGAAGGTTCAGAGAGTCAGACGACATTTTCTTCACCTTCGGATGGGCATTCGACCCAACAACTGGCCTCTTCTGCTTCTGTACTGTCTTTTGCTAAGGGAGGTCTGGAGCCCGTCTCTGATATCTGGCAGATCTCTGCGTTCCAGGATGACATCGAACACTTACAGGATAGCGCGTATCGACTGGCATTTGAGCTGGCTGAGGCTATGGGCTATCCCAACGAGATCTTGGAAGCGAAAGAGCCTCTTGATGCTGGTTATATTGCATCAAGAACCAACGCGCCATTTATTCTCTTTCTCAATGGACTCACTGGCCAGCAAAGCGATGAACCATTCAACATGTTCAGCTTTTGCCTGAATGTTATCGGCTCCGCAAACAGAGGGGATTCACCCGTTCTTGACGATACTTATACCGTGAAAATGTTACGCCTGATCCGAGTATTACGCCGTTTACGTGAACATCAGCGGCAGATCGCAATGGAACAAGCTGAGCAGTAAAGGATGGGGAAATTACGTTTAGAAAGCGGCACCTATTATGAGGTGCTGCTTAATGCACTATCCAGTGCCATAAAAGAGAAAGAGCGCCAGATACAGGATGCGTATACAGACGATGTCAGAATATTAGATCGGCGCGGTGAAATACTCAGTCGGCATGATGAATGTGACATTTTCTTAAAAACAGCGAATGAATGTACGCCGTTAATTGCTGATTTTCGGCGTATTCATGAGTATTTATTAGACAGGTATTCAGGTTGTTCAAAAAATAAATAACACGTAAATGCAGAGGGAAATTATGAGTGAAAGTTCACTACAAGTAGCAAATGTATCTCAGCCAGCAAATAACCTTCTTACCCAACTAGTGATGGACTTAAAGAGTGGCTATATACGTCGTTGTGAGTCTCTTGGACTAAAACAAGAGGAAATGCAACTACTGCAAAGTTTGACGATTGAAGACTTGCACTATATTTCCAATAGTTCCGTTTCCGTATTGCAGTTCAGCCTTCATCACGAGAATTTTTATCGTCTTGTTCAGCATGCCCGCCGAGAACAGATGCGCGTACAACGCATCGATCGTGCGTTATCACTGGGTGGTTCGATTGAACTCATGCAACACATGTTTGGATTATCCAGTCTGGAAGTCGCTAATCGGCGGCGCATTGCCGGCATTGATGTACGCCCTGGGCGTGGCGTTGTTCTGAGTGAAGAGGAAAGTGCAGCGTTATGGCAGCGTTGGCAATTGGCTACTGTAGAGAATGTCGATAGTGGCGAAGGGTTGGATGTCATGATGTTAGCCGCAGAGCAGATGGATGTGTCGTTGACGGCTGTCTGGCACGCTGTCCGGTCATGGAGTCAAACGCATCGGATGAATATTTCTGCTGAATCATCAAGAAAAACGATATCACGGTGAGGATAATAATGCGTTCTCGTTTATGCGAAATTATGCCGGGATTATATGCTCCGGCAACCGTGCCGAAATCACATTACCACAAGGCTAAGAATCAAATTAGACGCTTTCGAGAAGGAGAGCGAAATTACACCCGTCTTACGGAAAAAAACTCCAGGTATTTAAAGATTGATATCGGTCCATTCTGGAGGCTATTGAGTCGAAATCATGGTGATTCGTGGGAGTTAATGAATCACGAACGTTATAACAAAGAAATACGAAAATAATATGAGGTGGAATATGACGAAATCGAAGTATTAAAAATGAGTCAATTAAAATATGGCTAATCAGTGTGTTTATGCTGCATCTGACTATTCGGATGCAGAAACAAGTGCATTGATGTTTTTTATTACGAGCCAACAGCCGTATAAGAAACAGTCAGCGATAAGGACAACGATATGAATCTGCCGGCAGACAGCCTGATAGCCTACACCGTTGAGAAGATGAATCTCCGGTTGGCTGAACGAATACCCGCTGATGACGCGGGACAGCTGCGTAGCGGGCTGCTTTATATGGGGAACGTACATGATGCATACCCCAGACGTTTACTATTAGACACTCGGCTATCTCCTTTGGATAAGATGGCCTGGATGATGATCCGTTTGTATGCCCAGCAAAATGAGGGCGCAATTTTCCCTACCTATGATGAATTACAGCGTCAACTGGCTTCTCCACATAAAGGTGGGGCGTCCCGGGAAACCATTAGCCGCGTACTGTTGATGCTGAGGATCACCGGTTGGCTAAGTTTGTGCAAACGCGTTCGCGATGAAAAGGGGCGCGTTCGGGGGAATATTTATGCACAGCATGATGAACCGCTCTCATTCCGTGATGCGGAGATTTTCGATCCCGGTTGGCTGGACACGGTTGCTGAAGCATGTCGGAATAAAAATAAAACTATCAGCCAGACAGCATGGGACGTTCTGAACGAAATCAAAAATGATACAACGATGCGGCATCGTCATAGCCGTATTGCGCTTATTGAGAGTCGCCTTGGTTCCGCACAAACACCGCAACAAATGGTAGCCAGACAGAGTGTTCGTCACCTCAGTTCGGAATCCGAACTAAGACAAAAATCACCAAGTTTGGACGCAAAATCACTGAGTTCGGAATCCGAACTCAGTCATCCAGAAGGGGATAAATCACCTGGTTCGGAATCCGAACTCAGTGGTATTTCAAGGGGTTGTCACTCAGTTCGGAATCCGAACCGTTACGTACGTAGTAATACACACTGTGTAAAAAGAAATACGTACGTACTGCCCGGCACCTTTGAGCAATTGCTGTCACTTGATGACCGTAACATGGCGACAGAACAACTTCAGGCACTGACCAGCGAACAAGCCGAGCAGGTGCTGCAATCCCTGAAAAGGGCGCTTTCTGACGGGGGGCTCACTAATCCCATTGGCTGGCTGCTGGCCGTATTAAAACGGGCCCGTGACGGAAAGCTCTTTACCCAAAGAGCGTCCAAACCGCCTGTTCAGCCCCAAACTCCTACGGCGGTAAGTGATGCTATGCCTGAGCCAACTACGAAAGTTTCTGATAAAGCGCATGTTCAGAGTGTACTGGCTGAGATACGACGGAAGTGTGCGGCTGGATGATTGTGGTGGTGGTTAAAAAACAGGCACTGTTGGCACTGCCAACAGCGATTAAAAAGTGACCACCTTGTGAATTCAGGCGCAAAATGGCGCGATGTTGGGTGGCCAATGGTTGATTGGTTAAAAAATAGCCTCTGTTGCCCCGGGCAACAGCGATTAAAAAATAACCACATGGTGAATTCAGGTACAAAATGGTGTGATGTTGGGTGGTGAATGGTTGGGTGGTTAAAAAACAGGCGCTGTTGCAGGGCTGCAACAGTGATTAAAAAGCGACCATATCATACTGTTTGCTTAATTCATGGATATTTATAGATCTGTAAAACTGGTTTGGAATTGAGCTGGTTACTCCTTTGCCCTGAATATTTCTAACTCATATCAGAAATATTTTAGGTCAGCACAAGGAGTTAGCAATGTCAGAGTTAGATCATGGTGTGAATAATGACACACATCAGGAACCCGTTTCATCAGAGTCAGTCACTTCATCTTCTGCCACTCAACCTGTCCGTGAACGAGAAACCCGTTCTGGTGCATTGAAATCATCTCTGACCCTTGAACTCCATACCCATTACGCGATTCGGTTATGGGACGGTCGCAGAAAGGAAGATGCAGGTGAGGATTTGGCAAAAAAACAAAAAGAGCGTCCGCGATTTTTTACGATCTTTAGTATGCCTCAGGTTATTGCTGTTGCTGGCGTGGCAAACAATGATTCGTCAGCAGACAACCCGTATGCGGATGCATTGTTGGTTAAGTTAGAAAATGCTCTGGGTGTATCGAGTCAAAAAATACAGTCAGATGTTGATGAACTCTCCGGGATTTTAAAAGCGATCCCTCAAACGCTTTCATTAACCGATGTGCGCTCTGTTTCTCCGTTAAATATTGGCGTGTATAGCCGTTCGCCTCTTGGCTACCGTTGTGTATGGTTATTGGTTGGATATGACCAGCTTGCAATGAGAGTGTTTCAGGCCTTTCACTACGGATTAATTTCCAGGGCGCAGAGGGATAAATACCTCGACAATAATGGTTATGCGGTAAGACGAATTTATCACTTGGTGCAGGGTTATAGATCATTCAATGTTACTCGAAGCGACATTTTATCGAAAACCCCTGCTGGTATTAAGGCGATAGAGCGTTTCGGCGAGCCAGATCCCGATATTATGTCTGGCCACGTTCGCTCATCATTCTCATCACCGTTGCGTGGGGGAGAATGATGCGACTTTTTCTTTGTGAAAAGCCGAGCCAGGGGCGAGATATCGCCCGTTTTATCGGTGCAACTCAACGAGGGAAAGGTTTTTTATCAGGCACCGGAACTGTCGTAACCTGGGCGTTTGGGCATCTTCTGGAAGTCGCCTCACCTGAAGAATACGGTGCTCAGTTCGGCAAACCCTGGCGTATGGATGTTCTGCCTATCCTGCCAACAGAATGGAAAATGGTTGTTAAGCAAAGTTCTGCAGAGCAATTCGCTGTAATTAGTCGGTTATTGAAACAGGCGGATGAAGTTGTTATTGCAACCGATGCTGATAGGGAAGGAGAGGTATTAGCCAGAGAGTTGCTGGATTATTGCCAATTTACTGGAAACGTCAAACGCCTGTGGCTGAGCGCCCTTGACGACGCGAGTATCCGAAAAGGGCTAGATAATCTCCTCCCAGGTGAGAAAACGGTTCGTCTTTATTATGCTGGCATGGGGCGCAGTAAGGCCGACTGGCTGATTGGCATGAATTTAACTCGAATATATACTCTTAAAGCTTCAGAACAAGGTATCGATGAGCTGTTGTCTATAGGACGAGTTCAAACCCCAACACTAGCGCTTGTTGTCCAGAGAGATAGCGATATTGAGAATTTCTCTCCTAAGCCCTACTGGCAGGTGTTTGCTGATATTGAAAAAGCCGGAATGACCTTTAGAGCTCAATGGGTACCAGCTGCTGGATATTGCGATGATGAAAAGCGCTGTATTCAGCATAATGCAGCCCTTGCGGTGGAGCAGCTCTGCAAGCAAACGGCGACAACATCTGTCGTTGATGTGTTACTTAAGAGAGAAAAAACGCCAGCGCCGTTATGTTTTAGCCTGAGCATGTTACAGAAAGCCTGTTCTGATAAATGGGGAATGAGCGCTCCAAAAGTATTAGAAATCGCTCAGTCACTTTATGAGGTTCACAAAGCGACGACTTATCCCAGAACTGATTGTGGATACTTGCCTGAGTCCATGAAAGGGGAGGTGAACGATGTGCTTTCCGCTATTTTGCAGTCAGATCCTGCTGCCACATCACTTATTAAAGATGCTGATCGTTCTTTTGTTTCCCGTATCTGGAATGACAAAAAAATCTCTGCTCACCATGCAATTATCCCTACGAAACAACCCTTCGATATAAGCAAATTATCAGATGATGAGTTGAATGTTTATCAACTCATTCGTCTGCATTATTTTGCTCAGTTTTTTCCTCTCCAGGAATCCGATGTTACAGATGTTACGTTTAATTTAGGAGGGCAACTGTTTAAAACTCGAGGTAGGGTGAGTGTCGTTATAGGATGGAAGAAACTCTTTTCCAATGATAAAGAACTCGATATTCAATCTGATGAAAATGGAAGTCAAGGGAGCCTTCCTGTTTTAAATAAAGGCGATATTTGTAATGTCTTGGGTTGTGAAGTCAAAGCCCAACAGACTAAACCCCCATCTCGATTTACTGATGGCACATTGATTGATGCAATGAAGAATGCAGCTAGTTTTATTAGTGATCCGACATTAAAGAAAATCTTACGTGATAATGCGGGGCTGGGCACCGAGGCTACTCGTGCAAATATATTAGATGTACTATTTAAGCGTAATTACCTAAAACGGCGTGAAAAGTTCATTTATTCAACGCAGTTGGCCAGAGAGCTAATCTCTCAGTTACCAGAGGCTCTAACTAATCCAGGTATGACAGCGCTTTGGGAACAGGCATTGGATGATGTTGCTGAAGGACGCATGTCGTTGGATGCTTTTTTACAAAAGCAAAAAGAATGGACATTAAGATTAGTAGATAGGGGGCGTCAGCAAGCGATTAAGTTGACGGCACCAGTCTCTCCACTGTGTCCCCAGTGTGGTGGGATAATGAGAAAAAGAAACAGTGATAATGGTGTATTTTGGGGGTGTGTGAAGTACCCGCTCTGCAAAGGGATCATTAGCGAAGGGACAAAAGGTAAGAGGGGTAAGAAAAATCTAAAAACTAAGAATAAACCAGCTACCTGACATTTGACATATTTGATAAGGTAATGTCGCTTTGATGCATTTTGTACCTCGAAGGCTACGAGGTAGTGTGATGTTCTTACGGGGAACTGATCGCTACCAGCCCAACAGATGGCTACCGCACACTCAGTCGATCTGTAAGACGCATACTCTCCGTGAAAAACGCGTCGGGAAATTTCCCCGGAGCTACGTTGAAGACTTCAGGGAGATGGTACACCCTGTTAGACGGTGTCGGATAAAACCGACACCGTTTTAATTTTCGCAGAGTAGTAAATTGTTTTTCCGTTAATTTTCATTCTATAACGACTACTCTGCATTGGCTTTTTTGCCATGGAGAGAACAGTCTGAGCCAGACGTACCTAGCGTCGAACAGGGGCGAATAGGCATTCGATTGCCGCTGAACCAGTAGTATCGGTCAGGCGTTCTTACAAACTGTTGTTCCTCCTCCACGGCATCCATTTCGGGTGCCGTTTTTATTTTCACTGATGCGTAAACAATTTAGGTTTGACGATATTGTCCAGTGATTTAAAAATGACCGTGCTTACTCGTCATCTCTGATGACCACCAATGATCTGTCAGTCTGTGAAGATCGCCTTCGGGTGACTGAATCACTTTTCCAAAGCCTGCAAGGAAAAGGGCGTGATTAAGAAGCGCGGTAAATTTGCCATCCTTTGAGAGCAAATGTCACCAGGTAATTTAAACGCCTCTACGAGCGTGGTGATGAAGGTTCCGCTTAACTAACCAGACAAGTCAGGATAACAGCTGATCCTGACCCTTGACGGGAAAAACAATTCCCTCAAGGGAATGTTTTCTCCGTTACACCTTATTTAACACTCCTGGAGAACACTATGTCTGCAAATAACAATACTCAAGCTCAAAACCAAAACAATTCTCAAACTGGCAAATCAGAATATTTTAATCTTCTGATTAATGGATTGGGATATGTTAGTAATATCCGTCACGTTACTGGCCAGTCAGGACAATTCCTGAGTTGTGTCATTAATGCCTTAAGTGGTCCGGCAGATAAAGCGAACTATGTTCGTTTTGATGTCACTGTGGCCGGTAAGGAAGCAACTGACCTGATTGCACGCTGTCAAAAAGCGTCTGATGAGGATAAGAAAGTCCTTATTGGTTTCACACTGAGTAATCTCTCTGCTGAGATTTTTACATTAAAATCCGGTGAACATGCCGGTGAACAGCGTGTTAGCCAGAAAGCCCGATTGATTAAGGTTGACTGGATCAAAGTAGGCCAGCAACAGGTCTATAAAGCTGAAAAATCTGACTCCGTGCCTCCTCAGAACAATGGTACCGCTGCGGCTAAATCCTATGCGAATAACTCATTCTGATAACTGGTACTCATTATAAACACCTCGCTTGCGGGGTGTTTTTCAATGTAAAAGGAGAAAGATTATGGCTTCACGCGGTGTTAACAAAGTTATTTTAGTTGGCCATCTTGGTCAGGATCCAGAAATTCGCTATATGCAGAATGGTGGTGCAGTTGCCAACATGACATTAGCGACTTCCGAGACCTGGCGGGATAAGCAAAGTGGTGAACAGAAAGAGAAGACCGAATGGCACCGTGTGGTAATTTTCGGGAAGCTCGCTGAGATCGCTGGCGAATATCTCCGTAAGGGATCTCTAGTTTACATTGAAGGTTCATTACAAACGCGTAAATGGGCCGATCAGGCTGGTGTCGAACGCTATACGACTGAAGTTGTCGTTAACGTTGGCGGCACATTGCAGATGTTAGGCTCTCGTCCTAACAACAACCAAAGTGCAGCCAGTACTGAATGGGGAAAGCCTCAGCAGCCAGCGGCACAGAGTGGTACACCTCAGTTTCAACGTCCAGCAGGCAATGAACCGCCGATGGATTTTGACGATGACATACCGTTCCTTGGGTTTGGTTATGGTGTATGTCGCAAAGCGATTTATGCTGTTTCGTAAACACAGGCACCAGTCTTTGACTGGTGCTTTTTTACATGACAGACTTAGTAAAACACTTACTTTGTCTGTGATCTTACGGGGGTAAAATGACTACTCATACTCGATACGAGACTGATGTCGTCGCTTGGGCGAATGAACAGGCGGAACTTTTACGCTCCGGTAAATTTTCAGAGATCGACTGCGAGAATATCGCGGAGGAGATTGCAGACGTGGGTAAGAGCGAACAACGAGAGCTGGCAAGCCGTATGGCTGTCTTGATTGCTCACCTGCTCAAGTGGAAATATCAACCGGAACGTCGTGGTTCGAGCTGGGAAAAAACTGTCAAAGCGCAGCGTAAAGATGTGGCATACGCGCTGAAAGAGTCTCCCAGCCTGAAAAACAAGCTGAATGATCCAGATTGGTATGATGTGATCTGGTCTAAAGCAGTCGCTATAGCTGCGGATGAAACACAGCTTGAAAACCTGCCGGATGAACAAATCTGGACGGTAGAAGAGGTGTTGTACGCCGATTTTTGGCCAAATTAACTGATCCCCTGTAGTAATAGGGCACTAACGCTGGCTTCGGTCAGCGTTTTTCTTTTCTGAGCACGTTTTTAGTTTAGCGTTGTTCAGTCCGGTCTTGTCGGCAGAATAACCACCTGATTTTGAGATTTCTCTTAAACACGGTGGAGACTGATGACAAGACCTATGCGGCACCCTCGAAATACGCCAGCTACGACGACGCTGGCATGCCTTTCTGCTGCAATGCTGGTAGTGGGGTGCGCACAACAAACAACCTCTTCAGTTTCCCGCCCAGCTGTGCAGCCAAGGACGAACGATATTTATCAAAATCGTTCACCTGAAGTCGTGCGTTATGACCGTTACACACTGGTCAGCACTCGCCCTGCAGATTCACAACGCGATCCCCTCAACCAAATGATCGACATCACGATGCCGCAGCAACTTGTGCGTAGCGTCGGTGATGGATTTCGATATTTGCTGCTTGAATCGGGGTATTCATTATGTCCCAGCAGTTCATCGATGTTCTCTGAACTGCTTGTGCGCCCGTTGCCTGGTGTGCAACGCAACATTGGTCCGGTTCGTCTCAGTGAAGCATTACAGATTGTCGCGGGGCCAGCATGGCGACTGCGTGTTGATGATGTGAATCGAGAGATCTGCTTTGTTCTGCGTGATGAATATCGTTCATTTGCTCCCACGCAAGTGGTGACGGCTCCAATTGCGCCACGACAGCCAGGCAGTTCATTTTCAGGAAATCCATCTTCAGTAACATCGGTGAAAGGAACGTTAAAACCGGATAGTCAGCCACTGCCTGTACCTGCATTAACCACGATACCGTCCTCTGTAGTAACAGGTAATAATGCTCTGGCTAATAAACCGATATCAGCAACAGCGCAACCTCTTAACTTAGCCCCAGTGAATGGAAAAACACCCGTTGGTCAGGGGGCCACAACGGTAAAACCATCAGTTTCAGCCTCGACCGTAAAACCGGTTGCGACGGTGCCTACAACTGCATTGCCTCCGGCACCTGCGGCATTACCGGCTCAGCAAAAGTTGCCACCCGCACAACAATCCGCAACGCCTGCTGCTTTGGCCTCAACAACCGCTCCCAAGTCGCCATTTGTCCCTGGTAAACCTGTCAGTACGCAGTCCCAGGGAACACTGTGGCGTGCTGAAGTGGGAACGACGTTACGTGAGTCAGTCAACAAATGGGCCAGTGAGGCGTCGTGTGTGAATGGTGGTAACTGGGTTGTCATCTGGCCCGTCAACGTGGATTACCGGATTGATGCGCCACTTTCGTTTCACGGCAATTTTGAGTCAGTGATTACACAAGCATTCGATTTGTACCGTGATGCCGATACGCCTCTGTTTGCGGCGGCAAATCGCATTCAGTGCCTGATTTCGGTCAGTGACCGTCCAGGAGAACGGCGCTGATGGGATACCTCGTCATGGCGTTCACGCTGGTTTTCTTTTTAATCGTCGGCAATACGGAGAATCGGCGTGCAGCATCGCAGCATGAGTCAGTCAATGAGGTCTCCGCATCGTATGTGGCTAACGACATGTTACGCATCGCTTCCGTCGTTAATGACTGGCGTTATGACAACCCGATGAATAATGGCGCGATTGATATTGCTCAGTTAGCTCTGGTGCCGTCGCCTGATAACCGTATCAAAGCCGTAATTTCAAATGGCCGGCTGTGGGTATGGGCAGCCGATTTTCCCGGTCTGGTTAATGCGCTGGCCACACATTCTGTGTCGTCGTCACTGGTCTGCATCGTCTCAGGCGGTCGGCTGAAGATGATGGATGGCACTGATATGAATCTATCCCTCCCGGTCGGTGTGACTGATGGGAATATCGTTTATCTGAACTGAACCAGGAGTGCAGGATGCAGAGTCCCGCCTTTTTATCTTTGCGCCGCGCAGCTCTGAGTGTGACGGCTTTAACGGTGATGGCCGTTCTTTCGGGTTGTGCGTTGACTGAGATCCGGAAACTGGAGGACGACGCTCATGCATCGGGCCAGCAGGCTCGACGTATTACAGAATCGCAGACGTCGAAGACGCAATCCGCGGTGACCTGGGTAGATAAGCCTTGGGTTAATCTGAACCCGGTAATCGCACCGTTATCATCCGATGACGGAAAAAAGTTGGGTTATTGTCCGTTTCGGATCAATCGGCCAGAGGGAATGTCCCTGCTGGAGCTGGGGCAACGTCTGACGCGCACCTGTGGTATCCGTGTGGTTATTACGCCCGATGTGGCACAAATGCAGTCTGCCTCAGTCAGTAATGTCGCAACGCAACAGATGTCGGGAACGCTACCGATTCCGGATGATAATGGACGTGTTGCGTTGTCCCGCATTTCTGATCCCACCGCATCGTCTCAGGTATCACAGCCCTCTCAGAACATGTCTGGTTCATCTGGTTTGTACCTTGGTGCAATAAAGTGGAATGGCGACAGAATTGCTGAGCTGATGGATAACATCGCTGTCCAGTTGGGGGTGTCCTGGAGGTCTGAGGGACCTAATCAGGTTGTATTTTATTACACCGAAACAAAAACCTATCAGTTAGCCATGCTCAACACAAAAACCGAGAGCACGGCGAGCGTGATTTCCGGTACGTCCAGCTCGATGGGGGCATCCGGCGGATCGTCTGTCGCCGGCGCGGCATCGGGGGATGCGAGTTCGTCACAAAAAACGACGACCGACCTGAACAGCGAGTTATATGAAGATATTCGCAAGACTATTGAAACGATGCTGACTCCACAGAAGGGACGATTCTGGCTGTCTGCGGCCAGTGGTGCGCTGACGGTGACAGATACGCCTCAGGTTCAGGCTCGGGTTGCGCGCTTTGTCGACTATCAGAATGAAGTGTTAAATCGCCAGGTGCAATTGAATGTTCAATTACTCAGTGTGACACAGAGCAAAACCAATCAAATGGGGCTGGACTGGTCATTGGTTTACCGCTCGCTGAATAATGTGGGGGCGACCATGACAGGGAGTTTCGGTGGTGCCTCAGAGAATGCAATGAGCGGTGGCGTTTCTATTTTGAATAGTGCCACGGGCAATGCTGCTAAATTTTCTGGCTCTAATGCGTTATTTAAAGCACTGAGTGAACAAGGAACCGTCAGTGTTGATATGAGTCAGGCGGCTCCCACAACTAACCTGTCACCAGCGCCCTTCCAGTTGTCAGACCAGACGGTTTACATCGCACGCGCCAGCACGACAGCGACGACCAATGCCGGTTCTACGAGTTCTCTTGAACCAGGAATGATCACCACAGGGCTAAATGTCACGATGCTACCGTTCATTAAAGAAAACGGCGATGTCCAGCTCCAGTTCTCATTCAATCTGTCTGACCCGCCAACCATTCGCTCATTTACGACCGCGGACGGCAATTCGCGCATGGATATGCCCCACACGAAACTGCGTTCACTGACACGTAAAGTTAACCTGCGAGCGGGTCAGTCACTGGTGCTGACCGGATTTGAACAGGTGAATACTACAACCAACAAATCAGGCACGTTTACACCCGATAATTTCCTGTTTGGGGGCGGCCGCTCGGGTGACAACTCACGTACGTCTCTGGTTATTGTCATTACGCCTGTTGTGTTGAGGTAACGGATGAAAACTGTACGCAGCGTAAAAGTAAAAAAAGAGCAGCTTTCTACCGTCATTCCCGAGGGGCGTCGCGGATGGGTGGCTGGGCTGAAGTGGGTACCTGAGACAGACATGTATCGCCGTCGCTTCTCTCTTTTTAGCGCTCATCCTGGCTCACATCGTATTGCTTTGGGGAAGAAGGGGGCCCGAGCTTTAGGCTATGCACACACTACAAAACAACATCAACGCCGTTCGCTGCATTCGTTGGCCGCCGCATTCTGTTTGTTTGCGGGCGATAACAGTTACGGGATTTACCCGATAGATGAAACGCGATGGGTATTCCTGGCATCTCAAAACGGTCAACCTTCAGTCATGGGGGATGTTGTCGGCACACTGGATGAAGCGCTGGCTGCACAAGCATTGTTTCTTTCGTTTAATGACGCGCCAGATGGCGGATGGGCAGTGGTTGCTGAACCTGATTTCCCGATAGATTTGCTCTCGTTAGCGAAATCATTGTCTCTCATTCAGCGTAAACAAACTCGTCTGGTGAAGTTAACGTCACTAACTACGTTGGCCGTTGTACTTCTTGCGCTCACATTGGGCGGTGCTGGGGCATGGTACTGGCAATATATGACCGAGCAGGCTGAACAAGAAGCAGTGGCGTTGGCTGCATTGCGTGCAGAGCAAGCTAAAGTACGTCAAAAAATACAATCTCTACAGACATTACCTCGCCCTTGGGCAACGATGTTGCCGACGCCGTACTTTCTGAGTCGGTGCTACTTTGTTCGCAAACCACTACCTGTGTCCATTGCCGGCTGGCGTCTCACGACTGGGGAATGTATCAGAGATGGTATGCGTTTGCGTTACGAAGCGCGTCCCGGCAGCACCATTTCCGATTTTGACCGGCGTTCACAACAGCTGCTGGGGCAAAACGCGGTTTTCAATTTTCTTGAAGGGGGAAAAACCGGATTGGTTTTTATCCCATTCATTACCGACAACGAACCGACACCGTGGCGTGACGAAGCGGTACCCATGCCTGGTGTGCAATTGATGCGATTCCTGTCCCATTTCCAGAGACGAAATATTGATGTCCCTCTCAGCGAGGTTGTGCCTCCTGCTCGAGCTCCTGGCTCGAGTGCAGATGGGCCCGTACAGGACTGGCATGAGTACCTCTTTACGGTAAACAGCAAGCTGGCACCAGAGTGGATTTTGACCGATTTCGATGACACCGGCATCAGGCTGGACAGTATTACGTTTTCTCTGAGTGCGGAGGGGCAGTTTGATTACCAGATTAAAGGGCATATCTATGCGCAGAAATAGCCTGGCACTGTTGTGCCTGATGGTCGCGGCATCGGCTTACGCAGAGTCTGAGATAGCGACAGGAGAGACAGAGAGTAGCAATTCACTGGTTACTGTCGGTCAGCTTGAAGATGTACAGGCACGTAATCTGCTTTTGGCCGCTCAGGTTGAGAGTGCGAAGTTGCAACGGATGCTGAAAGAAAGCCAAAGTCCACTTCCTCTTATTGTTCCTCCAGGTACAACGCCGTATCAGGTACCGATCGCCCCTATGGCGGCAACGATGCCAGCAGGCCAATCAGCGCCGGAAAAAGTCAGTAAACCCGTTTTACTGGAAACCTACGGCGATGGGAAAACCATGTTTGCTCGCATTCGCCTTGCGAGCGGCAATGTCATTGAAATGGCAAAAGGTGATCGGCTGCCTGGAACGACGTCCTCCATCAGTGCGATCACTGATTCCTCCGTCACGCTGAGCGACGGCTCACAACTGTCATTCTGAGGGTAACGCAATGTTGAGTGATATTCCGGCGGACTTGGCCGAGTTTGTGCTGGTTGAAAACGTGCCGAATGGCGGGATAAGAGTGGCGGTAGATATCAACCGCAGGACAGATAAACGGGTCCAAGGGTGGATCGGTCAGCTCATGCAGGCAAACAGAGAGAAGACCGTTTCCCCTGACTTTATCAGCCTTGGTGAGTTGAATGAACGGCGGAAAAAGAAACCTGATACCGGACTTACTCTGTCTGAACTGACTAATGTGAGCGATCGGCAAAAGGCGGTACTGAGTTATTTTGCGCAGGGGAAGTCGTTTCATGCCTCTGATATTCATTTGATTATTGATGACGCGCTGTGTCGTGTTCAGTTCCGCATTCACGGTGAGATTGAAACCATTGACGAGTTGCCTGGTGAGGAAGGGATGGCGCAGGCATCTACGGCTATTTTGTCGATGTGCGATGTGACAGAAACACAGTTTTATCCCAATCGTAAACAGGACGGGCGCATCAAGGCCGAGTTTTTACGAAAAGTCGGCTTGTTTGGTGCGCGTTACAGCCATACGCCGACGGCGTCCGGGCTGTATGTCGTGATGCGTATCATCCCTGACGATGGTGATAACGCTCCCTCGCTTAATGAGCTGGGATTTCTTCCCGAACAGCAGCAGCTGTCACAGCAGATGTTGAGAACCCCGGAAGGTATTGTTCTTCTAACTGGCCCTACAGGATCAGGTAAAAGTACAACGCTACGCTCATTCAGCACGTTGTATCTGGAACGAACGCAGGGCCGTAAGCGTCTGTTGACGATTGAAGACCCGCCTGAGGGGGCGATCCCGGGAGCGATACAGACCCCGATTATTGCTGACAAGAGCAGCACTGATGCGGTGCTACAGGCGTGGGACAAGGCGAACTCGTCTGCGTTGCGACTCGATCCCGATGCGATTCTGATGGGCGAAATTCGGGACGGGGTATCACTGAAAGCCGCGTTGTATGCATCGGAGACCGGTCATCTGGTAATGAGCACGCTGCATGCGAATAGCGCGGTAGGCTCTCTGCGTCGTATGGGACTGATGGGCATATCAGAAGAGCTAATAGCCGATCCTCAACTGCTTATTGGCCTTATCAGTCAACGTCTGGTCCAGGTTTTATGCCCCCAATGTCGGATTTCCTGGGGGGAGAAGGTGCTTCAGTTATCACCTGAACAGCGTGTACGTCTGGAACGTTATTGTCAGGTCAAGGGGATTTGCACAGTTGAGAACCTGCATTTCCGGAATGCTGAGGGCTGCCCTCATTGCCAGAAAAAACTGAATGACCGCCTTGTCAGTCGGGGTGTTATCGGTCGCAGCGTCATTGCTGAAGTCATTCGCCCGGATGCCCGGTTTATGTCGTTGTATCTGGAAAAGGGACAGATGGCTGCCCGCCAGTACTGGCTTGATCATTTGGGGGGGATTTCCCGTCTGACACATTTGCTACACAAGTTGAATACAGGTCAGGTGGATGCACTCGATGCAGATCTCGTCTGCCCTCTGGATGAGGACGACATGTTGCGTCCTGACGGGGGGATGGCTGATGCGTGACATGTCCGCCTGGGAGCGTTTTCGCTACGAGATTTTGCGCCGGACGTTCTCCAGTTCCTATCGATCCCGGTTTTACTCTTCGCTCCGTTTTCTCCTGGAAAACAATACGCCATTGCTGGTAGCAATACAGGAAATTGAAGATGTGCACACCAACTTCGGCGAACACTGGCATCCGTTAGCCGAACTGACGGCTGACTGTATTGAGGCTCTGAGGGATAACAGTGAAGGAAACTCACTGGAAGATGTGTTGGCGAAGTGGGGACCATTAGAAGAGGCTGCGTTAATCAGCTCCGGAATGGCCAGCGGTTCGCTCCCGGATGTGTTGAAGCAGGTCAATGTGCTGATTGAAGCCCGGCGTACCATTTTCATGATGGTGTTGCAGATGCTGATTTATCCGCTGCTGTTGATTGTCCTGGTTGGCGGTGCGTTTGCAGTGGTGACGTATGCAGTGAAACCTCAACTGGAGCAAATGTCCGATCCTGCCACATGGAGTGGGGCGCTTTCTGTACTGGCAATGATGTCTGACACCATTGAGCATTCAGGAGGGATAGCCGGGTTAGCCTTTGGCATGTTTGTCTTCTGGGTGCTCTGGTCACTGCCTCGCTGGGCTAACCCACTACGCCAATGGGCCGATTATCTTGCTCCCTGGTCAATCTACAAAGAACTTCAGGGGGCTATTTTCCTGATGAACATCTCTTCTCTGCTGGACGCCAACGTAAAAACGCTGGATGCGCTCAACCAATTGCGACGGTTTGCGTCACCGTGGTTGCGTGTGCGTATTGAGGCGGCGATAGACAACCTGGAGGAAGGGGCATCGCTCGGAAAAGCCCTGCGTGACAGTGGGTATCATTTTCCGAGCAAAGAGGGGGTCAATTATCTCTATCTGCTCACCAGTCGCGATGGTTCGGCTGCGATGATCCGTAACTATGGCGATGAGTTTTTGAAAACGACGCTGTCGCGTATTCAATTCCGCATTACGCGTATGCGCTTCTATTCCTTCATGTTGATCATAAGTTTCTTTGTGTTGCTCCTGCTGTCGGGTTTCCAACTGCAGGATATGGGTAATACCACCAGGTTTTAATTAAGAGGAAAGATGATGTCTGCTATTACATTTGAAAAACGCTCTCCACACCGTGGCTGGGCCATTATGGAAAACGGTGCTGTGGCACTGATTGTTATTGTGGTGATCGCCCTGGTGCTGGGCGGTATTTCTATGTTGCTGGGGCGTAAAGATGTGGGGGTTGAGGTTTCTAATTACCAAAACCTGATCACCACTGCGCAAGGGATGTTGAAAGACTCATCGGGCTACAACTTCAGCAGCGGAACCAAAATGACCGGCACGCTGATTCAGGTGGGGGGCGTTAAAGGGATTACCGTTCAGGGGGAGCGTAGTTCAGGAACGGCGACGCTGTGGAACTCATGGGGGGGGCAAATCGTTTTAGCGCCTGTAGCGTCTAATGGTTTTAACAACGGATTCACACTGACGTCAGAGAAAATTCCACAGGAGGCCTGCATCGCAATAGTGACGCGTATGTCGGCCTCTGGCACAGCATCAGGTATTACAATCAACAGCGCATCACATGCAGACGGGCTGGTGTCGCTGGAATCAGCCGGCTCTGAATGCCTGGCCGACAGCGGGCGTACGGGACAAAACAAACTGACATTCACCATCAACGGTTAAGCGCGTGTGTGTACGTTGCGGCCCGACGCTCTGTCTGGTGATGCTGCTCCAACTGTTGTGTGCGGGAACAGCATCAGCTTTTTGCTTTGATGCCGCCGGCGCTAAATATCAGGTTGATGCCTTGTTGGTGAAAGCTATTGCAGAGGGAGAAAGCTCCCTCAATCCGGATGCCATCAATATCAATCGGGATAAAGCAACCCGGCGAGAAGTCAGTCGGGATTACGGGTTGATGCAGGTGAATTCGACGCATATTCCAAAGCTGATCGCGATGGGGGTCATTCAGACACCGCAGGATTTGCTGACTAAACCCTGCCTGAACGTACAAATCGGCACATGGATACTGGCAAAGCATTTTCAAGTGTGCGGTATCAGTTGGAATTGCCTGGGGTCGTATAACGCCGGGTTTCGCAAAGATCGCCATGAGACTCGCGAAGCGTATGCCAATCGTATCTATAAGCGCTACAAGCGCCTGTTGAAAGAAGAACGGGGGATTGTGCTGCCATGATTTTCTATTTTAATGGCCTGGTTCCCTGGTCTCCTCTGATTTATATGGCACTGGTTCTCGTCTTTAGCGCGGTGGTTAAACCACCTATCCGCTTCCTGGCTGAACAGGGCGCCATTACTTTGTGGGATGGGCGCATTAGCCGGCTTTTTATTGCCGGGTACGCGCTGGGGGCGCTCCTGCTCCTGCTGGCGCCGGCACCACTTTCGCTGTTTGAGCGGGTTAGTGCGGTGCTTTTTCTGGGGTTTATGTTGCAGCTCAGCGTGCTGGATGCCACGGCTGGCTGGCTGCCGATTGAATATACCGGCGTAACTGCGGCATCGGGGCTGTTAGTGATGTGGCAACGCGATGAGCAACATCTTTGGGCGATGGCAGGGATTGGAGCACTTTTCGCGATCGTCCGCTTTTATTGCAACTACCGGGCAAAACGCGAAGCGCTTGGGCTGGGAGATGTGTGGCTGTCTGTTGCACTGGCCGCATGGTGCGGCTGGAGTGGAGCCTTGCTGGCGTTGTTACTTGGTGTGACTGGCTTTGTGCTGTGGCACGCCAGCTCACCGGGTACGCGAAAAGAAGGCCCTTTGGGTCCTTGGCTATGTGCCGGCGCAATGCTGGCATTAATCAACCGTGTGTTTAACCCTGTCGTGGTGTTTTGAGGAAAAAAGAATGTCGATAGCAAAAATGCCGCATCGGGGCTGGGCGATGATGGAAATGGGGGTTGCGTTGCTCATCCTGTTGGGTGTTGCGGTATGGGGTACCTCAGTCTATCGGGACTACATGCAGGAATTGCAGTATCAGGGTATGGCACAGCAGGGAACCCGTTTTAAAGCGGCGCTGAAGGAATATGTTGGTCGCCATTACGATACGTTGTTGAGTCAGGCGGGTACCACGACGCCGGTCATCGTCACTGCGGCTATGCTCAAAAACACCGGCGTATTAGCGGCGGGGTTCAGTGAAATTAACACCGCCGGACAGCGCTGGCAGGGCGCCGTCGTCAGGAGTGAGCAAAATCCGTCAAAGCCCCAGCTCCAGGCCGTGGTGTATACCCAATCCGGCACCGCGTTACCGTTCAAGGGGCTGCGTTTTATCTCAATGCATATCGATGGCGGTGGTTATATCTGGGAAGCGGGAAAGATAACGGGCGCCATGGGGGTGTGGACAGAGCCGCTGGCCACGTTCGGCGTGACTACGACGACAGGGCAGTTGGCAGCTATTCTGACGACGGATGAACTCAGCAATGCCCGGGGAGAAAGCGATCGTCTATACCGCTTTGCGGTGACCGGAAAACCCGATCTGAATCGCATGCATACCGCAATCGATATGGGCGGGAATAATATCGACAATGCCGGCAATATTTATGGCCAGAGTGGTAATTTCTCAAAGAATGCGAATATCGCTCAGGATCTGAGTGTTACCGGATTTTCTTCATTCGGTAAACGGGTGACGATGAATAGCGATTTGGACGTAAAGAAGGGTATCAACTCAGACAGTTTTGTTAGGGCAAAAACAGGCAGCAGTAGTGTACAGTTTGGCGGTGGCGGCAGCAGCGATCAAAACGCTGTTTTGATGAACGTTACGGGGGGAGATGGACGTGGCTATCTGTCATTGGGCGGTGATGGTGACAACGATACTGTGAAATTAGATATCTGGGGGCGTCAACGCGTCCGGGGTAATTTACTGCTAGCGTCGGTGAATGTCCAGGGAGAGACCTGCCTGAGGGCGGACATTGGCGCGGTCAGTCGTGATGTCAGCGGTAAGTTATTGTCCTGTCAGTCTGATGTGAAAGGCAAAACGACATGGGGGCAAGCAGGAACCAGTGGTGCGGTCACGCGTTCTGCGGTGAACAATCTGACCTACACGGCAACGGGGGACTATGATTTTATCAATGTCTCGATTTCGTCTCTTTTCGAGCCTGTGGATGGCTGGCATACATCAAACGCCTTGTTCAATGTCCTGGTTAACGGTACTGCTATCGCGCAGCTCGATAACGTGATAACCGTGGTAAAAATGGGCTCGCGAGGGCATTACTGGGGATATCAGTCGACCGCAGTTGCACAGAAAATGTATCAATACGCCGTTAAAAGCGGTGACGTGATTCAGGTCGTTTATGTGTCAGGTGTTCTCCATAACAGCAGTGATATTCAGATTAGTCTTTCCAAATAGGCTTAGGCACTCCTAATTTAACTATGGCGATATTGAGTTAAATATCGTCATTTCCTCTTTTAGCACTACATTCCTTTGTTACCCTTATATGGCTATTGTGGTTATAAATGGTTTTTATAATCTTCTTCGCTTCTCTGTTTGTCCTGTACTGCCCAGTTTACTCATTTATCAGTTTTTTGCTGCCGTTTAGAGGGTTCTCTCTTTTTTATTTTAGGCACAAAGGAAGAGTGCGTGTAATGATCCATTTGGCTCTTTTCTCAAAAGTTGGTCGGCTCAGTAAGGCTCAGACCAGACGGTTCAACGCTGAGTTTGTTTCTGTGCTGGAGAGGGCGCTTGGGCAACATGACTGTGCGGTTGTCCTCCGTTCACACCTTTTTCGAAAACCGCAGATAGCACTTGCGAAAGGAGTTTTGTCAAAATACGCCAGAAAATACCGGGTAGTCGGGGTCGAATTGTCTCGTTTTGAACGCATGGGGATTATGCTTCAAATGCTGATGCAGGAGTGGCGATTAGTATCGGTGCCTAACAAGGGGGTAATGATAATTGTGTCGAAAATCTAAATTTCTAGTGGCAAGTGATTAATTTATCGTGGATTGAAAAAGTACATTACTTTACTGTGATCGATACATTAGATCGAACCGATCGATTTATTTTGTTGTACACGATTAATTATGTTGTTTAACCTCGCTTGTACATTAAAGCGAATTACTTAATTACATTAGAATGATTTTTATGTGGAGTCGTAGTGAATGAATCCTACATATACTGCATTAATTGCATTACTTCGTTCAGGGGACATGGTATTTCCTGAAGGTGATGGCAAATATGATGGTGGTAATAGCCAGTTTTCAGTAAGGATCAAACCAGAAAGCAGGGCGTTCCTTGACATGCATGCTGAGCGTATCGGTGTTTCCAAGTCTACGCTCTACGGCATTATCTTGGAAGGTGTACTTTCTGAAGCCAGAGCATCAACAGCTGACAAAATGATGGGAGTCTATGAACGTTTTTGTTTGTTGATGGATGCTCATAGGGTAAATGTATTGCAACAGGCGCAATTACTTGCACCATTTGGTATTAGTCAGGGGGCATTATCCAGCGCAGAACGAACACTGGATTTGTTAAACTCTCAGGTGTTACATCAGTTGGCATCGTGGTTTGAAATCGACGTGCAGTGGTTGTTTTGCGAGAAAATGTATCCAATGGAGAATTACCATTTTTTTGACCAGAAACCTCTGGATTATGACGCTTTGAGTGATGATGTTGAGTTGGTTTTCTTTCGCGCAATGAGTGATTGTAATGTGACTTTGGCTTTTACTCGGAAATGGAAAAATGTTCAGGGGGTAATTAATATTCCAATCATTAAAATTTATCGCGTGTTGAGAGAGTGGGAACTTCCGAAAACGAAGAATGCCAAGTATTTGGCTTATTCGCAGAAACAAGTTGAATCGTTAACCGATGGTTCTGTTTTTCCCAGTATGGTTGTTGATAATTACAAAAGTGAATATAAGAGCTATCAAGATTTTTTAGCAGGTTAAATTTTGTTTTTTTATTATTAATGATGCGCCAGCATCAGGGGATCTTTTTGTCAAAAAATCAAGAAGTGAATGTTGTGCCAGTACCAGGGAATACCAAGAAAAAATAATCATAAATATTTAACCTCCATAATAGGAATGAAGAATGAAACATTCATTAATTACACGCAGTTTTATTATTGCGGGGATCAGTGCAATTGCTGCTTCAGCTAATGCGGCTGGAACATGGACTGAAGCTCGCGGTGATGCTATGGGCGGAACCGGTGTTGCTTCCTCGCACTACAGCGCAGCTGCTCTGGTAAACCCCGCGCTGCTGACGAAATTTGATAAGTCAGATGACTTTAGTCTGATTTTGCCTGCAGTGGGCGCTCAGGTTTCAGACCCGGATAATCTGCAGGATGGGGTCGACCGTATCGACAATGATTGGAAATCGTTTGAGCGTATCGTTAGTGCCGGCGGAGATGCCAGTTTAGCTGCGTCAACGCTGCGTGGATCATTACAAGACTTTTCTGGAAGCCATGCTAAGGCGCATGCCGGTGCGTCAACGGTTGCTGCTGTTCCCAATAGCGTTCTGCCATTTGCCGTCGTTGCTAAGGCGTGGGGAACGGCAACAGTCAAAACCAACGTGACAGATAGCGATCTCCAGTGGCTTGATGGGGTGTCAAATGGTACTGCAAACGGCTCAGATTTGAGTTCGTTAACATCATCTGCCAATGGCCGTGCCGCTGTCGTTGCAGATGTTGGTGTTGCGATGGCACGTGAATTTAACGTCGGCGGACTCGAGTTCTCTGCTGGTATTACACCGAAAATACAACGCGTCTATACATTCAATTACAACGTTGCGATCAATAACTATGACAGCTCGGATTTTCGTAGTGGCAACTATCGTAACGATAAAACGGGCGCCAACGTAGATGTCGGTTTTTCAACCAATCTGAACGATAACTGGATGGTTGGTTTGGTTGGCCAGAATCTGGTTGCACGCAGCATCGAGACGAAAGAAGTCAACGGCGTCAAAGACACGTTCAAAATCAAGCCTCAGGCAACGCTGGGAACGGCATACAGCAACGGTTTCTTTACCACTGCGCTTGATGTCGATCTGACACCCGCCAGTCGTTTTAACTCTGATAAAGACAGCCAGTTTGTCAGTGTAGGTGGCGAACTGAATGCCTGGAAATGGGCGCAACTGCGCGCAGGGTATCGTACTGATATTCATGACAGTGATAACTCCTATTTTACTGCTGGCATTGGTTTGTCTCCGTTTGATGTCGTACATCTGGATATCACCGGCATGGCGGGAACAGACAGAACATATGGTGCTGTTGCTCAATTGACGTTCACATTCTGATTGCTGAAGAAGGGGCTATCTATGAATAGCCCCTTCTGTGAATTATTTCATCAACTGTATGGAACCAACGTACACGCAACTTGAAATGAGGGATAAGACGGTGGGAATAAACGCTAAACAGTTTGTGACTTGTCGCGGTAGGAGAGTGTTGACTGATGACGGACAGCAAGGAATAGATTGTAAACTGGGTATTGGGTCCACAACGGAAAAAAACAGGGGCTGGTTGCTGCAGCGATCTACGCGAACTGTGCTGAATTGGACAGCAAACAACTTGATGAAATCATTGCATGGGTTCATCTCTACAAATCGAGGCCAATTAAATGAGCGCATTTGATTACGTCAATCAGCACTACGGCGTTAATGCCTGCGTTGGGCGGCGTGTTATTGCATATGGCCATCCTGGAACAATAGTGCGTGATTTTGGCCAGTATATCGGCGTTGTACTCGATGATGCTCCTAATTCTCCACCTGACCGTTATCACCCGACAGATGGCATTGTTTACGGTGATATTGTTGATTATACCCCACCGAAAATTAACACCAGACAAGCCAAAGCAAAGAGAAATTGGCAGGAGTATCTTGATGCCGATTATGGGCATAGAGATTTTGCTGAATGGTTGGGTATCAACACTCCACGCATTGACTACGATAGTAGTCGCGGGGAATGGCGTATGTATCGGTACGGGAATTATCAGGATTCAAGCATTTACGGTGAGTGGAGCAAAACAAAGAAAGCAGCTAAGGCCAGTTATAAAGAAGCGTTGAAAAAATACAGGGCTAAATAAAATTAAAACGTTAATAAATGAGTGGCTGAAGAAAGATTTTGGGGGTTAATAATGGATTTTGTGGATTTTATATTAATATTTGTTCTTTTTTTATTTGTTATAGGTAGTTAGTTAAGTAAAGTTATGGCTGGAAAGTAAATATAGGAGCGAAGCGAATGATAGGCATTATACTACTTAGTCTTATTACTGCTGCTGTCTATTTATGGATTAAAAACGGTGGGGCTCAGCGCTTCCATATCAGATTAGAGAAATTCTTCGAGCGAATATACTTTGCTTGGGTGTGGTGATTCTTGTTTTTTCTTTTCTTATGCTTGTTTTTTTAGTGGTTCGGAAGGTGATTCTGATTTAATAAAAAATTTGAACTCCATCGTAGAGGTTTTTATCAACTGCCTGTGTTGGCTTGGTGCATTAATCATTATTATAGCTTTTCTATGCAGGAAAAAAAGTTTAGTTAAAATAAAATCATTATTAAATAAATTAACGACAATAATGTCGGGGGGGGAAGTATGAGTGATGAAGAAGAAAAAGAAAAATACATGGAGAAAATTCAAAAACTCCTCCATTTAGCAAAACGCAGCACGAATGAGCATGAGGCTGCTAATGCTATTAGCCAGGCCCAGAATCTAATGCATAAATTTGGCCTGAGCGAGTTGGACATCGATCTGAAGTCGATTAAGGAATTTCAGAGTGAGTATTGCCCGTCTGATGCGAAAAAACTCCCAGAATACGTGGTCAGTTTGGCAAACATGCTGTGTTATGCATTCGGTGTGCATTGTTATTACACATGGACGCGGAAGCATCGACGTTCTGTTGCATTCTACGGTCCGACAGAACGACCACAGATTGCTGCATACGGGTTCGACGTATTGAGCGTTCAGTTGATTAAAGCCCGTAGTGAGTTTATTGCCTCACAAAATAAGCGTATCAAACGCACTACTAAAACCAATCGTGCAGATCAATTTTGTGCAGGCTGGGTGAGCGGAGCTCGGAATGCCATTAGCCGGTTTACTGTTGAATCAGAAGAGCAACAATTAATGTCACTGTATTACAAACAGATCTCCGAGGGGTTTGGCGAACTTAAAAGCCGGGAAGCGAAAAGCTGTCGCGGCGATGATAATGCATATCACGCCGGCTATCACTCAGGTAAAGATGCTCGACTGCACCAGGCTGTCGCAGGGAAGTCGATAATAGGTATTGAACGTTGATTAGAGGTGGCTTTAATAAATGAAAGAAACTATGTCACTTGTTGTTGTTTTTATTAAACTGATCGCATTATGAAGCTAATTATATTGGGGAAAAATGTCAGGCTAAGATTGATTCTGAGGCGGAAATAGAACGCCAGAAGAATGCTTTAGAATAGATGAGTACTTCTTTTACAAACGCTAAATTTCTCATCACCAATATTCAGTTTTTTGTCGTTTCTGGTTCTCGGTTTTTGCAAAGTAATGCCGAAAACCGTTAACCAAAGGCAAGGATTTGAGGCATGACAACTGAGTCCTCCGTTACAGACACCATTATTCCCCCTTTATCCGAAGCTCAAGAAGATGATCCGTTTGCTGAAGAGGTCAACGCACATTACGCCAAGACTTCCTCTGCAGACGTCGCCGCGCGGCGCATGGGACTCTTCAATAAAGAAGAATCTGCGGATAAGGAAAATTCGCGGCACTCCTGGCTCTTTAAAAGCCTGCTTGCCGTTTTATTTTTTGTTCCGCTAGGTCTTTCTGTCGTGCTTTTCCTGATCGTTCAACAGCAGAGTGTCCAGTTGGACTCGCTGGATGCCGCATTTCGGCGTGGCCAGCTTCAGCAATTGCCGACAGAGATACAAGAATTGAAAATTAAAGTTGGCGAGCTTCGGAGTGAATTTATTACTGTGCAGGAGTTCGATACGTTCCGCCAGTCTCAGCAGAGCCAGGCTCGCACACTAGATGAAAAGCTGAATCAGTACATTAAAAGCGCGGAAGGGCAATCAGCTATTCCTGAACGGCTAGCACACCTTGAACAGCGTATTAATGATCTGCAGGGAACAGCAGATGCACAGGATAAACGTATTTCCTCTTTAGCCTCTGACTGGCAAAACAGGTTTGAAAAGTTAGCGCCGCAAAAGCAGAAGGCTACCCCTGCAAAAAAGCCTCAACGGGTAATTAAACCCGTTCCCGCCCCTTTTGCATTAACCAGTATTGAGCATCGGGGAGGGCAGCAATATGCCGTCATCATCCCTCATTCAGCAAGCAATCGCTGGTCAGATATACGAATGCTAACGCCTGGCGAATCGGTTAATGGCTGGACGTTAGCCAGCATTGACGGAAATCAGGCGCATTTTTTGGTTAATGGGAAATCTCAAATTCTCACATTGCAGTAAGGAACCGTTATGAAAGTGAAAGCAATGGCGCTGATGCTTGCTTTGGCAGGAATGGCACATGCGTCCGTCAATACCAGCATTCATGTTACACCTGAGTCGAATTCACAAACTCGAGTTGTTGATCAGGGGTTATCTCACCTTCAGTCGACACAGTGGGGGCTGACAGATGAAGAATGGGCTCGATATCAGGACATGATCCGGGGGAAAACTGGTATCCAGTCGCCGGGATTGGATCCGTTAACCACCCTGGGTATTGAAGCTCGCAGCGATGCAGAGCGGCGGCAGTTAGCAGAGAAGTGGGTTAAAGAAGAATTTCAGCGAACTGAAAAGATTTTGAAATTTCAGCGTGAGGTGGATGCTGCCTGGGGGCGCATTTATCCGAATGCATTGCCAGTCAACATGGGTAATGCGGGCGGTGTCGCACACGATAACGGTGGTCGATTGGCGTTATTTGTGAAATCCAAGGATTGCGGCAACTGTAATTCACGTCTCGCGGCCGTTCTGGCGGATGATCGCCCGGTTGATATCTATCTGGTCGATAGCGGTGGGGATGATAACAAACTGCGTGAATGGGCCAGAGAGCGCAATATCTCAGTAGAACGCGTGCGTAATCGTCAAATCACATTGAACCATGATGGCGGTCGTTGGATTCGCTTTGGTAATGGACTGATGCCAGTGTTGTTGCAGCAGGGAGAAAGTGGATGGCGTGTCGCTGCCTTCTGATGCTGGTTATATTCAGCATTTTTTCTTCCAGTGTTAACGCATCACGACAACCGGTGCCTGACGGGTATCAGCGTGTTGCGTATTTACATCAGGTTCCGCCTGAACTGTTTTATGCACAATCATTACAGGAGTCTAGCCGCAAGCTGCCTCATGGCATTCGCCCCTGGCCCTGGAGTCTGAATGTTCAGGGGAGAAGCTATCAATATGACAGCCGGCTGGAAGCCTGGCAGGCACTACAACGTTTTCTGAAGACGGTTCCACATAAAAACATTGATGTTGGATTAGGGCAGGTTAACTGGGGTTGGAACGGTCGTCGTTTTGCAAACTCCTGGGAGGCGTTTGAACCCTACACCAATCTGAATGTTTCAGCACAAATTCTACGTGAATGCTACGAGAGAAAACCGGGCAGTTGGCTACGTGCTGTTGGTTGCTACCACCATCCAGCCGGCGGTGCTCCGGCTGCCAGATACATTTCTGCGGTGCAGCGCAAATTGGCCATGATTGAACCTTCGACAGCTTCCCATCTTCCTGAGATTACTCCTACCACTCAACTTGTCTGGATCGAACCCCGGAGTGTCAAATAAATGAAAATTATTTCTGCATCTGCGCTGTGTTTTCTGGCGATCCCGTTCTTTGTTCATGCAGAACTGAATGTTGTCGCCGATTTGGGAGGGAAAGATACCGCATCGTTCTTTGATGGTATTAACCGCCAGGACAATAACGAAGCCAATAATACTGAAATCCGCACCTGGAAAGGTCAGCCAGGAGAGGGAGCTATGCTGCCGGTGCTGACACCAGAACTGACTGTTGGTATTGAAGCGTCAAGAACGCTGAATTTGCCTGGAATTGGTGCGTTATTTCTCGTTGGAGACGATCCGGTGTCACGTTCCTGGTTACAGATGAATGCTGCAAAATTGGGCCAAATGCAGGCGGTTGGCTTAATCGTCAATGTAACGGATATGGTAGAGGTTCAGTCCCTGCGAACGCTGGTTCCTGATGTGCAGATGGCTCCTGCGTCAGGTGGTGAGTTAGCTCGCCGATTACAATTGCGACATTATCCCGCGCTGATCACGGAGACCTCTGTATCTTCAGAGGTACAACCATGATCCCACAGCGTCCATATCTGGCTGAGGCTGTGATTGCAGACCCTACCTTGATTGTTGTGCCTATTCTTTTTTTCATTCTTACTGTTGCCGTTATAAGCATGTTATTCCGCTGGCGTGGCAAAGCTAGCGTGCGTCGCCATCGGCGTTATCGTAAAACGGCCGAACGCTTGTTAAAAAGACTCCCTACTTTGGCAGGCGATGCGCAGCGTTTTTCCTATCTCCGTCGTGTTAATCCGTATGTGTTCGAAGAACTCCTTTTACTGGCAATGGAGCGTCAGGGATTAAAGGTGATTCGCAATGCATCATACAGCGGTGACGGCGGATTGGATGGGCAAGTCTTTATTGAAGGACAACGTTGGTTAATCCAGGCAAAACGCTATAGCAGAGCAATAGATCCCGCGCACGTCGCTGCGTTCTCGGCATTACTGATACAGCATCGGTGTTGCGGACTATTTATTCATACCGGACGTACTGGGGCTAAAAGCAAGCAGTTCACAACGTCAAATCATAACAGGACTTTTCCCCTTCATATCATCAGCGGTCAGCAATTACTGGCATTGTTGGCCGGCAATCCGATTTGGATAAACTTAAAAGGTAGAAAATATGAAAGTTTCCATTAATTACTGGTATGCAAAGCTATTGGTAAAAGAGATTAGTATTATGTTTTATCGCGTGTTGATTATGTGGCCGAGCCTTATCGTTGGCTCATTATTATTTTTATTTCTCATGATGGGCTCATTGACGGGTGGTTTAGAGCCACTTTATTCAGATGCATTGTCATCTCGGGCACAAGCATATCAATCCGCTCCTTCTGGATATATGAATAAAAAACACTGTGTGGAATTGCCTACAAAAATGACAATTAGCAATTGCGTGAATAAACCGATGCCATTATCAGAAGTTATTCATCAAGATCTTAAAAGTGTTTATAGCTTTTATTGTCTTCTCGTCCTTATCTCAATGTGCATTGAGGGACTTTATCGTTTCTGGCTGTCCCATAAGATGAGTAGAGGCGTATATGGATATGGTCACGGTGGATCCGTCTCCGCAAAACAGAACTGGGATCTGTCGTTAGCATCACCGACGTGGGGGGAGGATGACCGGACGCCAGAACATAAGAAACTTCCTTGGTGGCGGCGGTTCACAGGGAGAAAAAACCAATGAGCGATCGTTATGTCATTGAGGCACTGCTACGGCCAGCCGTTGAGTTGAATACAGCCGCAGTCTCTGCCACAGCCGCATTTGTCTGTATACAAGCGCCCTGGGCGATAGCTCTGGCCCCGTCTGTCAGTTATGTGACGGCCGGTGGATTTGCTGTTCTGGCCATGGTACGAACCCGCCAGGGAATGAAGGTACTGCGTTACCGGCGTAATTTACGACGACTACCGCGTTACGTTATGAGTAGTAAGCAAATACCAGTCAGTAAACGGCGGTTGTTTATCGGTAAGGGATTTATGTGGACGCAGAAACACACTCAGCGGCTGCGTGACACGCTACGTCCGGAAGTAGAACGCTACATTCAGCCATCAACGTTATATCAGGCAGCTCGTAAACTGGAGAATGTGTCAGAACACAGTTTGCCTTGGCTTACCAGGTTGTTAAGCGTCGATTCTCCGCTGAACCCAGTACGACCTTTGCCACCTGTTGGCGGGAAGCCGGTTTTGCATGGTATTGAACCGGATGAAGTGGATGTCACCATACCACTGGCTGATCGCCCCGGGCATACCATTGTTTTGGGTACGACTCGTGTTGGAAAAACACGGTTGGCCGAACTGTTTATTACCCAGGATATCCGCCGTGGTGATGTGACGATCGTTTTTGATCCAAAAGGCGATCCTGATTTATTACGTCGTGTATGGGCTGAAGCACATCGAGCTGGGCGAGGTGATTCGCTTTATATTTTCCATCTGGGCTGGCCTGAGATATCAGCACGCTACAATGCGGTCGGAAGATTTGGGCGCGTTTCTGAAGTGGCATCACGTATCTCAGGGCAATTGGCTGGGGAGGGTAACAGTGCGGCGTTTAAGGAGTTCGCGTGGCGTTTCGTAAACATTGTAGCCAGAGCTCTGGTTGCATTGGGTGAACGGCCTGATTACACGTTGATTATGCGTTACGTCAACAATATTGCGGACCTGTATCTGCGCTATGCTGAGAAAATCATTGAAGAAGAGCTGCCCGAGCTACAACTGCAGATACGTAATAACCTAGGGGTACTCTCTGATGAAGATGTTCCCCGAAATATGCAGGGCCAGCCTAATAGCGTTGGCATCTGGGCGATAGAAGTTGCATTAAGCTCTGAAGCTGGCAAGGCACTCTATGATCCGATTCTCGATGGTCTGCGTAGCGCGGTTCGCTATGACCGAACCTATTTCGACAAAATTGTTGCCTCCCTTCTGCCACTACTGGAAAAACTGACGACGGGTAAAACGGCGTCCCTTTTGTCGCCGGACTATCTGGATATGCATGACTCACGGCCCATTTTTGATTGGGAACAAATTGTTCGCAAACGGGGCGTTGTGTATATCGGTCTGGACGCCCTTACAGATAGTGAAGTTGGTACTGCTGTGGGGAACAGCATGTTTGCCGACCTTGTCAGCGTTGCTGGCCATATTTATAAACATGGAATTAATGCCGGGCTCCCGCAACAGAAAGAGGAAAAGGCTGTTATCAACCTGCACTGCGATGAATTCAATGAACTTATGGGCGATGAATTCATTCCGTTGATAAACAAGGGCGGTGGCGCCGGTGTTCAAGTAACCGCCTATACGCAAACGTCATCGGATATCGAAGCGCGTATCGGCAATGCTGCGAAAACGGCTCAGGTCATTGGTAACTTCAATACACTGATCATGCTGCGTGTCCGGGACAACAAAACCGCAGAATTGCTTACGACGCAGCTGCCGCAGGTTGAGATCTACAGTAAAACGTTGGTTTCCGGTCACTCGGATACGGCTAATGTTGAGACTGGACAGGATTTTACTTCAAGCACACAGGACCGTGTCGGCACGATAAAAACTCCACTGATTGAACCGTCTGATGTCGTCAGCCTGCCTAAAGGCCAGGCGTTCGCCCTGCTTGAAGGTGGCCAGTTGTGGAAAATCAGGATGCCACTGCCGGCGAATGATTTGAATGATGCAATGATGCCAGCCAATTTGCAGGCTGTCGCCACAGAGATGCGCCGTAACTACCGATCCAGTGAGGGATGGTGGAACGGTAGTTCAGTCGGGGGGGAGTAATATGGCTGAACCTGCGCGTAATCCCTCCCCACAAAAGCCAGAGCGGCAACATGGATTACTTTATAACGTATTGTGGGGCTGGCCATGGAAGTTGATTGGTATCATTCTGGGCTCATTATTGTTGAGTCTGCTGATTGAGTACGTGGGTATTGCATTCTTCTGGCCAACAGAAGGAGCTGCACACAGTCAGCAGGTAATGAACACTGAACTGGGCTATTTATCGTCAGAATTCAAACGTAGTCTGTTGTTTTCCGAGCCCTCTGTCACCGTAATCCATTGGATCAACACTGGCTATCACTGGGCGTTTATCAACAGTGGCTTTATGGATTGGGTTAGTAACCAATATCAGATGCAGGCAGACAGTCATAGTGAGCTCAGTCGTAGCTTAAACGCCTGGAGTGGTTGGCTGGCACAATCATTGCGGGAATATTTGCTGGCTACTGTCTATGTCACGGTAGTTACCCTGGTTAGGGTCACCATCCTGGTTCTCTCGATACCCTTGTTTGCGATGGTGGTAATTGTTGCCACTGTTGAAGGACTGGGGCGTCGTGACTTGCGACGCTTTGGTGCTGGCTATGAATCCAGTTTTCTCTATCACCATGCCAAACGTCTGGTGAAACCCGCGTTTTATGTGCCCGCTATGCTGTATTTGTCCTGGCCGATGGCTGTTTACCCTAATTTATTACTGTTACCTGCAGCATTGCTATTTGGTACTGCAATTACAGTAACGACGGCCACATTTAAAAAATATCTTTAATTTTAGAAGAGGATAGACGGTAATGAGTGATGGATCCTGTCAGGCGGCTGTCGCTGCTATTCAGTTTGCGCTGGAGCTGGATGCGGATGAATGCAAGATGTTCCTGCGATACTGGAATGAAGGTGAATTCGATATTCTGCGGGAAGAATGGGTTGATATTCCAGATGAGGTATTTATTGGCGCAGATCCTCTTTTTCAGAAGATGAGTGTCTCTTAATTGAGCTGGACGAAGGCATACAAAACTTGCTTTTGTGTGCCTTCGTCAGCAGGCAAGCCGCTTGCGGCGCGTCAGTGCCTATAGAATGTGCAGAGAATCCCTATGAATATTACATTGAGAATCAAGGGAGAGTGTACGCCTCTATTTTATGAACCCATAAAACAAACCTATCAACCCTATTAAAAGACTGACTATTGAGATTCTTTGCTCACGTTTTGCTTTTCGTTGATTTGATAAATATATTTCATTCAGCGACTTAGATAATTGTAGAATACCAGCATGATCAGTGTCTGTCTTTTTTTGCAAATGTAATAGCTGTAATTTAATGTTTTCAGGAAGATCCGCGAAAGGATCATTCTCTTGATGCCAAACGATAAGGTTTCTGATTTTTCCTAACGGCTCATCAGGACAATCTTTTTCGTTAAGATAGTCACTGAGAATAAGATTAAGCACGCTAGATATTTTTTCTCGTTTTACACCCCATCGTTCAGCTAAAAGATAAATATCTTCATTTTTCATTATCCCCGCATTGATTGACTTCTTGATAGTCTCCTTACACTTGCGTCTTTTGATGGATTGAAATATGTCGTTTAGCATAAATGATAGTAAGGCTATATATGCTACAGATAAAAGTGGAATGGCTAGTGATGCATAAAATGCCGAATTGTTAATAGAATCCATGTTAGTTCCTGTTGCATGAATGTATAGGTATATATTTCATCATAAATTTTAGACATCGCAGATAGAGTTTATCGCTGACCAACCCTCCCTGATTCCTCATCCTATGTGCACCGTCAACTCACTGTGAGGTGTGCATGTTTTCTCCCTCAGCCCGGCTTGCTTGTCTGATAGGTGCTTCATTGCTGTTTACTCATGCGGCGAATGCATCAGAGAAAGACGAGCTAGCCAGCACACAACGCCTACTCGATCAGGTTCAGGCGTCGTTGGAACGAGCTCGCGTTGTCGCTGCGCAATCTGACCCCGCCGATCGTGCCCGATACCACTTCGACTATCAACGCATTACTGCGGATTTGAATGCCATCAGAGCGGGTATCGATACCTACTTGGCACCATCCCGGGCACAACCTCGGGAAGCCAGTTCTATTGCGGGGAACTACCGTCGGGAGAGTCCCTGATATGTCTATGACTGCCGCACAGTCTTCAGCCTTTAAATCAGCATCTGGTTTCGATCCCCAAATACTCAGCCTCATCTGTATCGGCTTTCTGCTGGCCTCGCTGTTTTTGTGGGCTGCCTGGGCATTAAGTGACGTCTGGAATGGGTGGGCTAACGAGAAAGTCAGGGATGCTGCGTTGGGCAGGTTTGTATTACGAGCTGTGATCTTATTGGTTATCAGTATTTGGATGTTTGCCAGTTAATTTTGTCTACACAAAGGAATTTATCCATGTTTATGCTTCGCCGTCTTATCGCGTTCTTGTTCTACATTAGCGTGTTATGCCAATCCGCATTTGCTGCTTTGCCCGGCATTGAGGCTCCACAATCCAGTGCTGGTTCAGGAATGATGGGGCAGCTCAAAGGCTATCTACAAGATGGCATTACTCTGGGTGGGCTGCTGGTCGCGGCCATTATGTTTATTAATGTTGCGATTGCTGCTGGTCATACCTTTACTGAGGTTCGCAATGAACGTGCAAGCTGGACAAAATTCGGCGCTATCGTCGTAGTGGGGGCTCTCTTGCTTGTCCTCATTATCTGGTTGCTGGGTAAATCTGCCAACATTATTTTGTAAGGTGGCGGCATGCTGACCATTCCTTTTTTACCCGATCGCCTGAATGCCGAACCCGTGGCATTTCGAGGATTTACCACACCAGAGTTGGGGCTTGCCGCGTTGTTTGGGATTCTTGCTGGCCTCCTGTGGTCCGTCTTCCTTATTCCTCTTGCTGGATGGGTCATTGTCCCGACAGGAATGTTATTGACTCCTTTATTGGCAGTTGGTTTCGGTGGTAACTGGATAGCCCGAATTAAACGCGGTAAACCTGAGAATTATATCTGGCAAAAATTGGGGGAAAAGAAAAGACGTATTGGTGTAGGGGATGAGACGTTGATTATTCACTCTCAAGGATGGTCATTACGCCGTAGCCACGCTAAGGGACGATCATGAGTATTTATCGTAACGCGGTGAGAAATCGTGATCAGCATATCCTGACATTACGTATGGCTTGTGGTGTTCTGGTTGTCCTGCTACTGGTCACGATACTCGGCTGGATGCAGGCACCCAGCAATTTGACGGTTCACAACCCTCCAGACCTCCGGGCGGGTAGTACCAAGCCCTGGTGGGAAGTGCCGGCACCTACTGTGTACAGTTTCGCGTTTTATATTTTCCAGCAGTTGAATGCCTGGCCAAAAAATGGCGAACAGGATTATCCCAGCAAGATATTTAGACTATCCCCGTACCTGACGCCATCCTGTCTGGATTTTCTGAATGCAGACGCGAAAAAGCGCTCCCTTGGTAACGAGCTCCTGGATCGTGTTCGTGTGGTTTACGAGATCCCCGGACGTGGATACAGCGCGGAGAGTGTGGATGTTATCAGCCGTGATAACTGGGTTGTCCGTCTGGATTTGGTGACCGATGAGTATTACCACACCGAACCTGTTAAACGGGTACTGGTGCGTTACCCGCTAAAAGTTGTCCGTTGGGATGGGGATGCAGAGCGTAACCCGTTTGGTCTGGCACTGGATTGTTATGACGGTATGCCGCAGCGTCTGGAAATTTCACATCAGCCTCAGCCAGAGAAGAAAAAGGGGATGATGCAGTGAAAATGAAACCTTCCACAGCTCAGCGACTTTTTCAGCGCGGTTTACTGGCATTGTTCATGACGGGGTCATTGCACGCTACCGCTGATGAATTAATTAAATGGGAGCGGATCCCGCTGCAGATCCCACTAAAGGTAGGGCAAGAACGCGTTATTTTTGCGGATAAAAATGTTCGTGTCGGTTTCCCGCCGGCATTGAATGACAAGTTACGCGTTCAATCGACCGGTGGGGCGGTTTATCTCAAAGCGGACAGTGCATTTCCTCAAACGCGGTTGCAGTTACAGGATCTGGAAAGCGGCGAGATTATTCTGCTCGATGTGACTGCGTCACCGAATGGCCCAACAGAGCCTGTTCGTCTGGTATATAGCGGTGATGTCACTACGGTAGATAGCAGCGATCGTCCTGCTAAGGTATCCGGGCATAGTGATTCATCTTCCACTACCGGAGCGAAGCCAGACACGAAAGAGTCTAAAGCGCCTCGCTATAACGCCCCCCTACCTGTCGTTCTGACGCGTTTTGCCGCGCAAACACTCTACGGGCCATTGCGTGCGGTAGAGCCTGTGAGTGGTATTCATCCCGTTAACCCTCGTCTATCTGGGAAGATCACGACCTTATATCCCTCTGAACCGTTGGATATAACCACGCTGTCAGCCTGGGGAGTTGGGGCGCGCTCCGTTGTGGCGTTACGTGTTCGTAATACGTCCAGCCGAAAGATTGTCCTCGATCCCCGGGTTCTTCAGGGACAGTTTGTTTCTGCCACGTTCCAGCATCGTTGGGTAGGGCCAATAGGTTCACCAGAAGACACGACAACATTATACCTGGTCACCGATAGCCGTCCGGAACTGGCATTTGTCGCAGAGCCGGTCGCCAAAATGCCGCCAACATCAGGTAAGGCCAGTAAGAAGGAACGTGTTCATGCAAATTAAGTCCAATACGTTGGTCAAAGTGATTGTGCCATCGGTGCTGGCCATCGGTGCACTGATTGGCGTAAAGAGTTGCCAATCAGATTCACCCCAGACACAGAATGCCGCTGATACAGCAACGACAACACTGGGGTTGTCTCCAGATGAACTCAAAGCGTTGGGCGTCGCGGGTGATACTCCCCAGGATACGTTACGTACGTTGGTCGGCTCGTTAAATCAGGTGCGCAGTGATTTAGGCAGATTGAGCCAGCAAAATGAGGACCTGAAAAAACAAAATGAGGCATTGACCCGCCGTAGTACCGATGTGTCAGGGCAAGTGAATGAAGCTGTTTCTGGCGTGCAGCAGTCCTACGATACACAGCAAAAACGCTTACAAGATGAACAGTTACGGCTACAGAATAAAATTCAGGAACTGACCGATAAACTGGCGAATACGATGAGTAATCCCGGTGGCCATATTAGCGGAGGGAGTAACTACCAGGACGCCTCTGGGCACGGTGATATTCCTCTGGGGTTAGGGCTGGACGGCATGGGAAGTGGTACCAGTGGCACCTCGTCGCAAGGCGCAGATGGGCTGATATGGGTACAGCCAAAAGATCAGAAACCCACTGATCCTAATAAGGTCTCTAGTTCTGGTATGCCTGCATTACCTCAGTTTCCTACCTCCTTTCTTAACGACAATGAGTTAACGCGCCAGAAAGCGGCGTATGAGCAGCAGGTGAAAGGGTACTCGAACGAAAAAAATGAGGTTACAGCAGAGCCAGTTTACACCTTACCTGAGAATTCCACCCTGATCGGCAGCCGGGCAATGACGGCGCTGTTAGGGCGCGTCCCGATTAATGGCACTGTGACTGATCCCTACCCATTCAAGGTACTCATTGGTAAAGACAACCTAACCGCAAATGGTATCGATTTGCCCGATGTAGAGGGGGCGATCGTGTCGGGTACTGCCAGCGGTGACTGGACGTTGTCGTGCGTTCGTGGCCAGGTCAATAGTATTACGTTTGTGTTTGCCGATGGCACCGTTCGCACATTGCCGCGCTCTGACGCTAATGGTAACAGTAATAGCAATAATGGCGGTAACAATCAGGGGGAGAGTAGTACCAGCGGTGGTATTGGCTGGATTTCTGATGAAGCGGGGATCCCCTGTATCGGCGGGGAACGCAAATCTAACGCATCGACCTATCTGCCCACCATTTTTGCTTTGTCTGCTGGTTCTGGTGCTGCCGGTGCGCTGAGTCAAAACCAGCAGACGACGCAAACAAATGGCTATGGTGGGATGACCTCCTCACTCACGGGGGACGCGGGCCAGGCGGTTCTTGGTAAGGCGCTGGCCGGTGGTCTGAATGAGACGACTGACTGGGTGAAACAGCGTTACGGCCAGACATTTGATGCGATTTATGTCCCGCCAGGCATGCGATTAGCCGTGCATATTACCAGGCAACTGGCGATTGATTATGAAGACAAGGGTCGCAAGGTTCGGTACGACTTCTCGTTACCGGCTGATGGTAGTAACCAGCGTGGTTTGGATTGAGGAGGCGAGATGGAAACCATTCACGCCTGCTGGGAAAACATCTGGATCTTTAGTACGGCATCCGCAACCGATCGGCTACGGATTGATATTCACTATTGTCAGTCCGATTCTGAATTATTAGCCAAGAGTCTGGCTGAATCAGCGCAAGCATCGCTTTACTGGGTTAATGACGCACTATTTCTTGATGTTGGTAGCCATTGTATTCCGGTGCTGGAAGGCTGCTTTTTTGTCAGACAACTACCGCCCGCATCACTCAAACGCTTTGAACTGGCCTGTTTTCTGGAAAAACAGACCGATCCATTCCTGATGGCCATCGAACAGGGCCATCTTAATGACTGGCACACCGTACGGATGACGGTTGCCGAATTATCCCGTCACCCGATGTGTCGGTCATTTTCGCTCATTGCCGGTCATTTTCATTTATTCCGACGTTCTGGAGAAACACATGCCTAAATGCCAGATTATGGCCACACTGCTTGTTATGGTGTTATTGAGCGGGTGCTCGACCTCAAAAGAAGAAATGCTGCCAGCTGGTGAGCACTCCATGCTGGAATTATGGAATGGTGCAGATGGAGAGGGAACAACTCGACGTTCAGCCCAGGCCAGAGATGTATTACGCCGACCGCTGAGTGTAACTGAGCTTCAAACGTCGTTACATGACGATCGGAGTTACAGCCGAACTCAGGAGAGCGAAATCAGTCAACAGTTTCCCCGCCTGCCGAACCCAGACATGGTGATATATATTTTCCCTCATTTGACTGAGGGCAGTACACCCGTTCCCGGATACAGCACGGTATTTCCCTTCTATAGCCAGACCCAGTATGCGATGCCGGGTGAACGCGTGGAGGCGCTGTAATGTTCTCACTATTTAATAAAAAGCGCCTATCCCGCTCTCGTGAAACGCGTGTACCTGATGACGCGATCGGCAATCTTGCTGAAGGTATTTCAATTCAGGTTGCCGGACGAGCATCACTGCAACGTCCTGGGAATATGACGATTCAGGATGAGGTTAGGCTGAACCATGCTAATCCCTCAATCATCGATTACCTGCCGTGGGCAGAGTTCTTGGACAGTGATAAATGTCTGTTGTTGGATGATGGCATTTCTGTCGGAGCGGTATATGAAGTCTCTCCCGTTGCGACAGAAGGACGTACGGAAGAGCGCCTGGAACAAATCCGCGATACGGTCGAGGATGCGATACAGGACAGCTTTGAAGAACTAGATGAAAACCCCTGGGTTGTGCAGTTCTTTTGCCAGGATGAGAACAATGTCGATACTTATGTCGATCGCCTGAGGGGCTATGTCAAACCCCATGCGCAGGGCACACCGTTCTCGGAAGCCTGGCTGAAAGAGACTGAGCGACATTTACGGGGGATTGCCCGTTCTGAAGGTCTGTTTACTGATACCAAAATTACTGGCCAGCCCTGGCGCGGTCAGCAGCGTCGTACGCGCATTGTGATATACCGCTGGATTGGTAAAAACAACCGAGACCCGATGCCGCCGATCTCTATGCTCAACCAGGTCTGTGAACGTGTGACCAGTGCATTGTCTGGCGCAGGAGTAATGTGTGTGCGACAGAATGGTCATCAGGTGCATGGCTGGTTGCTGCGTCATTTTAATCCGTCGCCGGAATGGGTGGATAAAGACACGTTATATCGTCAGGCAGCCTATTTTGATCGACGCGATACACCTGATGGCACTATGCCGGTATTAAACGATTTCACGGAGACGCTGTGGTTCAATCCGCCACGTTCGGATGTGGAGAACGGCGTATGGTGGTTTGATAATCAGGCGCATTGTGCGTTGCCGGTCGAGAAATTACGGCGCCCACCAAAACCCGGAGCGATTACAGGGGAAATGCTCCGGGGAGAAAAGATCAATGCGTTAATGGATCTCTTTCCGGAAGGTACCACCCTGTGTATGACCATAGTGGTACAGCCGCAAGATAAACTGGAAGCTGATTTTACCCGGCTATCCAAGAACGCAGTCGGCGAGAACACTGAGTCTGGACGTGTTCGCCAGGATGTTAAAACCGTCAAAGAGTATCTGGGAAATCGGCACAAGTTGTACCGTGCCGGACTGACATTTTTGTTGCGTGCCGATGATGTGGAAACGCTCAATCATAAACGGGTTGAACTGACGACCGTATTGCTGGGAGCAGGCTTGCAGCCGGTGCGGCCAGAGTATGACGTTGCTCCGCTGAATACCTATTTACGCGCCTTGCCCATGTGTTTTAACCCTGAAACCGATAAGAAACACTGGTATACCCGGCTAACGTGGGTACAGCATCTGGCTGGGTTATTACCTGTAACGGGTCGTGAAACGGGTACGGGTAATCCTGGGATCAGCTTTTTCAATCGTGGGGGAGACGTATTTTCATTCGACCCGTTGAATAAAAGTGATCGCAGCCAAAATGCACATAAATTGATCTTTGGACCGACTGGTGCCGGGAAGTCAGCAACGATGTGCGCGATGTTATCGCAGGTGATGGCTATCCACAGACCCAGACTGTTTATTGCCGAAGCCGGCAACTCATTTGGGCTGTTGGCCGATTATTTTGAAAGCCTTGGTTTGACGGTGAATAAGGTCAGTATCAAACCGGGTAATGGGTTGAGTCTTCCGCTGTTTGGTGACGCTTATCAGTTGTTGAACAGTGATGTTCCTTTGGCCATTGATGCAGATGCACTGCCTGAACTGGACGCTGATACAGAGGAGCAGGGTGACGATCAGGGGGATAAGAAAGAGAAACGGGACATTTTGGGGGAAATGGAGATTTCAGCCCGCATGATGATCACCGGTGGTGATGCGAAGGAAGAAGCCGAGCTTAAACGAGCCGATCGCGCAATGATCCGTGAAGCACTGGTGATGGCCGCGAAAGCCTCTTATGCCGCTTCTAAACAGATGCTTCCGTCCGATCTGCAACGCGCATTACTTGATATTTCCATGGATACTGAGCGCAATGAGCAGCGTCGTACTAAAGCCGCTGAGATGGCTGAATCGCTGAGTATTTTCACACAGGAAGGGAGTTTTGAAGCAGAACTGTTTAACCGTGAAGGGCAGCTCTGGCCAGAAGCTGACGTTACGCTGATTGATCTGGGGTATTTTGCGCGTGAAGGGTATGAAGCGCAGATGGCATTGACCATGGTGTCACTGACGAACACCATCAACAACATTGCTGAGCGTGATCAATACAAGAAACGGGATATTGTTTTCGCTGTTGATGAGGCGCACATTGCAACGGTTAACCCGCTGTTGGCGCCCTATATGACCAAGATCGTCAAAATGTGGCGAAAATTGGGGGCCTGGCTCTGGCTGGCAACGCAGAACCTGGAGGATTTTCCAGATGCAGCCGGCAAAATGCTTAACATGGCTGAATGGTGGCTATGCCTGGTGATGCCAAAGAAAGAAGTCGATGATATCAGCCGTTTCAAATCCCTGACGGATGAACAGAAATCGGTGCTGATGTCAGCCAGTAAACTGGATAAATGTTACACCGAGGGGGTCGTATTATCGAAGAACGTCCAGGCGTTGTTCCGTGCCGTTCCCCCCAGTTTGTACCTGGCGCTCGGTATGACAGAAAAAGAAGAAAAAGTGGAACGACGTCGTCTGATGAATGAATTCCATTGTTCGGAGCTGGAAGCGGCAATGCGGGTCGCCAAAGCATTAGATAAAGCCCGTGGTTTGGTTGAGCAGGAGAAAGCTGCAGCATGATGACATTGAAATACCCTACGCCGACGATCCAAACGGAGAGTGGCCATTTTCCCATGCTTTTTAGTCTGAAACCGCAAGGCGAGGCGGGGATTTCCCTGAAAAACGACAGCGAACTGCAACAGCTACGTGATGCTATTCGTCAGCGTTTACCTATGCAGTGCAATGTAACGTGCCATCCTCACCGAGTCGGTACACGAGGTGCGGTAGCGCTGCATTTTGATGGCGGACACGGTATCGGCCCCTGTGTTGATATCCTGATCTCTGTTGCCGGCACAACGAGTTGGCCAGAGATTGATGATTACGATCATCCCCGTTGGTACATTTCTGTTCCAGATGCTGTTGATGTGGTTTACCTGGTTCTGTATCTGAAAGAAGTTGCGACTAGCGCATAGAGAATTGACGCTGTTGCGACAGCTCAGTAATTAAAATCGCGATTGCATCAAGAATAGTGAAGACAGACGAACAGAGCCTCAGGTTCGCTGGGGCTCTTATTATGAACAATATTCAGTCATCGTCATCATCCCATGTTTCTGGATGTCCTTCACAAAAGCTGCAGCCAGTCATTGCGCTGAATTCATTTACATCTGTACTGTGATGACCGCAGAACTCACACTGGCCAATAGATTCGAAAAAGCTAAAACAGTGTGTGCAGAAATACCCCTCTCCAAGTTCACAAACAGAGTGGTCGGTATCACATTCGGAGCAACCAGCCGGAGTGGGGGCGTAATGGTACTCGTCCGGTGAGCAACTACTCGTATCAAAAAGCTCATAACGGGAAACAGAATGCTGGCATTTAGTGCATTCAAAATCCGTTTCATCCCAAGCGATTAAACTTTGCGGCTTATTGCATTCAGGGCATGAAAATTCGATGAGCTTGTCCTGAAAAGAACCGCACACTAAGCATGACGACGTTTTGACAGAATAATCATTTATTTGTAAAAGCACTTTTACTGGTGAGGCAGATTTTTTGCACAACTTACAGTTGAGAATTTTATCCCCATTTTTTTGATGTCCTTTGATCACGTGTTTGATCTGGTCGAACTTAATATCGGCATAGTAAGTGTTTTTTATTAGAAGACTCATTTCTTGCTTGGCGAGATAGTTTCCCAGAGCCCCTTCAAAAAGTGACTTCCAGTCTTCGCGCATCAGGCGGTTCAACGCAAACCAGGCGTCAGCTTGCTCGGCCAGTAACTTCGCTTTGTCTTCTTCCGAAAAGGCATCATGATAAAAATGGACCACGCGATTGCGGTGTTGGCGGATTTTGTCAAAGGCTTTAAGGGTGGCGGGTGGCAGAGGTTTTTCCAATACATCGCTTAGCCGCTCACAGGCTTCTGCAAAGGTGATGGATTGAAAATCACCTTCGCGATACTTTTTGCGAACAATTTTCTTTCCGCTGCATACTAGCGACCAGTGTTCATGAGCAAGCGGTACCTTAAGTAACAGCTCGACGGCCGTCCAAAAGCTGACGATGGAATGGGTTGGTGATGAGGCAAACTCATCCTGTGCCTTTTGCAAGAAGTCCATACTGTTATTCAGTAGTCCCTGAACCTCTGGGGAAAGTTCAATACTGTCAGTCCTTAGTCTTCGGATGTTCATACGCCTCCGGTTGGTGAAAAATTATTGGAAGTGGCCTTATTTATGTTTCGGTTATTGTAATCCGTAAATTTTCATTTATTCGAAAAGAGTTTACCGCTGTTTATCTCCCTCACCTGCTGCAACCTGAAGGGTATTTATTAACCTAGAGGAGTGCGGTGATGAACGGCAAAATTTATGCTTTTCTTCTCCTGTTTTTACCTGCCCCATTATTGGCCAATCCCGTTGTTTATACCGACCAGCAACACCCTCCCAGCAATCTGACACCCGAGACTCAGATAGTTTGGCTGGATGCGCCGGAACGGTTGCAACATTCCGTGTTTGGCGAGTTTCCAGCATCGATGGAGCAAGCGACAGAGCAGGCTCTGGCTGTCATGCGTTCTCCGCAGTGGCAACAGCATGAGAATGACCTGCAAACGGCTTATCGTGGCGTTATACATGCGTGGGAAATCGGTGTACGAAAATATCCCGCAGTTGTTTTTGACGATCGCGACGTGGTGTACGGCACGGCCGATGTTGCCAAAGCGCTTGCATATAAAATGCAGGAAGGGGGACGACCATGAGTCGATGGCGAACCCGGTTACGGCCGATTGCAGTTGGAATTATGCTCACGACCGCGTGTGAGCCTGCTGCGATTGCTGCCGTTAACACCGCACAAATCGTTGCCAGCGCTATTTCTCCAGGGTGTATCAGCTGGCGTGTCAGTGGCATCTGTTACTGGCTATTCTGCACGAAATTCGGCTGTACCATTCGCACGTCCGTCAAAGTCACTCACTTTATTCCTGATGCAGTGGTATCCACGTATATGGCTCCAGGAGGCAATCCCTGGTCAGAAATGTCTCTGGTCAGTCAAGGTGCTGGCGGGTTGGAAAGTACGGTGACCAGTGGGTTAAGCGGGGTCACTGCCGGCGGAGGGAACGCGGCAGATATTAAAGATCCGGGGCGACGAAAATCCAATATCAAATTCAAGTATGCGGATGCGATCGGCCACCCAGCCTCGACCCTCATCGGTGGACAAATTCCCGGTTATTCCTGCGATAGCGTTGCCACTCCGCTCATGCCGTATTTTCTGAGCACACTGGATTCTCTCGCCTGGCGAACGGGAATTCCTGAATCGCTGTATCCTGAGGCGCTCATTCCTGGCCAACGCGAAGTGGGCAGCATGGCGTCTGGAAATATGTGGGGGAATGTTTATCCCCGTTCTGGATTTGTCCAGCATACCGATGACGATAAAGCGTCCGCCGTTGTCGCCCAACGTGTGGCAGACATTATTACGCGCTCTGGTCAACTGCACGTCTATCAGGCCCTGACGGGTTCCCGCCGCGATGGTTACTGGCCTCCAGAGCCTGTCGTGGAAAACACCAACAATCACAAGTGGCAGCGCTTATCTCCACAGCTAACGTCTTCCTGCGCGATCTTCCCTGATGGTGACCGCATGTCAGCGGAGAATGGCAGTGCAGTTTATACCCTCTGGCAACCCTATAGTTGCTGCCAACGCCGTGGTCAGCGGTTGTTATCTGTTACGAATTTTTAAGGAATAACGATGAACATGAAACTTTGTGTGCTGGCTATCGGGCTGCATTTGATTACGCCATGTGTTCTTGCTGATCAGCTCAATGTCAATTTGCCTCAGGCGAATAGTGGGGCGCTGGGGTATGGGGCTGATGTCAGTGGGGCTGTGTCCGACAAGCTATTTTATACGCTCGGTGGCGGCTCTGTGATTTCACAGCCGGCGACGCGCATCAGTATGCAGAAGTTGGGTGTTGATCTCGGTTGGAGCTCTGATCTGCAGTGCGGTAATTTCGATCTGAAAACGACGGTCGGCAATCAGTTGAATGGGGTGACATCTGGATTTAAAAACCTGATGGGGGAGGTTATTCAGGGTGCGACCGGTGCGGTCTCCAGTTTACCTGGTGCCATTATTCAACGAGCGAGCCCGGGTCTCTATGACATGCTAACTAACGGTGTGCTTCAGGCAAATGTGGCGTTTGATAAGGCCATGTTTAATTGCCAGAACATGACTAAACGGATGATGGATTTCTCTGATTCCAGCAAATGGACACAGTCTGCACAGGCAGATGAGTACAAACAACTGGTTAACAGCGGAAAAGCCGATGCCATTCAAACGGATAACGACTCCCAAAAACTGACCGGCAATAACGGCCAAAATTGGATTGGTGGTCAACGACGTGGTGGTAAAGGGCAGCCTGCTATTCGCCCAACGCATGATTTGGTCGCTGCGGGTTATAACATGATGAACAGTCAACCTGTACTGAGTACATCTTCCGTCAGTACCAGCAATTGTACGGGCTCTGTTTGTCAGAAATTTGCAAACTCTGAAGATGCGGCAAAAGCAGTTGTTCAGGTACTTGGCGATCGCTCTATGCGGACGTGTAAGGTTGCCTCTGACTGCACCAGTGGGGATGACGCCCAGCAACCTGGTACCACTCAGGCGGGAACGGGATTTGCCCCCATGTTGGAAGACGCAACGAAAACCAATCTGGAACAACTGGTGAAAATGGTTAACGGGGTGGAGAAACCAACGGCTGCGAACCTGGCCAAGCTGAAGGCAGGGAGTCTGACTATCACCAGTGGTGTTATCCGGGCATTACAACGCGATCCGGATAATGCGGCGTTAACCGGCCGACTGGCCAGCGAACTGGCGATGGCGGATACGGTCGAGACGGCATTACTGATGCGTCGTATGTTGATGACGGGTATGTCCGAACCTAATGCCGCTGCTCAGGAAGCTGCTGTTGATGAGGGAACCCGGCGTATTGAGTCGCTTGATCGGGAAATTAATGCACTGAAGAACGAGATGGAACTCAAACGCGAGCTGGCACGTAACTCAGTACTGACTATCATCGAACGGGAAAACAGTCGCGTAGAAACCAATCCGCAGAAGCAAATCCAGGACAATACGGATATACGCTTCAACCAGATGACGATTCCCGCCCAGAGTAACTAACTATGTCTGAATCTAAAAAGGCGCAGCCTCAATCTGCCATTAAGCGACTACGCCAGGGAACCAAAGTGCTGTTGCTCGCGTTGGCATTCTGCTCTGGCGTTATGTTTATTGCATTTCTGATCGCGAGCATTGGCGTGTCCTATTCGGATGAATTCCTAGCGCTACGCCACTGGATGCAGCGAACGAGCATTGGCTGGTTGGTTTGGCGGTTGACGCTGTATAGCGCACTGGGATGGGGGCTCTGGAAAATCTGGCATGCGCCAGGATGTAAGCCTGAGTATAAAGCTCCGCTGAAACGGATGGCCATCGTGAGCGCGATGTTTTTACTGGCATGTGAATACGCCATGTATATTGATACAGGGGCGGCGCGATGACCACGAACAGCTATCTCGAGTATTTTCTGACGCTGTTGGGCTGGGTCATTAATAATGGCCTGTGGAACATCCTGATTGGTACCGGGCTTTTTGCTGCGCCGCTGGCGTTTAAAGTTGTTGGTATCTGGATGAAGGTCAGGGAAGAAGGGGAGGATGAGGGCAATAAAGGGATGCTGTCACTGCCCCGTATCGAGAACGCGTTGTACGGTGCGTTCTTTGTGATGCTGGCTTGCTGCGTTCCGCTGATTAATCTGAGCCTGAGTACCATGCAATATGATACGTCTCGGGCGAAAATGTGTGGAACCTGGACAACGCAGTCTCCGGATGAAAGTGGATATTCAAGTGTGGTATCCAGCCTCGGCGATCAGACAGCGGCGGTACCCTTTTGGTGGGCTGTGGTACACCGCCTGTCAAAAGGCGTAACGCAGGCTGCGGTCGCAACCATTCCCTGTCGGCCGGATTTGCGTCAGGTTCGTTTTGAGGTGCAGAGGACCAACATCAGCAATCCGGCTCTGGCTGAAGAGCTGCAGGACTTTACCAACGACTGCTATGCGCTCGCGCTATACACGTGGAAGCAGCAAGACCAGGGGGCTACAACGGATAAGGATGTGCTGAAGGACATTGAATGGCTGGGCAGTTCAACGTTTCGTTCCCGTTATTATGGTGAACTGAACTCAAAAATGCCGCGGTCAAATTTTCCCTGGAACGATGCCAGGGACAGTGGCCGGCCGAATACGGGCCGGGGGGGGTATCCTACTTGTAATGAATGGTGGTCCGCCGCGGATACCGGTTTGCAGGATAGAGTAGTCAATCAAGCTGATCCTGGCATGTGGCTGCGTCTTTCTGCTGCACTGAAAATGATGGGGAAAAGCACCGCTGACTATAAAGAAGCGGTGATCAGGCGCCTGGTGAGTCCTCAGAGCCTAAATATCTCCCAGGGGGGGCAGGTTTATGCTGGTTACGGGGGTAATGCGGACTTCACTACGATGAATACCGTCAATCGGTTTGGTGCCATTGCCGGCGGCGCGTTGGGAAGTCTGGGAGCATTTCCGGCATTTGATGCCATGCGCCAGGCGCTACCGATGGTTCAGGCCATATTGTTGATGGCTGTCTGCGTCATGCTGCCGCTGGTTCTGGCTTTTGGTGTCTATGAATTCAAGGTCGTGATTACTTTAACGTTCGTGATATTCGCGCTGAATTTCCTGACGTTCTGGTGGGAACTGGCACGATGGCTCGACAGCTGGCTACTTGAAGCACTGTACAGTTCGGATACCCACAGCCGATTCAATCTGGCTGGTTTTCAGAACACTTCTGACGATATGGTCATGAACTTTGTGATGGGAACGATGTTTATCGTGCTTCCCACTGTGTGGGTAGGAGCATTATCGTGGGCGGGACTTGATATTGGTGGGGCATTGTCCAATGCGATTCAAAAAGGTCCTGCAGCTGCTCAAAGTGCTGGAAGTCAAGCGGGAGGGGCTGCTAGTAAAGCTATCGGTTCGTTTGAAGGGGGGGTAAAAGAGGGAATGAAATAGCTGATAATAAAATAAGGGGATGTTTATACTCCCCTTATTGGTCTTTCTCATCAAATGGTTCGTTGTAGTATATTTCATGAGGATTATAGGATGGAGTTCCAGGACCGTAGTAAACGTCAAAAGGGCCATTATGTGGATAGTTAGGATCATCTGGAACATAATGGTTTGTACTATTTGCATCGCTAGGGCGTCGCCCAAACATTACCGACACAAGTCCTGCAACAAATAACAGAATAGCAGAAAGGATTGCTCCGCCCAGCAATACACCAGATACAAACAACACAATCCCCGCAGCAACCGGAATATGACCTGCCCATTTTGGCAGATGGTGACGGCCAGCGGCAGCTACACATGCAGCATCCCACTGTATCAGTCGATTTTTTGTGCCTTTCCAGATACCAGCAGCCTTAAGTCCACGCTGATAGGCTCGGTTCTTTGCTGTGTTTTGCATCTGAATATCCTTCTCAAATGGAATATCTCATGGTTACATTTTAGTCTAGTGAAGGACGCAAATCCATCAAAGCTTGCGGTGCCGGGTGCATATCGTCATCATCATGACATAACGCACCAGCCTTCCTGGTTTCTTTTGCGAACCACTGGCATTCAGCGCATGGATAAATAGCGCCATGATCGATACAGCAGACAGATGGCAACCCGTAGATAATATGCCCCTGAGCGGTTCTGCTCGTCTGTTTGAATCTCCATCGTGAAATTACTCAAAGGTTTTATCCCAATCCGTGCCGATCCACAAAACTACCTGACTTAGTTTAAAATATTCCTGAATACTACCTTCGCATAGTCATCTGGCTTTCAGATAAGCTTTTCTGACCATCTCATTGGCAAACAATTCCGGATGATTTTACAATCATAGCACATACCGACCGGTTGGTATGTGCTATGATTGCGTTTTCTACTGGAGATAAATATGCAGCCCTTTATTGCTTACCTCGCGCTGACCGCCGCTATCGTCTCAGAGGTGACCGGCACCCTCTTTCTGGGAAAGTCTGAGCATTTCACCCGCCTCATGCCCTCCCTTCTTGCCATAGTCGCTTATGCGTTCTCTTTCTACATGCTCGCTCAGGCATTACGGGTCGTCCCGCTTGCCGTGGCCTATGCGTCCTGGGGGGGTCTCGGAATTATCCTCACAGCAGTCGTCGGCGTGGTGGTTTTCAGGCAAAAACCTGATGCGGCTGCGCTCGTCGGCATTGCGCTGATTGTTGCCGGGGTGGTCATTGTTAATGGGTTCTCAAAGATGAGTGCGCACTGATTATGAACGTTTCAGCACCCTCCAGAAAAAATCCTGAAGCCGTTCGCCTGCGGCTACTTGATGCTGCGGCCTGCCTCATAGCCAACAGGGGCTTTTGCGCGGTCAGCCTTAACGATATTGCCGAAGCGGCAGGCATCACCAAAGGCGGTCTGTTTCATCACTTCCAGGGCAAAGAGCATTTGCTCACTGCCATGTTTGAAAATGAGCTTGAATCACTGGATTCACAGATTGACACTGCCGTTATGCAGGACGGTGACCGGTACGGCGTTTTTACCCGCGCCTATATCCGGGCTGCATTCACGAGGTTACCCCGCCACTCTCCGTGGACAGCCCTGACGTTTTCTGCTGGCGCTTTACCGGGCCTCGCTGACCGCTGGACAAACTGGATTGCGGCACGGCTTGTCAGGCATCAGCAGACCGACAGTGCGCCAGAGCTTGAAACAGTCAGGCTTGCAGCCGACGGGTTCTGGTTAACGAGCCTGCTGAGGCAGCATAACGAGGAGGATGATAATAACAGGGCGCGTATTGAAGAGAGGTTAATATCGATGACCTTCAGTGAGGAAAAGCGGCGTACCTCTGCAGGGGAGACACCACTTCTCAGAGGGTGATTTCGCCTGATTAAGCCTGTCAGGGCAGGGCCCTGACAGGCTTGCAATTACTGTTGCTGAAGCAGCGCTTTAGCGATTACCTCCCGGAGGGTCAGGGTCGGTCTGCCGATAAGCGTTGAAAGGTCCCGACTCTGAGTATAAAGATCGCCTCTGGCAACGCCGGAATCGGCCATAGCCAGAATCATCGCCACACCGTCAGGTACGCCGTAATCAACCAGCATACTCCGATAGTCCTCTTCCGGCATGTCAACGTAGTTCACCGTCGTGTTCGTCTGGCGTGTCATTTCTGCAGCCACCTGCGGCAGTGTAAAGCTTTCATCTCCCGCGAGCTCATAGACCTGCTTCAGCGGTTTTTCCGACGTCAGGACGCAGGCAGCGGCGGCGGCGTAGTCTTCGCGCGAAGCCCCCGACAATACACCACTGCCGGCGCAGCCGAACAGCATGCCTGTCTGCAGCGACTGGGTAATATTCATGGTATAGTTTTCAATGTACCAGCTGTGGCGCAGGAAAACGGCGTTTTTACCGGTTTTCAGAACCATCGCCTCAGTTGCTCGGTCTTCCGCAGCGTATGGTACACCCGAGGAGTCCGCACGGAGCATGCTTGTATAGGCGACAAGGCCGACCGAATCTGAAGCAGCGATCGCATCCGTAACCGTCCTGTGATGCTCTTCACGGCAGCCAACGTCCGGCGATGAAATCAGCAACACTTTATCAACGCCCTTGAGGGCTTCATCCCAGTCCGAAGGACACGTGTAATCTCCCCGACGAACCTGAATACCCAGCGCTGTCATATCGCCGACTTTTGAAGGTTCGCGCACTGCTGCAACTATCTGTTCCGGCGGAACGGTTTTGAGCAGTTCAGAAATCACCAGACGGCCCAACTGTCCTGCTGCACCTGTAATTAAAATCATAACCACCTCTCATGTGAAAAATATATAAAACTACTATCGGGCAGCCATGCCTTCCAGAGACTGACTGCCGCCCAAGGCCTTATAAAGCTGAATCCTGCTGGCCTGCGAGTTCCTCCACGAGTCCAGCATGTTCAGGTGTCCGGTGAAATTCTGACGCTGCGCATCCAGATAGCGCAGATGGCTGTCCAGTCCGGTGCGGTAACGCAGTTCGGCCAGCGCGAGTGTGCGGTCGCTGGATGTAACCTGTTTTTGACGCGCCATCAGCTCTTTGTCGAAAGAAGTACGGGCGTTGAGCGCGTCTGACACTTCCGTGAACGCGGTCTGAATTGTTTTTTCATATTCTGCAACGGCGGTGTCCTTACGAACGTTGGCCAGATCCAGATTCGCGCGGTTTCGTCCGCCGGCAAAAATTGGCAGCGTGATCTGCGGCATGAACTGCCATGTCCGCGTGTCTCCGGAGAAAAGCCCGGACAGTTCCGGCCCCGCCGTTCCCAGCGCGCCAGTTAACGTTATGCGCGGGAAAAATGCGGCTCTTGCGGCGCCAATATCAGCGTTGCGTGCGCGAATACCGTGCTCAGCGGCCATAATATCGGGCCGCTGTGTCAGCAGATCTGACGGAAGCCCTGCCCTGACGTCGCCGAAGAGTTGACCTCCGGCAGGCGCCGATCCCAGAGAGGTACTGAGGTTGTCTTCGCCGACCAGCAGGCGGAGCGCGTTGCGTGCCTGTGAGAGCGTACGCGCGGACCGGACCGACTCGGTGCGGGCCTCTTCAAGAAGCCCCTGCGCCTCCAACACGTCCAGCTCACTCGCGGTGCCGGCCCCGAAGCGCAGCTTCGCCAGAGAGAATGCTCTCTCGCGCGACGTCAGCACCTTCTGCGTAAGCGCCAGCCTTGAACCTGCAGAGGCATAGTCAAGATAGGCCTCACTGACGCGTGAGATCAGGGTAATGCGGACGTTGCGCGCCGCCTCTTCGGTGGCAAGGTATTCCTGCAGTGCGGACTCAGACAGATTGCGGGTGCGGCTGAACAGGTCGATTTCGAAGGCGCTCAGGCCCAATTCGGCACGGTACATCGACTGAGGTCCTGCCGGTGCGCCCGGTGGGCGCTGAAGGGCTGGCGTGTCCTCCCGGCTGAAAGCGCCTGTAGCGTTCACTGCAGGAAGACGGTCAGCTCTTGAGATTCCGTACTGCGCCCGCGCGCTTTCGATATTAAGCAGCGCAATGCGCAGGTCTCGGTTATGCTCCAGCGCCCTGCCGACCAGCTCACGAAGCTGATTATCACTGATAAAATTACGCCAGTCCGGCATCGGGCCCGCCTGAACGCCCCCTCCCTCAGCATAAATGGACGGAACGGGCATTTTTGGCTGCTGATAGTCGGGCGCCAGTGAGCACCCGGAAAGGCCAACAACACACAGGAGAACAAGATTCTTAATCTGAAAATTATGCATTGTTATTCTCCTGCACAGCTTCCTTTTTACGCTCGCGCCCGGCTTTGGTAAATGACATGACCCATACGTAGAAAACAGGAACAAAGAGCACGCCCAAAAGCGTTGCCGTCAGCATACCACCGATAACGCCGGTACCAATGGCGCGCTGGCTTTCTGCACCTGCACCTGTCGCGATGGCAAGCGGAACAACGCCGAGAATAAAGGCAAGGGAGGTCATAATAATCGGGCGGAAACGCAGGTGAGCTGCTTCAACCGCCGCCTCTCTGAGGCTTTTCCCCTGTGCATGAAGGTCTTTTGCAAACTCGATAATAAGGATGGCGTTTTTGGCCGCCAGACCGATGATGGTGATGAGACCGACTTTAAAGTAAACGTCGTTAGGCATGCCCAGTGCGGTGACGGCCATCACCGAACCCAGTGCACCTACGGGGATTATAAGCAGCACGGAAAGCGGAATTTTCCAGCTTTCATAAAGTGCCACAAGAACCAGGAACACCACGAGCATGGAAAGCGCAAGCAGCAGCGGCGCCTGAGAGCCTGCCGCTTTTTCCTGGTAAGAAAGTGCAGTCCATTCATATCCGATGCCTGGAGGCAGCTCACCTGCTAGGCGCTCAATTTCCTTCATCCCTTCACCCGAGCTGTGGCCGGGCGCCACGTCACCGGCAAACTTTATGCTCGGATAACCGTTATAGCGGACAATCTGGACGGGACCGGTTTTCCAACCAATCTCGCTGAAGTTTTCCAGGGCGACCATATCACCTGAACGGTTAGGAACGTAGAGTTTGCCCAGCGATTCAGGCGTCGCTCGGCTTTCCGGGGTTGCTTGGACGATAACGCGTTGCATGCGGCCCTGATTAGGGAATTCGTTTATCAGCGCCGATCCGAATGCGGTCGAGATAGTGTTGTTGATAACGTCAAATGAAATACCCAGCGCTTCGGCTTTTTCACGATCGATTTTGACGTCAAGCTGCGGCGCATCCTTGAGGCCTTCGATCATGATGTAGGCAAACACAGGTGACTGAAAGACCTTACCCATCAACATATTGCCTGCTTCAAGCAGCGCATCCCGCCCCAGTCCGCCACGATCCTGCAGGCGGAGTGCAAAGCCCCCGGAATTACCCAGTCCTTCTATGGAAGGTGGCATGACGGCAAAAAGCGTTCCGTCGCTGATTTGCTGCAGAGCGCCATTCGCACGGCCGGTTTCGTTTACCGCTGATTGATCGGAAGAGCGTTCAGACCAGTCTTTGAGCATGGTAAATGCCAGGCCAGCATTCTGCCCGGTACCTGAGAAACTGAAGCCCATGACGGAAATGACATCTGAAACTGACGGAAGGCTGCGATAGTAGTCCTCCATCTGCTTAGCGGTTTCTGCCGTACGCGGTAGTGCTGCACCCGGTGGAAGCTGAATGTCCGTGATTAGATAGCCCTGATCCTCTGCGGGTAAAAATGCGGAAGGTAATCTCACATACGCAAAAGCCAGCACGCCGACAATAACAAGATAGACAAGCATCATTCTTCCGGTGCGGCTGACCAGACCTGATGTGGCTCCGGAATAGGCATGTGTCACGCGATCGAAGCGCTTATTGAACCAGCCAAAAATACCTTTCTTCTGTTGATTGTGATCTTGAGAAAGAGGTTTTATCAGCGTAGAGCATAGTGCAGGCGTCAGGGTGAGTGCCAGGAAGCCGGAGAAAAGCACTGATATAGCGAGTGAAATCGAGAACTGTCTGTAAATAACGCCGACAGATCCACTCATGAAGGCTAATGGAAGGAATACTGCAGCAAGAACCAGGGTTATGCCGATAATGGCGCCGCTGATCTGTTTCATGGCTTTCATTGTGGCATCTCGCGGCGAAAGGCCTTCCTCCGACATGATCCTCTCGACGTTTTCCACGACGACGATGGCATCGTCAACGAGTATACCGATTGCCAGAACCATGCCGAACATGGTCATCATGTTCACTGAAAAACCGAGTGGCAGCATCAGGGCAAGCGTTCCCAGCAGGCTGACAGGAACAACAATCGTAGGGATCAGCGTGTAACGGATATTCTGGAGGAACAGAAGCATCACCAGGAATACCAGTACTACGGCTTCGACCAGGGTATGCAGGACTTTCTCAATCGCCACGTCTACAAAGCGTGAGGTGTCATAAGGTATGCTGTAAGACATGTCCGCCGGGAAGTTTGCCGACAGTTCCTTGAGCCTGGACTTCACGCCGTCAGATGTCTGCAGCGCGTTGGCACCGGGCGTAAGCTGAATGGCGATAGCGGCTGCAGGCTTGCCGTTGAGGCGTGAGGTAAACTTGTAGTCCTGGCTTCCCATTTCAACGCGCGCAACGTCTTTCAGCCTGACAGTGGATCCGTCGCTGTTTGCTTTCAGAACGATTTCTGAAAATGCTTCGGGGGAGGTAAGCTGGCCGTGAACCATCACGGTAGCAGTTATCTCCTGATCAGGAGGGACGGGTTGGTCCCCGATGCTGCCGCTTGATACCTGCGCATTTTGTGCAGATATGGCCTGATTAACTTGCGCAACAGAGAGATTATAACCGACAAGCTTTGCGGGATCGACCCAGATGCGCATGGCGCGTTCGGACGCGAACATCTGCACGCGGCCGACACCAGGTACGCGGCGAAGCTCATTGTTCAGGTACCGTGCTGCATAATCAGCCAGCCCCACGGGATCTTTATCTGCATCCTTGTAGGTAAGTGCATAAATCATCAGGAAGTTGGCACTCGCCTGTTCTACTTGAAGACCCTGTTGCATCACCGGGCGCGGCAGACGAGATTCAACACGCTTGATACGGTTCTGCACGTCCACCTGAGCAAGGTCAGGATTGGTGCCTGGTTTAAACGTAACGTAGGTTTCAGCCACGCCAGCGCTGTTACTTTGTGACTCGTAGTAGAGGAGTCCTTTTGCGCCGTTTAGCTCTTCCTCAATCAGGCTGGTCACGGTATTGTTGATGACGTCAGCTGAAGCTCCGGGGTAGGCCGCGGTGATCAGAATTTGCGGCGGTGCAACGGCAGGATACTGGGCAACCGGCAGCGACGAGAGAGAAAGCACTCCGGCCAGTATGATAAATATGGCAATTACCCAGGCAAACCTTGGGCGTTTGATAAAGAATTCAGACATAGAATATCCATCGGGTGTGAACTGTTACGTGCCGCTCCGTCAATGTCAGGCGGTTGCTGGCGTTATTCATTACTGGCTTTTAGCCGTAGCTTGCGTCGCTGTCGTAACCGGCGTGTCCGGCTGGATTTTGTCTGTACCCGCCACAATTATTTTTTCGCCGGCGCTGAGGCCCTGCGTTATCTGCCATTCGCCTGCTCTCATGACACCGGTGTGCACATTTCTTAATTCAGCCTTACTTTCAGCGTTGACAGTCATGACGTGCGGTGTTCCGTCAGAGCCAAAAGAAACCGCGCGCTGAGGAACGAATATTGCTTTTTTATCGATTCCTATATCCGTGGTCACACGGACGTACATGCCAGGCATGAGGAGACCTTCGGGATTGGGGATAACGCCGCGTAGCATAATCTGCCCAGTGCCTTCATCAACCGTTACGTCCGAGAAAAGCAGATGACCTCTGGCCTGATATTCTGTACCGTCTACGCTTACTCTGACCGGCGACTTGCCGTCTGCATCAGCAGAAAGAGTGCCGTTTTTAAGGGCCTGCCGCAGCCTTATCACGTCACTGACGGGCTGCCTGAAGTCGGCATACACCGGATCCATCTGCTGTATTTTTACCAGTGGAGTGGTTTCATTCTGTCCTACGAGCCCACCTTCACTCACCAAGCTCTTGCCGGTTCGGCCGGTAATAGGTGCCCGCACGGCAGCGTAGCCCAGGTCAAGCTGCGCAGTCGTGACATCGGCGTCAGCGGATTTTTTATTGGCACGCGCAGTCTGCAGTGCTGCAAGCGCGTCATCATAGTCCTGACGGCTGATGGCGTCGGCTTTGACAAGCGGTGCGTAGCGCCGTACCAGCGCATCGGCCTTTGTGACCTCAGCAGCCGCACGCGCAACGCTGCTCTGCGCCCGCTCAAGCGCCGCGCGGAAAGGAGCCGGATCGATCGTAAACAGCAGATCACCGGCCCTGACCATATCCCCTTCTTCAAAATGACGGTGCAGCACAATACCGGCCACGCGAGCGCGAACCTCGGCAACGCGTACGGCAGATATTCTGCCGGGCAGTTCTGTCGTCAGGTTCTCAGAACGGGGAGTAATGCTTAGCATTTCAACCGGAATCGCCTGCCCCTGACCTTCCCCCTGACCCTGTTGTGAAGCCGATTGACCATTATCGCAGCCAGTCGTCAGCAACGATCCACCGATGGCAAGAGCAAGTAAGCCAGCCTTTAACTTTGTCATCAAACCCTCTTCTACCTGTTACAAACTATTTGTGAGTGGTGTGATGATTCCATATAGTAGCTAATGAGTCAAACTAGATTCATTTAACACCACAAAGAATCAAAAGATTGATGATTTTCCTGATATGAGATATATTTGGTTCACTATTGATTCATTTGATACTTTATGGTGCGGTGTAGGGATGAGTGTGACAATTGACGAGAAGCTTGCGGGGGCACTTGCAACTGCCGTAATGCAGAAACCCAGGGCGAATCTGCAGCAGATCGCAAGCATGGCAGGGATCAGCAAGGCAACCCTTTACAGAATTTCTCCAACACGTGAGAGCGTGATAGCACTCCTGACGACTCTGTCCCGGAGGCACCTAGAAAATGCACTGCAGTACGCTGACTTAAGCTCATCTTCTTTTAAAGATGCGCTCATGCGCCTCACCGAAGGCGTAATGGCGAGCAGGCCTTTTTATCTGTTCTGGTGCGCCTCACTCTGGATGGATATGAGTGATTTAAAAAATCAGGATATGAAAGGGTACTCACCGTCTTTTTACAGCGAGGCGCTGGAAGGTTTTTTTCTGCGGGGACAGATGGAAGGGGTGTTCAGAGTTGACCTGACCGCAACCTGGCTCGCCAAGTCCTACGATTTTTTAGTGTACGCTGCCGCAGAATCGGCTGAAAGGGGCGAAATTGCCTCTGTAGGCATAAGTGATATGGTCTGTAAAACTTTTTTTGATGGCTCGGTGAGTAAATAAAGACATTATTCTGCCAATAAGTGGAGAAGGTTATGGTGATAAGTACAGATATTTCAGTTGGTTACGAATTCATTCGCAGGCGGTGGTGGAAGAACTGATGTTTCCTCTCAGATCGACGTTCTTTCAAAAAAGATAGCTGAGTTGGTTGAGAAAAAGGCGCTGCGGGATGCCTGAAGAGCAACGCAAAATCCTGCAGCAGCTTACTGATATGTACAGCCAGTTTGGTGAACTACAGCAAAAACAGGCTGGATATGCACGAGATAAGGCTGAAGTTCAGTCAGTGAATTTGAATAACGAAAATGTAAAAGCCGAAAATATAACGTCTCAACACCTTGTTGACATAAAAGTCTGAACCCAGATATAAAATAACTGGATTTTACATCTGACTTTTAATGAAAAAAGAGAATGCATAATTGGGTTTTAAATAATCGTTATTCTCTTGCTTTTTAACTAAAATTTTTTTAATTGAAACCCCAAGCCAATAAAAATTGATATTTTTTCAGCGTAAATATACACGTGACTATAAAACATAGGTGTATTCTAACGCCGGATACAGCAGCAGTTTAAAGGCATCAATTTTTAATGTCGACGAAAAATAAAACTGTTAATTCAGCATAAAAATCCACGCTGCGCATGTTGCACATATCTGGTTATTCAATGTAAAAGTAATCTGTGTAAAGAAGGTGCAATGCTTGGAAACCGATGTGTTTCACCTTTTGGTCAGGCTGGAGAGTCATCAGTTTGGATTGGCTGGAGTAAAGATTATAGTTCAGATTATTTTCTTTATTATCTTAATAATCCAGAAGCGTAATTACTGTATAGCTTTTATTGTTATCCATATATCCACGGACAAATAAGCCCGTGAGTCTGCGCCCACCAAAGGCGCGGGCGAACGGGAGCGGTCGGCGAGTGCCGAGCCGACTTTGTCTGTGGATATGTGGGTAACTATTTGACGATCTCGAATTGCGTTGTTAGTATCATTTTCGCTGTATCATCGTCCACTCGGACGATCACCAATGATCCGTCAGCCTGTGAGGATCGCCTTTGGGTGGCTGTATCACCTTTCCAGAGCCTGTAAGGAAAGGGGCGTGATTAAGAAGCGCGGTAAATCTGCCATCCTTTGAGAGCAGATGTCACCAGGTAGTTTAAACGCCGCTACGAGCGTGGTGATGAAGGTTCCGCTTATACACTCAAATACTGGCTCGTTTTATCGAGAGCAGATCGATAGCTTCAGCAACAATTTGATGTTGTTCGAGGTTTTCTGTTTTACGCACAATTCAAGATACGAATACGTCTAGAGCTACGTCCGACCTTTGCACGCACGTATAAGGCCATTTGGTACATTTGGCCGCTTACGGGAGTCGCAATGGAAGGTCGAAGCTGCGCGGCGTCACTTGTGTATGAGCAACGCGAATACCAAGTGACGCGCGAGCGCGTAATACGGTCAGAGCTTACGCACTGCCCGATAGACGATTCTTCTACCATCTGACCAACACGTAGTAACGGTTTTTAGTACGTATAAAGACGTTTTACTAACCGTTTAATGGTCGTTCATTTAACAAACAGTCCGAATGTATGAAAGACATCATCATGAAGACATTTCTATTAGATAGAGGAGGTAATCAGCACGACATCGATGGCGACGCCAGCAACAACTGGCGTGTGGAGGTAGACTGACGAAAGTCAGCCCGGCGTAAGCCGCGAATGGGTAACACCCAGGGTGCCTTGCAACAATTCAACATTTCGCCCCCGATGCACAGATGTCTGCTGAGACGCAGGATGCGCAAAATCAAACCGTGTCGTCGGGGATGAAGTATCTATTTTCGCTCTCTTTCAAAAGGGAGCAGGTGAGTTATGTATTCCGTTCACACGGACGGAATACATAACTCACTTCATTGGATTTGGAGAACTGTATGGCTAAGTTAAACAAGAATCTTGTGACGTTGGCGCGGGATGGTGGCGGTAGTTTTAAAACACTTAATGACCGCATGAAAATAGCCGATCGTTTTGCAGAAAGATTAAAACGTTTGAATGTGCAAATCAGGAATGCGAAGCATATTAAGCCTCGTCATATTGAAATGTATATAAGAAGCCGTCAGGAAGAGAAAATTTCAATCAGAACGTTGCAAAATGAAATGTCAGCAATACGATCTATCCTCCATGCAGCGGGTAAAACTATTATGGCTGACCCTGAGAATGAGAATTTGAGTAATAAAGCACTGGGTATTTCTGGTGCAAGTCGTGACGGTTCAAAAGTTGCGATTCCAGATAGTATATATCAGAGCATTTTAGATAAAGTGAGTGCTGCTGATAAAGGTGCAGCTGCTGCCATGGAGTTATCTCGTCTTCTTGGCTTACGGACAGAGGAAACTATTCAGTCTGTTAAATCTCTTAAAACATGGCAGAAGGCTTTGCAGAATGGTGATGAGAAAGTTCGAATTGTTTATGGCACGAAAGGAGGTCGGCCCAGAGATACGACAATTATTGAACGGGAGAAGCTAATCAATGCAGTGAATAATGCATTACATATTACGAGCGAAAATAACGGTCGATTGATTAACCGTCCTGCTTTGCATTTAGCAATTGAACGGTATCGTAATATCGTTAGGGAAGCGGGGCTTGTCGGAAAATATGCACCTCATAGCCTTAGGTATGCCTATACCCAAGATGCAACACAGCTACATCTTAAAAATGGATTTAGTAAAGATGAGTCTGATGCATTAGCTTCCATGGATTTGGGGCACGGTGATGGTCGAGGCCGCTATGTTGCCCGTGTTTATAATAAAGTTGATCCCTCTCAGTGAGAGAAGTTCAAGAAGAATTTTTGGCAGTTTCATTGTAAATCATCGACGCTGCCAATCTTCCTTGTTCTGTTAATGTATAGGAAAGTTTTAATTTTTCGTCTCTATACTGTTCAACAAAACCATTTTTATGTAGTGTATGGCAGGACGTTCTTAAATGATTTGGATATAATGTCGCACTACGGTTTCTACTTATCATAGAGAATAAGGCCGTAGCTGTTACAAAATGTTGGTGGCCTTTCTTCTGCTCAATTGCATACAGTAAAAACAAGACATCACGTTGATTTCTTGAAATACGCATACGTCCCCCTCTTATTCGTATCAGATACGATTAAATATTCTTCCCGCAAACAGTTCAATGCTTTATTCGTATCTGATACGAATAATTTAATTGGCTCAGGGATAGTTGAGAATATATTGAATTTAATTCCATCTTTAAGTATGTTGAGCGAGCTAACCTGTCGTCTCTGACGACCACCAATGATCTTTCAGTCTGTGAGGATCGCCTTCGGGTGACTGAGTCACTTTTCCAAAGCCTGCAAGGAAAAGGGCGTGATTAAGAAGCGCGGTAAATCTGCCATCCTTTGAGAGCAGATGTCACCAGGTAGTTTGAACGCCGCTACGAGCGTGGTGATGAAGGTTCCGCTTAACTATCTATCAATCCCTCCGGGAAGCTACTTCCCGATGGCAGGGGTGTGGTTTTCCAAATATTTTATTTTGGAGCAATCACAATGAACTCTTCTACTGCATATCGTGATGGATACTGGGCAGGTCAGTTGTTGCTTTCACTGAAGAAAAAAGTGAAAACGCGGCAGCATGTTTATAAGACCTACAGTTTCCTTCAGCTTTTACTCGTCTGGGGAAGTGCTGTCATCGTTTTCTGCTTTTTTTATTTGAGCAGACTCGGCGGTTTCCAGCATAACCCTCTGCAACCAGATGAATCGATGGATGTCATCGTTGAGCCAGTTACGGTTTCGACAGAACAGGTATATCCGGAAGACTCGTTTTAACATCAATTTTAAGCCAGCAACCCAACGGGAAATATCTTCCCGCCTGGGGGATGTTCTCCCGTTTTATCAGGAGAACATCATGCAAATGGTCTTACGTCGTACGAGTAATTTTACTGAGCGTCTGTCTGCGTTGCTGAAGAAAAACACACAGCGTAACGATGCATTTATTGGTGAGTGGATACCTAATTGCTCTGGACATATGAGATTCCGTGCGCTGGTTTTTCGAAGCGATTCGGAATGGATCTATCAGATAGAAAGTTGTACCGGTTGGTTAGGCTCAAAATCTTACCAGTTCGACTCTCATGCCTGCGCCGATAATACGTTTCCACAGCGTCACGAGGCAATCAAGGTTGCGCAACTGCTAGCAAAACAGTTAGCAACTCTGCGTTACCGCTTCCAGTGACTTAGCACACCCACACGGGGATTTATCCCCACGTGGAGATAAATCCCTTTTCGTTTTGAACCGAAAAAAGGATTTATCGATGCACGATTTCAACACGAAACCTTTCGTCTCGCGCCTGGCCATTCTGCGACGCGATGATGAATTTCTACAACGTTCCACAATAGACCTCATCAGGATTGTCTCTGATATTGAGTCTGTATTGATGGAAGCGACTGCGTTCATGCGTCTCGGCATCGATACGGTAGATTGGGACGATTTGGCGTTGATGACACTTAACCAGAAAAAGATAGCGTGGGTTGCACGGCAGACCGGTGAAATTATCAACCTGGAACTGCTACCGCGTAACTTTTTTGACAAATACTTCGCAGATATTCTTGAACTCGGCCTTTCTGTTAATGCTGCTTTGTGGCAGCGCTATTTTAATAAAGGCCTGACGGATGCTGCCCGTGTTCATGAGAGCCCTAATGCCAGCATTTGGCTCATTGACAACTACCTCTACACGCTCAGTTTAGATATCGAGCGCAACTGGTATGACGGCCGGACGTTCTACTAATCAGCTGCCATATCGTGACTTAACCCATGCGGGATTTATCCCGCTGGGGATAGATCCCTTTCAAGTTGAATTTAGAAGAGGATTTATCCATGACACAGACTAACAAAGCGTCAGCTTTTGAAACTTTCTACTCTTTCATGTCGCAAGATACGTACGATGTATTTGTTCAGTACATCATTGAGGTCTGGCAGTCCAAACTTCACTTTACTGGTGGTAGTTGGAATGACTGGCATCCTCAGGTGACTGGCGATCTGGAGACTCCGGTATACGCCGTTCCTGACGGAGATAAGGTTTATGACGTCAGAACGCCCGGGGGGCAGATACAAGTGACAACAGATGCGTTCGGGATATCGGTGACGTTATACGCCCTTCGTGGGTTGCTACTTGATTTCAGAGATAACCGATTGCCAACATCGGACTTCGAAATCTTGCAAACTCAGAAAGCGTTCGACAGGTTGCTGCGTTATGCACACAGCCATGTGGAAGCTAATGCAATAACGCCAGAATTCGGTTTAGACAACAGTAGTTATCGTGATTTAGCTACCGAATCTGTCGATGATCTTCTTCATCAGCGTGCTCTTTTTGCCAATGCAATTGGCGAAGGCGCAGTGAAGCTTGGGATTATCGCGGAAGGTACACCTTTAACTATGCCGCAATTGCTTATGGTATTAGGTGACATTATCGAATGTGCATCTCGTACCTTGAACAAGGATAGCCAAAATGGCTGATGGCATTGTTTTTGTTTACCCGGATAACAATTGGTTTTTTGCTAATGAGGTACCGTCCTGGCTGGGAGATGATCGTATCACCTTGTATCCGGACGACATCGAATATGCAGAAGAATATCAGCTTGTCGTTAGCGATAGCTTAACGTATGACCAGTTAGCAGAACGACTGGTGCAAAAGGGTCTTTAGCGCCAGGCGTGATGAGATTCATTTTCAACTTAACCCATACGGGGATTTTTCCCCTGAGGGGGATAAATCCCTTTTCAAATTGAAAAAAGGATTTATCCATTATGAATACTTTACTTAACCGTCTTGCTCGTAATCGTCATTCTGTCGTTGACCTGCTGTGTGTGATTTCTGACATAGAAGGAAAATTGATGGAGATTGGTGCATTCGAGGCACTTCGGATCAACTGTTCTCCTGATGAGGATGGTTTTACGGACAATGACTATCAGATTTTCGAAATCGCAGAATGTCTTGGCGAAACCGTTGGGCTGAATTTTATCCCTGATAATTACAGTCATTATTTGAATGATGTGATTTCACTGGGAAACAAAGTTGCCCAGGGTTTTTGGGATAAAGCCTTTCAGAATGGCGTCCAGGAGGGTAAGCATACCTGCTGGGAATTCTCTTCCTGCCTGGATGGCGATAGCGATTTTGATGGTTACATTGAGTGGCTCGGTCGAGCACATTGAATACAGTTTTTGATGCATTTTTTGTTACCTAACCCATATGGGGATTTTTCTCCTATGGGGGATAAATCCCTTTTCAAACTGAAGAGAGTATTTATCAATGAACAAAGATGATATGGGAATAGACCTTGTTCCACGTGACAGCATTGAATGGCATTCCATGTGGGCTACTCTTGGACAGCATTCAGCAAACCGAAACCTACCAAAACCAACAGTTGCAGAAAATTTCGGTGAAGTGTGGCAGTACATGCACACCTGTGAAGTCAGATATTGTTTCTTCTGGAAACGGTATTACCACTTTTTCAGACATCGTATGCACCCGACGACTAACACTAACAGCGGGATTAAAATCCCAGCAAGCAAAGGCTTTAATTCAACAAATTTGGTGAGGAGCTTTACTCCCTAACCAATCTAGATAATCCGTTCTACATCAATTATCGTCCTACGATAATTTTACCTTTCCCCCAGTGGCAATGCTTTTCGCCACGTGGGGGAAAGCATTCGCCCTTAAGCCTGTAAAGGTCTTTTATGCGCGAATTAACACCTCCCAGTATTACCGCTTATACCGAGCGTGAGGCACGTGTCATCAATATGGCATTGGCGCTTCTTGAACGGAGAGTCAGGAAACGGGAAGTCATGCAGTCTTCTGAAGATATTAAAGCTTACTTGCGTCTCAAATTGGAGCACATGGAACGAGAAGTTTTTGTTGTTATGTTCCTAGACCGTAAGGAGCGTTTAATTGCCTGTGAGTCCCTTTTTGCCGGCTCGATTGGAAGCGTTGAAGTCCACCCACGTGAAATTGTTCGTCGTGCCATTGCTCTGAATGCGGCCGCAGTCATTTGTGCGCATAACCATCCGTCTGGTAATGCTGAACCCAGTAATGCCGATCGACAAATCACCGAGGATTTGGTTAACGCACTATATCTGATTGAAACACGCCTACTAGATCACATAGTGGTTGGCCACGGTGAAATGGTGTCGTTTGCTGAACGCGGATGGTTATAACCACATAAACACTTTCGTCTAATCAGACGTTACCCCACGGGGAGAGTCCTCTCCCGTACGGGATAGCTCTCCCTTTTTTATGACCAAAAGGAGAGTTCATGTCTCACATTGATATCACTCAAGAAGCTCCAGCTCAGGGTACTTCGTTTACACCAGAGCAGGAGGACGCGTTGTGTCAGCTTATTCGTCGGGAATGCTTTCGGCGCGATCGCAATGCTCTACTGAAACTGCTCGGTTATCTCACGCTGCTGAAAGTCGCCGGTTCTCTGGTTCTTTTGGCTTTCGTCCTGGTAATTCGCGGGTTAACTCATTGAAAGGAGAGGTTATGCCAATGCCTTTACACATACTGATTGTTCTGTTTACAGGGTTGTGGTTCATCGTACGCTGGACGAGCATATTGTCTGCGCGTGCTCTTGTCTGGCTTTATCAGATCTGGCGTCAGCGTTCTGAGCCCATTGAATCGTCAACTCATCGAATAATTTATACCGGAAAATGGTTGCTCGCCGATGATCATCAATGTAGTGGACGTGCTGTCGTACTGAAGCACCGCCACAATTATAAACCTGGTGTGGAGTTGCAATATTTCGGTGAAGAGACTCCGCAGGCGTTTTATGGCGAACGTTATATGGATAGCGAGGACGAGGCGGTTGATACCGCATTGGCCATGCACCAGAAGTTACTACGCAATGTGCGCCAACGACCTAAACCTGAACGGATGCCCGCTGTCGTGACGATTTCGTCAGCTGCTCAGAATGATGAAGCAGCATGATTGGGCGGCCGCAATCATCTCCGGCTGTTGCTATTGATGACAGCGCCTGGGAAAGACTTGTCGCGTTTACGCCCGAGCAGGCATGCGAGACAGAACGGCTGCATCGTCTGATTCGCCATGCATTAAAAGCACTGGCTGCGAATACTCGCTCAGAAATAACAACCGGCTACTTTTGTTTACCTGGTGACGGCAATAAATCGACATCGTTGTGGCAGCAATTTTATCTGCGCTATGAGAATGATGTTGTTCATATCAGCCTGACTGACTAACTCAGCATATTACTAACCCTGACGGGGACACCCGCAGGGGTGGACCCGTCTTCTTTTTTCGGAGTCCATACCATGAGTTTACTGACCACTAATGAACACCAGGAATCGGCCCTGGCCACGCAAGTCGCAATGAAGTCGCTGACTCGCGAGCCTGGTGCCATCGAACGTACTCGTAACCGTTTCTATGACTGGTTGCAGGTTGAGTTCGATCGGCACTATCACACGTTGCGAGACGGTGGTTACCGGCGTTTTCTTGAGCAGCGTCATCCGGAAGAACTGGAACGTTATGATGCAGCTTGTGAAGCACTACGGCGTGAAGAGTTCAGTCGTTTTGCCGAACTGCAAACGCTGGGACTGTTTTTGCACACACAAGTCTCAGAGAAAGAAGCACAGTTCCGCCGGCGGCGTAACCAGTTTCTGATGGCCATGTCGGCGACAGGGATAATCACATCTGCTGTTATCTGGGCCTATCTGCATCATGAGCAGTTTGTGCAGTTGTGCCAGCAGGCTGTTATTGCGGGTCATGCGATTCTGCAACTGTTCACCACTGTACTCTGATTTTTGATTTTTCCTGAGGGAACCATCCCTCAGGGGATGGTTCCGTTCGATAGAGACCATTATGAAAACTTTCACATTGAAGGATGCTGGTGACATCTGCCGGCTGCTAACAGAACGTCTGGTGCAGAGTGTCAACGCTGATACGGTACCGTGGCGGCAAAGTGTTATTCGTCACGGTATACCCGTTCACGCATTGAGCGGGCAGGGGTTCACTGGGATTAACGTTTTATTACTCTGGCAATCAGCGTTACAAAACGGGTTGATATCAAACCGTTGGCTGACCGGCGATGACCTGCGTTCTCTGGGCGGCAGGATAATGCCCGGACAGAAACCAACCACGGTCGTCCGGTATAAACCGTCACTTTCGCTGTTTCGGGTTATCAACATTGAACAGTGCGAGGGATTATCCGATATGTTGCAACCTGGATGGCCATGGCCACCGTCGCCCGTTCCTGGCATGGAACGAGTAGGGGAGTGGCAGTTTGCTTCTCAGGTTCCGGTACTTTTCAGCGCACAGCGTCCGGCGGTTTATCTTCCTGACAGCGATCGCATTGAATTACCTGAGTCCGATGCGGATAGCCTGGCCGCAATGCTTATTCGTGCAACCGGGCATCCAACCCGGCTTGGTCGTTTTACGGTGCCGAATGACTCACCTGACATAAACACGTACCTGCAGGAAGCGCTCATCGCTGATATCGGACGGGCGTTGCTTGCAGCACGGGCTGGTATACGTCTTGCCGGCGAACCGATGTGGACGGGTGAACGAGGTTCAGATCCCTGGATACTGTTTAAATCTGCCTCTGAGGCGGGCAAGGCTGTCGACTGGCTGGAAACTCAGCGTCAGCGGTTGGTCACCTTGCCGCTCGATGAGGTTCAATACTGGCAGAGAGAGGCTGCTCATCTGTTAACGACGCATTATGGCCAGCAACTGGATGACACGACGTTAGTGTGTGACAGCGTGGTGAATCAGCACTTGCGCTACAACATTTCACCGAGTAATGCGGTAAATGCGCTGGCACGGATTTATGACTGGCCTCGGTGTGATATGCCGACGGCATTGTTCACGCCAGAGTTGAATAGCGTTGCTGATGCATTGGCGCGTTTCTCACTGAATCCCGGAAGTCTAGCTGTTCATCGTGTCGCCAGCGACATCGATGATAGCGGCGTAGTTCTAGAGGCTCCGGAGCTTGGCACGTTGTTGCTACCGCCACCGTCTGCCGAATTGGTCGATGAGGTTGCAGCTAACGATGAGGAAGAAGGAGGTGACCCGGATGATCCGGGAAATCTCGCCGCGCTCCCCTGGGTCAGAAACCAGGGACGTCCCAATCCACATCGGGCAACGTTTATCCGCCAGTTTCAGGAAATTGCACCGTATGAGAACCGTTGGACGGTCTTCAGCGATTTTATTCACATGTCGGCAGCGGCGTTACATAACCGGTGCCATTTTGTGCAGGAAATCGAAGATGATTACATGCGGCGAATAAAACGTTACAAGAAAGCCGATCAGAACCGTTTCCCTTTACTGTTCAACACGCTAGTTGAGGGAATGGAATTCAGTGCTTCGGATTTTCTTGGTTCTGTATTCATGGAACTCGAGCTTGGCGATCAGCGCCGGGGGCAGTATTTCACTCCGTATTCCGTTGGCTACATGATGGCGAAAATGCAACTGGCTGATGGTCTGCCTGCACTAACCAGTGGGGAACGGGATTTCATTACTGTTTCAGACCCCGCGTGCGGAGCTGGCGGCCTGGTTGTTGCGATGGCACAAGCCATGCTGGAAGCAGGCCTTAATCCACAGAAACAGATGATGGCCGTTTGTGTCGATATCGATCCCGTTGCGGCAATGATGGCGTATGTGCAACTGGCGTTATGTGGCATCCCTGCCATGGTGATTGTCGGGAACAGCCTGAGCATGACGTTCAGTCAGACCTGGCGTACGCCTTTCTGGATGATGTTTGGCTGGGAACGTAAATGGACCCGTGAACAAGAGCGAAAAGCTCAACAGAAAGTAGCCTGACATAACAATTTAACCCTAACCGGGCGTTTCTCCCGGAAGGGGAAGCGCCCTTACTTTATTTGTAAGGAGCATCATGCTGACAGAGCAGTTTATTCAACAGACATACCTGAAACACATGAACCTCTTCCTGCATCAGGATGAGTGGCAGGCGGATATCAGTAACGATCTGCAGGACTACATGAATACGGATATCGTGTTTCATAGCCAGCGATTGTTACCTGTTATGCAGTTTATGCTCGATCAGATCCCCGGCAATCGGCAGCTACGGGCTCGTTGTCAACTGAGTGAGCGAATCTTGACACTGTGGATTTTGGGGCTGGATGCGTTGGCCACAGCTAGTGGCAATACACGATTGTTGCCGAGGTCCTCTCCGGAGAGCAGCGGCAGGGTTGACTGTTTATTACCAGGCGATCCGTCGGCATTACTGGATTTGTCGGATGCCGACTTTATCCAACTGACGGCACAAGGTGAGCTGCATACTGATGATGTCATCCCTCGTACCCAACTGGAGCAAACGATACAGCACTGGTCACGGTTTGAATCCTGGTTGAGTCGCGCGTTGGCGCAGACGGGAGAGCACTGTGTAGCGCAGTTGGCTGCATTGCAGCGGCATTGTGACGTTGATGAACGGGTTGTCCGGCGTTTTGACACGGATTTTGGGTTTATCACTGTGAACCTGGGGCCGGTTAATCCAGAGAGCGTGAGTGCGACAGACCCGGTTGAGTTCGTCAAACGGGTTTGCCGCCGCGAGATATACCCTGTTGCGCTGGAGAGCCGGATTCACTATCACAATGGTGCCATCATCGGTCGTTTTTCCGTTCAGAAAGATGTCGCGAACGTGAATCAGCTGACCGCGGCAGACTACGGTGACGTTGTGCGGCAGGCGATAGTCTGGCTGCGTGACGAACGACGACGTCTGAAGCTCGATAACTACTCACCGGCGCCAGCATTGCGTCTGGTTGCCTGACTGATTACTTAACTTTTTACCCGGCAGGGGAACGCCCTGCGGGCCTCCTGCCATCCCTCATTTTGCCAGGAGTACACCATGTGCATTATTCATGAATACATTCAGCATGCGTATCAGCGGACATTAGGTTACGCACCAGATTATGACGATATATGTTGGCAGTTGGATGAGGATGCCGGTATTACTTACGTTAATACGCAGACATTGTTTGAAAACGAGCAACTGACGGCTGTAATGGAAACCATGTTGGAGCGTCTTGATACAGATGACGTTAAGCGTGAGCGCAGCCGGAAAGTTCTGACGTTGTGGATAAACGCCACGAACTGGCAGGCTAATGGTAACGGAGTAGAACATGGGTATTTGTATCTTCCCCGTGTTCACCCGCAAATCAGTGGCCGAACCGACCAGTTGCTGCGCGCTGACATCATGCCTCTCTACGAACTGGATGAAGCGGCGTTTCGTGAAGCCTCTGGACAGAGCGACAGTTTGCCGGATGAGTACGTGACTTTGGCGCAATTTCGGCAGAGTGAACGTTATTGGTTCCGCTTCATGGATCACCTAGAGCGGTCATTACGGGATGTCTCTCATCAGTGTGCAGAAACGCTGACGCAGTTTGTCAGCGCCTGTGCATTTGAGGAAAAAGAGATACGGCGTTGGCGTGGTAGTGCCGGTGAAATACGTTTATACATGTCTCCACAGTCCATTGACGAGATAGATATCATGGAGTTTGAGGATGATTTTTTGACCCAGCATGTCGATGCGATTGCCGCAGGAATTTATGTACCAGTGACCTTCCGTGCCGATATTCATTATCGCAATGGTGCTGTAATGAAGAGTTTTACGGGTGATACGGAAGTCAATGATCCTGAACGCCCGAATACATCGGATTATTATGAGGTTATGGTCGATACAATTGGGTGGATTAGGGAGGAGTCAGAACACGTTGTATCGTTGATGAACACTGCCAGTCTGTCTATATCCTCGTTAAATAAACTGGCGGCTTAACAACAGAAGGCTCTCCTCTCGGGGGAGCTTTCTTTTTATATTTTTTTAACTGATGAGATTATATTATTGCTTTTTATTTAATTTTCCCAGGATATATTTTCACTATTGATCGCCCATACTATTTCAAATAGACAATCGCTTCATTATCTTAAGTGAAAATTTCAGTATAAGTGCGTATTCTGCGCAATTTTTTGCTCAATTTATTTACTGTTTCCCGTTGTCTGTGGGAAGTCGCCCTGTTTCTTGGGTCTGTCGGTGGTGATTTTGTCATGCACTCAGCTATCGACAACCACAACTAGTCGATAACATTTAGCTGCTCGCAGGCCAGCAATCGGTTCTGCTAGAATTGCTCAAAAAACCTACATTGCACTACTCTTGAAACCGACGATCGGCACAGCTTGATTAACATATTCCAGTGCCGTTGAGCGCATTCCATTGTTAGCCTGTCCTGAGCATAAAGAAAATAGCGTTCATTACGGCACGATTATTAACACATTTACAATGCGTACCCAGCGAGCGATGATTTTTGTGTTCCAGGATAAGAGCAGCGATTTTTCCCAGAGTTTATCACTGAGCTACCAATTACTGCCCGCAATATCCCCCCTCAGAAATAATCATTATTAATGATTATTTCTTTTGGGATAGGTTATTAGTCATTCAATGACTGTTTGCAGTCGTGAGTTTCTCTTCATGAGAAACGCTTGAGCCGAGTTTCGGAGCGGTTGCATTGACCAGTACCGCTGCATTACCGAATATACCTCCGTTTAATAACTCTTGGTGCGCATAAGGTATTTCATAAAAATGAAAGACTTTGTTCATGGTGGGGATAATCTTTCTTTGATTAACAAGATTAAGAAACTCATTACATTCACGGATATTGGCATAGTGAGAACCTTGTATTCTTTTCTGATGCATCCATAAATGGCGCACGTCAAAGTCACAATTATAACCCGAGGTTCCCCCCACTGTGACTACCATACCTGAGTGATCGCAGATTTGTAGTGATGTAGGGAAAGTATCTTGTCCTGAGTGCTCAATGACCAGTTTGGGCAGTTCTTTTTTTCCTAAGGCCTTAAAGAAGTCGCGTCTGAAATTGGCGAATGCTCTGGACCATGACGTATGTTCATCGGAAGTCACATCGGGAAGTCGACCGAAATGTGAGTATTTTTTCCTGACGATATATCCTACGGCCCCCAGTTTGCGAACATATTCTCCTTTCTCTTCACTTGACACAACCGCGACGGGGAGCCCACCGAGGGCTTTCACAATTTGTACCGATAATGAACCCAATCCTCCAGCTGCTCCCCATATGAGAACGGCATCGCCTGGTTTGACGTTATTTGGTGCCCAGTGAGTGAGTTGTTTGTAGGCTGTGGGTCCATTGAGCATCAGGGTCGCGCTCTCTTCCCAAGTCAGAAAGTCAGGTTTGGGAAAGCATTGATAGTCTTCAACGATTGTAAATTCTGCAAATGATCCGTAATTCCTTTCATAACCATAGATTTCCTGACTGCGGGTAAACATCGGATCGTTAGAAAGGCGTGATTCAAGCGAGGTAGCGTCATATACCGAGCAGGAAACCACCACGGCATCACCGATGCTGACGTTACTAACATTATGACCAACAGAGTAAACAATACCTGCCGCTTCTGAACCACCAATATGAAACGGCTCAGCATCTTTATTTCTTTTACGGCGCGCTGAGATAACATCGACGGGTTTTCCTAATGCGGCCCAGACATTATTATAATTCAGTCCTGCCGCCATCACTTTAATAAGAACCTGATTAGGTAATAATTTCGGAATGCTGACGGTTTCCTGTTGAATTGCAGTAATAGGATCGCCATAACGCTCTGGGCGAATCAGATAAGCTTTCATCTCTTTAGGAACAGAATAATTTGTCGTCATGTTGAACTCCTTGTCGAAACGAATAAATCTATCAATCTGCTTTATATCAGATCGCGTTGGTGGCATTACTCATCCGTGAAACGCCATGACTGGCGTTCCACTAACACGTATAAATAAAAATCGTTCTGCTACGCTTTAACTAGTAAGTTTCATAGTGTTGCCTCAGTGGCTTTACTCTTTAGTACAATGCCGGTTCCTGTTGCGCAAATACCACCTCTTGCGCTGATTAGCGTGGCAGAAATAAAAGCGACATTATTGTTTTTATTATCGATGCGCGCCTCGACTCGACATGGTTTTTTACGTATCACACGTAAAATTTTGACAGAAAGTTCAACCACGCCAGCGGGTTCACGACCCAGAGCGTTAAATCCACATAGGCCTATTGCTGACTCCAGAGCTGCGCTGATCACTGCACCGTTAATACCGAGAGATGTGAGTACACCAAAGCCTCCCTGATGGCAGGGGTTGTCGTCATTTATTTCCATAACAACCGCATCGTCCTTTATTTCAATAATGTTAAATCCCAAGGCTTTAAATAAAGCCGAGTTATTGAAAAGAGAAGTCAGGTCATTTTCAGTCATAACTATTCTCCTGCATCAATATTCTCGCGATATCTGATTTTTTATCACGCCAATATATTTATTATTCATTTTTAATATATTCAGTTTTTCGATTTTTTCTTGCGGAATTGCTCCTCTTTCGGATCGTTTTTTTTTCTGTTTCACCAAGTAAATCAGATAAGTTTTTTGCCGTATGAGCGACATATTCTGTCAGCAGTTCAAAATGGCTCCCCGGCGTGATGATGCTTTTCACCAAATTTGGCCATTCATTCGCCCAACGTTCCGGTTGTGCGGACGCTGGATAATCTTTGGCCTGAAGCAGCAGCGTTGGTGTTTTCAAGTGAGAGGGTGTCCACTGCCTGCCGAATAATTCGAGATACCAGGCCATCGCCATGACTGAGGTGTCCTCGTCCGACCAGAATTCGCCTTTGGCTGCAAACCATGTGCGCAGTACATCGCCCATTGTGGCTTCATTCATGGCTGATGGCGGAAAGCTGTCGATTAATACTACGGCTTTAGGTTGTCGGCCGCGAGCCTCCAACTGGTGAGCTGCGGCATGTGCGACGAGCCCGCCAGTTGAGAAGCCTACCAGCGTAAAATCGCGCCCCGATGTGCCTCTCTCTATTGCCGTTGCCAGCGCCGTCGCCGCCGCGTAGTCTGTGCCAGGCAAGGGCTCGCCATGATATCCCGGCAACGGCACGGTCAGTATGCTGTACCGATCGCTCAAGGCTGAACTTAAGCGCTGATAGGTTAAATTTGCTGCGGCGGGAATGAATGAGTTAAGGCAAACCAGCAGCGGTTTTTCCCGATCGTTACGCAGCCACACTGTCTCTGGCGCGTGCTGTTCGTGCTGTCTGTGCGAGAAATGCTCGCGTAGGCGCGCCGCGCCGGTCAGCACGCTAAGTCCTTCCTGCGTCATGTTTTGCTGCACAGCTTGCCGTAGCAGGTGGTAGAACCTGTCAGCGTCTTTTTTTATATCAATGTGTGCCTCTGCTGCGGTAGCGTGCTTTTCCTCGGTCAGAATATTCAGTAAGAATTGCGCCAGCGCTTGCGGCGTCGAATGGTCAAAAATTGCCGTAGCGGGAATGCGGACACCAAATGTTTGTGATAATCGGCTTCCCATTTCCATCGAGGTAAGAGAGTCGAATCCCAGTGTAATGAATTCCACGTCGCTTCTTATGGACTCCGGATCGGGATGACTCAATACTTCACCCGCGTATTGAATGATCACGTTAAGCAGATAAGGCAACCGCTCTTTTTCCGGCATGTTTGCGATCTGTGGTGATGCACTGACGCTGTTTCTTGCTGCTGTGCGAGCTGGGAGTACTTCCGCCAATAGCGGGGTGTCGCCTTGCTCGCGTAGCGCTTCCAGATTTAAACGCGCAGGTATCAGCAGCGGCGGATGGTTCACTACTTGTGCACCGACAACGGTATCCAGGAAGGCCAGGCCTTGTGGGCGAGAAAGCGGGATTTGGCCTGTTGCGATAATATGTTGTATATCGTCGTCACCAAGTTTCTCCCCCATTTCCGAACGTTCGGCCCACATACCCCAGGCCATTGCGGTCGCAGGAAGACCCTGATGTCGCCGATGGTACGCCAGTGCATCCAAAAAGGCGTTGGCGGCGGCGTAATTTCCCTGTCCTTTTTGCGCAAGAATGCTGACCGCAGAAGAATAGAGAATGAATGCCTCAAGATCGTGATGCTGCGTGAGCTGATGCAGATTCCAGGCGGAAACGGCTTTAGACTGTAAAACGTTATCTATCTGCTCTGCACTCATTGTTTTCAGCGTCGCCGTATCCACACTTCCTGCTGTGTGAATGACGGCGGTGAGCGGATGTGCCGTCGGTATAGTATCAAGCAGTGAGGCCACGGCTGCCACGTTGGCGATATCACAGGCGACAATCGTCGCCTGTGCGCCAAGCTCGGCGAGGTCTTTTAATAACGCATTGGCGCCTGGCGCGCCCTTACCGCGTCGGCTGGCAAGAAGCACGTGACGAACGCCGTGATGCTCCACCAGATGTTTCGCGATAACTTTGCCCAGCGCGCCCGTACCGCCGGTGATGAGTACGGTGCCGTCAGGGTTAAGGTTACGGCTCGGGTTTTCCGGCTGGTCGGCGTGGTTGTAATCGGTAAGGTCGCCATTGCCGGCGGCTTTTACCAGTCGCGGGGTGAGTATTTTACCCTCGCGTAACGCCAGTTGAGGCTCATGGCACAGCGTGTTAATCGCGGTATGAATAGAAGACAATGCTGTGTTTTCTACCTCATTGATATCAAGCAGGTAGAATCGTCCTGGATATTCAAGCTGTGCGGTGCGCACTAATCCCCAGAGTGGGGACTGGGCGAGATTCGGGACATTCTCTCCATCATTGGTGGCTATTGCGCCTTGCGTCACGATAAGAAGGGGGACATCTGCGGTACGTGGCTCGTCGATCCACGTTTGCAGAGCATTGAGTACGCAGTGTGTCGGGTTATGATCGATAAACTCAGGGGTATCGTCGCCATCCGGCGCGATGAAGACGGCGATCTCATCTGGCTGCGGTGAGAACGTCGCCAGCGCTTGATGCATATCGTCATACGTGCAGGAAGTATCGTGCTCCTTGATGAGTCTGGATAAACGCTTCCGTAACCTGTTTTGCGGAATAATCCAGTGAGTTTTCGGCTTCGTGGTGGATGAGTCTGGCGCAATCTCGCGCCATGCCAGACGGTAAAACGGCGGACGTGACGGGGCAAGGCGCGGTGAGTTTGACGATTTCAGCACTATGGAGTCGATGATTGCGGCTGCTCGACCGGTATCATCCGCGAGTCGTAACGCATATTCGCTGTAGCCTGATGTCGATGGCTCAGTGGTTTTTCGCACCAGGTGACCTCGCAGACGCTGTGCACCTCTGATGTATTGCCGTATCCCGCTCAGGGAGAAAAGTAAACGGGGCTGAATGTTTTCTTCGCTTGGTTTCAGTTGCTCCAGTAATGCCGCTTGCATTCCCGCGTCTAGCAGGGTCGGGTGCAGAATGAAATCCTCTCCCAGTTCCGCATGACTCTCTGGCGACGTGGCTTCGATATACAGCCCGTCTTCGTGCTCCCATACATTAATGAGCCTTTGAAATGCGTTACCTAGAATCACACCCTGAGCAGCGAGGTGTTCATAAATCGGGGTAAAATCAACGGGTTTGGCGTCGGCGGGCGGCCAGTTGTCATTATGAAAATCCGGCCACTCCGGTGATAACTTTTCGTCTGGTACAAGACGGCAAGTGGCATAGCGTTTCCAGGGAGCCATCTGATACTCACGCGGTTCTGGATCGCCAGGCTGATGAAAATAGGCTTCCACCGTTCTACCGCCATCCGCTTCTGGTGGGCTGACATGGAGTTGGATGGACGTGGGAATACACTCATTCAGAGGCAAAATCGCGTGCAGGAAGAGATCGTCAAGACGCTGGCAGCCAAACTGCTCCCCGATAGACAGTATCATCTCTGCGGTCATCGTCCCCGCGCCTGCGGGGATGTCGGCGACCCGGTGCTCCAGTATCCAAGGGTGTCTGGCTGCGTCTAATTGTCCGGTAAAAATCCAGCTTTGCTGAGCAGCGCTATCGATCCCTGTATGTAAAAAAGGATGACTAACCGCAAAAAATCCACCATTTAAGGTTGGGCGTGTCTGTGGCGCTTGCAACCAATAGCGACGGTGCTGGAAGGGATAGGTAGGTAGCGGTACGATCGGTGTCTGAACGAGCAGTTTCCTCCAGTCCAGTGGTTGCCCTTGTGCGTACAATTTGGCCAGAGCGGCAAAGAAGGGGCGTAACTCATCCCGCCCTTTACGCAAGGGAGCAATCCACGCTGCGCTGGGAACACCGTTGGATTCGCCGACTATACTGGCTCGACCCAAAGCCGTCAGTACGCCGTCAGGGCCGACCTCCAACGCGACAACGATATTGTGTGTCTCAAGCCATTGTATGGCAGCGTCGAATCGCACCGCACAGCGGGCTTGATTTGTCCAATACTCAACGGAACAGGCCTGTTCATTGGTCAGCCGTTGACCGGTCACCGTTGAAACAATTGGAATGGCGGGAGCCTGAAATGACAGCGTTGACAGGGTACGGCGTAAGGTATCAACGATGCCATCAATATGGGGCGAGTGAAAGGCGTGGCTGGTTCTTAAGCGATGTGTACGGTAGCCGCGTGCGCGCCACTCTTCTGCAAGGCTCAGCACCTTGTCGGTGTCACCGGATATCACTACAGAAGACGGCGAATTAATCGCGGCGATCGCAATGCATTCTTTATATTTCTGCAACGACGGCAACATCTCCGCCTCACTTGCTTCAATAGCAACCATCGTACCATCGGCAGCGATGGACTCCATCAGCCGCCCACGCGTTGCAACAAATATCGCGGCATCGGCCAGACTGAATATGCCAGCGATATGCGCGGCGGCGATCTCGCCAATGGAGTGGCCGATCAGTACATCTGGCTGTACGCCGAGATGCATGACAGTCCGGCACAGCGCGACTTCGAACGCGAATAACGCCGCCTGGGTAAAATCGGTACGATCCAGCAGCAGCGCGTCGGTACTGTTCTGTTCGGCGAACATGACGGTTTTAAGGGGTTGCGACAGCAGCGGATCGAGATGCTGGCAGACGTCGTCGAACGTGTGAGCAAAAACCGGAGATTGATGGTATAGCCCTTGTCCCATTGTCGGCCACTGTGCACCTTGCCCCGTAAAAAGGAAAGCGACGTTGCCTGACGGAGAACGGACGCCTTGAATGATGCCGGGAGCGTAGCGATTGGCGGCCAATGCCTCCAGTGCGATAAGCGCATTGTTACTGTCTTCTGCGGTAATCACGGCACGATAGTCAAAATGGGTGCGGGTGGTGGCTAGCGAATAGGCGATGTCGGGCATCGAGCTTGCATTCTGAGTCAACCATGCGTGCAACTGCTTGGCCTGAGCGCACAGCCCGTCTGGTGAGGCCGCAGACAACGGTAGCGCGATGCCAGGCACGGGGAAAGTCCTTGCAGGTGCGGCTTCTTGCACCGGAGGCGCAATTGACGGAGCCTCTTCGAGAATAAGGTGAGCGTTGGTGCCGGAAAAGCCAAATGATGATACCGCTGCGCGTTTGGGACGCCCGGTATCAGGCCAGTCGCGTGCCGTGTTGAGTAACTTAATGTTGCCTCGTGACCAGTCTATTTTTCCGGACGGTGTCTCGGCATGCAGCGTTTTGGGCAAGCGCCCGTGCCTGAGAGCCATCACCATCTTGATGACGCTGGCGACGCCAGCGGCAAGCTGGGTATGGCCGATATTGGATTTTAGTGAGCCAAGCCATAGCGGTTGATCGTCAGACCGATGTTTGCCATAGGTGTTGAGCAGTGCATGTGCTTCAATAGGGTCGCCAAGCGTGGTGCCGGTGCCGTGCGCTTCTACGACATCAATATCGGAAAAGGTCAGCTCCGCATTATTCAGCGCCTGACGGATGACCTGTTCCTGCGCAGGGCCGTTTGGCGCAGTCAGCCCGTTGCTGGCACCATCCTGATTAATTGCGCTCCCTCTAATCACGGCGAGTACGCTGTGACCCGCTTGTAATGCATCGGAGAGTTTCTCCAGCAAAATAAGCCCAACGCCTTCAGAAAACCCCGTTCCGTCGGCATGGTCAGAAAAGGCTTTACATCTTCCGTCTGCGGCAAGACCGCCTTGACGGGTGAACTCGGCAAAGACCTCTGGAGAAGCCATAATCGTTGCTCCGCCTGCGATAGCAAGCGAACACTCGCCGCTCTTCAGTGAGCGAATGGCTTGATGGATCGCAGTGAGAGACGCAGAGCAGGCGGTATCTACCGTGATAGCCGGACCGTTAAGTCCCAATGTGTAAGCGATGCGCCCGGAACTGATGCTGCTCAGGCTGCCTTGTAAGCGATAACCGTCGGCGGCGGGGTTGCGCCGCTCGATATCGCTGAGATAGCCGTTGTGCGTGGCGCCAATAAAGACGCCGGTCTGACTGTTTTTTAGCGTGGCGGGAACGATACCAGCACGCTCCAGAACTTCCCAACTCACCTCCAGCAGTAGGCGTTGCTGAGGATCCATCGCCAGTGCCTCACGATCGGATATCTTAAAGAAGCCCGCGTCGAAGCCTGCTGCATCCTCCAGAAACCCGCCTTTCCAGGCGTTGGCGACGGCGCTGAGTGCCGGGTTTTGTTCAAAGAGCGTCTTCACGTTCCATCCCCTATCGGCAGGGAAGGGGCCGATGGCGTCCTCGTCATTGGACAACTGTTGCCAAAGCTGTTCGGGAGAATGAATGCCGCCGGGTAAACGACAGCCCATTGAAATAATGGCGATAGGTTCATGCGCCGCCTGCGTCAAATCCTGATTACGCTGTTTCAACTGTTCGTTCAGCAACAGGCTGTGGCGTAACGCTTCAACCAGACGCGGATCGGTGGTTCCTTCGCCCGCGGCGGTATTTTTCGCGGCGTGACTCTCTTTTGGATGCGTCATAGCATTTTCTCCTTGTCAGACAGAGCCATAGACACCAGCTCATCCAGACTTGCGGACTCAATATCGGTAACCTGAGGCTTTTTCGATGCGTCCTCCACGGGGGCGATGCCGTTTGCTATCTGAAGTAATTTATCCAGCAAGCCGGCATCACGTAGGCTGGCAAGCGGAATGCCGGCAATACGCTCGCGTAAGTGCGATTCATCCTCTTCCGCCATCACGGCGTTGGTCGTCGCATCCTGCCCCGCGAACAGTTCCGCATCGAGATATTCCGCTAGCGCGACAGGGGTCGGGTAGTCATACGTCAGGGTTGCCGGTAGACGCAGGCCGGAAACTGCCGCCAGACGGTTGCGTAACTCCAGTGCCATGAGCGAGTCGATACCGCTCTCTTTAAATGACTGTTCGGGCGCGAGAAGTGAACCGTTATCAAGGCCAAGTATGCTCGCGATGTTATCGGTGATGGCGGCCTGTAACTGTTTTAGCCGAGCACTGGATTCCAGCGTGGATAGCAATTTTCGTAGGTCGGGCATTTTTTCTCCGCCCGATGACGACCTACGCGCGATTGCGGGACCCGCCAACCGCTCAAATAACGGATGAAGGCGCCCTGACTGTGCATTTTTACGCAACATCTGCGGGTTCAACGGCGCTGCGGTATAAACCGCGTAAGGTAATGCCAGCGATGCGTCGATCATCGCATTCCCATGTTCTGGTGTGATAGGCGCCAGACCCGTTCGCGCGATACGCGCGTTGTCGGTATCGCTGAGCCGGCTCGATAGCCCGGTGACTGGCTGCCACCAGCCCCAGGCAAGGGACGTGGCACTCAAACCCTGCTGGCGGCGGTTATGTGCCAGTGCGTCCAGCGCGTTGTTCGCAGCAGAGTAGTTGCCTTGCCCCGGACTACCCAGCGTTCCCGCGCTGGATGAGTAGAGAACGAAAGCCGCGAGATCATGTGTGCGGGTTTTATGGTGCAAATGCCAAACTGCGTCGATTTTGGGTGAAAATACTGTATCGAGGCTTTCCGCTGTCAGGTTGGCGATGGTGGCGTCGGCCAGTACGCCAGCGGTATGGAACACGCCGGTTAGCGGATGTGTGGCTGGAATCGCTGCGAGTAGTTTATCCAACGCCTGAGGGTCGGTGGTATCGCAGGCGACGATCTTGACTGTTGCCCCTGCGCTTTCCAGTTCTGCTTGCAATTGTACCGCGCCATCGGCGCGTAAGCCGCGACGGCTGGCCAATATCAGGTTTTTGCTCTGGTGTGACGCCACCAGATGCCGAGCGAGCAGCCCGGCCAGCGTCCCCGTTCCTCCGGTAATCAACACCGTACCATCGGGATTGAGTTGCTGGGGAAACGTCAACACCACTTTGCCAGTATGACGACCTTGTTGCATCAACCGGAATGCGGATACCGCTTCTCTGATATCAAAGGCGGTGATTGGCAAGGGCGCTAGTGACCCCGCGCGCATTAACGATAACAGCGTGGTAATCATCTCCGCGGTCAGTTCGGGATCTTTGTCCGGTCGGTCAAGATAGTGATAAACCAGATCCGTAGGAAAATCCTCGCGAATATCGGTTTTGCCCAGTTCGACAAAGCGTCCCCCTGAAGCCATTAGCGACATAGAGGCATCGATAAATTCTCCGGTAAGCGAGTTGAGTACCACATCAATCCCTTTATCACTCAGTAACGGACGGAATTGCCCGGTGAACTTAAGGTTGCGTGAACTGGCGATGTGATCGTCGGCGATACCGAGTTGGCGCAGGACTGGCCATTTATCTGGATGTGCGGTGGCAAACACTTCCGCCCCCAGGTGATGCGCCAATTGAACGGCTGCTTGGCCGACACCCCCTGCCGCCGCGTGAATCAATACACGTTCGCCCTGACGCAGCGAGGCGAGTTGCATCAACGCGTAGTAGGCGGTAAGAAAGGCGATGGGGATGCCAGCGGCTTGCGCGAAAGTCCAGTCGTCAGGAAGACGGAAAGTCGTCGCTCGGTCGGCGATGACCGTTGGCCCGAAAGCGCCTTCAGTCAGCACCATCACGCGATCGCCAATGTTGAAGTCTTTAACATTCGTCCCGACTTCTGTGATGACGCCGGATGCTTCCGTACCGAATTCATGCTGCGGCGCGATTAATCCCAGTGCGCATACGACATCATAGAAATTAACGCCGGCCGCACGCACGCTGAGTCGAATCTGTTCCTTACCGAGCGGCGCGCCAGCTTCAGGAGCGGGTTTCAACACCAGATTGTCGAGATTTCCGGCGTCCGAAATATCCAGACGCCACAGAGCGCTATCGGACGGTGGGGTTAGCAGTCCGGTTTTCACTGTTCTGGTCAGATGCGGAATGAGCAGTTGCCCCTGACGCACTGCCAATTGTGGACGATCGCTAGCCAGCGCTGCGCTGAGTAATGCGGTATCGATGAAAGGACGATCGGTATCAAGCAGAACGAGGCGGCCTGGATTCTCGTTCTGTGCCGAGTGGAGTAACGCCCATGCGCTGCTCTGTGCGACATCCAACTGTTCATGTGAACCGTGTTCTGTCGCATGGTGCGTAATCACCAGCAGCGTGGTGTTGGCCATGCTTTCATCGGCCAGCCAGGGTTGCAGATGGTTGATAACCTGTTCGCACATCGCACGAGTGGAGAGAGGCACATCGTCAGTCTGCGCCGGATTGTTACCTGGCAACGGCCAAATGAGTACCGTTGGTGCCGTGGATGACGCCAGTGCCGCGTTTAAGGCCGACAATGAATCATAGCGGGTGGAGATGTCTAGCGGACTGGCGTCGGTGGGATCGGTATCCAGCAACGCCCAACTGGCGGTTGAAGGAACATCTTTTGCTTTAGACGCGCTGGGCAGAGGGCTCCAGGTCGTGCGCAGCAGATCATACTCCGGCTGGATGCGTAACTGATTACGCAGATTATCCCGCGTAGTTTCCCGTAAGCTGAGCGTTTCAATGGCAACTACCGTTTCGCCCGTCTCATCAGTAGCAATCAGGCTGATATTCTCTGGCGTTTTCAAATGCAAACGTGCGCGTAACTGGCGTGGTTGTTTGTCAGCTATCGTCACACCGCTCAACGCGAACGGGAGTCGCAGCGTTGTCGCATCCTCGTTTTCGCTATCGGGCAGCGCGATGGTATGCAGTACGGTATCGAGCAGCGCAGGATGCAGAAGATGTCCGTTCGTCGACAGTTCTTCAGGCAAACTGGCTTCGGCATACAGGCTATCGCCATTGCGCCAGGCTGCACTAAGCCCTTTGAAGGCTGAACCATATTCATATCCAGCGGCAGAGAGCCGTTGATGAAGGTGGGCGAGATCCAACGGCTCACTGCCGGCTGGCGGCCAGTCCGCGTTGTCGAATGGGCGTTGTACCTGTTTTGAGGCATCGCGCTGTAATAACGCGTTGGCGTACAGTGTCCATTCCGGGGGGGCGTTCTCCTCGTCGCTATGATGCCGTGCATGGATCGTAACGGTACGTTGTCCTCGATCGTCAGGCCGTCCGACTCTGAGTTGCAGATCCAACTCCCCTTGTTCAGGCAGCACCAGCGGCGTTTGTATCACTACTTCCTCGATTTTTTGGTAGTCCGTGAGTAACGCGGCATAGCGCACCATATCCAGATAAGCGGTTCCTGGAACCAGAGCAACACCAGTGGCAGCGTGATCGGCGAGCCAGGGCTGACTGGCTAGCCCAATACGCCCGGTCAGCAGCATGCCTTCGTCGTCTGGAAGGTCGATGATTGCACTGAGTAATGCATGCTCCGTCGGTCGTTGTCCGACTGTGGCGACATTGCTGGCGGCAGGGGGCGTCAGCCAGTAGTGACGATGCTCGAAAGGATAGGTGGGGATATCCACGAGGTTGGCTGTAGGATGAAGCGCACGCCAGTTGAGGTTATGTCCGTTGACGTACAACTGTGCCATTGCCTGCGTTAGGCACTCAATGGCGGGTTTGTTACGCTGCATCGAACCGACGATCGTTGCTGTGCTGTCTGTTGTTTCTTCGAGCGCGGGCAGTAACACGGCGTGCGGGCTGCACTCCAGAAAGGCTACTTTACCCATTTTGTTCAATGCCGATATCGTGTCGAAAAAACGTACCGGGCAGCATAGGTTGTCACACCAGTATTTGGCGTTGAGGGTTGTGCCATCAAGAGGCATATCGGGCGCGTGGCCGTCCACGGTACTGTAAAAAGGAATGCGCGTGGCGCTAGGTTTTAAACCGGAAAATAGCTCCATCAGGATAGGGCGTAACGTATCGAGCTGAGGAGAATGGCCTGCGACATCTACCGCAATGCGTTTGGCGCGGATTCGCTCTTTTTTACAGCGACGGAGTAGCGCCTCGATCGATGTGGCAGCGCCTGAAACCACGGTTGCTGACGGGCTGTTGAAAACCGCGAGGGTAATCTCCCCATCATCTGGAGTCAGGAGGGCGCGAGTCTGTTCTTCGGAAAGGCCGAGCGTGGCCATGGCACCGTGTCCTGACTGGCTGAGCATCAGTCTTGATCGTAACGCCACGATCCTGATCGCATCTTGTAGCGACAAGGCACCTGCGATATAGGCGGCAGCGATTTCGCCCTGAGAGTGTCCCACGACGGCGTGCGGCGTAAATCCGAAAGATTGCCAGAGGCGAGCCAGTGCGGTCATCACCGCGAAAAGCGCTGGCTGCACGACGTCAACGCGATCCAAAGGCGGAGTGTCTGGGCTACCACGCAGCACGTCAATTAGCGACCAGTCGACATAGGCGCGCAGCGCGTCATCAACTTCGTCGATAGCCTGCCGGTAAACGGAAAAGGCGTTATACAGCTCCATTCCCATTTCAGGCCACTGCGACCCTTGACCAGGGAAGATGAATAACAGTTTTCCTGATTCGCTGGCGGGGGAGGCACCGACAGTTAGCGTCGGGTGATCCTGCCCATTTTCAAGCGATTGTAGCCCTTTTAACAGCGCTTCTTTTGATTGACCTCTGACGGCGGCTCGGTAGGGAAATTGACTACGTGAGATACCGAGTGAGTAACCCACATTAATGGGCTCGATAGCTTGTTGGTTAGCCAGATACTCCCGTAATTGCGCCGCTTTTTTACGCAGCGCAGTATCGGTTTTTGCAGCAATTGGCCAGAGCATCTCCTGTGGCACAGTGACAGCCTCGGTCTGCATGTGGCCATTCGACACCGATACTGGCGGTTGTTCCACGATGAGGTGACTATTGGTGCCAGAGACGCCGAATGAAGAGATTGCCGCACGATAGGGCCGATCGACCTGCGGCCAAGGGCGCGAAGCTGAGAGTAGCTGTATCGCACCGCTTGACCAGTCGACTTCATGAGAAGGTTCCGTAATGTGCAGACTGCGCGGCAACATATTGTGGCGGAAAGCCATCAGCATCTTGATCAGCCCGGCAACACCGGCGGCGGCTTGCGTGTGTCCGATGTTGGATTTGATTGACCCTAGAAGCAACGGCTGTTCGGCTGAGCGATGTCGGCCATAGGTTGCCATCAGAGCATTCGCTTCGATTGGATCGCCAAGACGAGTACCGGTGCCGTGCGCTTCAACCACATCGACATCCTGAGGCGTCAGGCCTGCGTTGGCCAGCGCGTGGCGAATCACCTGTTGTTGTGCGGAGCCATTGGGCGCGGTCAGTCCGTTAGAGGCGCCATCCTGATTGACTGCGCTGCCGCGGATGACGCCCAGAACCGTATGCCCGTTGGCCTGTGCCTGAGACAGCGGCTCGAGTAATAGCATGCCGATGCCTTCCGAGAGACCTACGCCGTCCGCTGACGCAGAAAAGGCTTTGCAACGGCCATCGGGCGCGAGCACGCGCTGTTGGGAGAAGTCGATAAGTACGCCTGGTGTTGGCATAATCGTGATACCGCCCGCTAATGCAAGTTTACAGTCATTGCTGCGTAGCGCTTCACAGGCTGTATGGATAGCCACTAACGAGGAGGAGCAGGCGGTGTCAATGGTCACCGCCGGTCCATGCAGGCCAAGGCTATAGGCTACCCTGCCGGAGGCGACGCAAGTGGCGGTTCCCATATAGCCGTAGCCTGAAACGTCTTCTGAGGCATGCTGAATCTGAGATCCATACTCTGTCGCCATGATACCGGCGTATATTCCGGTATTGGAACCATATAAGCTCGACGGCTCGATTCCTGCCCGTTCAATGGCTTCCCACGAGACTTCAAGCAGAAGTCGTTGTTGAGGTTCCAGAGTCAGGGCTTCACGTGGTGAGATGCCGAAAAATCCAGCGTCAAACAGCGGAGCGTCATATAAAAATCCGCTGGTGCGGGTGGATATTTTACCTAGTCGGCCCGGTTCCGGATCATACAGTTTGGTGATATTCCATCCACGATCCGACGGGTAATCACCGATTGCATCTCGCTCATTAACGAGTAAATCCCATAATGCTTCTGGACTGTTTACGCTGCCGGGATAACGGCACGCCATACCGATGATGGCAATAGGTTCATCGTGGTTACGTGTCTCCAGTGTTTCCTGCTCGTCATCGGATGATGAGAGGCCAAGCGCTTGTCTCAGATACTCGCTTAATGCACGCGGTGTCGGGTGATCGTAAACAAGCGTGGAGGGGAGTTCTATCCCTGTGGCGACTGAGAGTCCACGTGAGAACTCGACAACAGTCAATGAGGTAAATCCAATATCACGAAACGCCTGCATGTCCGAGGAAAAGGTTTCGCCCAGCAGCGCGCTGATTTCTCGTGATACGAGCTCCAGCAGGATGTCATATTGTTCCGATGGGCTACGATCTTGCAGCGCTAACCGATCGATATTGTCGTCTAGCGCGGTATTAAATGCATTAGCGGAAAGCGAAGAGGGCTCATTGGCGATGGGCGCGGTTTCATTTGCGTATGCTAGCGCAGTGCGATAGTGCTCCGCATGCTCAGGAAGAAGTTGATTGAATACGCTTGCCCAATCAACCGATGCGCCGTTGATAAACGCGTGAGTCAACGATTGAAGGAAACCCTCCCGATCGTTTTTCCGGCGATCGAGCGTGGAGATGGCGGCGCCTTTAACGCCGGCTTCGCGCAGATGTTCTTCTATGATGGAGGTCAGAACGGGGTGTGGGCTGACTTCAATAAAAAGACGATGCCCGTCGTTGATCAATGCCCGGATGCTGTTTTCGAACAAAACAGGCTCCCGCAGGATACGATACCAGTAGTCTGGCTGAAAATCTTCGTTGCTGTAGCGCACGCCGGAGACGGAAGAATAGTATGCCGCATGCGCTGAAGAGAGAATATCGTGCGGCGCGTGCGCTATTACCTCGGTTTTAAGTCTGTCCACCTGAGGAGAGTGCCCTGCAACCTCTCCACCCGGCACTTTCCAGGCCCAAAATCCCGCTTTAGTTAATTTGTTGAGTAGGGCTTCTGTGTCTGCTGTACCGCCACTTAATGTAACGCTTTTATTGCTGTTGATAGCGGCAATAGCCAGCCTGCCATCCCACTCTTTGAGTAATGGCGTAACATCTTCAACGGAGGCTGCGACCGACACCATCGCACCTTGTCCTTCAATGTTTGAGAGCGCTTTTCCCCACAGTGTCACCAGTTTGGTGGCGTCCTCCAGGCTTAAGTAGCCAGAGGAATAGGCTGCCGATGCTTCGCCGACAGAATGTCCGACCACGGCTGCTTCACGGATGCCAAAAGCTCTCCATGCATCCGCAAGCGCGGAGGATATCGTGAACTGTATGGGTTGGATTTGTTTCAGACGTGAGAAAGGCTCACCCGCCGCAAGTGCATCTGCTGGGTTCCAGTTCAGGTTGTCCTGAAATAGCGTACCGCTTTTATCCGCGCTTTGACGATAAGCGGGCAGTGCGTTGAGTAATTCAGAGGTCATTCCTGGCCACAAGGGGCCCTGCCCAGAGAAAACCAGTACTGGGTTTCCCCCCGCCGCCGCATTCCCTGTTAAAACGTTGCGCGCTGCGCGACCCTGCGAAAGTGACGTCAGTCCTTTGATCAACCCGGCTTTATCCGTCGCGAAGATGGCGCTACGAATTTCCGCATGCGGAATGGCGAATTGATGCAGACAAAACGTCGTTAATTCAGCGTCTGATAGGAATTCGATCTTGGTTCGCCAATGTTCGGCTACGCTGGCGAGCGCCGACGCTGATTCGCCAGAGAGTATAAGTGGCAGATTTAAGGCATCCATACGTGAACTCCTGTTATTTGGTGGCGACGTTTTGACGAGCGGTTTTTCTCCACCCGATGTCTGAAGAGGAATACAGCGTGATAATCTTCGGCTGCTCACTGCGAAGCAAAATTTTTCCGAGCTGGCGTCGAATCTCTCCTTCGCTCAGTGAGCTGTCTTGACAATAGACATCCAGCGTGAATTCCACACCGCCGGTCTCGGCGGCATCGTTATGTACCCACGCTTCCGCATGAGACACTCCCGCAATGGTTTCGGCTATTTCACTGACCGATTTCAAACACACCTTTTCGCCGCGGCTCATGACATAGGTTGGGTTGCGCTGTTTAAAGAAAAGATAGCCGTCCTCATCAATGGTGAAACGATCGCCGGTGTGGATGATGCGACGCTCTCCATGGCGTGGTGTATCAATACCTTCATCCAAACTGCGGATTCGTCGAATCATGCCGGTATAGGTTTCAACTATGAGTTCGCCATCCTTGTCGTCAGGGTTGTCCTTACGCAGGTGAACATTAACTTCAGGGAAAGGTTTACCGACGGACGCATATTTATCGGGCGATGCGCGATGCGCGGCCAGTGTTGCAACACGCGGCCCCGCCTGCGTCAAACCATAGGTGAGATACAGTTCGATTCCGGGATTACGCGATAGAATCGCCTCAACCGAACTGGCTGAGAGAGCATCTCCGCCGATGGTCAGACGTCGCAGCGGAGCTGGAAGCTGTTCGGAACCGGATAGCAACCAGGCATTAACCATTGTTGGCGTAATGGATGACTGGGTGATTTGGTAGGTTTCAATCGTTCGCTCGTAGTTGCCTGGCGTGAAAGGAGGGCCGGCAATAATCGCCGTATTTCCTAGTGCAAAAGAGGAGAGCAGTTGTGCGACGAAAGCATAGGAGTAGTACATTGGTAGATTGATCAATATCCGATCTTCCGCGCGCTGTTCAACTGCTTGTGCATGATTTCTCGCATTACGAAATAAATCGTTGATATGAAATAAGCAACCGCTGAAGATACCGGATGTTCCTGATGTGAGAAGAATGATCTCGCCCGGCTGATAACGGTGTTCACGGGATATTTCTACACGAATCAACTGACCCGATTGCGGCAGAGGTTGCGCAGGTTGCGTTTGCGCCAGCCCAGAGGGAAGGTGTAATGCGATCAGGTTTCTGGCACCAACTACCTGCGCGATACGATAAATACGAGACGCTGGTGCAGAAGACGGCAGCAGAACGGGAACCGCGCCAATGGTCAACAGCGCAAAAATGATTACGGCGAAGTGCACGCTATTCGGGATTGCCACCATTACGGGATTGCCTGGTTCAATCCCTTGTTCACGAAGGTGTTTTACCAGATCGACGAAAACCAACGATGGCGCATCATGCGGATTGACATCGACCTGAATAAGCCCGTCCAGAAAGTGCTGGGCGGAGCTGGGCGTGATGGTAGGTTGGGAGGTCATTGATGTTCCCCTCCGCTCTGAGTGACGACAACGCTGCGAATGTGGTGGCCTGATTCGTCGACACGATGTTCGGTAATAATGACGTGAGTTGCCGAACCCTCATCCAGCCAGAGCTGCGCTAATGCTGTGGCATAGGGCTGCATGTTGTCCGGTGGCATACTCCATACGATACTCGGACCACTAAATCGTAGGAATTGCGATGGAAGTCCGATGATCATCCCTGGACAGGCACCGGAAAAGCGCAATGGTGAAAGGTGTCCTGAGGGAAGTGTTTGTGAAATGTCGTGTATGGTCTTGAGAGTACATTGGTCGCTAATGGCGATATGCCCCACAGAAGAGCAGGCCGATGTAATGACATCTCGGTGCTCGTTGATAGCTTGCTCAACGGCTTCAAGAACAAGCCATGACAAAGGGTCTGCATAAAGTGAGGCTTTTTGTGCAGGTTTGTACGTATACAAATCAGGCGTACTTGCCATCCCATGACCCACGATGTTGAGTGCTTTCAGGGTTAATGTTTCGACGTTTGTCATCGTGCTGCGCTCCCTGCACTTTGGAAAACCAGACAGGTGTTAAATCCACCAAATCCAAGCGTTATGCTCAGCCCCGCTGTTGCCGTGCAAGGCATGTTTTTTTGATTGGCGATAGGTAAATCGGAGGGGGTAATGGGATCATACAATCCATGAATGGGGGGAAGCCTTTGTGTTTTTAATGCCTGTAGCACTGCAATGGCTTCAATGGCTCCCGTTGCGCCGAGTGTATGCCCAAATGCTCCTTTTGTGGCGAATAGCATCGGCGGGTGTGGCAAGGGGGAAAAAAATGCTGAATAAGCTTTTGCCTCTACACTGTCGTTAACCTGTGTTCCTGTACCATGAGCGTTTATAATGGAAATATCTTCCGGTTTTAAACCTGCGCTATTGAGCGCTCGTTCTACGGTAAGCATCACATTTTGCCCTGATAAATCAGGCGAAACGGCACTGGCGGCGTCGTTTGCGGAGCCTGCTCCTGCGAGGATTCCGTAAGGCTTGGCACCGCGACGTTTAGCATGCTCTTCGGATTCCAATATCAGAAAGGCAGCACCTTCACCGAGTACGGTACCATTGTGGCTAATATCGAATGCACGTAGGCCATCGTTAGACATCGTGCCTAGCCGTGAATGGCTGAGCCGTTTCCCCAGAGTCAGTACATCGGCTCCCCCGCATACACATATTTCGGTAAGGCCCGCCTTGATAAAGCTCAGCCCCGTTAAAATTGCATCAGAGCCTGCTGAACAGGCTGTACTTACCGTGATAGGAGACTTAACACAGCCGACTGCTTTGACAGCTTGTGTTGACCATTCTGATAACGAGAAAGTATCGGGTGAATCTAAATGATGGCCGTAGCTGGTTCCTAAAACTGGGAGAATATCTGGGTCATCCGCAGGAATAGAAGCATCCTCAAGCGCTTTACGTAAGGTTTTTACCGTTAATGCGTGTTGACGTCTTGCCCCGTCCCATTCTAAAGGGATGTCTGGTATTGGGGCTGCAAGGTTACTACGTAACGATAATGTGGAGTCTAGGTCAGTTATACCGGAGATACCCTCTAGCAGGTATTGCCAGACAGTGGGTATTTCATCACCTAACGCTGTAGACCAGGCCATACCTGTAACCCAAACAGGTGAGTGATGATTTACCATAACTGCTCTCCTAGCGTGGATATATTCTCGCGCACTAGCGAGCCTTTTAGCATTCCGACCGTTTGACCTGCGACTTCTGCTTTACAGGAAAAGGTCAGGAATTTATCTCGCAAACTTTCGCAATTGAGATTAAAAATAATTTGATCTCCGGGTACAACCACCCGTGTAAACCGAGATTTAATTGAGCCTACTAGCGTGATTTCATCATCAGCTAGCGGTGATGTTGAAAGCTGAAATAAAATAATTGCCGATTGTGATATGGCCTGCACCATATGGCTTGCCGGAAAAATAGCGCGTTCGGGAAAATGGCCAGCGATAGCATCTGTCTGACCCGAAACTGCCATAAGTGTTTTAATATATTTCCCTGGCTCGTAATCAAGAACACGATCGAGGTACACCATAGGATGTCGGTGTCTTAGCCATCCTTTAAGCTCCGTAAATCCCATTAATCGTGGCTGATGGTCATCTTTATCTTGGTGTTGAATATTCATTGGTTCCCCTCCTGATTATTTGATTTGAGAATTAACTCTGAAATCAATTTTGTGAGCGTTTGAATTGAATCGAAATATTGAGGAGTAAAGTATTCATCTTCAATTTTGATGTTAAACGCATACTCACACTGGGCTCGTAGTTCACTGAACCCTAAGGAATCTAGACCAAGACCATCTCGCATATTGATATCTGTCTCAATTTCTGAACGAGGGATGCCAATAAATAGATCGTCGATTAGAATTCCGATAATAGTGTTTTCTATATTTTTCAAGGTGATGATTCCTTTAGGTTAATAAGTGTTTTTAATGCTTTAGATGTCATTCATGTTATCTATTCATGGTTTGTGAATTGATTTCATAAATTCTTTGATGTTTACTATTTTTTTATAACGTAAAAACTTTTTCCGCCTGACTCTTTAATAAGTGGTATTCATTTGATAGTTTCCTACGGCTGATTTTCCCCGTGGTATTGACAGGTATTTCTTTAATGAAAATGTATTCGGATGGATGTTTGTAATGAGCAAGGTTATCGGATAAGTAGGATGCTATTGTTTCCGCCTTAAGTGAGTGGTTTTTTTGGGGTTGAATTAATGCAATAATACGTTCACCAGCGAATTTATCTGGGACGCTAAACACAACTGAGGCGGCGATGTCTGCGTGTTGAATAAGAGTATTCTCAATTTCTATTGGGTATACAGGATAGCCCTCTATTTTTATTTGATCTTTTTCTCTCCCGAGGAAAATCAAGTTTCTATTATTTTCTTGACGAACAAGGTCACCGGTAGCGAGCCATCGATCAGAGGGAAATAGTTCAATATCATGTCCATTCCAAATTCCTATGGTTTTCGCCGGAGAGCGAATTAGAAGTTCTCCATTACTTGATTGAGTATTATTTATTTTAATTTCTACGCCAGGTAGGGGCCAACCAATAGAGGGTTCGTTGATAGCATAGATATCGTGATGGTATATTACTGGCCCCCCTAATTCTGTTTGACCATAAGAACTTTGAAGATGAGAACCAAAACACTCAAAAAATTTCTGGCTTAATTCTGTTGCGCAGGAGTCACCTCCCGCGACACAAACTGTTTCACTAAGATCGAGTGAATTGTTGTTGTTTTCTTCATTTTTAATGATTTTATGAAAGTTTGACGGTGTTCCTGCAATCCATGCTGGCTGTGTTTCTTTTAATGTTTCTGTAATGTTTTCTATGTCGACTTCTGAAAGTAATAGTACTGAATAACCCTTTTGAAGAGCTGCAAAGGTAATAAGTATACTCCATGGGCTAATGAGATCGACTAAGCTAAGAATAGCAGGCTTATCACCATCTGATTTGGGGAGTCTGGGGTTTATGGTTACTTTTGTTAAATTTACAGCATCAATTAGTGTTTTTTGTGAATAAACAATTCCTTTAGGGTGTCCTGTCGTTCCTGATGTGTAAAATATAGATGCGATTTCGTCTGTGTAAATGTTATCTTCTGAATAATCATAAGGTTGTGAGATGATTTCTTCCCAATTATGTGTATTATTTTCTTTATCTTCTATTTTTAGATCTATAACCCATATTTTTTCTAGCATTGTACATGATTCAATTTCTTGTTTTGTTTCATAAAATCTTTTTTTGTCACCAATGTACGCACAGGATGAGCTATGTTGAATTAAATTTTTCACTTCTTTAGCAGACAGTTTTAGGCTGAGAGGGACAAAGACTGCTCCAATTTTTAGGCAGGCATAATATGTAGCTATAAGTTCAAAGCAGTTTCCCATATGGATAGAAATTCGGTCTCCTTTTTTTATATTTGCACTCTTCAATCCTGTGGCTATTCGCTGGATTAAGAGAAGTAAATTATAAAAAGATATATTGTGATTGATTGATTTTACTGCTGTCTCCTTTGAATGTAAAAGAGCGTGCTTTCTAAATGATGAAAAGGTATTCATAGTTGCTCCCATTTTTCCATCTAACACTTAATAAAAGTAAGCTAAGTAATTGGGCTGCGAGGTTTGGGGATTAATATTTACTTTTGGTTATAGATGATGTTTTTCAGTTTAAAAATGGGAAAATAGTTATTGTTACTATTCCTTTTTTTCATGGTTTATTTTATGGGGTTTTGAGATTATTCTCATGGTTAATGATTTTGAAGTAAGAGATAGCTAGTGTGCGTTTATTGGGAAGTTTTCGTATCATGGAGATGAATAAATGGATTGGACTAATATTCCCCCTCTTTACGCATTAAAGGCTTTTGAATCAGCAGCCAAGCATCAATCTTTCACTTTGGCTGCGAGTGAGTTATTTATTTCGCAAAGTGCAATTAGTAAGCATATCAATACCATAGAGGTTTTTTTTGGCAGGAAGCTTTTCTATCGTAAAGGGCCAAAGGTTTTTTTAACTAAAGAAGGTGAGTCTTTTGCTGGTGATCTTCGCCATGCATTCGAAATACTAAGTAAAGCATGTGAAAATGTTCACCGTGCTGGAATCGTATTAACTATAAGCAGTCCATACACTTTTTCTATACGCCAGTTCATTCCTATTTTAAGAAAATATAAAAATAAAGATAACTTCCCAATAATCACTGTCGAAACTATAAATGATGACTATTCTCATTCTATTGCCAATTTAAAAAATCATGATGCAACAGTAAAATATGGCGATGGTAAGTTTTCTGATGAATGGAATTGTACTTTGCTTTCACCTGAGTGTTTAATTGTAGTGGTGTCTCCAAAGTTGTTACATCTCTTTGAAAAAGATAATAGAATTCTAATTGATCTCGTTTATGTTAAATCAAGAGAATTAGATTGGTTTTCTTGGTGTGAAGAGTCACGTTTGAAAGATCGGTTTCAAGTTATTAATAAGTATGAGTTTGAGTCGATGGATTCAGCTATTAATGCAGTGATAAAAGGATTGGGGATAGCGGTTGTTGATATTGGAATGGTCTATGATGAATTAATGGATGGCGTTTTGTTAACACCTTTTAAATTTTCTTTATATTCTGGTAAGGGATATTATTTTTTGAGGGGTAGTGATGATGATAATGATTTATCCTCCTTGCTAGAGTGCGTGAAATTAGATTTATCTGGTAGGGGGTTGGCAGAGTTGTGTTTTAATGATAAATGCGATACGGGTAATTGTAGATTGGTAGCGACGGAAAAGATTACTAAGTAGCTTCGCATAAAGGCGCTACACTTGCCGGGAGTGGCACTGCATCCATCAGCGCTGCTATCACACGATGAGAAGTGAAAAACTAATGTGATTCATTAATCTATGACAGTTATTTTATTGAAATGGATTTTTAACTAATTTTAATTATATTAAATTTTAGTGTTTTTTATAATGGTTTTTTAATTTTTAGCTTGGTTTGTTCTTAACAGTGATGTGATTGAGGTAAGTGCTATTTACTATAGACAAAGTGGTTATCTGATCAAGGTTAAAAAGTAATTTGTTGTTTGTTATTTTTTTGAATGCGGTCAGCAGTGAAATTTCTGAGCTCTGAAAATTTCCAAAATGAAGAATTAGTTTTTAATGGCGATAGATCTCCCTTTCTTGCACTGTGCGAACATGATTTTTCACCATGGAGTACAGATATGGCTTACTTGGACACGGCAGAACAATCCGCTGTGATCAACTGGAAAGGGAGACATCTGGTCGTTAATGCTTTTGCTGGCACTGGTAAAACGACAACGCTGGTTCGCTACGCGCAGGCCAATCCTGACCGAAGGATGCTCTACCTTGCGTATAATCGTGCAGTTCGTGATGATGCGGAACGCAAGTTTCCATTCAATGTTGAGTGTAAGACCTCTCATCAACTAGCATGGATGAAATTTGGCAAGCATCTAAAGCCGAGATTAACACCCAATTTGCGCATTACCGACGTCGGCCGGAAACTGAATACCCGCCACTGGCCGCTGGTCAGAATAGCGTTGACTGCGCTGAACCATTTCCTGTGCAGCGCTTCTTTGGCACTCAGTTATGAGCATCTTCCGGATGAGGGTGATCGCGAAGGACTAGATGCAGACAATATATTGGGGACGGCTCAGTTTCTGTGGAATGAGATGAGCTGCATCGATTCGACGTTTCCTGTCACGCATGATACCTATCTGAAATTGTTCCAGTTGTCAGCGCCCGATTTGTCAAAACGTTGGGACACGATCCTGTTTGATGAGGCGCAGGATGCCAATCCTGTCATCAGTTCGCTGGTACTTACTCAAAATTGTAATGTCGTCCTGGTTGGCGATCGCCATCAGCAAATTTATCGTTTTCGTGGGGCCGATAACGCGCTGAATTCTCCAGCACTGGAAGGTGCTGACCGCTTGTGGCTGACACAGAGCTTTCGATTTGGTCCGGCTGTTGCAGAAATGGCAAATATATTGCTGGCGCGCCAGGAGGAAACACATCCAGTAATTGGAAATGGCGGTAGTGACGATGTGGTTGATCGGTTGCCTGCGGACGTTTCTCGTTACACTGTGCTCAGCCGGACGGTTGCCGGCGTCATTGGTGCTGCGCTCTACGAGAGTATGGAAGAGAAGCGCGTGTTTTGGGTAGGAGGGATTGAAGGCTATAAAACGGAAGAGCTGGAAGACTTGTACTGGTTTTCAGTCGATATGCCTGAACGGATGCGTACACCACGTCTTAGCCGTGAATACCGGGATTTTGAAGAGTATAAATCTATCGCCAAGGCAACCAACGACGTCGAAATGAATCAGGCGATCGGCTTACTTGATAAATATTTCCCGCTCCCGCAAAAATTACAGGTCTTACGCCGTCAGGCGACGACGAATGAAAAAGATGCTGATGTCGTGGTATCGACTGCGCATCGCAGCAAGGGACTGGAATGGGATACAGTAATCCTGAACAACGACTTTTCGGATATTACCGACCCGTTGTTATCAGAAGCAGCCCGGACGGATGAAACTAACTTGCTGTATGTGGCCACAACCCGGGCCCGGAAACTTTTGGTTCGAAATGAATTATTGAAGCTGCTCTGTGAGAAGGAAAAGCCTGACGATATGCCATTTATCGACAACGCTGTTTTTCCTGAAGAACAAGGACATGCTGAATAATTTTTACCGACTCGAACTTAATTTCTCACGCATATTATTTATGGGTCAACTAGGTTTGGCAGTCAGCTCAGTTCCAGAGTCGTGCTCTGTGTCAATCTAAGTTGAACTGGTTAGAACGTTTCGGTATTTCCGACAGGCAGTGTCAGCCGCGCTGAGCGCCCGCTTTGCATGGCTGATTGGCGGCGCGGCAAGCCCAGTAACTATCATCTGCCCGAAGTGCCTTACTGGGCGCCCATTCATATTATCTGTAGCGATTCACATCCAGTGAGAGAGGGGGCTTTACCGAACCCAGTGATCTCTTCCCTTTGTTCAGTACCGGCGTAAAGTAGAGTTTTCGGCCCGTATTCTCCGTCCAAAAGAGGTCATCTAGCATGAAAAAGACACGTTATACCGAAGAGCAGATTGCGTTTGCCCTGAAGCCGCTTTTTACAACTGGAAGAAGAAGTTTGGCGGCATGGGCGTGACGGAACTGCGCCGTCTGCATCAGATAGAAGAAGAGAATCACCGTCTGCAACGGCTGGTGGCGGACCTGAGTCTGGACAAAGATATGTTGCAAGATGTCATCCGAAAAAAGTTCTGAGGCTCGTGCAAAAGCGTGAAGCGGTGGAATATCTGCTGGAAGCTTACCGTATCGGACTGCGTCGTGGCTGCCGTCTGATGATGCAGAGTCGCACAGTGTACCACTACCGCAGTTGCCGTGATGACCGGGCCATTACGCAGCGGATAAGGGAAATTGCCGAAACCCGTGTTCGCTACGGCGTTCAGTGCATTCATATTCTTCTGCACCGGGAAGGCTGGCTGATTAACCATAAGAAAACACGCCGTATTTATTGTCAGGAAGGCCTGAATCTGCGGACAAAACGCCCCCGTCGACATGTTACCGCCAGACACAGACGTGTACGTCCTGGGGGGAGTGCGATTGACCAGTGCTGGAGCATGGACTTCGTGGCTGATAATCTGTTCAACGGACGTCGTATCCGGGCGCTAACTGTAGTCGATAATTTTAATCAGGAATGTCTGGCAATCCAGGTAGGTCTGGGGCTGCGCGGAGACGATGTGGTCGCGGTGATGGAGCGCCTGAAGCAGTTACAGAAGCGGGTACCGGGACGGCTGCAGACCGACAATGGCAGCGAATTTATTTTTAAGCCGCTGGATCAGTGGGCCTATGAAAACAAGGTGACAATGGACTTCTCCCGGCCCGGAAAACCGACAGATACTGCCCTCATCGAGTCATTTAATGGTAGTTTTCGGGACGAATGTCTGAACGTCCACTGGTTCCTGTCACTGGAAGACGCTCAGGATAAGGTCGAATACTGGCGACAGGAATATAACCTGCAGAGACCGCATTCCTCGTTAAATAACCAGACTCAGAGGAGTTTGTTCGAAGTCTGCCAAAAGGCCCGGATCTCTGATTTAGCCTGGCACCGATATTGGGAGGAGATCAATCAGCATGCCACTGTTCTGTACTCATTGATTGGCAACTGCAGGTTTAACAACGTGCATCTTACCTTCGTCTGGGCATTAATAAGTCTGTATGTGACGCTCACATTAATTATAAATCAAGATATATAGTTTTGCTTGTTATGATTTGTCAGTTAATTAATAATTAATTAATATGGTTTTTAATTTTAATGTTATATTTCAATATCCGTCATACTTGTTTTTTATTTGTTTTTTTTCTCAAAAACTATATTATGAGCTTTTTAAAGAGAAACTCATGTTGGGTTGTTTTTATTAGACGCATCCAATGTATAAGTAGATTAAAGTATGGTGATATAGACTATTTTCTTCATTTGTTGAGTCATGTAATACGAAGTGTAAGGTAATTATATCACTGAATATCTGAGGGTGATAGTAAAGTCAATGTTTTTATGATGTGGAAGAACGACAGTTAAATAAGGGGAGTGTTAGTTGAAATATTAACATACTAACCATATTGAATAAGTATTAATATGCTAATTATATTCAAAGCGATAAATATTAATCTCTGATTAAATACGCCAAACAGGGAGGGAATCCTATGTCTGATAAAAAGGCACTTTTGTGTAATCTGCAACCAGTGGGTAATAGGGAAAATGCGCAATGCGACCTTATTTTCCCCTTATCTTCCGCGCAGCGGGGGATGTGGTTCGCCCAACACCTAAACCACAGCGCTAAACCCCAGGTATTCAAAGCCGCTGAATATCTTGAAATCCTTAGCCCTCTGGATACGGCGATATTTGAAAAAGCGGGCAGAATTGTCGTTGAAGAAGCACCGTCTCTGCGGATGACCTTGCATAATACTCCAGAAGGGCCCTGCCAGCGTCTCGATCTGTCGTCCGACTGGACTTTCCCGCTGCTTGATTTTAGTCAAGAGTCTGATTCCACAGCGGCGGCAGAGCGATGGATGCGAAACGATCAAAATACTCCCTTTAATCTGTCGCGCGGTCCGCTTTTCTCATTCGCCCTTCTTCAATTGGCACCCGAACGATTTTTTTTCTACCACAGTTATCATCACGCTATTCTTGATGGGTATGGTGCGGCTTTGCTCGTACGGCGTATGGCTGAAGTCTATTCCGATCTTCTGGCAGGCAATCATCCCCGTGGCGATTCTTTTGCCTCCCTGACGGACGTGCTGGACGCCAATAACGCGTATGAAGCATCAACGCGCTATGAGCAGGATCGTCAATACTGGATGAAACAGCTTATCGACCAACCAGCTCCGGTAAGTTTGGCGCAGAGGCAAGCGACGTGTTCCGATATTGTCCGTCGGCAGCAATACTTACCGCAACACAGCCATCTTCAATTGCGGGATATTGCCAGCCGGCATGGCGTGGCCTTACCACAGTTACTGATTAGCCTGATAGCCATTTATCTTAAGAGAATAACGAGCCAGGACGATCTGTTGCTGGGGCTGCCGATGACGGCACGCTCCGGTAGCAATTTTCGCCGCTTTCCGGGTATGGTCAGCAATGTGTTGCCGCTGCGTCTGCGGCTGTCGGACGACGACGGTATCGCAGAGTGCCTTAGTCAGACGAAAAGCGTGTTATATGGTGCCGGGAGGCACCAGCGCTATCGTGGCGAATCCATTAGCGCCGATCTGGGCTTGATCGCTCAGGGTAGTCCGCTGTACTCCACCTCGATCAACATCATTCCTTTCCAGTACGACGACATACGTTTTGGCGATGCGGGAGTTGCCGTGCACAATTTGGCGCTTGGCCCGTCGGATGATCTTATGATCACGGTACTCGATCGTGGCACAACCCATGGCCTGGAGCTGTGCCTGACGGGCAATGCCTCCCTGTACGATGAAGATGATTTAGCGTGTCACCTACGCCGCCTGATGTACTTTTTTGCGATCGCCGAAGATAATCTGCCTAAAAAAGTGGGCGATTACGAACTGCTATCGCCTCAAGAGCGTGACACGCTCATGCAGTGGGGTGCCGCGCAAAGCACCTATCCGTCAACGCATTGTATCCATGAGCAATTTGAAGCGCAGGCGCAGGCGCGGCCGGATGCCACGGCGGTGGTTTGTCAGGCGCAGTCGCTGCGCTACGGCGAACTGAACGCCCGCGCCAACCAGCTTGCGCACTGGCTGATCGAGCTGGGCATACGCCCGGACAGCCGTGTGGCGATCGCGCTTGAACGCAGCTGCGAGCTGCCCGTCGCCATTCTGGCGACGTTGAAGGCCAGCGGCGGCTACGTGCCGCTGGATCCCAGCTATCCGCAGGAGCGGTTGCAGTACATGCTGGAAGACAGCGAACCGGCGGTGTTGATCACCACACGGGCGCTCCTGCCACAACTGGGCGAGCTGCCTCAGGGGCTTGGCCTGATTGTGCTGGATGCGGAATCCCGGCCCTGGGAGCAATGCCCTTCGGCGAATATTAGCCCGGCGCGGCTGGGGCTGGCGGCGAACCATCTGGCCTATATTATCTACACTTCCGGCTCTACCGGCCGACCCAAAGGGGTGATGGTGGAGCACCGCAACGTAACGCGCCTGCTGGCGGCAACGCAGGAAACATTCCGGTTCGACGAACAGGACGTCTGGACGCTGTTTCACTCCTATGCCTTTGACTTCTCCGTATGGGAAATCTGGGGAGCGCTGCTGCACGGCGGGCGTCTGGTGGTGGTGCCGCAACTGACCGCGCGCTCGCCGCAGGCACTTTACCGTCTGGTGTGCGAAGAAGGCGTGACGGTGCTTAACCAGACGCCGAGCGTGTTCCGTCAGCTTACGGCGGCGCAGGCGGCAAGCGGGGAAAGGCATGCCCTGCGCTGGGTTATTTTCGGCGGCGAGGCGCTGGATGTGGCGGCGTTAGCGCCCTGGTATCGGCAGAACGTCGGTTGCCGCACGCAGTTGGTCAACATGTACGGTATTACCGAAACCACGGTGCACGTTACCCATGCTCTGCTGGATGAACGCGACGCGGAACGGAGCGGGGAAAGCCCGGTGGGACGCCAACTGGCAGACCTGCGGTTATATATTCTGGATGCGAGCGGGATGCCAGCGCCGATAGGGGTGGCGGGAGAGCTGTACGTTGGCGGAGCCGGGGTTGCGCGGGGTTATCTCAATCGGCCTGAACTGACCGCCGAGCGTTTCCTTGACGACCCCTTCGCGGGCGAAGGAGAACGGATGTACCGTACCGGCGATCTGGGGCGCTGGTGCGCTGACGGTACGATTGATTATCTGGGGCGCAACGATTCTCAGGTGAAGATCCGCGGCTTCCGCATTGAGCTGGGCGAGATTGAAGCGGCGCTATTGAGCTACCCGTCAGTGGGCGAAGCCGTGGTGATCGCCAGACAGGATGGTGTTGGCGAGCAATTTCTTTCCGCCTATTACGTGTTATCCAAAGGCCATGAGGGCGAAATACCGGAAGCGCAGATATTGCGTGCACATTTGGAGCAAACGCTGCCGGTTTATATGTTGCCGGATGCCTATGTACGGCTCCCTGCCCTACCTTTGACGCCGAATGGCAAACTGGATCGTAAAGCACTGCCGGCACCGGATGTCGGCTCGCGAGTAACGCATGTTTACGAGGCGCCGCAAGGCGTTATCGAAGAGACGCTAGCCCGAATTTGGCAAGAGCTGCTGGATCTGGATCAGGTAGGCCGCCACGACAACTTTTTTGAGCTCGGCGGACACTCCATGCTGGCAGTGCGTTTAATGGCTCGGATGCGCGACGAAGGAATGGATACGGATGTCCGGGTACTGTTTGAACAGCCTAATCTAGCGGCTTTGGCCTCTGTGACGGGGCGTAGGGTCGATCTCTCTGTTCCTGACAATTTGATCCCTGCCGGCTGTACGTATATTGTGCCGGAAATGCTGCCTCTGGCGACGTTGTTACAAGAGGACATTGACCGTGTTGTGGCGACGGTGCCCGGTGGTGCAGCTGCCGTACAGGATATCTACCCGCTGGCGCCTTTACAGGAAGGATTGCTCTACCATTCCCTGACGGCGGAGCAGCACGATCCCTATTTATTGAATGCGCTGCTGGCGTTTGACAGCCGGCAGCGTCTCGATGCTTTTATCGACGCGGTAAATCTGGTAATCGCGCGCCATGACGTGTTGCGCACTTCGATAGTGTGGAAAACGCTGCGTAACCCAGTGCAGGTGGTGTGGCGTTCAGCCGTGACACCAGTGACCGAATTCACCCTGAATCCTGCTGATGGCGATATTGCTGAGCAGCTGTTAAATGCCAGCCCGGCGCGGTTGGATATCGGGCGAGCGCCTTTGCTGGCGGTACAGATTGCCGAGGATAAGCTTAATCGCCGCTGGTTGCTGACGCTGTTGTATCACCATTTGGTGGATGATGCGACATCGCTTCAGTTGCTGCTAAAGGAAGCGCAGGCGTATCTGGAAGATAAGGCTGAATCTCTGCCTGCTCCTTTCCAATTCCGCCGCTACGTGGCGCAGGTCCGTCTTGGACGTGATAGCGACGCGGACAACGCTTTCTTCCGCGATATGTTGGGAACGCTAGAAGAGCCTACGCTGCCTTATGGCCTGACGGATGTGCAGGGAGATGGTCAGGGCATCAATAAAGTTATTCAACCCGTGCCGGCGGCGCTGACCCGCGCGCTGCGTGAACAGGCCCGCAGCTTCGGGACTAGCGTGGCCAGCCTGTTCCATCTGGCCTGGGGGCGGGTGATCGGCGTGCTGTCGGGTCGTGAAGATGTGGTCTTCGGGACGGTGCTGGTCGGTCGGCTACAAGGTGGATCCGGTCATGCGCTGGGAATGTTTATCAATACATTGCCGTTACGATTACAACTGTCAGGTTGCAAGGCTGCGGATGCTGTGCGTTATACCCAAAGTCAGCTGGCCGGTTTGTTGGCTCATGAGCACGCCTCGTTGGCGCTGGCGCAGCGTTGCAGCGGCGTGCCTGCGCCGCTACCGCTGTTTAGCGCGTTGTTGAATTATCGGCATACCGCCATTAATCCACAGGATCAAGCCATCTCTCTGTGGGAAGGCATCGATCTTCTCAGTGCGGAAGAGCGAACCAATTACCCTTTGATCCTGTGCGTTGACGATCAGGATAAGGGGCTCACGATGACTGTGCAGGCGGCTATTTCGATAGACGCCGAGCGCGTGGTTGGTTACATGCAGACAGCGCTATCGGGATTGGTTGAGGCGCTGCAAAATGAGCCACAACGGTTGGTTGTCGATATTCCCGTGTTGCCGCCTGAAGAGCGTACGCTGACTATCGAGCAGTGGGGTGCCGCGCAAAGCACCTATCCGTCAACGCATTGTATCCATGAGCAATTTGAAGCGCAGGCGCAGGCGCGGCCGGATGCCACGGCGGTGGTTTGTCAGGCGCAGTCGCTGCGCTACGGCGAACTGAACGCCCGCGCCAACCAGCTTGCGCACTGGCTGATCGAGCTGGGCATACGCCCGGACAGCCGTGTGGCGATCGCGCTTGAACGCAGCTGCGAGCTGCCCGTCGCCATTCTGGCGACGTTGAAGGCCAGCGGCGGCTACGTGCCGCTGGATCCCAGCTATCCGCAGGAGCGGTTGCAGTACATGCTGGAAGACAGCGAACCGGCGGTGTTGATCACCACACGGGCGCTCCTGCCACAACTGGGCGAGCTGCCTCAGGGGCTTGGCCTGATTGTGCTGGATGCGGAATCCCGGCCCTGGGAGCAATGCCCTTCGGCGAATATTAGCCCGGCGCGGCTGGGGCTGGCGGCGAACCATCTGGCCTATATTATCTACACTTCCGGCTCTACCGGCCGACCCAAAGGGGTGATGGTGGAGCACCGCAACGTAACGCGCCTGCTGGCGGCAACGCAGGAAACATTCCGGTTCGACGAACAGGACGTCTGGACGCTGTTTCACTCCTATGCCTTTGACTTCTCCGTATGGGAAATCTGGGGAGCGCTGCTGCACGGCGGGCGTCTGGTGGTGGTGCCGCAACTGACCGCGCGCTCGCCGCAGGCACTTTACCGTCTGGTGTGCGAAGAAGGCGTGACGGTGCTTAACCAGACGCCGAGCGTGTTCCGTCAGCTTACGGCGGCGCAGGCGGCAAGCGGGGAAAGGCATGCCCTGCGCTGGGTTATTTTCGGCGGCGAGGCGCTGGATGTGGCGGCGTTAGCGCCCTGGTATCGGCAGAACGTCGGTTGCCGCACGCAGTTGGTCAACATGTACGGTATTACCGAAACCACGGTGCACGTTACCCATGCTCTGCTGGATGAACGCGACGCGGAACGGAGCGGGGAAAGCCCGGTGGGACGCCAACTGGCAGACCTGCGGTTATATATTCTGGATGCGAGCGGGATGCCAGCGCCGATAGGGGTGGCGGGAGAGCTGTACGTTGGCGGAGCCGGGGTTGCGCGGGGTTATCTCAATCGGCCTGAACTGACCGCCGAGCGTTTCCTTGACGACCCCTTCGCGGGCGAAGGAGAACGGATGTACCGTACCGGCGATCTGGGGCGCTGGTGCGCTGACGGTACGATTGATTATCTGGGGCGCAACGATTCTCAGGTGAAGATCCGCGGCTTCCGCATTGAGCTGGGCGAAATAGCGTCCGTGCTACAGGCTTGTGATGACATCAAGCAGGCGATCGTGATGGCGCGCGGTGCGGCGCAGGATAAGCGGCTGGTGGCGTACTGCGTTCCTCAGGAGGAGGGCGGTATCGCTATCGAAGCGCTTAAAGAACACCTTAGCGAGCGGTTGCCAGCATATATGGTGCCGGCGGCCTATGTCGTGCTGGCGCAGATTCCGCTGACACCGAACGGCAAGGTGGACAGTAAAGCGTTGCCGGAGCCGGGGGAAGAGGCCTTTTCTCGGCAGGCTTATACGGCTCCACAGGGGCGTGAAGAGGTCGTGCTTGCCGGGATCTGGCAGGAATTATTGGCATTGGAGACGGTGGGCCGGCAGGACGATTTCTTCGCGCTCGGCGGTCATTCGCTGCTGGCGGTACAGCTCATTTCGCGCATTCGCAGTGAGTTAAACCGTGAACTGCCGCTGGCGGAACTGTTTGCCCGTCCGGCTCTCAAGGATATGGCGGCCGCGCTCGGCACGGCCGGGAAGGGGGCGCTGTCGGCCATTGAACCGCTGGCGGCGGGCGAGACGCCGCCGCTGTCGCTGGCTCAGCAGCGGCTGTGGTTCCTGGCGCAGATGGATGAGGCGGCGGGGGCCGCCTATGTGATAGCGGGCGGGTTCCGCCTGTGCGGAAAACTGGACGTCGCGGCACTGCGTCAGGCGCTGGACCGGATCGTGGCGCGTCATGCGGCGCTGCGCACCCATATCGAAAGCCGGGAGGGCGCGCCGGTGCAGGTGGTGGGGCCGGCCGGATGCGGTTTTCCGCTGCGGCTGCGCGATGCCACGGGCGTCGGAACGCCTGCGCCGTTTGCGCCGGTGTTCGATCTGACACGCGGCCCGCTGGCGCAGGGCGAACTGGTGCGGATAAGCGATGACGAGCACTGGCTGCGACTGGCGCTGCACCATGTTATCGCCGACGGCTGGTCAGTCGGGGTGTTGATGCGGGAGCTGGGGACGCTGTATCAGGCGTTCAGCGCGGGCGGTCCCGATCCGCTGCCGCCGCTGGCGATCCAGTACGGCGACTATGCGGCCTGGCAGCATCGGCATGTGCAGGCTGAGGTGTTGCAGGCGCAGCAGCGCTACTGGGTCGAACAGTTGCGCGGTATTCCGGCGTGCCTGACGCTGCCGACGGACCGGCCGCGGCCCCCGGTGCAACGCTATGCCGGGGCGCATATTGAGGCGAGGCTGGACAGGGAACTGACCGACAGGCTGAAGAC
>NZ_JAPQKX010000068.1:0-231 GCF_026800125.1 Pectobacterium jejuense | reverse complement strand
CGTTAATCCCATGCTCAGTTGACAGGTCTCTACCACTTCCGGCACCAGATATTTGCAAATCGTCCGTTTGTTGCAGGTCGTGACATCGCCCAACGGCGCTTTTATCGCGTCATCCTGTGTGATGATGCGTGTCGGGTAAACGGCATGCGCGGGTGCGCTGTTATAATACAGTTTTGCCGGTTTAGTCTTGTCGAGGCTACTAAAGGCTAAGGCCTTGGCTCCCTTGCCGAC
>NZ_JAPQKX010000067.1:0-231 GCF_026800125.1 Pectobacterium jejuense | reverse complement strand
GTTCAAGCTGCCAGCCATAAGGTTGCACGAGCTGTAGAAAGGCATCAACACTAATTTTTAACGTATTAACGCGGATGCTCCGGCGCAGCGGGCGCTGGCAGGCGGCAATGAAATCCTCCATCGAAAGTGATGAAGGCATCATGTCCCGCATTGTGTCGAGAAATTCAGCAGGCAGATTGGCTGGGGTAAATTTTGCCACGACGTGGTTCCGTACCGGTTATTCAGTAAAAC
>NZ_JAPQKX010000066.1:0-232 GCF_026800125.1 Pectobacterium jejuense | reverse complement strand
ACCGCAAGCTGCTGCAGGAGGTGCTGAAAAAGAACATCACGCTGGTCGACTACGAGCTGCTGACCAACGCCCGGGGCGAGCGCATCGTGGCCTTTGGGCGCTACGCCGGCATTGTGGGCGCCTACAACGGCCTGCTCACCTACGGCCGCAAGCACGGCCTGTACGACCTGAAGCCCGCCTACCAGTGCGTGGACATGGACGACATGCAGGAAGAATTTTTCAAGGTGAAGAA
>NZ_JAPQKX010000065.1:0-233 GCF_026800125.1 Pectobacterium jejuense | reverse complement strand
GCACCGGTGTTTGCACCAACCTGAATGTTGATACCGCCACTTGCTGTACCGTCCAGCAGGTTCGTGCCGTTGAAAGACGCAGAGCCAGCAACACGGTCGATTTCGTCCAGACGTTGCTTCATTTCAGTGTAGATTGAACCACGGTCAGTCTGACCATTGGTGTCACTTGCAGCCTGAACCGCCAGCTCACGAACACGCTGTAAGTTGTTGTTGATTTCGTTCAGGTTACCTTC
>NZ_JAPQKX010000064.1:0-236 GCF_026800125.1 Pectobacterium jejuense | reverse complement strand
CCGTCAAACTTCAGGGTGAAGGAGATGACGCGGTGCTGGTCGGCTACGTTGAATATAAACCCGGCTCGGAGATGACCAAACTGGCGCTGCGCAAACAGCTGCATCAGTTCTTACCGGCTTACATGGTGCCTGGGCGCATTGTGGTGCTTGATAAGCTGCCGAAAACCGGCAGCGGCAAGGTCGATCGCAAACGCCTGACCGAAGTCTGAAAGTCACAAAGGGCAGCGTTGCTGCCC
>NZ_JAPQKX010000063.1:0-240 GCF_026800125.1 Pectobacterium jejuense | reverse complement strand
GATCGGGTAAGAGACGCGGGTATTTTCGGTTTTGGAACCGTCGTTGAAGTCCACTGTGCCGTCAGCCAGCACCGTAACGTTTTCCAGCAGCGCATCGCGTTTGATGGCACCGTAAATATCCGGTTCCGCTTCTTTGGATAACTTGATGGTTTTGGCGTAGCAACCGCCTTCAAAGTTGAAGACGCCGTCGTCGTCCCAGCCGTGCTCGTCATCGCCAATCAACTGGCGTTTCGGATCGGG
>NZ_JAPQKX010000062.1:0-241 GCF_026800125.1 Pectobacterium jejuense | reverse complement strand
CGATCGCTGTTGAGATAAAAGCCGTGGGTTTTGAAGAGTTTAATGAATTGATTGATGAATATGACTGCTGCCTTTTGGGGCCGCAAATCAAATATAAACTGCCTGAATTCAAGGCGATAGCCGATGAAAAAGAGAAACCAATCGCGGTAATTAATATGGTTGATTATGGCATGATGAATGGGGAAAAAGTCCTCAACGATGCCTTGGCGATGATTGCATAGCATAGCGGGAGGAATAATGA
>NZ_JAPQKX010000061.1:0-241 GCF_026800125.1 Pectobacterium jejuense | reverse complement strand
CCCTGGTGACGATCGACTGGTCCGCCGTCACCGGCGCATCATTCACCGGGGTGATCCCGATGCTCACCGTGCTGGTCGTCGTCCCGCCGTTACCGTCCGACACCGTCACCACAAAGCGGTCATTACCGTTAAAGTTGGCGCCCGGCGTATAGGTGTACTGCCCGGTGGCCCCATTTAACGTCAGGGTGCCGTTGGCCGGCGGGGTGCCGACGGTATAACTCAGCGTATCGCCATCCACGTC
>NZ_JAPQKX010000060.1:0-247 GCF_026800125.1 Pectobacterium jejuense | reverse complement strand
CCACCGACGGCGGCTATACTGGCTGCGGAAGCCATGGACGACAAAGGCATGGCGATGCTGTACCAGATTGAGCAAGCACATTACGTTTCCGGGCTCAAGATCGTCGATACCCCCGTGCTGCGTCAATGTGCAGAAGCGATCGGCCTGGATGGCGATGCCTTCTGCACGGAATTGGCGTTTATTCGAGCAGAAACACTGTCACGGCATATCAACGCCAGCCGTGAACTTCTGGCGAAAGTACGTGGAC